>JAEUIH010000135.1 GCA_016795105.1 Planctomyces sp.
TGATCCGTGACTTTGCCCATGCATACGGGTTGGGCTATACTCTTTTGAGGTACTTCAATGCATCAGGAGCGGATGCAGACGGCAAGTTTGGCGAAGATCACAATCCGGAGAATCACCTGATCCCGCTGGTACTGCAGGTGCCACTCGGAAAGCGAGACCATATCAAGGTGTTTGGGACAGACTATCCAACACCGGACGGAACGTGTATTCGGGATTATGTACACACGAGTGACCTTGCATCGGCCCATATTCTGGCGATTCAGGCAATGGATGCCTCGACGGCCGAGGTTTACAACATTGGCACCGGGAACGGCTATTCGGTCATGCAGGTTATCAATGCCGCAGAGCGAGTGGTGGGACAACCAATTGCTCGCGTGATAGAAGCAAGACGCCCCGGCGACCCGCCGGCACTGGTTGCGGATCCATATAAAATCAAGACACAACTCGGGTGGACGCCAGCGTATGCTCACATTGAATCAATTGTAGAGAGTGCATGGAGATGGCACAAATCAAACCTACACGGATATGTAACGGCTGATATAAATCGGAAATGAACAATTGGCTTGTCTGAGCTCCAATATTCAATCATTCGCTCAAAGAATTAGTTATTCATCTATGAAATAGTAAGAGTTCCTAAATTCCAATTGCATGTAGAATCTCGTTGAAGCTTAGGCAAAAATCTATGGGTTAAGACTGAAGAGGTCCCTCGTCGTCACATGAAGACTCCATACGATCATCAGACCGAGTGTGTAGGGGCGACGGCGTTTGCTGAGCTAGAGCTGAGGTTTCCACCACGACCTACGAACCCCATTTCCGCCAACAGAAGAACACTATTCACCCACAGATTCTGCGAGCGGCCGATAAGTTAAAGACTCGTTGGCGACAGCAACTCAGGCAAAGCAGTTTCTGCAAGCGAATTCGTCGCGGATCGTCGCTTAGCTTCGTGCTGCTTGAAACAGAATTGTTTATGTCAGCGATTCGCATGATGATGCATCGCAGAATTCGCTTTGAATAAGTTGAAAACGATGGTTAGTAGTATTGCTCTGGCAGCAAGCTTTGTCTGGATTGCCAGCTTCGTAATGATCGTGTTGAAGCACCGGAATGTAAAAGCATTCTACGCGGGAGTCGTTGCTGGTTGGATGCTGCTTCCCCAGGTTTCTATTGATCTTCCGGGACAGCACATTACGAAGTATAAGATTCTTGCCTTGGTTGCGGGCCTGCTCCTGCCAATTGTGCGTCGCCGCGAGTCGCCACAAGTCAGTCTAGGGCTCACGTGGGTGCCAGCCTTGGGTATGTCTGTAGTGGCATTTGCTTCGTCTATAAGTAACAATATGGGACCATATGATGGAATGGTCAGTGCAATTCAGCTGTTTCTTCTATGGGGATTGCCTTGGTTGATTGGAGTAAAGACCCTTACTGACAATGAGGATATTAAGGCGGCCTTCTATGTGATCATAGTGGCGTCACTGTTGTACCTGCCGTTATGTTATTTCGAGATGAAGATGGCACCAGTCCTTCACAATGTAGTGTATGGTTATGAGCCCCGAAGTGTTGGTGGGCTTGGTCAGCACATGCGATTTGGGTTTTGGAGACCAAGAGTCTTTCTAGAACATGGGCTGCAGTTGTCGCTGTTTATGGGTATGAGTAGTGTGCTTGCTGCTTCGATCTCATTCAGTTCCGGACGATTAGCTCGAACCATATGGGTGCCGCTGCTGCTGGCCGCATCAACGGTTTTCATGTTTAGTACGGGCGCCATCCTGCTCATGTTCGCTGGGTGGATGCTGTTGCTAATAAGTAAAGTTCCTCGCACCTACTATGTCTTTGCTCTTTTATCGCTGATTCCCGTTGTCTATCCATTGGTTCGAATCGTGTTTCCGGGAGTAGTACAGGTCGAAGTTTCCGAAGAATTCCGGCCGAGCGGGTCTGGTTTTGAAGAACGTGAAAGATCACTGGCGTTTAGGGTGCGAAACGAAGAGTTGCTATTGGAGCGATGGCGCCTTCGGCCACTGTTGGGCTGGACGCCATGGCATTATTATAAAACCACGACGCAGGTTGTTCCTGATTCACTGTGGATCCTTTCACTTGCAAAGCATGGTTTGCTCGGATGGGGCTTTACCACGGCGACCTTGATTCTGCCTGCGATAGCAGTCTTGAGGGGTAGGGTAACGACAGGAAAGCACTTTGACTGCCAATGCGGAGTAATCGCAATTGTCACATTGATGTACGCACTGGATTGTCTTGCGAACAATATGCCGCATCCCGTTCTCCTGATGCTGGCAGGTGGTGCAGCGTCATGTTGGCGGGGTCGGTTGACTGGACTTAGACCTGAGTCAACACGCGTTGTGACATCACAGAGATCGAGAGTGAGTCGCAGAAGTCAGTGGCCACCCAGAGCAACGTTCGGAAGTCGGTTTCACGCGTGGGTCCGAAGCGTGTCGAGGGTCTGCATCCCATCTTTTCGAGGATTCGCAGGAATTTGTGAATGAGATCGTCGTGCTCCAAAGTGTGAAGTGGAGAGTTTTGAGCCAGTCTGAATCCCAGAAGCTGATGAGTACAAGGGCAGTGATTCGATGAGCACTGGCATGCTGTGCGAAACGCGAACGATACCAAGAGATGAGTCTACCTGTGAAGTACGATGACGCACCTAATTCTCGAAAGATTAGCTGAACTGATTTCAATTCCAGTTGCTTAGTGAAAAAGAGGTTCGTGATTTTGCATAGAATTTTTACTAACGCCTATGCGGTCAGTCTCCAGTGGTGGAGAGGTCTAACTGCTGGCACATCTGCGCGCTCGCTTGCGTTAAAAGGAAGTGCCTGGCTTGCCATTGGATATGCAATTAGCTCTGTTGTGCGTCTCACATCCAATGTGATCATGACAAGGCTGCTGTTTCCGGAAGCGTTTGGGCTCATGTCTCTTGTTCAGACCTTCATCAAGGGTCTCGGGATGTTTTCCGACGTTGGCATCCAGCCGAACATTGTGCAAAATCCGGATGGTGACAAAATTGAATTGCTCAATACAGCATGGACAATTCAGATACTGAGAGGTTTTGCACTCTTTGCTGCGTCGTTTGCAGGCGCCTATCCGTTTGCATTGATCTATGAGGACAGTCGGCTGTTCCTGCTCATTTCCGTAGCGTCGCTGAATGCTGTGCTGGGCGGTTTTCAGTCGACAAAGCTCGCGACCGCCAGTCGCCATATGGACCAGAAGGGACTGATTCTTGTAGACCTGATTTGCCAGTTCCTCGCAGCCATAGGCATGGTTGCAGCGGCCTGGTGGACTCATTCTGAGTGGGCTCTCGTTGTGGGAATGCTCGCGTCCGGAGTTGTCAGGCTGGCCCTCAGCCATCTCTGGTTCAAAGGCTACCAAAACCGAATTGCCTGGGATCCAAAATTCGCTCGTAGTCTGATTCGTTTTGGTCGCTGGGTATTTATCAGCACGATCTTTACGTTTCTGGTACAGCAGGCAGATCGACTCGTATTTGCTAAAATGATCCCATTGCAGCTACTTGGTGTCTATAGTGTTGCACTCAGCTTTTCGATGATCCCACAGCAGCTAATCTGGACGTTTGGAAGATCGATCGCCTTTCCGGTCTATAGTCGAGCATTTAGATCACGGGGTGAATTCCGGGCTGAGTTTTACACCATGCGTGAGTCGACTGTCCTGGGCGTTAGCGCATTGCTGTGTGCGATGGTCGCCGCCGCTCAACCGATGGTTGATATGCTCTACGATCAGCGATACTCAGAGGCCGGCTGGATGTTGCAGATGGTCAGCGTCGGGATTTGGTTTCAGATTCTGGAGTGCCACGCGAGTAATGGACTTCTGGCGCTGGGAAAGTCCAGGGTGATTGCCCTTGGAGGGACCGTGAAACTGGCTGGTATGTTGTTGATGATTCCAGCAGGGTACCATTTCTACGGATTTCCCGGGGCACTCGCAGGTTATTCCGCGTCCGACTTCTTTCGGTATATTTTGACCGGCGTTGTCGCCACCCGCTCTGGTCTTCCCACCTGGGCAGAAGACATGAAATTGACTTTGGTGGGTATTGCGTCAGTGCTGGTGGGAACCCTGATTCAGAATGTCACGGACGATTCTGCCTGGTTACCTGCCGCGCGTTTCGTGCTTGCGGTGGCATGTGTCACTTTTGTCTGGGCCGCCGTTTATTTTCGGTCCCTCGTTGTCCTGTTTGAAAAACTTAAGTCGAGATCAATTTGATCAAGCCGCCTCTGATTATTGCCGAAGCAGCAAATCCGGAGTGGGCGTCTGTGCCCCTGGTGGGCTGGTCTCATGCCAGAATACTGCAGTCGCTCACCGGCGCTCACCTCGTCACACAGATCCGAAATCGTGAAGCGATTCTTCGAGCAGGTTTGACAGACTCTGAGTTTACAGCGATTGACTCAGAAGCTGTGGCCGCACGAATTCATGCTCTCGGAAGTCGCCTGAGAGGTGGTGCAGGGAAGGGATGGACGACAATTATGGCGTTGTCTTCTGTCTCGTATTCGTATTTTGAACGGCTTGTCTGGAAGAAATTTGAACCCGATCTCAGGGCAGGAAAATTTTCCCTGGTTCATCGGATTACACCCTTGAGTCCAACGGTGCCCAGTTCGCTCGCAGCGAGGTGTCGAAAGATCGGGATCCCGTTTGTTCTTGGGCCATTGAATGGCGGGGTTCCCTGGCCTCAGCAATTCAATGAAGTTCGGCGTGCGGAACGAGAATGGCTGGCGCCGGTACGATCCGCCTATAAGTGGCTGCCCGGGTATCGGTCAACCCTTAGGAATAGTGATGCAATCGTTTGCGGGTCCAGCCACACTGCTGGAGAGATCCCGGACCGTTACCAGAACAAAGTGATCTACATTCCAGAGAACGGTATCGATCCAACGCGATTCGTTGCTCGACGATGTCACCGAGCGAGTCTTCCGCTGCGGTGTATTTTTCTTGGACGACTTGTACCTTACAAAGGTGTCGACCTTCTGATCGAAGCGATCGCGCCTCTTGCCAGAAGCGGTAAGCTCACGCTGGACATTGTCGGCGATGGTCCCCAGTTTAGCCTGATACAGGAGAGAATCGGGAAACTCGGGATTCAGGATGCGGTTCGGATGATTGGATCTGTTCCACACCACGATGTTCAAAATCGTCTGGCTGCCTGCGACATATTGACGTTTCCGTCAGTTCGAGAATTCGGCGGAGGGGTAATCCTGGAGTCGATGGCAGTTGGTGTCGTTCCTATGGCGGTTGATTATGCGGGTCCATCGGAGTTGATGACAGAGTCTACGTCGTTTCGGATTCCCCTGGGGACTCGTGATGAGATCATTCAGAGATATCGCAATGAGCTTGAAAGACTGATTTCAGATCCAGGCGAAATTGATCGCCGTTCAGGAGCGGCCCTCGAACGGGCCTATTCGCACTTTACATGGGAACGGAAGGGGCAGCAATCACTGGAAGTATATCGCTGGGTTTTAGGTATGCGACCAGACAAGCCACAATTCAACTTTGCCTGACGTTAGTCGGCGGCCGTTTCACAGGAGTCCTCTTTGACTACAGTTCGATTTCCAAATGCGTATCTCGTTGGAGCGCCGAAAGCAGCGTCCTCAGCATTGATGAATATGCTGCTGCAGCACCCCGAGATTGAAGGTTGTGCGATCAAGGAAACAAACTTCCATTGTCGTGATCTTGATATGCCCGGAGCACGGACTCTTGAAGAGTATCAGGAAATGTGTCGAGTATCGTCGGAGGCAAAAGTTCTGATTGACGGTTCCATCCTGAGTCTCTATTCACAAGAGGCGGCGAAGTCCATCTATGAGATGTGTCCGGATGCCAAAATCCTGATGGTGTTGCGAAACCCTGTGGAAGCGATGTATTCCTGGCATTCACAAATGGTGTTTACAGGCAATGAGCCAATCACTGATTTTGAAGAGGCATTGAAGGCTGAGTCTGAACGCAGGCAGGGGCGTCTCATCCCAGCCTTCGGAACGACACATCGCTGTCCGCAGCTTCTGTTCTATAGCTCCATAATGAACTATGTGGAACAGCTTCCACGTTTTACTACTCTGTTTCCCGCGGAAAACATCATGATCCTTCTTCAGGAAGATCTGAAAGAAGGCGCTGTCGAGCAATGTCGAAGAGTCTTTAGATTCCTCGGGGTTACAGATTTTTGTGCAGTTCCGGATGTCGTCAATGTAAACAAGCAGCGCCGCTTTGCGGGATTACATCGTTTTCTCAAAAGGTGGTTTGCCAGCCCGGTGCGCGCGTTAGTGCCCACGCGTCTGCGGCTTCGAATGATTCTTCAGATGGACCGCTGGAACTCCGTCGAAACAAAGCGAGAAAGACTTAGCCCTGAGACCATGGCAGTCCTCAGAGAGAACTGCCTCCCTCAAATTCGAAGCCTGGAGCAAATGATCGGCAGGGAACTCGGGCAGTGGTACTGATTCATTCACCCTCAGAACAGTTCGCAGGTCATGGAACTTTCGGTCATCATCATTAATTATCGAACACCGGGTCTTGTTGTCGATTGCCTTGCATCGCTGGCAGCCGAGAAATCTACCGTCGATTTCTCAGTCGTCGTTGTCGAGAATGGATCTCAGGATAATTCATCAGAAATACTGGCGCAACACTTCGAAGCTGCTGGCTGGAGTGACTGGGTTAAGCTCGTTGTGTCAACTGAAAATCTGGGGTTCTCCGGCGGCAACAATCTTGGTTTTAAGCACGTTCCCTTTGTTCCGTATATCCTGCTGCTGAACAGCGACACCATCGTTCATCCGGGATGCCTGAGGAAATGCGTCGATGTGTTGAAAGCAAATCCGCGGATCGGTGCGATGAGCTGTAAGCTGCTGAATTCTGATGGGTCCATTCAGAACGTTGCCAGACGACTTCCGCATCCATTTCGCATTACGCTCAGTCGCCTTGGGTTCACAAGACGCTGGCCAAAACTCTTCGGATGGGCAAATCTTCAGGATCCATACTGGGATCGGGAAACCGAATGTCGTCCCGTTGGCTGGCTTGGCGGTGCCTTCTTAATGATTCCGCGACACGTAATCGATACGATCGGGCTCCTCGACGAAGAGTTCTTCTTCTACGGAGAAGACGTTGAATTTTGTCACCGGGTACGCAAAGCAGGTTTTCTTCTGTGGTATGAGGCATCTGTCACCACAACGCATTTCGGTGCAGGATCCTCTGATGAAAGTCGATTGCCGCGAGGCGAGAAGAACGAACGGCGAATTCGGGCTCGCTATCTGACTCAGCGTAAGCTCTACGGACGGTGGGCCGAAATGTGGGTTTGGACTCTGGACGCTTGCATGGACAGACTGGGCAACACGATTGACCACCTCCGAAAGTGCTTTAGAAAGTCCTCCAACACCCGATCAGCGACAAGGAATGATCAGTGAGCCAGGTTCAAAACGGGGACCAGACAATTTACACACCATTGCGTGTTTGTTTCGTGCTTCCGGGTCTACATAGAGTCAATCGCGGGGCTGAAACCGCATTTGAAGCAGTGGCAAATGAGCTTGCAAAAATCAAAGGCTGCGACGTCACACTGTTTGGTATGGGCGAATCGAATCCAGCTCGAAACTATCAGTTTATTCAGGTGCATGGGCGACCTCGAGAACGTTTCGAGCGCTGGCCCAGAATGCCGTTCGTACGTTCGGAATGCTCATGGGAAGAACTGAGCTTCATGCCAGGATTGGCCAGGCGTTACAGGCCTGCTGACTTCGATGTGACCGTGACTTGCAGCTTCCCTTACTCGAACTGGTTTCTCCGCAGCCGCCGGACTCGGGGGTATCGACCTCCACATCTCTACGTCACCCAGAATGGTGATTGGCCATGTATCGCCGACAGCGGCGAGTATCGATGGTTTCATTGCGATGGTCTCGTCTGTACAAATCCTGAGTACTTTGAACGGAACAAGGACCGTTGGAATGCAGTTTTAATTCCAAATGGGGTTGATCCGGCTCGATTTCACAGCGGTCCAGGTTCTAGAGAAAAATTTGGGCTACCGGGGGACGTCAAAACTGTATTAATGGTCAGCGCGTTGATTCCGAGTAAGCGCGTCCTTGAAGGAATCGAAGCTGTTCATGGGTTGGCCGGTGTTCATCTGGTGATTGCAGGAGATGGACCATTAAGAGCAGAAGTGGCTAAGAAGGGAGCAGAATTGCTGCCGGGACGATTTTCGCTCCTCAAGCTTCCACGAGAAGACATGCCCGATCTTTACCGGTCGGTTGATTCGTTTCTGCATATGTCACTCGACGAACCGTCTGCAAACTCTTACATCGAAGCACTGTCTTCAGGACTACCGATCGTCACCCACGATCGTGCCGTGACACGGTGGACGCTTGAAGACTGCGGATTCTTGACTGACTGCACGAATCACAAGAGAGTTGCTGAAGAAATCCAGAAGGCACTGTCGGCATTCGATTCTGAGCGAGTCCGTCGACAAAGTGAACTGGTCGAGCGGCGATTCACCTGGAAAGGTATTGCGGCCGAATATCACAGGATACTGACTGCGTTGCATCAACGCCGCACGACAGGCGCCATGCCTGAATAAACAGTTAGCGACCAGTGAAAAAAACGATCGAAGATTCTTGTATAGATGTTCACTTGCCGGTTGATTCAGCAGGTCCTGCAGGACTTCGTGCCATCAGTTGCCGGTATTCTTAACCAGATCGTTGAAAATGTTCTGTCTATACTGGTTTGTTGCATTCAATCAACTCTTTGAGTTGTACGATCTCCCCGGCGTCTCAACTCACGCAAAGTTCACGGAAGTAAATTTGAATACCGGTTGGTCTTCAACGGTGGATTCAGACGAAGTGGGGGAGAACATTGTGAATTCGTTTCTCGAGAATTTTTGTTGCCTGATTCGAACTCCAGGTAAATTTGATCGCTCAGCAAGAAAACGATCAACCCGCACTGATTTTTGTTGCGTCAGCATGCAATTGGAAGAACGGCTCCCATTGACCCTGGACGCCGATGGCTGGACAGTATTGACGCCGTCACCTGAGTCGCGATTGGTATACGTCAGCAACAGCAGTGGCAATGACGCCAACGATGGACTGAGTGCCGCAACTCCCAAGAAGACCATAGCAGCTGGACTAAAGCTTCTGCGGCAGAACCAGCCTGATTGGCTGATGCTCAAATCTGGAGACTCATTTCCAAGCGAAGGCGCTAATTGGCGATGGGAGACTTCAGGCGCTTCCGTCGAAAAGAAAACAGTCATCACGTCGTATGGAGAGGGTCCGAGGCCGATATTGCTGAATGGGAAAGTCTGGTATGGGTCGTCAACTACGCCATTAAGACACTTTGCAATGGTGGGCCTCGATTTTGCTGCGAGCTTCAACAATCCGGCTTCGCCGGAGTATCAAATTGGCCAAGCTTCGCCTTTTGCTTTTCAATTGGGGGCACAAGGGCAGGCAGCGAGCGGCACAAGCGACGTTCTCTTAGAGAATAACCGATTTCAGTTCTATGACACCCAGGTTCAACTCTATGGAGGTAATCTCGGGGAGTTGATTCAAGATGTTACCATTCGGCGCAATGTGTTTTCCAACGGTGAGTCGTTTGGGCTCCAATTGGCGTACACAAATAGGGCTGTGCTTGAAGAAAATGTTTTCGATCGAAATGGATGGGAATTTCGAACAGTGCAATTGCACAATGTTTATGTGACGGAGGCAACAAATCTACAGATCCGGAACAACTTGTTCTCCCGCGGCGGAAATATGTCGATCAAAGTATCGGGCAACCACCAATCGTCAATGACAGACTTTGTCATCGAAAACAACTTGATGTACCGAGGCATGGTGGGCTTCGGACATGCAAGTTTGAATGGCTCATGGGATCCACTGACGGCATACTCACACGAGCGAGGAATCGTCCGTGATAATGTTGTTATGAAAGTTGCCAAGAATCTGGCATGGAATACCAACAACTATCAGGCGATGGGATTCAATATTGGCAATGTCGACGACATGCTGTTTGAATCGAACATTTTTACCTACAACGACGAATATTTGTCCGGCGGACAAATTTTTCGATTTGCCTCTCCAACGATCGAACGCAGCGGAGATGTAATCGCGAGAGACAATATTGTTTGGAACTGGAAGAGTGCCTTATATAACCAGACTGGCTCGTACATAGAGAACGTGTCCGGCGTTGCAAACTTCGTTCAGGAAAACAATCTTCGGACGGATGTCACATACACCGACCCGAATCGGGATTTGGGAACGTACAACGTTTCACTCGGTGGAGCGAACAGTGAAGATGCGTTCTTGGCTCGCGCCGTCTCAATGCAGAAGGGCGACTGGGATCCTCGTTACACTGCAGATGCTGTTAACAATTACATCTCAGCCGGTTTCTCGATTGTTCTGGCAACCCCGGTTTTTGTGACACCACCAGAGTCTCAATCGCTCAATCCACTCCATACCATCAGCTGGACGGCAATTGATGGAGCTGACGGTTACGAAGTCTGGTACACAAACCTGTCGACTGGAGAGAATGCATTTCTGAGAGACGTTGCTGGTTCAACGGAATATACACCTTCATCGCCACTGCCCATTGGACGATTCCGCATCTGGGTTCGCGCCATTCAGGATGGTGGACCGGCTTCTGCGTGGAGTGATTTTGTCACGCTGCACATCAATTCAGCGCCAACTCTTAATCCCATCTCCGGAGGCGCAGCTGTTGCACGCCCACAACTCTCCTGGTCGCCTCTCCCAGGAGCAGTGCGCTATGAAATCTGGGCCGACAACCTCACCAGCGGGGAAAAGAAGATTGTCCATGCAACCGGGATTCAGGGAACGAATTATACGCTCAATGTTGACCTCGGTTTCGGAGCGTATCGTTTCTGGGTACGCGGCATGGATGCGGCCAACGTTGCGTCGGCCTGGTCGAACCCGGTTGATTTAAGTCGGGAAAATGCAAGTACGACACTGACTGCCGTCAACTTTGCAGCGGCATTCGGTTCGGTCAGTTGGGCGGCTTTAGCCGGGGCAGCAACCTATGAGCTGTGGGGCGACAACACAACGACCGGCGCCCTGAAGGCTGTGTTTCAGGGACAGATCTCAACAACAACGTTCCTGCTTCCGGCATCGCTGGAATTTGGGCAGTACCGATTTTGGGTCAGAGCATTTGACTCCAGCGGCCTGCCAAGTCGATGGTCACCTGTGGCTACTGGTTCGAGAAGTGTCTCGTTAATCGGTCCGCTGCTGCCGACGTTTGATCTGAGCCCGACGTTTGAGTGGAGTTCTGTACCAGGTGCGGTCAGTTATGAACTGCACATTTCCTCCGCTGGGACGCTGATCAACCCATCGGGAATTGTTGCAAACGCATGGACGCCCTCGGTTGATTTGCCAACAGGCGATTTCAGCTGGTGGGTCAGGCCGTGGGGAGCTGGTGGATTGCGGGGGCCGTGGTCCACGATGGGAAGGGCAAATGTTGGCGGCCGAGCGACCGTCCTTTCAGCATTTCAGAATACCGGATCGAATGGGGGCGGAGCGCGATTTACGTGGACGGCAGTAACGGGGGCTGGTCGTTATATTCTTCACGTAGAGCGAGTTGGTGCCGGCGTTGTGATTTTGGAGTCGAATCTGACGAACGCGGCGTATCAGACAAATGTACCAATGCAGCAAGGCCAATATCGAGTCTGGGTGAAAGCCATTGACGGCAGTGACAACGTCAGTGGAGTGTGGAGCAGCCGATACGACTTCTCGATCGCCAGTCTTGAATCGGACAAGGGTCAACAGGATGGTGATAGGGAGGCCTGGAAGAATGTTAATGAGTCGTACACACTGGCAACTTTGCTGACGGGTCCGGAGCAACAAATTGAAACCCTGAGCGATGTTGATCGTCGGGATCAATTGATTGACTGGGCCGAAAAGTCAGCTGAGACGTTAATGGATGCTTTGGTGTATGGAAGTCAACAGCGCGGGTTGACTGGACCGTCATTGATGACGGAGGCAGACGCTTTACTCATCGACAGAGTGATGATGGGCGCGGCAGTAGAAGCAATATTGGTTGAGTAATGGGTCGAACGAGGAGTTGGCTTGTGGTTGATGGCAGGCAGATGTGCTGCGTATGTGGGGAGCCGGTTTCGGAGCGATTTAAGGTCCCTTGTGACTACCGTCGTCCAGAGATAGCTCGAGAGTATTCAGTCTATTGGTGTCAGCAATGCGATCTTGGGCAAATCCAGCCACGACCTTCGCTGAATGAAATCGCTGACTCGTACAATGTGGAGAACTACTATACCCATGATGGCAGTACAGATGAGCGAGCATCCAGGTCGACTCCAGGGAGCCGGACGATACTGGATCGGCTTCGCACACATCTTTCCTGGAGGCTGGATTGCGGCACCGAGTTGTCGCCCGAAGAAATTCGAGTGACTGTTGAAGATCGAAAGCCGACGATCTGTGAGATTGGATGTGGAAACGGGCAATGTCTGCTTCAGTTTGCCGGTGCTGGATACGATGTCTTCGGTGTCGAGCCGGATTCGAGTGCACTGGATGTTGCCAATTCTGAACTTGCGAAGGTTGGCATGGAAGGGCGGGTGCTTTGCGGGACAGCAGAGGAGCTTCCCGAGTCTGTGAGAAGCAGGAGATACGATGTTGTGCTGATGTCGCACGTGCTGGAGCACTGTCTTGACGTAAATGAAGCCATCAGCAATTCGAGAGAGTTGCTAAGCGCGAATGGCGTACTAGTGATCGAAGTACCGAACTGTGCAGCACTGGGTTTTCAGCAGCAGCTCGGAGCGTGGCCCTGGGCCGATATTCCACGACATTTGAACTTTTTTACGCCCCGAAGTCTGGAATTGCTGTTGACAAAACATGGATTACAGGTGTCAACGACTGTCTTCAGGGGGTATTGCCGTCAATTTTCCAAAACATGGCTGGAGAATGAACGACAGATTTACAGTGCTTTTGCGCGCCATCAGTCAACTGGTACAGCGTTACCTGGCTTTAACAGTCGAGCGTGGCGGCTACTCATTAGGTCAGTCTTTGCTCGACCTGCTTTGAAATATGACTCTGTGCGGATAGCGGCGCGCATTCGTTGATTGATGGCCGACCTTTGGGTCAAATCGCATACTCACTCTCTGCATCGGCTGGATCTCCTTTAAATCCTAAAGTGAGATTCGCTCGAATAAGCAAGTTCTATGGTCTTTAACAGCCTTGTATTTGGTGTTTTCATCATCATCGTATTACCGGTGGTGTTGCTGTTGAATCGGTATCCCCGAGCACGCAACGGTTTTATCCTTGTGGCGAGCTATTTCTTTTACGGGTGGTGGGACTGGCGGTTTCTTGGTCTGTTCATTCTGACCACTCTGGTGGACTATAGTTGTTCTCTCGGGATGATGTTGGCAGACGGTCAGGAAGGGGGGGAGCTTCGTCGCAAAATCCTGATGCGGATCAGTATTATCAGCAATCTGTCAATACTTGGGTTTTTCAAGTATTGGGGGTTCTTTGTTGAGAGTGCGAAGGAGTTCCTTACCTCCATCAATCTTGACGTCGACTTGCCGGTGCTGCGTGTTGTTCTGCCCGTGGGGATCAGCTTCTACACGTTTCAGACGATGAGTTACACAATCGACGTCTATCGACGTGCAATACCAGCCGAGCGGAATCTTATCACGTTCGCGGCATACCTGTCATTCTTTCCTCAGCTCGTTGCAGGCCCCATCGAACGTGCGTCACATTTAATCCCGCAGTTTAAGGTTTCCCGATCGCTGTCTCTCGAAGCTTTCTATCAGGGGGTTTTTCAGATTGGCTGGGGTCTATTTAAGAAAGTCGTCATTGCTG
Organism: Planctomyces sp.; assembly: GCA_016795105.1. GTDB lineage: Bacteria > Planctomycetota > Planctomycetia > Planctomycetales > Planctomycetaceae > F1-80-MAGs062. The sequence continues at coordinate 13,764 of JAEUIH010000135.1, forward strand.
ACAACGTGTCGGGAGTTGCTGACGTGTTGTTTGCCAGTGAGTCGCCCGGCGGCCTCGATGTGATCCTGGGGGTGATAGCGTTTTCAATTCAGGTGTACGCAGACTTCTCGGGATACTCAGACATCGCCTGCGGACTCGCAAGATGCATGGGTTTCGATCTGATGGCCAATTTTCGGCAACCTTTCTTTGCAACAAATCCAAGTGATTTCTGGCGACGATGGCACATCAGTCTTTCAACGTGGCTGAGAGACTATCTTTATATTCCGCTGGGTGGAAACAGGTCCGGAAATACTCGAACGAATCTGAATCTGATGATTACGATGATTCTGGGAGGCCTCTGGCATGGCGCCGCCTGGACCTTTGTTGCCTGGGGAACCTATCACGGATTACTGCTTGTTGCGCATAGAATTT
>JAEUIH010000136.1 GCA_016795105.1 Planctomyces sp.
GAACGAAAACTTGACCTGAATTCGCCGTGTCTCTTGACGGGTCCTTCCATAACAGCTTGGGCATTCCTGCCCGAGCCACCCTGGCAACACACTGGCAACACCCCCGGCCACGCTCCTGCCACCGCGTCAAATCGCAGCCAGCACTCGTGACGGGCAGGAATGCCCATCCTACTTAGTTCACATCCCCGCCACCGCGTCAAATCGCAGCCAGGCACTCGAGACGGGCAGGAATGCCCATCCTACGCTATGGGGAGTGATGTGTTCCTGAGACGATTTTTGTATTCTTTTGCTGGTCGCGTCCTGAAATCCATGAAAGCGAACACTATGTCCTCAGCCACATCTCTTCAGCGCATTCGTTCTGCTGCTGTTCACTCAATCCTGTTGCCAGGTATCATGCTCATTCATCCAGCCACGTTTGCGCAACAGCCGCAAACCGTTTCTCAGGAGGTCACCAACGCGGCGACGGCTCCTGCGGATGGCACAGAACAGCTTCAACTCTGGCCGGACGGACATCCGGAACCGCGAGTCCCAATCGACCCTCCCGAGCGAAGAGAAACAGCAGCCGACGGGCTCACTCGACGATTCAACGTATCGAACCCACGACTTATTATTCATCGCCCGCAGAAAGTCCTGCCTGCAAACGATTCACGGCGAACCACGGCAATCATTGTTGCACCGGGAGGCGGATTTGGTCGGCTTTCGGATGAGCATGAGGGACTTGATGTGTGTCGCTGGCTGACCTCCAGGGGAGTCACTGCCATCCAGCTTGTTTACCGAACACCCACATCAAGACACCCCACACCATTTACCGGCCCTGTGCAGGACCTGCAGAAGGCCCTGATCGAGGTCCGTAAAAATGCTGAAGGGTTGAACATTGACCCTGAGAACGTTGGTGTCATGGGATTTTCCGCGGGCGGGCAAACTGCTCTGATCGCCGCTTATGGCGATCCCCTGATTCCGGAACAGACGTCTCAGAAAGAAAATGACACGCAGCACGAACCGTTTCGCCCCGACTTTCTCATGCTGATTTATCCGTATCAGGTCCTTGGTCACGCAGAGAAGCAGATTGCAGGTGACGGAGCGACTGGCGAAACGACAACTCGGCTGCGGCCCGAAGTCCATCCGGATCAAGCCCACATTCCCACGTTCATTGCTCAGAGTTCCGACGACCAGGCGTCCGCCCCCGAAGGAAGCATCCAGTTGTACCTGGAACTTCGAAAACGGGGAATCCCGGCAGAACTTCATCTCTACGAATCCGGCGGCCATGGATTCGGTATGCGACCTCGAAACGCGGGCAATGGTGCTCATGACTGGTCAGGTCGAGCAGAGGTATGGCTGAGGATGCATGAATGGATGCCCAGCTCCCAGGAGACGAAATAGTCGATCGGGCATCCTGAATTCGCGATTCACCCCAGAAAACTGAGGGTTCCCGCGCAGGATCCCGTTGAACCCACTTGCAACCTTTTTCCGGCAGACGTACGCTCATCATTCACGTTTCGCTGTCAAATCCGCCGTCTGGCAAATGCCACCGCTTTCGCTCTTTCTGAGACTCGGAGATTCCTGATGAAGGCCCATAAACGACTGCAATGGATGCCGCAGATTCAAAGGCCTGTTTTGTTGTCAGCAATGCTGCTGCTTCCTCTCGGTCTCACAGGGTGTGGCGGAGGTGATGCCAGCAGCGAATCGACTGCTTCATCGGGCGGTGCTACTGGAGATACATCCGGTGCCGCCGCAGGATCTCCGACGCCCGGGATGGGTGGCGGCGCTCCTGGTGGAATGCCCGGAATGGCCGGCGGCGCCCCAGGTGGAATGCCTGGGATGGCAGGCGGAGCCCCCGGCGGAATGCCGGGTATGGCTGGCGGCGCTCCTGGCGGAATGCCGGGCATGGCAGGCGGAAGCGATGGAGGAGTTCTTGGCGGAGCAGCGGGAGCAGCAGCCGGCGGTGGCGCAGCAGCCCCGACTGACGCCCCGGCAGCCGCTCTTCCTCCGGAAGGCTTCCGTTCGAACGACTATTCGCAATGGACCGATGAAAACTTTCTGGATGCGGTTCGAGAACGCGATCAACGAGTCGTACCGGCAATCGATCAGAAGGTGAAATCAGCTCCGAACGATCCGGAAGTCGCCAAACTTTTGACAAGTCTGCTTCTGGCCAGCACTGAAGCTCCAAAACAACCAACTGTGGCACCGCAGAATTCCGGCGGGCTGCCTGGATTTCCGGCTGGTGGTGGAATGATGCCTGGCGGCGCTCCACAGGGTGGAAGTTCCGGATCAGGTTTACCATCCCGAGGTCCAGTCGGCGCATCTGGCCCTTCAGCAGGTGGAGGCGGTGGGTTACCTCGATCTCCAGTTGGTGCGGGCGCTGCCGGAGCGGGCGGACTTCCTCGATCTCCAGTTGGTGCAGGCGCCGCGGGCGCCGGTGGTGGAGCAGGGGCTCCGCCGGCTGGCACATTCCTGTTCGATCAGCAAATGCAGATGCCATGGAATGAATCGCCGACGTCGCCTGGCGAATTCAGCGTTGCGTCGTTCCGGAATTTGAATCGTCCTCAATCGCGATCGAATTCCCTCGCAGTCGATTCACTCACCGCGATGATCCTCGAATCAGCCGTGAGCTATGTTCAACCTCCGGGGACTCCGTCGTTGCCGGGATCTCCAAATCCGGGTGCGGCCGGAACATCACTGACCGGTGGTTTCCAGCCAGGTGCTCCTCGGGCAGGATCCCCAAACCCGGGTGCGGCCGGGTCTTCGTTTCAGGGTTCCGCTGGTGCCGCTCCTGCGATGGAAGATCCTTCCGAAAACAGCGGAGGAGTGCTGGGCGGTGGTTTTCCAGGTGGTGGAATGGCGCCGGGCGGAATGGCTGGTGCCGCAGGACCAGCAACTCAGACCGGCAGTCTGTCTGACCGACAGCTCGTCGAAAAAGTCGTCGAGGGTCTGCTGGCAAATGGCACTCCGGATGCATGGAATACGCTGAATGGCCTGATGACAGATCAGGTCCAGTCAGCACTCTCCGGACCTGAAGCGACGGAGATTGTTGTACTGCAGCTCTTTAAGAATCTAAAGGCGTCACCCGAACCGGTTGGAAAATCACTTTCAGGTATCATTGAAGGTTCCACGCCGCTTCCACCGGCGAATCGATCAGTGGCACTGAAGACGATTACCGCAGTGTCGGCGGCAGCAATGAATCACCTCACAAAACTGGCTCCCGGAACAACGGACTCACAACTCCTTGCCGGTGGTGGTGCCGCCGGGGGCTTCGGTGGGTTTGGCGGTGCTCCCGGAATGGGCGCCGGTGGGCTGGGAATGGCGCCAGGCATGGCTCCCGGTATGGACCCGCGCGGCGGCGGTCTTGGTGGTGCTCCGGGAATGGGAGCTGGCGCGGGTGCGCCTGGGATGTCATCCGCAATGGACCCACGAGCTGGTGGTGCCGGTGGCGGTATCGGCGGTGCTCCAGGAATGGGACCCGGTGGAGGTGCTCCCGGAATGTCGTCTGCAATGGACCCACGAGCTGGTGGTGCCGGTGGCGGTATCAGTGGAGCTCCAGGAATGGGGCCCGGTGCTGGTGCTCCCGGAATGTCGTCTGCAATGGACCCACGAGCTGGTGGTGGCGGTATTAGTGGTGCACCAGGAATGGGGCCCGGTGGTGGTGCTCCAGGAATGTCATCCGCAATGGACCCACGAGCTGGTGGTGGCGGAATTAGTGGTGCTCCAGGAATGGGGGCCGGACCAGGCGCGGGTGCTCCAGGAATGGACGCAGGCGGTGGAGGAATGCTGGGAGGAGCTCCAGGGATGGGTGCACCTGGCGGGGGCTTCCCCGGCGGAATGCCCGGCGGATCGGGGGCTCCGTCGATTCCGTACAATCCATTTACCATCGCTCAGCTGCAGGGAGAAGACTTGTTTGCCGCGGCTGTACTTCTATGGAGTCCCAGGACCGTCGAGAACATTGTCACACAACTTCAGTCAGCGCCGGATCTCGCCACAGCGGCTGAAATGTTGGCGCTTTCGGCGACCGTTCCATCAGCAAAGATCCGACACATGATCTTTGAAGCCTTTACGAAGGGCCACGAGGGCGGAGCAGATGCGCTGACATCAATGGGTTTGTTCGCTCCGAATGCACCCGATCCAGCACTGTTGGTTGTCCTGAAGTCACTTCCGAGACAACGTCCGTCCAAATCGAAGACACAGGAAGAAGCCCCTCCGATGGACTCATGGACAGTGGCATCGCAGCAAATGGTCTATTCACTGCGAAGCCGTCTGAGTGCATCAACCGGAACGTTGACTGCGAATACCGGAGTATCTCCATTGCGTCTGCATAAGAATGCTGTTCCGGAAGTTTCCGTGATGATGGTTCTGCCGGGAGTTGCAAAAGACTTCCTTGGTGAATCCGCACCGTCAGACACACGGGTTTATTACACTCGAACATCCTTTACACCGGCAAACGCGAAAGAACAGGATCAGATCGCGGAACACTATGTCGATCGATCCGGTGGAATCTCGCGGCCCGATATGCAGCAGGGGATTCTCTGGATCGATGGCGTGAAGACCACTGAAAGCGGCCTTCGCCGTTCAATGGATGTGATCATTCAGAAGTCATCCTCCGCCGGCCCGGCGGCCGGTGGCGGCTTCGGTGGAGCTCCTGCCGCAGGTGGATTCGGAGCCGGTGCTCCCGGACCAGGCAGTCTGGATTCCGGTGGTGCAACAGCCGGTCCTGGATTGCTTGGCGGTGGTGGCGGAGCCCGAGGCGGAAGCAGTTCATTCACCGGCGGCACGTTCTCGATCGAAGTCATCGTTGTCGAAACCGCAGACCCCAAGACATAACCACAAAATCAACATGACCATCAATCGTTGGATTGGACGGTTGTTGAGAATTTGAGTTCCGGCGGCGATGACAATGAACCATCAGGACAACAGGCGGCGACTTCTTTTTCGACGTCCTGTCATCGGTTTTGTGGGTCTTGCTTTTGTCCTGTTGATTGCATGGGCAATTGTCTCGAGGACTCGTCAGCATCAAACGGCCTCGTTGCCTCAGGTTGGCCCGGACCAGATGGTCCAGACTGTTGGCATCTATAAATTCCCGAATGGAACTCGGACTCTGGAAGTCACTGAAGACAACAACGGTAATGTTTGTATCACTGTGCGCATTCAGGCTTCCACAAGCTTGTTGATCCCTCTGACGAAGCTGACTTTTCGAACTGGTTCTGCCGACTTTATCGAACATCAAATCGTTTTCGAATCAGAGCGAGACTGGTTCGCCGCTGTGGACTCATTCGACAGGCTGTGGATCTATTACGGCCGCTGGAACAAACAGTGGGGAGATCTGCGAAAACTCCCGGGCGGAGGTACTCGACCCTATCAAGCCGCAGTGATCATGCATGGGCTGAGTTTTCTGGATTCCCAAAGTGTCGTCCAGGGAAGCCAGGTTGTTACCGATACCGGCCATTGGGACGGCGTTCCTGCACAATTCCTGGAGCAGGTCAGGTCTGCAATGCTGTCAGAAACAAATTCAGATCTTCAGATTCCTTCACATCCCCCTGCGTTTACGTCCGAACAACAGGCACTACTTCTACGGCGACTTTCAATCAGCAACTGAACGCAGTCTGACAGTTTAACGGCGAGCCGCAGGCGTCGGAGTCCCGCGCGGCTCAGACTCCCTCGGAGGCTGCGGTCTCCTGTTTGTGAATCTGGTTACCAAACCCTGCTGACCGAAGTGGTCTTGAATTCCAATTGCAGGCAGGGTTGGCGTTTTGACCACGAAATACACGAACCACACGAAAGAACCGCAATCGCCCTGAAGGGGCAGGCTAAGGCAGCCTGGGGCATCGCCCCAGGGATCGTCGCCAACCTACAAACCAGCCCTGAAGGGGCAGTCTTACGTGCTCGTGCTCGTAATCGTGCTCGTGCTCGTGCTCGATACCGCTCCCTGCATCCCCGCACGCTGCCATTCCATCACGAGTCGCACACGCTGGATCACCCAGAATCGTCTGTCATCCGCAATCGATTACGAGCACGAGCACCGTCATCACTGAGCACGAGCACGAATGAGCGACATTAGCTGCGATTCACGCCCGGAGGGCTGACACATCGCGAATGTGTTGTCTTCAATTCATCAATACGGCCTGGACCGTGGCCTTGCGATCCCGGCTCACCTGACGAGTAGAAAGCGGTTCGCCGGGCACTTACATTCTTGTGGAACCTCGAAACAACGTGACAGCCCTCATTCTCAATGTTACCTTGGAGGCTTAGGCAGCTGGCAAATTGATTTGAGGTTGAATTGCGATTATTCGACCTGGAGGGAGAAGAGTCGTGGACAGAAACTGGGAGAATATCGATGCAGTGGAAACGCACGGTGACAAAGTGAGCGGTGCATGGGTCTTCCGGGGTACTCGTGTACCGGTCGCGGCTCTGTTTGAGAACCTCCGTGATGGCGCTACTGTTGAACAGTTTCTGGAGTGGTTTCCCGGGGTCAGCCGCAAAGACGTGGAATCCGTTCTGAACCATGAAGTCTCGCTGTTCACGAAATCGGACGTGGCATGAGGATTCTGTTTGATCAGGGGACCCCGGTGCCGCTGCGTCATCAACTCTCTGAACACGACGTGGCCACTGCTTTTGAACAAGGGTGGTCGACTCTCTCGAACGGGAGTCTACTCGACACGGCTGAACAGGCTGGGTTTGAATTGCTGATTACGACGGACAGCAATTTGCAATATCAGTCGATTTGACACACCCGCGTGAGGATCGTGGGCATAACCACAAACTGCTGACAGCAGATTGAGGAATCGCAGACAGGACCGGCGTTTTAACCACGAAAGACACGAACCACACGCAAGAGCTTCAATCGCCCTGAAGGGGCAGTCTAAGGAAGCCTGGGGCATCGCCCCAGGAATGGTTGCCAACCTACAAACCAGCCCTGAAGGGGCAATCTAACGTGCGCTGCGATTCAGGCCCGGCGGGCCGACACATCGTCAGCCCGTGGCGTAAGTCACGGGTTTCAGGGTTTCAGAACCGGACAGCAGCCAAAAAGCCCGGAGGGCTGACACATTGCGAATGTGTTGGGTTCTACATGTTACGGGCCGGGTTTTGCGGCCAACTTCCGACGCCATCGAGAGAACGAATTCGGCGAGACGCCGACCCACACCGCCCATTGATCCGCCGAAGAATGCTTTCCCACCTTTGACCCTCCCGCAAAAACCCACAGCGTATACATACGCACGACATGCGCTTCACCGTGCGTTTACCACAACATCAGCTGGTCTTGATTCGTGCTCGCGAAGAGGGCTCTCGTTTTTCGAGGATGCTAATCGAAATAGTGTACAGACGGCTTTGAATGTACCACTCTAGGTCTCGTTCCTCCATTGATCGATCCGGCGGAATATTCTTAGCCAATAGTAAGGCCTCTTCGAATACCAGAGGATCACCCAGATTCGCACGAACAGCTAGTTTGAAGGGTGAACAGCGTACGTCTTGAATGGACGATACTGCGGAGAGCAGCGCCTGCCGATCCACCTCCGATAGTTTACTGATCTCGCCAGGATGCGTCTGCAGGAACTCTCGCCGCGCAGCCGCCCTAATCTCTGCAATGGCAGTGCCCTGTAGTTCCACGTTATCGCTGGTCAGGAAGCGCATGATTGTAGACAGGACAGATGGATGTTGAAATCCGAGAGACCGCAACAAGATCACGAAATGCACGAATCGATGACGAGGAGAAAAGTCGCTGGAATGGGCGATCTTCGTGGCAAGCTCGATACCAGCCGCCGGAAGCACTCCGATGTCGACCCAATACAAGGCCGGCATGATTCCGTAGTAACGAGCTTTCAGATCAATTTTATACATTTCGAGACCTGAGACTCAACTGATCGCTTTTTTTGATGCAATGCTTGAAGAGTGTTTAGGCAAACATTGTACGGAAAATGCACCCGACAAGACAGATACGATGAGTTATAACTGCCTGTGTCGTTCCGGGCACTGATGAAAAGAAACGCTTCCGCAATGCCGATGTCTGTTGCGATCTGCCTGCGTTGTTTTGCAAGGTGTCATAATTTGTCTTCCACAGAGAAATCTCCGGGATGACATCCGGTTGTACCTCTTGAAAGAAATGCAGAAAGCACACGCAACCACAACACGCTGTTCACCTGGCGCTTGCAGCAATCAAGCCTAGACAATAAGGAACATCATTGCGAATACGACCATGATCCAACTGAGAATTGAGCTGAAAAAATACAACAACCCAAGGATGTAACCCATGATAAATACTCTGCGTTGTGACTCCTTGTCGTGATCAATGCGAACGAGCTTAATTGCACCATACCAGAGGCATGCCATCGTTGCTGCATGCATTCCAAGCACGTAGAACCACCCGATTCGATTCAGAAGTTCCAGTGAATTAAGACACTTAAACGCAACCCATGTGGTCAGAACAGCAGGTAGAGTGAAGCTGAACTCAAGAAGAGACCTGCAATCTCCCTTCTTGGTCCAGCAGGCGGCGATCAGGGGGAGCCTATCGTGGGGAGCTTCTCCGCCCATACCTTCGGCTCTTTCAGCAACATCTGGATTCGCCAAATTGAGTTTACGGTTTCGCCCTGGAATATTCATCTAAGGGGATCCTGGAAACGGCCTTCTGGAGTATTGTCGCCTGGAAGACCTTCCCGCATTTTCGGCAGATGAGAACCGCATGGGCGAGAGGTACCAGGTCCATCGGGAGTCCGAGAATTCAAGTCACCTGGAAACTGTGACAACTCAACCCTGCCACGTGACTGAGAGTCCTTACAACGCAAAAATCGGTCCGAAGTCAGGCTGTGGACATACGATTGCTCTGGGGACCGCACTGCCTTTTGCAGTTTCATATTCCTCGGAACAAACAACGGCACAGCATGAAACACGAATCCGCCGCTAAGTATCGAGGAGAACCTTTCTTCGGAGCAACGGTCCGAAATGAGATCTGTTTTCATCATCAACCATATTCAACAATTCTTCAATTGAACTCCACTGGGCTTTCAATGAACGACAGTCCGACGATTCAAGTATATAGTCAAGCAATATGCTAACGCACGTAGACTCAGAATCAGATTCAAGATTTACGTATCCAATAGAGCTGAAACATTCATACTCGATCGATCGCAATTGTTTATAGTAATTAATGCAGATCGACACTTCTTCAGCATTTGAACATGCTTCCCCCAACAGTCTCTTTGCCGCAGATCTTTTTATGAACTGTCTGACCCAATGCGTGCTAACTAAGCATAGAAATCGCTCCCGCAGGCTCAGGACAGATTCAGTGTACTGAACAAAGTTGATATGACCATTGTGGAGTTGCCGATCAAATGGCTGAAGCGATGCATGAAACTCTCTGAGGTACATTTCATCATGTCCCTCCTTTGCTGCATCGTCACTGTCTTGTGACATTCATACTTCCTTTGGTTGAGACAACGAACTCTAAAGTGAACCCCGGTTCTCGGTCCGCCATGCGCGATCGCGTGGAAGTGGCATTAAGGCATGTGGCTTGTCGTCGTCTCGCGACTCGCTACACGAAATCAGGAAACCGACAACGTCTCCAATGAGGGTCCGATGCACTTCATTGAGAGACTGAATTGTTGCTTCAACTTCAACGGCCCCGACTGTTAGTTTAGAGGAAAATGCATCCGCCAATCTCACTAAGAAACAAGAAGGTTACTCATCCAAAGTACTCAGGACAGCACAGCTAATAATTGCCGGAAGGTAGAGCTTTCAGGACTTTGCATCCGTGAACCACCGGCCGACTATATACGTATGAATATATGCCGAATTGACTTCATGCCAGTGTTTAGGTGGCTTTTCATCAAGAATCAGTCTTACTTCGTCTTTCTAGTGACAGCAAATCTCGACTATCATATTAAGCACAAATCGTTAAAGCAAAGGGGCGTTCGCAGAATTTGCTGGCAAACGTGTATTCTTGAGCGTCGGATCGGGAGTTCGTATTCGTGCTGGGGACTTCAGTTCGAGCTCAGCGAACGGGAGTGTCCTGGGAAAAGTCTCTGAAGGAAAGTGCACTCTGAGGTGTGTCTCCTTAATTGGTGTCATCTGACGACAATGGCTTCAGAACCAGACACAGCAGAAAACATTTGAAAACACTCCTGTATGCGGTTGAAAAACACAAGCCGATTGTCCACAGCGAACCCGGTCCCAACAAGATGCATACAGTCACTCGTAATCGAATAAGAGCACGAATGAGACACACGGGGTTTTGGTGATCCAGCAGGTTCAGGGAGGCCCGTGGATTGAAACACATTGGGGCAGGGTATCATGGTCTCTGGATCCGAACATCACGCAGCTTTCGTGCTCATACTCAGTGAAACCATGCTTGTGTTTGTAATCACTTCCCGGGCGTTGGTTGTGGCTGGAGAATCGCAGTGGGGGACAGGATCATAACCGATCACTTGATTCTTCCACATTACAGATTTGGGCCAGATCGTCTCAACCGTCGTGCGATGAAAACGGAGGTCCCTTGACTTCAGGGAGTTCAAGGGCAATGATGTACTTACATTGGTCGACCATTAAAATCGATTAAGGCGGGAAGATTGCGATGATCAAGAACCTGGTGAAACATGGGAACAGTTGGGCGGTTGTCATCGACCGTCCCATCCTGGATTTACTCAAAATTGCACCTGCGTCCCAAATCGAACTGACCACAGACGGCAAGTCCATTCGGATCGCGCCGGTCAATTCTGACGATAAGAAGGCCAAGGTTCGCGATGCTCGAGCCAGGGTGAATTCAAAACATTCCAAAGCGTTCAGGAAGCTCGCGGAGTAATCGCCGGTGGTATTCCTGACTTTGGATGACATCCTTGAATGACACCAAAATCAAATCGTCCTTTTGAAATGGCTGCCGCTTATCTTTTTCATTTGGTGATGAATCATCCGTTCGTCGATGGGAACAAACGTGTTGGCTTAGAAGCCGCTCTGATCTTTTTGGAAATCAACGACCAAAGCTTAAATGCCAGCGACGAAGAACTTGTTGATCTTGTCTTGATGACAACCGCTGGCCAGGTCGGGAAGCCAGAAATCGCAGAGTTCTTTCGATCCCATTGCAAGTAGCGACTGTGGCACAGGACTGAGATGTTACGGGCCTGATTTTGGTCGTAGATTTGGTTTGATTCTGTCTGAATTGTCATTGCAACAGTCGTAGAGTGTTACACGGTGGATTCGGCCTGTCAGTCCCGCTTTATCTCGCGGACGCTGTCCTGCACGATCGACACTGTGACGTGGTGACGTGCTCCCGTGCTGGCCCGCACAGAGAAACAAAGAAAAAAAAGTCATGCGATTGAAACCCTGATCACAGCTCGACCGTCAGCAAACCTGCGAACATACAAATCTGCTAACGCACTTCCACAACGAAGTAGCTCACAGCTGGCTTCACGCTCTTCGCCGACGTAGTGATCGGCGGCGCCTGAACTGGACTGCTACCGAAATCTGTTGCGTCGCTGGATTCTGTCTGCACGACTCGTCCACGCACAACCACGCGTTTGTTTCCTCGCCAAATACTACCGCGACGCTTCACTCAAGGTCTGGAATCCGGTATCGTGAAAAGGAGCGGTCATCTATTACATACAAATTCGACTGACACAGCGCGCAGGAAATCGGCAGTTTTTCCTGAATCGATATGTTCTTTGCAAAGAGAAGGTCGGTCGATGGCAATGCCCAAAAAGACTCCTCGGCTGCGGTAACGATATATCTGTCGTGTCGAGTTATCCTGGCAAATGGTGCAATACTCGGGATTGCTGCTGCTGGCTGTCGCTTCCCAGTTTTTACATCGATCGCAATTAAATCTGAATTGCTGCTAAGCACAAAGAGAAAAGGGCCATTCAGAACAGGCTCAAACCAGGTTCCAGTATAGTCATTCGCCGAGTATCGCCAATTTTCAGTAAATTCAAAAGAGCCATTCTTCACCGAAACAGTCAGCGAAACGATTGCTGCGCCGCCAATGACGCTTGAACATCCAGGCGGCGCGCTTGTGGCTACTATGACGTTGCTACCGACAACTACAGGGGAACACCAACTCCAGAAAGCACCGTCATGAACGGCTAAAGTGCGGCCTGTCGTCATTTGTAACACATAAAGGCGACCGTCTCCTCCGCTGGCGATGAGGTTTCGTTGATCCAGAGACACGGGACTGGAATTTGTTGAATGCAGCACCGACCGGGAAGGATCACTATTGCTCCACAACACAACACCCGTCTGCATCTCGCAACATATCCACGCTGGTGCTGTTGGCGCCGGAATCCGCTTTTCTCGATCATGCATGTTATGTGTGGAACCGTTTCCCGTCGCTGTAAGGACTTTAGTGCCGATCACTTTCGGCGAAATCCCAGGTGTGCCTGCGTCTAAATCGTCGCGAAAAAACACACCGAATCGCTCCTCGAAATTAACACGCCACCTCTCGTGAAATCTGACGTGTGAAGAGTTGACAGATGCACAGACGAAATTGCCGTTACGTGCCAAATAGACGATGCCGTCCGGCACTACTGCCGGGATGCCGCGTGGACCGCAAGATGCATTTTCGCGATACTGATCTTTGTGGCGTATTTCTTCAATCCTGCCCAGCGGACTACCGTCGCCGGGGGCGAATGCCTGCACATAACAGGAAAAGGGAGCGGTCTTTTCACGGCTGCCGACAAAAACGGCCTTCTCTGTTGCGACCAAAAATCCAGGTTCGTCAGTCACTTTTTGACTCCAAACCCTGTTTCCCAGGACACTTGATTCTTGAGCACAGCAGACCGAGCACATGAATCCGGCATAAATGAACAGTTGAAATCTCATCAGTAATCCCCAGTTGGCTTGACCTTACCATCGCCCGGAATCGTGTTTGCTCGAATATGGTATAAAAACATAGCGCCTATGTCACAGGCCGGCTCGGGAACGATGAATGTATCTCGAGCCTGCCTGATGCCGCGCGCGATAACTGTCCCTTCTTCATTTGTTTCTGAATATTGTATATAAGTGCCAAGGCCATTTCTGTAGAAGAGATGTTCCCATTCCTCATCATAGTCCGGCGGAGTGGCACACGGGCAGATAATATCTGAATAGCACACTTTTATGAGTAATAGGCTTGCGAAATCTCTTGGATCATTCCGATCTGTCAATGGAGCTCCGCGGTGATCTACGTGTTGGCCATTAACAGTTCGGTAAAACCGTTGAGCGTAGGATACAAGTTCAATTGTCGTAGTGCATCCGCCACAATGCTGAGCAGTTCTTTTGAGCGTTTCGACGGGGTACGGCACAGCCTCCGGTGTCCAGTGCGTAACGGGGAAGTAGGGGTCGCTTTCAGGCTGCACAAATTCCTTTAGTGTCCTAGTGCCATTCTTCGACCTGCGCTGTTCGATTCTGCATGCTTTTCCAGAACTGTCGATTTCACCAATTGGATTGGCCTGGCAATACAGGTGTCGGCCCGAGTTGTCTGTAAGCAAAAGTAGCAGATCGAGAATCGGATCGACACTGACCCATCGTGCGATGGTTGGCGCATACATCCTTGCCCTGACATAGACAAGCCCGGTTGTGTTGTCTGTATAGTACCCATACCGTCCGACCCATCGAAAAGGATTGACGGTGGAACCGGTGCTGGAGACGGCATTTCCCCAGGCATCGAAGAGATAGGTGTCCGTGGTGGCTCCGGCCGTGCTGGTGAGCAGGCGGGTGGTGCCCAGTGCATCGTAAGCGCCCGGCGAACCGCATTCTATTCGTCTGAACAGCGTTGTCGTTCGAGTTTTCTTCGTTGGGCGATTGCCCAGCCGTGCTGGGGATGTGACGTGAGCCAAGTGTTGGGGAGCAGCGACTCCAGCGGAGCGCCGAGCGGAAGCTGAATCAGCACGTCCTTCAGCCAGGCCCATGGT
>JAEUIH010000137.1 GCA_016795105.1 Planctomyces sp.
GGATAAATTTCTGCATTCTAACCTCGCGCTCTCATCGATTGCACCAACAGCCCCCTGGCCCTGCAGACCCCTCTGGCCCTGTGCCAGAGGTGAATCGGTTTGGCAACTAGAACGAGAAAAACAAAAACATTTTCATCCCTTCATCCGATCGGAACGCGCAGCGATCCGATCGGATGAAGGGATGAGCGGATTGGCCACTTTGAAAAGGTTGCTCGCAGCGGCTATCTCCAGACGACCGATGCACACGTTGAGAAGGCTGTTTCTCAATCGGTGGCCCCACCAGCGAACCCGCAACTATGCAAAACTGCGAAAACTGAGACACCGGAAACGAACGAAGCCCGCGAAAACACTAGTGTTTTTCGCGGGCTTTCGTTTGACTTCGCTGAAACCAGTTACCCTGTAGGGACTCGAACCCCAACCAACAGAGCCAGAATCTGACGTGCTACCAATTACACCACAGGGTAAAATGCCGGTCAAAACCGTCAAGAGGCGAGAACTTTAGCGTGCGGGACGACTCCTGTAAAGCCGTTGTTTTCAGTCTCGCTTTTCGGATTCCAAAATTCCTCCCTCTACACACCAAGACACACGCTGGTTCGCGCATTTTCTTCCGATCGACCGCTCACAGACTGTTTCCGAAACTGTTTTGGCAACAGTTCCCGGTGCAAACGCAGATCCAGTGTCTGTTCAGTCCACAAGTCCTGATCGCCGCCTATAATCCCGGGTTCCGCTGTCAATCCGATAAACTGACGGCGGAGGCGGGGGTCTGTTTCACGGACGTTTTTGCATTTGAGAATTCATGGCCAGCTCTGATATCGTCATTCGTGGTGCTCGAGAACACAATCTGCGAAATGTCACACTCTCGCTGCCTCGCAATAAACTGATCGTCATGACGGGCGTCAGTGGTTCTGGCAAGAGCTCGCTTGCGTTCGATACTCTGTACGCGGAAGGACAGCGACGTTACGTGGAATCCCTGTCGACGTATGCGCGGCAGTTCCTCGGACAAATGCCCAAACCCGATGTGGATTCGATCTCGGGACTGGCTCCCTCAATTTCTATCCAGCAAAAATCCACCAGTCGGAATCCTCGCAGTACTGTCGGCACGATCACGGAGATTTTTGACTACCTGAGAGTCCTCTATGCCAGAGTCGGGCAGGGGTATTGCTACGTCTCAGGACAACCGATCCGAGCTCAGGCTGTCGATCAGATCGTCGAAAGCATTCTCACGCTCGAAGCAGGTACTCGGTTTCAAATCCTGGCTCCCATCGTACAGCAGCAAAAGGGAGAGTTTAGGGATCTGTTCACGGATCTTCTCAAACGCGGTTTTCTCAGAGCTCGTGTCGATGGCACCATTGTGTCGCTGACCGAGGAACTCAATCTCCGTAAACATCACAAGCACTCCATCGAAGTTGTTATTGATCGACTGACGGCCGGTCCCGGTGCGAGATCACGAGTTTCTGAGGCCGCGGAGCAGGCTTTGAAGCTGGCAGATGGAAAACTGATCTGTGCGGTGGAGCAACGGGCAGAGTCCGGTTCAGAAACCACTCGTGACCGGCTCTACAGTGCAAACTATTCATGCCCTGAAAGTGGCATGAGCTACGAACCACCGAGTCCGCAGCTGTTCAGCTTCAACAGCCCAATCGGAATGTGCCCCGACTGCAATGGACTCGGAATGCGGCACGGTTTCCCGATGCATCAGCTGATTGTCGAGCCCGACAAAAGCATTCAGAAGGGCGCGATCCTTTTACTGCCGTCGCTCAGCAAAATTGGCCGATGGCCCAGGCACATTCTCACCGGTGCCGCGGAAGCGATTGAGCAGGACACCGGTATGGAACCTGGTTCGCTTCTGAAAATGAAATGGAGTCAGATTCCGGAGAAAGCTCAGCAACTGTGGCTGTACGGTACTGGCAATCGACATGTCACCTTCACCTGGAAAACACGGGGAGGCGCATGGAAGCACGGAGGCACCTGGGAAGGCTGGGTCAATCGACTGCTTGAATCGTATCGCACCGCCAAGAACCCCATGCGCCGACGGCAACTTGAAAAGTACATGGAAGTCGTGGCCTGCTCGTCGTGCAACGGAGAACGGCTCAATCGTCAGGCCAGAAATGTCCGGATCACAACGTCCAGTAAGAATTTTCTTAAGCGAGGTCATTCGGCTGAACTCAGTCTGCCCGAGGTCTGTAAGCTCAGCATCGCAGAGACGGCGGAGTTCTTTGAGAGCCTGAAACTTGATCCCACGTCGCAGTTAATTGCTGAAGAAGCCATCAAAGAAATCCGCGGTCGACTCGGTTTCCTGATGCAGTGCGGTCTGCACTATCTGTCGCTGGATCGCTCTGCACCAACACTGAGCGGTGGTGAATCTCAGCGAATTCGACTCGCCGGTCAGATTGGCTGTGGTCTTGTCGGCGTCGTCTATATTCTTGACGAACCATCGATTGGCCTGCATCCTCGCGACAATACCATGCTGCTCTCCAGTCTGCAGCACCTGCGAGATCAGGGGAACACGGTCATTGTTGTTGAGCACGACGAAGAGACCATGCGTGCTGCAGACCATGTCGTCGACTTCGGGCCTGGCCCAGGTATTCGAGGTGGTGAAGTTGTTGTCGAAGGCTCTGTGGATGATCTGCTGAAATCTGAACGCAGCGTAACGGGCCAGTACCTTTCGGGCCGAAAGGTCATCGAGATTCCTCGGGTTCGCAGAGCCCCCGAGCGCGGTGAGGTGATCATTCACAATGCGACACACAACAACCTCAGGAATGTCACAGCTCGGTTTCCATTAGGACGATTTATTTGCGTGACGGGCGTCAGCGGATCCGGCAAGAGTTCGCTGGTCAACGACATCCTGTGGCAGGTTGTGAACAGAGATCTGAACAAAGGTAATGGCGATCCAGGACGACATGAAAAGCTGACGGGGCTCGATCTGCTGGATAAAGCCATCGATATTGATCAGTCTCCCATCGGACGAACACCTCGATCGAACCCGGCCACCTACGTGAAGGTCTTCGATGAAATTCGATCCCTGTTCACAAACCTTCCACAGTCAAAACTCCGTGGCTACAAGGCTGGTCGATTTAGTTTTAACGTCGAAGGCGGTCGCTGCGAGGCCTGTGAAGGGCATGGAGCGACTAAGCTGGAAATGGACTTTCTGGCCGATCTCTGGGTTCCCTGCAATGTCTGCGAAGGCCGACGATTCAGTCATGAAACCCTTGAGGTCCGATTTAAAGATCACAGCATCGCCGATGTTCTGAATCTTGAAATCCGCGATGCACTCAAGCTGTTTGAGAGTTTCCCGAAAATCACTCTTCTCCTCAAAACCCTGTGCGATGTCGGGCTCGACTACATGAGACTCGGTCAGGCATCACCGACGCTTAGCGGAGGTGAAGCTCAGCGAATCAAGCTGGCTCGGGAACTCGGAAAACGATCCACCGGCAAAACGCTCTATCTTCTCGATGAACCAACAACCGGACTTCACTTCGCCGATGTTCACAAACTGCTCGAAGTACTGCATGGATTTGTTGAAGATGGCAATACGGTCATTGTCATCGAACACAATCTTGATGTAATCAAGACGGCTGACTGGGTTCTGGATATCGGTCCGGAAGGAGGATCGGGCGGAGGAACGATTGTTGCCGAAGGGACGCCGGAAGATATCGCACGATGCAGCCAATCGCACACCGGAATTGCTTTAAGAACCGTGCTGCCTGGATTTCGTCCTGTCAAATCGGGGGCGAAGACGAAAGCCTCGCGGAAGAAAGCCGATCCGTTCGTTCGCAGCGAGCGCATCCAGATTGTCGGAGCTTCTCAGCATAATCTGCAGGGAGTCAACGTAGAGATTCCTCGTGATCAGATGAGCGTCTTCTGTGGCCCGTCGGGAAGTGGAAAGTCTTCACTGGCGATGGACACACTCTACGCCGAAGGACAAAGACGATATGTTGAAAGCCTGTCTGCCTATGCCCGACAGTTCCTCGGACAGATGCCAAAACCACGTGTCGAGAGCATTCAGGGTCTGAGTCCTGCGATTGCGATTGAACAGAAGACTGTCGGAGCAACTCCGCGATCTACGGTGGGAACTGTAACGGAGATTTATGACTATCTTCGAGTCCTTTACGCACGGCTTGGAGAAATTTATTGTCCGGATTGTGGAATCCCCGCTCGCAAACAGACAACGGACGAAATTGTTCAGAGTCTGCTTGCGCTCGGCGATGGCACGCGAGTTCTGTTACTGGCGCCTGTCACTGTTGACCGAACCATACCGTACTCCAGGCTCTGGGAACGACTTCGCAACAGTGGCTTCGTCCGAGTCCGCGTGGATGGCGAAACTCATGCACTCGAATCTCCTCCGGAAATCGATCATCGACGTCATCACGAGGTGGATGTTGTTGTCGATCGACTCACAATTGAAAAGAAGTCGCGGGGGCGTATCACGGATTCTGTGGAGTCTGCTCTTGCTCTTGGCAAGGGAATTGTCCGAATCGCAGTTTCTGACGCGAACACGCCGGAAACCGAATGGAAAATGCAGCGGTTCAGCCTGCATCTGTCATGTGGCAAATGTCAGGCCTCGTTCGAACCTCTGGCACCTCAGCGATTCTCTTTCAACAGTCCACTCGGATGGTGTCCCGCCTGTGAAGGACTCGGGACAGA
The DNA here is from genome assembly GCA_016795105.1 of Planctomyces sp. Lineage (GTDB taxonomy): Bacteria > Planctomycetota > Planctomycetia > Planctomycetales > Planctomycetaceae > F1-80-MAGs062. The sequence continues at coordinate 4,642 of JAEUIH010000137.1, forward strand.
ATTCGGGGCGAACCAGTCACTCTTGATCACCAGTGGCGAACGAAGTCTGCTTGACGGTGCTGTTGGCGCATGGCCGGATCTCCACACGAATCCCGCATTCAAAATCCTGATGCAGGCGGTTGCCGAACGACATCAGATTCCATTGGAACAACCCTGGTATCGCCTGTCGGCTGCTCAACAACGAATCATTCTCTATGGTGGTGATGATGAGCTCCTTGCGATCCCCGAGAAGATCCTGGAAGAGACCGCAGGGCATAAAGACCCCTCCGTCAATGAATCGCTGCGGAATGGACTGAAGAATCTTCGATTCCGTTATCGAGGGTTGTTTCCAACAATCGAAGCCGTCTCGCGGATGTCGTTCGTATATCGGCGCAGCCTTTCGGAAATGGGTGGACAAAAGGACTGCTCTCTTTGTAACGGCACGCGGCTTCAGCCTGAACCAGCCGCCACTCGCCTCCGCGACGTTACACTGCCTCAGTTTTGTCGAATGCCTTTGGTCGATGCTCTGAAGTTTCTGAGAGATCTGAAGCTCTCAGCCACCGAACGCAAAATCGCTGGAGACCTACTGAATGAAGCAGTTCATCGACTGAATTTTCTTGTTGATGTCGGTCTTGATTATCTCACTCTGGATCGAGGCATGCCCACGCTTTCCGGTGGAGAATCTCAGCGAATTCGACTGGCAGGGCAGATCGGCCGCTCCCTCACAGGCGTTCTGTATGTCCTCGATGAACCCACGATTGGACTCCATCCTCGCGACAACGGGCGCCTGTTGAAAGCTCTTCATCGACTCAGGGATCTCGGAAACACAGTCCTGCTTGTCGAACATGATCGGGAAGTACTCGAAGCCGCCGACAGGCTCTATGACTTTGGTCCTGGTGCCGGAAGGCTCGGAGGATCCATCGTTGCTCAGGGTTCACCGGCGGAACTCTGCGAACAGTTCGAGAATTCTCTCACCGGAGGGTACCTGAGCGGCAGGATGGGAATTCCCGTGCCGATCGAACGCCGGATCTCTCCCGCACCAGAGCCAGATTCGAAGCAGGAATCTGTTCCTGACACTACTAAACGACGCTCACGGAAGAAGGCTGCCGCCGGAGACGAGACGTCGGTCGTCACGACTGCACTGAGTCCTGCCTCAAAATCAACAAACCGGAGTCGAGCTTCAACGGCAGACGTCGTCGCGGAGAATATCGGTGCACAGAATATCGGTGTGGACGATGCTGGAGGAACCTCTGTTGCGTTGACGCGTGTCAACAGGTTGGCTCAGCTTCCGGAATCACCATCCGGCTGGCTTAGTCTTCTCGGCGCGTCTCTGAACAATCTCCGGTCCGCAGATCTGCATGTACCTCTGGGAGCACTGACCTGCATTACCGGAGTCAGCGGTTCAGGAAAGAGTTCCCTGCTGATGGATACTCTCGCCCGAGCGGTTGCTCGGCGACTCAATATGACAACCGATCCGCCAGGTCCGTTTCAGGAGCTGAAGGGGATCGAGCATCTCAGCAAGATCGTGATCGTCGACCAAAATCCCATCGGAAATACTCCGGCGTCGAACCCTGCGACATACACAGGCGTCTTTGATGAAATTCGCGAACTGTTTTGCCGCATGCCGGAAGCGAAAGTTCGCGGATACAAACCCGGCCGCTTCAGTTTCAATCGACCGGGCGGACGCTGTGAAGACTGCGAAGGAATGGGGCAGAAGAAGATTGAAATGCACTTCCTGCCGGATGTCTGGGTCGAATGCCCAACCTGCCGCGGCAAACGCTTTAATGCCGAAACGCTGACTGTGCAGTTCAACAGCTGCAGCATTGCAGATGTCCTCGAGATGCCGATCAGTCGAGCACTCGAAGTCTTTCAGAACGTCCCCAAAATCCGTGCTCCACTGGCAACACTGGCTGCAATCGGACTCGACTACCTGACCCTTGGACAATCGGCTCCGACTCTTAGCGGTGGCGAAGCCCAGCGAATTAAACTCGCGGCAGAGCTTTCGCGGCCGAATCGAGGCCGCACACTGTATTTGCTGGATGAACCCACAACGGGACTCCATTTTGATGACATCGCCCGGTTACTCTCGGTGCTGAACAGTCTCGTTGCTCAGGGGAACACAGTCGTTGTCATTGAACATAATCTGGATGTCATCAAGACAGCAGACTGGGTCGTCGATGTCGGACCGGAAGCAGGATCGGGAGGTGGTCGCATCGTTGTACAGGGCACACCGGAAGACGTTGTTCGTTATTCCGCGAAGCCGCTGCCCGGTCTGCGATCATGGACCGGAGAAATGCTGGCTCCTGTCCTGAAGGATTCGCATCGAGCCGCAATCGAGACCTTCGATGTGAGTTCAGTTGCTGAAAAGAAGTCAACCGATGTCAGTATTGAGCAGCTTGGCAAGTCCGCAAAACTGCCATGGGAAACTGATGGTCGACGATGGCACACTGTTGACCGAATCTCTCACAGCGGTTCCCCATGTAACTGGGAAGGAGAGGCTCTGTCGTTGGTGATCGACCTGTTGTCCAAAGAAAAAGGACTCGGAGAACCAAACTGGAATCATCGCTCCACCGTTGAACTCAAAGCTCCCGGCGGACTCGGCTGGTTCCTGCATGCTCGAACCGGTGGTGACTGGCTGTTATCTCTGTGCTTCCGAGTCACAAAGAACACGTTCGATTCTGATGTGCTCGACGAAAGCCTCGGACTGAAGACCCTGGACGATATTGAAGAGATCCCCGTCTATGGTCGTGAACCCCGAGTCAAAGTTCGAAATCTGAAGAGTGCCTGGCAGGAAGTCACGATCAAGGTCTGGAAGAAGGAGGAAATCGACACGCGAGAATTCCGCAGCTTCCTGAAACAGGCGCTTGCGGCTTATCTCAAGCAGTCGAAACATGAAGCCGGAAATCCGGAAGACCTGATGCCATGGAAAAAGCTGGGCAGAAAATGGCACCTGATGCGCAATGGCTTGCCGGGCAGTGGGCGAGTCTCCTGGGAGTTCGATCTGATCGGTTCACTCCTCCAGTTGCTGGAATCTCAATTCGAAGCCGCCACATGTGACTACGAACTGAGAGGCAAAATCCAGTGGACGGATGCGAAATCCAGTCAGGTGCTGGCGGAGCTTCACACAAAGCGTTCTGATGGAGCAATCCTCATCCTGTGGTGCCCTCACGATGCCGTCACAATCGGAGCCATTGCATCCCTGGGAGAATCCCAGTCGATTGAACAAACTCGCGATGGACGAGACACCATCACCATCAGTTTCACAACCACTGCCCAAACGAAAGCCGCAGGACTGGTTAAGCTGATCCAGACAGCATCAAAGTGATCCTATATCCGCTGTATCAATCTGCAATCCAGCATCCAGTTTGACGGCTAGCCGCAGGCGTCGGAGAACGCGGCATACAGTCGCCTGCGGCGCACTCCGACGCCTGCCGCGCACACAGTCGCCTGCCGCGCACACAGTCGCCTGCCGCGCACACAGTCGCCTGCCGCACACAGTCGCCTGCCGCACACAGTCGCCTGCCGCGCACTCCGACGCCTGCGGCGCACACAGTCGCCTGCCGCGCACTCCGACGCCTGCGGCTAGCCGTTAAACTGGAGGCTCCTGGACGGGGTCGAGGGGTTGTGATATAGAGTAGAAAAGAGAGCCGGGAATCATCCTGCTTTCCACGATTCAGAAGTCATCCATTACAGGGGCGTTCCTTTGCAGAAGCTCATCCGGCCATGCCACGTTGTATCAATTCTGCTGATGTACGTCGTGCAGATGACTGCGACAGCCGACGAACCAAAGGAGGTTCCGGCTGCGATTAGCAGGATTCAGGAGCAGGTGACGGCTGATGCGAAAAAGCGTCTTGAACCGCTTAGCACAATTGACGACCAGCAGCCCCAGGCCATCGGAAAATACTCCAGCCGCGGTGATGCTCAGATGTTCCTTGCAGACTTTAAAGCGGCCGTCGGTGACTACCAGTCCATGGTGCGGCTTGATCCTGCAACGGACACTTCACACTGGAGACTTGGTATTGCACTGTTCTTTGCAGGTCAGCCCAAAGAAGCCGCAGCGCAATTTGACAAGTATCATGCCTTCGACAACGTCGATCGTGAAAACGGGATCTGGAGATTTCTGTCACACTACCGAGCTTATGGTCCAGAACAGGCTCGGAAGGAACTGCTCAAGTATGAAAAAGATGACCGACCACCATTCCCGGAAGTGTATCGCCTGTTCGATGGCTCTATGACTCCCGAACAGGTCCTGAAATCGATCCCGGAAGATCTCAGCGATGCTCAGAAGAACTCGCGACTCTTCTATTCACATCTTTACATCGGAATGCTGCAGGTTGTTGAAGGCAAAGACGCAGAAGCGAAACAGTCGCTCGCGAAGGCGATTGAAAATCCCTGGCCTCGGGAAGCCGGCTTCGGTCCGAACTATATGTGGCATGTCGCCCGACTCCAGTACTTTGAACTGAAGTAAATTGTTCTGGTTCACAGGGGGACGGCGAGTGCAGATCATCCCGCATCACGTTGCAGTCACAGTCTGTGGCCTGGCAGCCATACTGTGCTCACTGACCACTTCAGTCTCTGCAGTGAATCCTCCCCCATTGCTGGCCACCCGTCAGCCTGTGCAGTCTCAGCCGGTGCAGTCTCAGCCTGAACAGGCTCAAACCGGACAGGCTCGATCCGGACCACAGCTCATTGCGACCAACTGCATCGATTGTCATCACCCTGGTGACGCTTCCGGAGGATTGGATCTGACGACTCACGAGGCCGCCGTTCGTGGAGGTGACAGCGGTTCGGCCGTTTCAACATCGAATCCGCTGGAATCACACCTTTGGCTACGGATTCAGTCCGACGAAATGCCGCCGGAACACCCACTGTCGGTTGAGCAAAAGCAGGTCATCCGCACCTGGCTGCTCGCAGGGGCACAATGGCCCGAGACTCCGATGGATCGATTTGCGGCTTCGACGTTCCGCAGGGCTGGCCGCGACTGGTGGTCACTTCAGCCACTTCAGCCGCAGAACGTCCCTTCCATCGAAGACAGCTCCTGGTGCCAAAATGAACTTGACCATTTTGTTCTTGCAAGACTGCATCAAGAAGGCCTTTCCCCTTCACCCCGCGCCAGTGCGCGAACCCTCGTACGACGACTCTATTACGACCTTACTGGCCTCCCCCCAACGATCGAAAAAGTGAAGTCGTTTGCAGCCAGTATCGAACACAGTTCCCCAGAAGCAACAAATCAGGCATGGGGGCTGCTCGTCGATGAGGTACTTTCCACCAATCAATACGGAGAACACTGGGCCAATCACTGGCTGGATATCGCAAGGTTTGGAGAATCACATGGGTTCGAATACAACCAGCCTCGGGACGGTGCGTGGCACTACCGCAACTGGGTCATTCAGGCGTTAAACGCGGATCTTCCCTATGACCAGTTTGCTGCTATGCAGATTGCGGGAGACTCGTTTAGTACGAACGAGCTTGATCAGTTTCGTCCACTTGGTTTTCTGGTTTCCGGCACACACAACACTGTCGTTGGCCAGAGCGATGAAATGCGCCAAACGGTACGTCAGGAAGAGCTGGAAGAGATTGCTGGCACACTGAGTCAGGCATTTCTGGGATTAACGATGAACTGTGCTCGATGCCACGACCACAAGTTCGACCCGATCACGACCCGGGAGTATTATCAGTTCGTCGCATCACTGGCCGGAATTCGTCATGGCAATCGCAATGTTTCGAGGTTATCACCGGATCAACAGAGAATCGCTGTTGAACAACTGGCTGAAATCAATCAGCGTTTGCGAGAAGCTCGATTGCAGTCGGGTCTCCGATTCTCGAACACAGAGAACCGCGCCAATACGACTTTGCCAGCCACTGCCAACCAGCCTGGCACTCGATATCAACTGAGCTTCGATCTGTCGCCAACCGTATGGGCGGGTGCAAGCCAGGCGACTCGCGATGACGATCAACTGCTCGTCCGTCTGGTGGGCTCCTCAAAGCAGACAATTGTCTCACAGGCATTTTCGCCCGGCGGCTGGGATCGCGCCGCTGAACAGCAGGTTTTCAGGAGATGCAGCCTTGAGTACGAAGGAGACGGTTCCGGTCCTTTAACACTGCAGCTGCTGCCCGTTGAGAATACGGGGCGATTTGCGGGGGCCGTCGCGCGAATGCGGATCGAAGATCCTCAGGAGAGAACCGTGTGGCAGGAAACTTTTCAATCGATCTCTCCTGATCCGGCTCCGGGTATTCAGGCGGCGACTGGTCTGAAGGTTCACTGTCGGTGCTCTCTGCCAGGATGGACATTTGAGGGTCTCAATGCGGCACATGCCGTTGAGTTCCTGCCCGGAGAATTTGCGTTGCAGTTGTTCTCCGCTTCCGAGGACATTCCGTTTTCTCCTGAACTCCTTGCAACGAATTCACTGCCAGCATCGTCTGAAGTCGCTGCATTGATTGACATCATGACCCGACGATCAGAGCTCGAACAAAGAATTGCCGGTACATCGATCTTCACAGTCGTGTCAGAACAGCCAACATCCGTTCACATCCTCCGCCGAGGTGACGTACGCCAAAAGGACGAAGAAGTACGTCCCGGTGGGGTTCGGGCGGTTTCCGGTCCGGAGCCGAATTTTGGGCTCACATCGGCATCCAGCGATCCGGAACGTCGCAGGCAATTGGCTGCATGGATCACCAGCCCGGAGAATGGGTTGTTTCATCGGGTGATTGTGAATCGAGTCTGGCACTACCATTTCGGACAAGGTCTGCTGGAGAAAACAAGTGACTTCGGGTTCAATGGCGGACATCCAAGTCACCCGGAATTGCTGGAATGGCTGGCCATCTGGTTTCAACAGAATGGCTGCTCACTGAAGAAACTCCATCGTCTGATTCTTACATCAGCGACATGGCAACAGACATCTCTGATCTCAAATCCGACTCTCACGGAACAAGACAACTCACACGATGCCGAAATCGGTAAGACGACCGTTGTCGCAGCCTTACAGAAAGATGGTCGCAATCGGTGGCTCTGGCGACAGAATTCTCGTCGACTGGACGCAGAATGTCTCCGAGATTCCATACTGTCTGCCGCGGGCTCACTCAGCCTGGAGAGTTTTGACAAGGGATGGGAAGACTTTTCTGTCGAGACCATCGGTGCGGCACATTACTATCGCCATTCGGAAGAGCTGCAGCGGCGCATTATGGGGCGATCAGTTTATCGATTTCGAGTCCGAGGAGATCGCAGCCCACTGATGGAGTCGTTTGATTGTCCTGACCCGTCAGTCACTGCACCGGTTCGAAACGTAACAACAACCCCCACGCAGGCTCTGAGCCTTTGGAACAATTCGCTGGTGATTGAGATGTCAAAACGACTTTCTGAGAAGATCCGCCAGCAATGCGAGTCGGGTGCAGAGTCCACGGAATCGATATCGGTCACAACGGCCTGCGTGAATACCGCCTGGGAAATCGTCCTTCAAAGAACACCGAACGATGAAGAATGCGACGCCGCTATTGTGCTTGTACGGGATCATGGGTTAGAGCACTTGTGTCGAGTTCTGTTCAACACAAATGAATTCCTGGTGGTGGACTGAACCAATGATGTTTGACGAACCGAAATCACTCGCAGTTCAAGCCCGAACCAGGTTCGCATCACTGCCGAATCGCAGACGGGTGTTTGACTTTGCCACGTCGGGACTCCTGAGCGCCGCCATTCTGGACTTGCTCGGAAAACATAATACCGTCACTGGCGACGAACAGCAGAGTCTGAGCACTGTCGGATCAACTCGGACACACTTCCCGCCTTCAGCACGAAGAGTCATACATATTTGTCTGATTGGTGGTTTTAGTCAGGTCGATACGTTTGACTATAAGCCGGAACTGGAACGACTCCACGGGAAGTCGATCCCAGGACAGGCTCAGCCAAATACATTCTTCGGAAGCGCCGGTCTGTTGGCGAAGCCGTACTGGACGTTTCGTCAGCGTGGTCAGAGTGGCCTGTGGATGTCCGATCTTTTCCCACATCTTGCTGAAGTCGCCGATCAACTGACGATCATTCGATCGATGGTTGCCGATACGGCGAACCATACACCCGCATATTTGCAGCAGATGACGGGATTCCAAGCCAATGGATTCCCCTCAATGGGCAGTTGGATCTCGTACGGGCTTGGTAATGAAACAGATTCACTGCCAACGTTCGTCGTACTGCCCGATGCACGCAGCCTGCCGAATGGTGGTGCATCGAACTGGGCTTCGGGCTTTCTTCCTGCCGAACACCAGGGCGTACTTCTTCGAGGAGGCAGTGAACCCATTCGGGATCTCTTCCCACGGCAACGAATTTCTCCGGAAACAGAACTCGCATCTTCAAATCTGCTTGCACAACTCAATGGAATTCATCTCGCAGATCGGAAGGAGAATGATCTGTTGAAAGCTCGAGTCCAAGCGTTTGAACTGGCGGCCCGTATGCAGATTTCCATCCCAGAGTCGGTCGACTTCCGGAACGAGACGCAGCAAACCCTTGGTCTTTACGGCATAGGTGCAGAACCAACCAACGACTGTGGACAACGCTGCCTGCTGGCTCGACGGCTTCTTGAACGTGGTGTTCGCTACGTTCAACTTTTCTCTGGCGGTTGCTTCGGTGGATCGCCACGTCATGGCTGGGACAGTCACGAAGACTGCTTTAAAGATCATGAACGAGAAGCCGCCATGATCGATAAACCCATCGCTGGGCTGTTGTCCGATCTTCAGCAACGAGGAATGCTCGACGACACACTGGTCCTGTTCACTACAGAGTTCGGCAGAACACCGTTCGCAAATGCACCGGCAGGCACGATGGGACTCGGTCGCGATCATAACCCGGAAGGCTTTTCGGTTTGGATGGCTGGAGGTGGAACGCGTTCAGGGACAGCGTACGGAGAAACGGATGAGATCGGCTGGAAGTCGGTCGAAAATAAGGTGACATGGCCAGACCTGCATGCCACTGTCCTCCATCTGCTGGGACTCAATCATAAGTCGCTGACGTTCTATCACAACGGCATCCAGCGCCGTTTGACAAACGTGCATGGAAATGTGGTGCAGCAACTCATCACTAAGTAGGATGGGCATTCCTGCCCGTCTCGCGCTGGTTCGAGTGCTGCAGCGGCGCACTAAGTAGGATGGGCATTCCTGCCCGTCACA
>JAEUIH010000138.1 GCA_016795105.1 Planctomyces sp.
TGCGGGAGATCCGCCAGTCCGGTTCGGAGGGAGGGGGGAGCCGATATCAATCGGTCCTCCCTACCCCTATCTTTTGGCATCCGATTGACACATGGGTGTTAGTTGTTATAACACGTAGGTGCAATCCGCTGAGATGAGTCACCAACAATGTTTAAGCACCTTTGAAGAGCCCCGGTGATGTTTGAGTTGTTTGATCCACAAGAGGAGACTCGCGTCGGGTTCGGTACGAATTTGCCGCACTGGTTTCAACCGGGCGTTTCTTATTTTGTTACCTTCCGAACGGAAGATTCCATTCCCGCGGACGTGAATCGGCGCTGGCACGCTCGGCGAGCGGCGTGGCTTGAGTGCCATGGCATTTCGCTCGACGACCCGAACTGGCAGGAATTGTTGTTTCGTCTTCCCCGGCACATTCGAAGAGAATTCCATGAAACATTTTCACAGGAGTACATGGAGTCGCTCGACAAGGGTTTCGGAGCGTGTGTGTTGCGAAATGCGGAACTCAGCAAAGTCGTTGCTGACAGCCTGTTTCACTTTGATTCCGATCGCTACCACCTCGGTGATTTTGTCGTCATGCCCAATCACGTGCATTTGATCGCATGTCTGCTTGGTGACACTGATATAGAAAGACAGTGTACATCGTGGAAGCGGTACACTGCTCGAAAAATCAACAAGGCAATGGGCGATAGTGGGCGTTTCTGGCAGGAGGAGAGCTTTGATCATCTGATCCGCTCAGCCGAACAATTCGATGCAATTCAACGGTACATCGCCGACAATCCGCGTAATCTGAATACCGGTGAATACTATCTGTATCAACGGAAAGTTGTCGTAAAGTAGCAGGCACATTCCATGTGCCGTCCGCGCCACGGCAGCTGTGCGTTGGGCGGACGGCATTCGGAGAATGCGTGTTATGGTAGCAGGCACATTCCATGTGCCGTCCGCGCCACGGTAGCTGTGCGTTGGGCAGACGGCATTCGGAGAATGCGTGTTATGGTAGCAGGCACATTCCATGTGCCGTCCGCGCCACGGCAGCAGGGCGTTAGGCGGACGGCATTCGGAGAATGCCTGCTACGGGTGTTGCCAAAACGCAACAGACCGGTGAAACAAGTGTGCATCCGTACAAAGAGAACAACATTTGTTGATTTTGACGGGTTCTCCCCCCGTTTTCTGACCTAGGTTTTCGAAGACCTGCAATGCGCAGTGACTTTTGTCTATTTGAGCTCACAGACAGAGAACCGGGAAGATGCAGACCTTGGAACCACGCTCAGGAAGCGGTCTACAGCCGACTCAGAAATTCAGCAGCCGACCGGACGGACAGGGAGGATCTGGCCGATCATCGTCTGGATCGCGAGAAATCACCGCGATTGGGATTCTGACTGCGCTTCGTCGTCGCTGGGTCCCGGCCCTTGCTATCGGCCTGCCTTTGGCCATCATCGCATCGCTGATTGTCTGGGAAACGATTCCGGCCAAGTATGAGTCCTTTGCGCTGCTGAAGATTCAGCAGTTTGAACAGGTGCTTTCGTTTGAAACCAAGGAACGTCATTCCGAGTTCCTGACGTATCGAGATACTCAGAAGGCCTTTCTGCGGAGCAGAGGAGTGATCACAGCCGCGCTGAGAAATCCTGATGTTGTAGAGTGTCAGACGCTGAAGAATGTGGACCATCCGGTTGATTGGCTCACGCAGAACCTGTCGATCGATGAACAGATCAGCCCCGAGTTCCTGAAAGTTGGTCTTTCGGGAGAACATCCTCGGGATTTGGCGCTGATCGTCAATGCCGTTAAGGACTCATACCTTGACGAAGTTGTTTACAACGAGCGTCAGGAACGTATTGATCGCCTGAAGAAGCTGGAAGAGTCATTTGAAGAAGTGAACAGCCGCGTTGAACGAGCTCAGGAAAATATCGACCAGCTGGCACGAAATCTGGGTACAGGCGATGCAAAGGTTGCAGTACTTAAACAGGGACTGATTCAGCAGAAGGTCATGGATCTTGAAAAGGACCTTCGCGACATGAATGCTCGGCTGCGAGCTGAAGAAGCCGTTCATCAGATGCTGAAGGATCAGGGATTGCCGGTGGATCAGGCAACAACGGATAGTCTGCTGGGACAGAATCAACTGCCACTGCCTGCCGATTCAATGACAGGTGCCATGAACCCATTGACAGCGAATCTCACACGAGAACTGGTGGATATTCGCTACAGGATTGCCGAGTTTCAGGCCAATCTGCGAGACCTCAATCACCCGGGACTTCTGGAACTCAAACGGCAGGAAGCACGGATTCTCTCATTGATGACCGGTGCGCCGGCGCCAGGCTCGGGGACCGGACCGAACACGATGGCTGCTCCGGTATCCAGATTCGAGCTTCTGAAGCGGCAGCGAGACAAGCTTCAGGAAGAAGTCAACGCTCAGATGGATCTGCATACATCCATCGGACAGAAGGTCGTACAACTGGAAAGCGAGCAGCGTAAAGTTCAGCAGGACATCAAGACACGCGACGACCTCGCAACGGAACTCTCCAAACGCCGTGTGGAAATGAATGCACCCGAGCGGATCACAGTTTCACAGGACGCACATGTTCCCGAACAGCGGGAAATCAAGAAGAAAACGCAACTCTCGTTTCTGGCCGGTGTGGCCGTTTTGAGTTCTGTTGTCTTTGGATTTACTCTGTTCGAGTGGTTTTCACACCGTGTGGGGGCTGCAACAGATGTTTCGGGCGAAGTCGGACTTCGAGTCGTCGGAACTGTTCCGTCACCTGACCGAGGCGGCTTGCTCGGGCTCGGGATCTTCGCAGGCAAAGTTGACTATGACGAATGGAATCGTGCGGTGATTGAGTCCATGGATGTGGTACGCACGTTTCTGATGCGACACATCGATCCATCTCGCCCCGCGTCAATCCTGATTACCAGTGCATCTGCCAATGAAGGCAAGACAACCGTCTCCTGTCAGCTCGCATCCAGTCTTGCTCGAACCGGAAAACGAGTCGCTCTTGTAGATTGTGACTTTCGCAGACCATCGGCACATCTGATGGTTGAAGGCCGGCAGAGCCCCGGGTTGAGTGAATATCTTCGGGGAGATGTGTCGTTTGATGACATTCGCCAGACAACGCAGGCCAGCGGACTCACCTTTATCAGTGCAGGAAATGTCGATCAGCGAGTTTTGCAGCAGTTGTCCGTGGATGGCGGCCGCAGTCTGATTCAGCAGCTGAAGAGTCAATTCGACTTCGTAATCATTGATACGTCGCCATTGCTGTTCGTCGCAGAGCCATCCATGATTGCTCAGAACGCAGACATCGTGCTGCTGGCAACACGGAAAGACTATAGTCGAGTTCCTTATGTGATTCAGGCGAGGGACTCACTTCGCAGTCTGCAGATTCCGCTGCTCGGAGCAATCATGGTCGGGTCAGATTCCGACTTCCAGAGACAGACGTACGGATATCAGCAGGATGTTGTGCGGATGGCTTCTGAGAACAGGCGTTCGTAACAGGAGGACCGCCGAATGACTCAGACATCTGGCTCGCAAAAGCCCTCTGGCTCGCAAAAAGACTCTGGCTCGCAAAAAGACTCGGGCACACAACAACTCCCAGGCACAACACAACTCTCAGGCACGCTAGCGCCGTTTGGTGCAAAGCGGCCTTCTGGTGAGCCGGTCGATCATGCGCAGCGGGGCCATGTGTGGGATGGCGCGTTTACGGTCGACGTGGAAGACTACTTTCAGGTGTCAGCGTTCGCGTCCCGAATTCGCGTGGACGAATGGGATCAGTATCCCTGTCGAGTCGAGCAGAATACTCGCGTGATGCTGGACCTCGCAGCAGCATGTGGAACTCAGGGTACGTTCTTTATTCTCGGCTGGGTTGCAGAACGGTATCCGCATCTGGTGCGCGAGATCCAGAATGCGGGGCATGAGATTGGCTGTCACAGCTACTGGCATCAGTTGATCTACGAGCTTGGTCCGGCAAAATTCCGAGAAGATCTTGTGCGAGCACGGGATGTGCTGGAACAGATTACGGGTTCGCGAGTTCATCTGCATCGAGCGCCGAGTTTTTCGATCACAAAGCAGTCGTTGTGGGCTTTGGAGATCCTGCTGGAAGAAGGCTTTGATACGGATTCCAGCATCTATCCGATTCGACACGATCGATATGGAATACCGACTGCCCCCGTGAATCCTCATCGCATTGAAACGCGTTCCGGGATCATCCGGGAATTTCCCGGCATGGTTTATTCGACCGGGAGTTTGCGACTTCCGGTTGGCGGTGGTGGTTACCTGCGACTGTTTCCATGGATGATGACGTCAGCGCTGCTGAAGTCGATTCGTCGTCAGGACCGACCTCTGAATGTTTACATCCATCCATGGGAAGTGGATCCGCAGCAGCCTCGGATTGCAGCATCATGGAAGTCTCGGTTTCGCCACTACCAGAATCTGAGAACAACGGTTCCGAAACTGAAAGCACTGCTCAGTGGTTTTCGCCTGACGACGATGTCAGGCGTGTTGAATGAACGACAGTTGCCGCTGGCTCCCGTTTTTCAGCCAGAGATGCAGGAGGCGTAACCATGTCATCCGGAATACTGTATGTGACACATCGTGTGCCATGGCCACCAGATCGAGGTGATCGGATTCGCACATGGAACATTCTGAAATTTTTGTCTGCTCATGCGCCCGTCGATCTGGCATGTCTTGCTGATGAGCCCGTTCCTGAGGAGACGGTCGCCAAACTGAAGTCGGTCACCAGACGACTCGCAATCATTCCACACTCAGGAAAGCAGCGATACCTTCGCGGTCTGAAGTCACTGCTTTGTGGTCGGTCGATTACAGAAGGGATGTTTGAGTCTTCGGCACTGCGAAATGTCATCCGCGAATGGAGATGCACGGGTGAGTGGACGTCCGCTATCGCGTCATCGTCGGGTGTTGCTTCGTTCATTGAACCCCCGATGACATCCCCGGCAACTCGACGCTGGGTCGACTTTATGGATGTCGACAGCCAGAAGTGGCTGGATTATGCGAAGACGTCCGGCTTTCCAAAGTCGCTGATCTATGCGGCCGAAGGTCGACGACTGAGAGCAACAGAGATCCGGCTCACAAAATCCTGTGATCGACTGCTGGTTGTGAGTGAAGCAGAGCGGCAGGTCTTTCAGGACTTTTGTCCCACGGATCGAATGCTGGCAGTCGCCAACGGAGTTGACACGAACTGGTTCTCACCGGGTGTCTCGAATGTTGTTGTCCCATCCTGTGTCTTCGTGGGGGTCATGGACTATCTGCCAAATGCGGATGCGGTTCAGTGGTTGGCAGAACACGTGTGGCCGCAGGTGAGAAGTCGATATCCGAACGCGGAGCTTCGGATTGTTGGAAAATCACCTTCAGCCGATGTTCAGAAACTGACGGCCATCGAAGGCGTACGAGTCATCGGACCGGTTCCGGATGTTCGTCCGTGGCTTCACGATTCATCATGCGCCGTCGTTCCGCTGCGGATTGCTCGAGGAATTCAAAACAAGGTGCTGGAAGCGATGGCCTGTGGTCGGCCAGTGATTTGTTCACCGGCGCCACTTAAGGGCCTGAACGCTGAACCCGGGCTGCATTTGCTGTCTGCTGAAACCCCTGAAGAGTGGGTGAACACGATTTGCCGAGTCTTCGACGATGCGGTGCTCAGACAGGAGCTGGGACTGTCCGGAAGTGCGTGGGTTCAGACTCATCACTGCTGGGACGCCTGCCTTGAGCCATTGCTCGAATTGACCGAGTCAGTGCGAGCTTACTCCGGAAAAGCAGCGTCGGTCAACTCCCGCCACGAACGTGGGGTGAAAGCATGAAGGGGCTGATCTTTACATGGCTGCTGACGTTGTTGGGCGTGTCGTCGTCCATCATCAGCCCATATTATGGATTTCTTGTTTACGTGGCGCTGGCAGTTCTGCGACCGGACAGTCTTTGGAGCAGTCATATCCAGGGCGGCCGTTTCAGTATGATCGTCGCAGCCGCCATGCTGGTAAGCTGGTGCGTTCGGGGATTTGGAAACTGGAAGCTGGGCGACAATCGTCGAGTGGTGTTTCTGTTTATTGGATTCTGGGTGTGGTCGTTCTTCCTTGCGCTGCAGGCAGAGAGCCAGCCGCATGCCTGGTACTTTGTGGAACAGATGGCCAAGATTCTCCTGCCGTATCTGGTCGGAGCCACGACAGTTCGTTCAATCTCCGATCTGAAGCTGCTGGCTTGGGTGATCGTGGTCTGCGAAGGATATGTGGCCTTCGAACTGAACATGTGGTACTTCAGCGGTTACAACTATCTCTGGCACATTGGCTTTGGCGGTGTGGACAATAACTCCGCGGCCATCGGACTGGTCACATCGCTGGGTGTCGCCTTCTTTCTGTTCCTGAACGAGACTGTTCGCTGGAAACAGATTGTGATTGCACTGTGTGCAGCATTCATTGGGCACGCGATTCTGTTTTCATTTTCACGAGGAGCGATGCTGGCAACCGTGATTTTTGCCGTGATCTCGTTCTTCATCATCAAGAAGACAACCGTGCACTACACCATTTTCGGTGTGGGACTCGTAATGGCACTGATTCTGGCCGGTCCGGAAGTTCGAGATCGATTCTTTGAGACGTTTGAAAAGAAGGATGGCGTTCGCGAAGCCTCTGCCCAAAGTCGACTCGATCTTTGGAAGAATTGCTACACGCTGCTGATGCGGGACCCTATTCTGGGATGTGGTCCGGACCACTGGCCGCTGCATGCTCATGAATTCGGATGGCCCAAGGGTAAGGAAGCTCATAGCCTCTGGGTGCAGACAGCGACTGAAACCGGGATTCCGGGCATCATGATGTTCATGGGATTCTATGTCACCTGCATCTGGCGATGCTGGAGAATGCTGTTTCGACTTCGGGACGATGCGCCGTCCTGGTTTGGGGATTCGTGCCGCATGACGGTTGCGGCGCTGGTCGGTTTTATGGTCTCGGCGATGTTCGTGAGTCTTGAAGCCCTCGAGATTCCCTACTACGTCGCATTGCTCGGCGGCGCCGGGCTGACGATCTATTCAAGAGAGTATCAAAATCTGCCGCTTGCAGAAGAGACAGTGGCTTCGGCTGACTGGCGAGATCAAATCGGAACAGAGACGGTTGGCGAGTTTCAGGACTGTCCTGTAGCCATTATGAATTGAACGACGGAGAGAAGTATCATGAAGTGGGTCTTTGTCGTTTCACTGCTGATTTTGGTTGGAGGTTCATTCCGGCTGGCTTCGCAGTATTCTCAATTCGCGAACACGCAGCAGACAGACGTTCTGACTCGTGATGTATCAGTGAATCAGAGTCGCCTTGCTGAACAGCTTGTGACCGAGCCTGCGCAGCATGGCGTGTTTCAGCAGGATGAAGTGCCCGTGCCGGTACCTGAGCCGGTGCCAGTGCCAGATGTGAAGTCGGCAGCATCGCGGCGAGGGCATCCGGTCAGACATCCGGCTGCTCTGCATGAGTCGATGATTACACCGGGAAACTTTGAGTATCTTGGAGGATTTCGACCACCGAGTTCCACTGACGACGAACATACATTTTCGTACGGGGGATGGGGGATCGCATGGCGACCGGACGGTGATCCGGATGGAGCCAAAGATGGTTATCCGGGTTCGCTTTATCTTGTTGGTCATCAGCAGTCACAGGAAGTTGCTGAAATCTCGATACCGAAACCCGTTGTTTCAGCTGATGATCGGATGGATGACCTGCCGGTGTCGGAAATCCTGCAGCCCTTTCATGACGTGACATCCGGATTGATGGCCCGCATGAATGTTGAACAGACAACGCCGTTCAACATTGGAGGACTTCAGGTCACTCAGGGTGTTCTGCACTGGACGATTCACAAATATTACAACGTGGATGGAGTCGACTATCCTTCTCACGGCGTTTCACCATTGCGGGCTTTTGAATGGTCACCAGCCGGTCCATGGCACCTTGGACCGATGCGAACCGGATCACCGGAGTGGCACAGCTACAAACACGCCGGCTACATCTTCGAAGTTCCCGAATCGGAAGCGAAGGAATGGTTTGGTGGTCGCAATCTGATTTCAGGACTGCAGATCAGTACGGGTTTGCAGGCTTCCAGTCAGGGGCCCGCCATGTTTTCGTATCAGCTTCCGGAAAGAGGGACACCGGCCGAGACATCACTTTCAGCCGTTCCACTGGTCTGGTACTCGCAGCAGCAGCCACTGGTTGGCCACCATCCGGCCGATCGCTGGAGTGGAGGAGCGTGGCTGACGCTGGGCGATAAACAGGCAGTTGTGATCGTTGGCCGGAAGGCACTAGGCGAGTTTTACTATGGCGAACCACGGCCTCAGGACTGCAGTCCGTATAAGGGCTACCATGGTCCGCCGTACGAGTTTCAGATGTTGTTCTATTCTCCGGCAAGTTTGATCCATGCGGCCCATGGCAGTCTTCGGGCGGAATCGGTTGAACCGTGGCTTCGCTGGGACAGTCATTTCGAAGGTGGTGGACCCGGTCACTACATCTTTCCTTCCTGTGGACAGGACATCGGCGGGATGACTTATGACCGGGAACGCAACCTGCTTTACATCGTGCAGGTGAACGCCGGACACACGTCCGACAACGAATACGAACTGCTTCCGGTGATACATGTCTTTCGAATTGCAGAATAACGGTCTGACGGAATCTTTATGAAACCTGTTCGTGATTTGCTGAAGCACTCTTCGATTTATGCGATCGGTCAGATTCTGACTCGAATGGCATCGATCATGCTGCTTCCGCTTTACACACACTGTCTGACTCCGGCCGACTACGGCGTTACCGCGATCCTCGATTTGACGGTCGCTATCCTCGCACTGATGATCGGTGGCGGGATGGTGACTGCCGTTACGCGATTTCACTTTGATAACGACGATGAGCACCATCAGGATCGTGTTTGGTGGACGGGGTTTACGTGCATTGGTGTCGTGGCTTTCCTGATCCTGTTGCCATTCTGGTTTGGCCGACAACTGCTGTCAGATCTGACTCTGGGGCCTCGACTGGTTGACGGCCCCTGGTTTTGCACGCTCGCTCTTGCCACGACTTGGGCATTTGTGATCGGTCACATCGCTGATACCTATCTGCGAGTTCGAAAGTGGTCGGGAATATTTGTCGCGATTTCACTGGCTCGACTGATCTTTAATATCGGGCTGAACGTGTTTCTGCTGGTCAAACTGAGGATGGGTGTCGAAGGTCTGCTGATCGGGAATCTCGCGGCGACCGTTCTTCATACACTGGCACTGATGGTCGTGTTCTGCAGGACTCGCGGAACGTTTCAGTTCGATCGAGACATGGCCGGTCAGCTGTTTCGATTCAGTATTCCGCTCGTCGTCATGTCTCTGTTATGCATGCTGATGCATGAAGCGGATCGATATGTACTGCGAGCCGTTGTGAGTATGGAAGAAGTTGGAGTCTATTCGCTGGCTCACAAGATCGGGTTCGCAGTTCACACTTTATGCCTGATGCCGTTTATCTCAATCTGGCATGTAGCCATTTATGATATTGAACGGATGGATCGGCCGGATCAGGTGTTTGCCCGCATCTTTCGTTGGTTCAACAATGGACTTGGGATCCTCCTGCTTGGTGCGTCGCTGACGGTACATCAGGTGTTGCCTCTGCTGACTCCGGACTCCTACGGAGACGCGATCGATCTTGTTTCTGTGATTCTGCTGGGGTTCTTCTTTCTGGGTCTGCAGATTCAGTTTGAAGTTCCGGCGATGCTGACGAAGCGAACCGGATTGCTGGTTCCCGGAAGTGTTGTGGGAGTCGTCATCAATGTTGTTGGAAACGTCCTGCTCGTCCCGTATCTGGGTGCGTGGGGTGCTGGCTGGATTGGTGTACTCACATATGCGGCGTGTTCATTGACTGTTCTGTTGTTCTGTCGCACTGTTCGCAAAATCGAATACCCATGGTTTTCATCAACCGCTGTGCTGCTGGGATTGTGTGTCACCTATTTGCTGGTTCGCTACGGAATCTTTCCGGCAGTTGGTATGTGGGCGGAACTTGGTGTGTCTGTCGCAGTGTGTGCTGTTTGGGCATGTGCATTGTTTGGACGAGATGGATTGAACTGGTGGAAATCCGGCAAGCCGCGATCCCTCGATGCATTGCGAACCCCGTCGTCCGTCCCGTTGGCGTCTGTACCGGCGGGAACTGAAACAGAACCTGTCTGCAGTTCGGTGTGCTGAGGGAGAGACCACTATGAAATCTATCCTGAAGCAGATGGTACGTATGATCTGCACGATTCTGGTCCTTCCAGCGGTCGCTTTGTGTCGACTTCAGGCGGTCGTGGGCGGCCGGGATCGAGCATTCAGTGGCTGGTCTCAGTTCTTTGCCTTGTTTCCGGGACTTTGCGGCGTACACCTTAGACACGCTTTCTGTCGACAAGTGATGTCGGGATGTGCCGATGGGGCGTGGATTGGGTTTGGTACGATCTTTTCGCACGCCGGAGCGTCAATTGGGAAGTCGGCCTACATTGGAAACTTCTGTTCGATTGGCGATGTGGCGATTGAAGACGATGTTCTGATCGCCTCCCATGTTTCGATCATGAACGGATGTCGTCAGCACGGGACAGCTCGTCTGGACATCCCGATTCGGGAGCAGCCGGGTGTCTACGAACCTGTGACAATTGGGCGTGATTCATGGATTGGAGAGCACGCAACGGTGGCAGCCAGTGTTGGAAAGCACTGCATAATCGGGGCCGGGTCGGTCGTTCTGAAGCCGATTCCCGACTATTCCATCGCAGTTGGGGTTCCGGCGCGAGTGATTCGGGATCGTCGAACGCTGACTGAGGGAATTCAGAATTCCGGTGAATCTTCGCAAATTGGGGGATTCGAGGGAGAAGGACAGTCTCATCAGCAGGCTCTGGACATTCTGCAGGCGGTCACAGAGCTTCGCACAGCGGCAGATCGTGCCTGAGACCGATAATCGGGCGAAAGTGTCTGTTGCCCTGAACGGCCTGGTGTGAGAAACTTCCGCCCCAGTGATTGCTATGGAATTCGCAGACGGAAGCAGAAATGTCAGAACCAGTACCCTCGGACGAGAATCTGCGCAAGGTGCGCGAAAAGGTGATGCAGTTAGCCCGTGAGATCGAGCAGATGTCCGGGCAGAATCTGCCACCGCAGATCTTTTTCCAGGAGTTTCTGACTCGCGTCGTCACGGCCGTCGGTGCTCGAGCCGGTGCGGTGTGGATGATCGAAGAGACGGGACGACTGGGACTTTCCGCTCAGGTCAACCTTGACCAAACTGGCCTGCGTGAACGTCCAGGCGCTATTCAGCTCAACGAAAAGCTGCTGGTGGATGTCCTGCAGACCGGAGAAGCCAGAACAATTGGACATGGCGGTGAAGCAAAGCTCCCGACCGAACATATTCTGGTGTTGTCTGCGCTGCATAAAGAGAAGAACTGCGTTGGTGTAGTAGAGTTGTTTCAGCGGGCGGATGTACCCGTCAAAGCCCAATCCGGATACATGCAGTTTCTCGAACAGATGTGTGGATATGCATCTCGGTTCATTGAAGGACGCCGGAAGAATCCCACAGAGA
Organism: Planctomyces sp.; assembly: GCA_016795105.1. Lineage (GTDB taxonomy): Bacteria > Planctomycetota > Planctomycetia > Planctomycetales > Planctomycetaceae > F1-80-MAGs062. Next base: position 11,515 of record JAEUIH010000138.1, read on the forward strand.
CGGCCGATCTGAAGAACCAGTTCTGGACAGACTTTGAACAGTTTATGCTGAGAGTTCAGCGATCGCTGAATGAACAGGAAGTTGCCGACGCGGCAGCCAGTGATGCTCGATCACTGCTGGGCATAGACCGACTGAGCGTGGTGACTCGCGCTGGCCGCAGTATCCGGGTTCGTGCTGTGAGCGGGCAGAGCAGTGTGAATCAGCGAGCGAATCTGGTCGTCAGTATGAAGAAGTTGTCTCGGCGTGTCATCGAGATGGGTGAGACGCTGCTGTATACCGGCAAGATTGAAGGGCTTCCTCCGCAGATTGAGCAACCACTGGCCGGATTTGTCCAGGAGAGTGGTTCCCGCATGGTGATGCTGGTCCCGATGTTCGAATCCGGAGCTCTGGTTCGCAAACAGGGTGAGGAAGAAGACAGAAAGCAAAAAGTAAAACGCCCGAAGGCATTTGGATGTCTGGTGATCGAACAGATTTCAGAATCCGAACCCGTGGCTCAGCTTGAACAGCGCGCAGAATTGCTGGCCGACCATGTGGGAGCAGCCCTCTGGAATGCTCGACAGCACAGCCGCATCTTTGGTTTGTCTTTGTGGAAGCTGGTGGGTAAATCGTTCGAATGGTTCCGTGGCCGCAAACTGGCAATCACGTTGGCTGTATTGGCGGGTACTGCCGGACTTGTTGCAGCTGGCGGTCTGATCAAAATGGACTACCCGGTTGATGCAAGCGGCAAAATGATGCCGGTTGCACAGACCGCAATCTTCGCAAAGTGGGATGGTGAAATTCCCAAGAGCGGCCTGCATGTGAAGGGTGGAGAGCGAGTTCAAAAAGACGTGGATGTGTTGATCGAGATGGAGAACGATGAACTCGATGAACAAATCCTTCAGGCACAGGCGGAAATTGACAAGCAGACCGAACTCCTGAAGAACCGCCAGGCTGAGATTGAAGTTGCTCAGAGTATCCTCGGAGCATCCGGACAGGAAGGTTCGAGTGCCGCCGAGAATCTTGCTCGTCTGCGAGTCGAAGAGAGTCGAACGAAAGCCGATCTGGTGATTGCTCAGATTCACCGGGACACTCTGATGAATCGCCGCAAGGAAAAGATGACCATCGTTGCCCCCAGCAGCGGGATTATTCCTGATTTTCAGCTGGAACAGCTGCTCCAGGATCGCCCAGTTCGACAGGGAGATCATCTGTTCGACATCATGGATGATCAGGGACCGTGGCACATGGAGCTGCTGGTCGAAGAGAAGCGAATGGGTCACATCCTGCGAGCTCAGCAGGAACGGATCGCGAAGGGTGAAAGCGGCGATCTCCCGGTTGAGTTCTCCCTCGCAACACAGCCCGATCGACGTTTCAAAGGCAAACTCAAACGTACAGCGACTCGGTCAACGACCGACACCGAACTTGGAACAGTCTTTGAGCTGATCGCCGAAGCCGATGAAGGACAGGAACTTCCGACTCAGCGAATCGGAGCCGAAGTGGAAGTCCGAATCTACTGCGGCAAAGTCACCGCCGCATTCCGTTACTTCGGTGACGTCGTCGAAACCGTCCAACGCTGGATCTGGCTCTAAAAATGCACGGGCATTCCTGCCAGTCAAAATGTAGGATGGGCATTCCTGCCCGTCCCGTCCTGGTTCGGGTACTGCCGCGGCGCAGGGGTGCCTGGGGGGCGGCTCGGGCAGGAATGCCCAAGCTACGACTTGTCCCACCCTGGTTCGGGTACTGCCGCGGCGCAGGGGTGTGCTCAAATGTAGGACGGGGATTCCTGCCCGTCCCACCCTGGTTCGGGAACTGCCGCGGCGCAGGGGTGTGCTCAAATGTAGGACGGGGAT
>JAEUIH010000139.1:0-3941 GCA_016795105.1 Planctomyces sp.
CCAGAAGGCCACAAGGATGCACGATATCTCGAATCATTGATTCAGCAGCACCAGGCAACACTCATCCATTTTGTGCCCTCGATGTTGGCAGTATTTCTGAGTGAAGTGGCCACTGGCGGCAATTTGCCTTTGAAAAGAATCTTCTGCAGCGGCGAAGCACTTCCGGAAGAGACCCGGAATCAGACCTTAAAGTTGTTTCCGAAAATTGTGCTGAGTGATCTTTATGGGCCTACCGAAGCGGCGGTCCACGTATCATCGATGTCCTGGACAATGGATTCTCTGCACACCAGAATTCCGCCAACAATCGGACGCCCGGTGGCCAACACACAGCTCTATGTCGTCGATGCACAGCTCCAGTTGCTCCCGCCTGGGCAGGAGGGAGAATTGCTGATTGGAGGAGTTCAGGTCGCACGGGGCTATTGGAATCGCCCCGAATTGACCGCCGAGAAATTTATCGCTGATCATTTCTCAAAGGCGTCAAACGCGCTGCTCTACAGAACAGGAGACCTTTGTCGATGGCAGGAAAATGGAACAGTCGAATACCTCGGACGTATTGATCATCAGGTCAAGATCCGAGGCTTTCGCATCGAACTTGGCGAAGTTGAAGCGGCAATCAATCAGCATCCTGCGATTCACAGTTGCGTCGTAGTTCCGGACCAGCCTGGAACACCTCAGGCATCGCTGCATGCGTGGCTTATTCGCCAAAACGGAACCACCTCCAACGTGACAACGGCCACAGAGCTCAGAGCTTTCCTGACGATACATCTGCCCGAATACATGATTCCGACTCGATTCTTCGAAGTCGAGTCATTTCCGCTGTCGCCCAACGGTAAGCTGGATCGAAGGGCTCTGGCTGCGATGAAGGCCCTGGAGTTACCATCGGGGCGGGGCTGGAAAAATGCAGAGTCGATTATCGAACAAGAAGTTCTTGCCGTCTGCTAAGCGACTCTCAAGCGACACGATAGCAGCCTGCTCGATCATTTCTTTGAACTCGGTGGACATTCCCTGATTGCCGTTCTGGTGGCTTCCAGGTTGTCGAAATCACTGTGCCGACCAGTCTCGATGGATTTGGTGTTTCAGCATCCTGTGCTTCAGGACCTGTCAGCAGCCATCGGAAAACTCCCAACTGCAACACAGGAATCCCTCCCCGAGCAACTCCCACGAAATCCCCTGAAGCCCACTGTGTTTCCTGCTTCGTTTGGTCAACAGCGAATGTGGGTTCTACAGCAGATGCTCCCGGAGCGATCAACTTACAACGTCTGTGTCGCATGGCAATTTGCGAAACACGATGTGCCCATCCAGTCTGACGGACGTGGCGTATCGGTCTCAGTTCAGATTCGGGCTGCACTTCAGACGCTGATGAATCGACACGAATCACTGAGAACTTCGTTCCAGTATACGGAGAATGAACTTCAGCAGATCATTCATCCAGTCGACAGCGTTACCGTCCAATGGAGAGAATCGAATACGTCATGCAACTCTGTCAGACAAACACTGACCAAACTAGCTCGACAAGACTTTGATCTGGAGCATGTGCCTCTTTGGCGGGCCGACTATGTTACCTGCGAAGGAAATGCCCCGATATTGTTGCTGAATTTTCATCACAGCATTATTGATGAGTGGTCGATTCGCATCTTGAGCAATCAGTTGGCGACGCTGATGCAGTGCGGTGGGCTTTGTCGAGAGAATCTTTCTCCCATCGAACCTGGATCAGCCGGGCATTCTCTAACAGCTGATGGCGACAACCAGGCGTTTGAGGCCGCAGACGCCACAGCCTGGGAACGTCAGCAACTGACCAGCGAGCGAGAAGCACATCTGCAGGATTTCTGGGCGGATCAATTAAGTGATCTGCCGGATCCAATCAACCTCCCGTCAGATGAACCACGCCCAGCGCAGCCGAGCAGCAGTGGCCACCTGGCCGAATTTGTTCTGACGAATGACACCGTTGAACGACTTCGTAAGATTGCTCTGGAAGAACAGACCACGCTCTTCACAACAATAATCTCTGCATGGTTTGTCTGGCTTTATCGCTATTCGCATCAATCGGATCTGATCACCGGAACTCCCGTCACGACTCGAAACCGCACTGAACTACATCCCATCATCGGGTTTCTGCTGAATACTGTTCCGGTACGAGCAAAACTCGATCAAGGTATGGTGTTTCGAGATGTCGTTCGGCAGGTCAAGGCAACCCTGATAGAAGTCTGGCAGAACTCTGACTATCCGTTTCAACGAATCGTTGAGCGAGTTGTGCGGGAACGGACTTCAGATCATCAATCACTGCTTCGAACGATGTTCGTCCTTGTTGAAGATGGCGTTCCGGCACTTCAGGCAGGAGGACTTTGCGGTCAGCCCATTTGTGTGGACACAGAGACAGCAAAGGCCGACTTAACGCTCTTTGTGCTGCACGAGGACGATCGCTGGATCTGCCGATGGGAAGCATCTGCAGATCTGTTTGCTCGAAATCGCAGTGAGCAGATGAACGAACACTGGCTTCAATTACTGAACGCAGCAGCGTCATCGCCGGATTCAGACATTGCTCGCCTGAACATGGTCACTCGGGAAGAGCGGCAACGTGTTCTGATCCAATGGAACCAGACAAATTCGACGTACCCCCACGACCGATGCATTCATGAGTTGTTTGACGACCACGTCAGGAAGACTCCGGATGCTTCGGCAATCATCTGGCGGGATCAGACACTCAGTTACGGAGAACTGAATCAAAGGGCCGAAACGATTCGGCTGAGAATCGGCTCATTGATCCAAACCACAGGTCCGCGTATTGGAATCTGTATGAGCCGGTCATCGGATGCTGTTGCTTCGATGCTGGGAATCCTGAAAGCCGGGGGCATCTACGTGCCTCTGGACCCAAAGCTTCCGGCAGACAGGCTCAAGCTATTGATCGACAACGCAGGTCTGACCGGTTTAATACTTACAAGCGACGATCTTCAGGCTGTCGAGCAGACAATCGAGAAAATGAGTCCTGACAACTGGTCGCGAACTGAAGCCGGATTCCCGGGACTTTGGCTGTTCCAGCGAACATCAATCATTGAATCCGATGATGTGAAAAATTCCGGTCTGTGTCCGGCTGACCGACCTGGCCTGACTGCCATGTCACCCGCCTACATGATCTTTACTTCTGGTACAACAGGAGATCCAAAGGGCGTGTTGATTCCACACAGAGGAGTTGTCCGGCTTGTTATCAACAACACGTACATCAATCTCTCTGCGTCAGATCGAATGCTTCAGCTCGCCAGTCTTTCGTTTGACGCATCAACGTTTGAAATCTGGGGAGCATTGCTGAACGGAGGATGCCTGGTCCTGATGCCCACCGGACAGCCATCACTGGATGATATCGCAAACGTGATTCAACATTGCGGGGTCACAGTGCTGCTGTTCACCACAGGGCTGTTTCATCTGATTGTCGATGAGAAACCCGAAACATTGGCTTCTCTTAAGACAATTGTGACTGGCGGCGATGTCCTGTCACCAGTTCATGCACACCGAGCAATCGCGGCGTATCCACAATGCAAACTTGTGAATGCATATGGGCCAACTGAGAATTCGGTGATCACCACCACATTTTGCATTGAACCAGATTCCCATTTCTCTACCGTGCCGATCGGAGATCCAATCCGAAACACGACTGTCTATATTCTTGATGGGAATCTCGAACCCGTCCCCGTCGGCGTTGTTGGAGAAATCTACACTGGTGGCGACGGCGTTGGATTGGGCTACTTTCAGGACAGTCAACGAACTGCCCTGCGATTTGTTCAGGACCCGTTCCTGGAGGAGATCAACGGATTTGCAGAGCCCCGACTGATGTACAGAACGGGTGACTATGCAAGACTTCGGTCTGATGGCAACCTGGAGTTTCGCGGCCGAACCGACGGACAAGTCAAGGTTCGTGGATTTCGAATTGAACTGGGAGAGGTTGAAGA
>JAEUIH010000139.1:4370-13337 GCA_016795105.1 Planctomyces sp.
CCTGCCCGGCAAACAGATTGGCATCCGTGACCATTTCTTTGAAATTGGCGGCCACTCGCTGCTCGCCGTCGTCCTGACGTCTCGACTCTCAAAACTTTTGAAGACAGCCATTCCGGTCCGTCTGGTGTTTGAAAACCCCACCATCGAATTGCTGGAACGCGCAATTCAAAGTGATCAGCTACTGGATAGACCGCGACAATCACTGATCAGCCCAACAAGACTCACGGACCGTCAGTCGTCACCAGCATCTTTTGCTCAACAACGGTTCTGGTTTTTGCATCATGTGCTGCAGAATCCGGAAACGTATAACGTGCCGGCTGCCTGGCTGTTTCGCAACACAAACAACCAGGAACTTCCGTCGTCCTCGAGAATCCGAGCCGCACTTCAAATCCTGATGAATCGCCACGAAATCCTGCGAACATCGCTTCAGCAAACAGACAGCGGTATAGTTCAGAAAATTTCATGTTCTGCAGAACTCTCGGTACCATTTACAGAACACATTGCGTCGTTTGAGCAGGCACAACTTTTAGTAACCCTGAATCAGCTGACTCAGATTCCGTTTGATTTGTCAGACGCACCTCTGTGGCGTACTCACTTGCTGACCGACAACTCAGCAAACGCCTGCATCCTTCTCAACTTTCATCACTGCATCATTGACGACTGGTCGATCCGAATACTGTCCGAAGAGCTTTCTGCTCTACTCACAACACCCGAGGGCGACAAGACATCGTTCAAGACGGAGTCTGAAGGTTCTGAGACCTTGCAGTATCTGGACTTTGCAGCGTGGGAAGCAGAGAACCTGAATTCAGGCCATCTCAATTTTGTGCAGGACTATTGGCGGAATCGACTTTCTGGCGTTTCTCCGGAACTCGGTCTTCCCACAGATGCTGTTCGACCAACGAAAGTGAGTGATGCTGGCTCCGTCCTCCACAAGGACGTCAGCGAGTCATTGATCGAACGACTCAGAGTCATCGCCGCCGCAGAGAATTCAACTCTGTTCGGCGTGCTTATGGCATCATGGGCCACTGTGTTGACTCGGTATGCAAACCAGAGTGACATCCTGATTGGAGTTCCGTTTGCACTACGAAACCACTCTGAATTCTCGCGAAGCGTTGGATTTTTTCTCAATACGGTTCCTGTCCGTGTACAGGTCCAGGATCAATTGTCGTTTCGAGAGTTTCTTTCCCAACTGCAGCTTCAAATTATGGATGACTTTGAACACGCAGTACTCCCTTTGGAACAAATTATTCAACTGGCAGAAAATCTGCGAACGGCGTCGGCCAATTCACCTTTGCGAACAATGCTGGTTGTTACTGAAGAGGTACCACCTGAATTGACCACAGAAGCCGGGACCGGCACTTGGGTACGCATCGACTCTGCCTTCAGTCGCAGTGAAGTCACCTTAAGACTGTTGCGATCTCAAACGGGATGGTATACCGAACTGGAGTATTCCACAGACCTCTTTGACAAAGAGTCCATTGAACTTCTGCAGCAACATCTGCAGCAGTTCCTTGAGAACGTCGCGAGGAACCCGGAGCAGACACTTCAGGAAATTGACTTTGTGCCGACACCGGAGAAGAATCGGTTACTGACGGAGTGGAATCGAACAGGTGAAGATTTTCCTGAGCAACTCTGCCTGCACCAGCTGTTTGAAATGCAGGCAACCCGTTCACCGAACCAAATCGCTGTCGAGGACACAGCCACCAGCCTGACATATTCTCAGTTGAGTCTCCTGTCTGACCGCATCGCTGCTGAACTCATCCAGCATGGCGTGACGAACGAAGATATTGTTCTGATTTGCACTCGTCGGTCAACCGCAACGATCGCCGGCTTACTGGGAATCATGAAGTCGGGCGGTGCATGGCTCCCTCTGGATCCCGATATGCCGATGAGCCGCATGAACCGTATTGTAGATTCGGCAAGACCAAAGGTCATCCTCACGAACACCAACCTCGTTTCTCAGTTTGACGCAGGCTCCGTTCGTGTCATCACGATCGAAGACCTGAAGACCGACATCAATTCCATGGTCAGCGCTGCCACGACTTTAGTCAGCTGCACTCCGGAGAGTACTGCCTATGTGATCTATACTTCAGGATCGACTGGAGAACCCAAAGGAGTGATGATCTCACACCGAAACCTGGTCAATTACTCAACTGGTATTGTAAGAACACTTGGCTTAGAGTCAGGCATGCGTTTCGCAACAGTGTCCACGCTGGCCGCGGACCTCGCGTTCACAGTTGTGTTTCCAACTCTGATCTCCGGTGGTGAATTGCATGTTCTGTCCAGAGAGCAGACGTTGAGTGCAACCGAGATGGCTGAGTACTTTCTGAAGAACCAGATTGATGTTGTCAAGATGGTTCCTTCGCATCTGAAATCGATGCTGGAGACTTCTGAACCCAGACAACGAGAACATCTGATTCCGGGAAGAATACTGGTCCTTGGCGGAGAATTGCTGCAATCCAGCCTTGTGAGGATGGTTCAGAGTGTGGCACCTCACTGCCGTATCTTCAATCACTATGGGCCCACAGAGACGACAGTCGGCGTTCTGGCAAATGAAGTGAGTTGCCTCGATCCTGTACACTTCCGACGAGACACGATGCCACTCGGTTATCCACTTCAAAACTGTCAGGTCTATGTTGTTGATTCAGCAAATCATCCAGCAGGAATCGGAGTTCCCGGGGAGATTGTGATTGGGGGAGATAGTGTTGGTCACGGCTACCTTCGCTCAGATTCATTAACAAGAGAACGGTTTATCCCGGACTCTCTACTGTCACAAACACATCCAGGCTCCCGCTCTGAGAAGGTGAATCGCCTGTATCGAACCGGAGATCGAGGGCGAGTCCTGCCTGATGGACGTATTGAATTCCTCGGGCGCGTTGACCATCAGGTCAAAGTCCGGGGATTTCGAGTCGAACTGGGTGAGATTGATTCTGCTCTGCGCCAACTCCCTCGATTGTCAGATGGAGTGGCTCAGATTCAGCCGATGGCGAACGGAGATTCGGAACTGGTCGCCTATGTTGTTGCTCAACCAGTCCCGGGCACCGACGTGACGTCGCCACACGAAGAATTGAACGCCTCTGAAATCAGGACTCAACTCGGTCGACTGATTCCCGACTATATGATTCCTGTTCGATTCATCGCGCTGCCAGAACTGCCACTCAACCTCAACGGCAAGATCGACCGCGAACGACTCGTCTCAGTGGCCGGCCGGGAACTAGGGATTCAAAGCGAATCTCGAGCGCCTCAATGTGGACTCGAATCTGAAATCGCCAAAATCTGGATTCGGCTGCTTCAGCGAGACTCTGTTGGGGCGAACGACAATTTCTTTGAGATCGGCGGACATTCCTTAATGTCTGTTCGACTCGTTTATGCACTCCGTGAACAGCTTGGACGTGCTGTGGCGATTTCAGATATCTTTGAATACCCAACGATTGAAGATATGGCGAAGCACCTTGATGACCAGGATCATTCCCGGAGAAAGTGGACTTCCATTGTCCCTCTTCAACCAAAGGGTTCAAAGCCACCGCTGTTCTGCATTCATGGCTGGGGCGGAGCTGTGTTCGGATTCATTGAACTTGCAAAACACTTTGGACCAGAACGACCGGTCTACGGGGTGCAGGCCATTGGACTGGAACGAGAAGTACCAAGGCACACGTCCATTGAAGAAATGGCGGCTCACTATGTGAGTGAGATCCGGATGATCCAGCCACACGGCCCCTACAATTTGACGGGCTACTCGATGGGAGGATGGATTGCGTTCGCTGTAGCTCAGGAACTAGTCGCACAGGGCGAGACTGTGGGATTCCTTGGATTGCTTGACACGCATACATCGGCGAACGTCGGCTGGAGAATCTTCCTGAAGACCATGTGGCGACCGCTGATACTTCGAGCAGTTCAGCAGTTGAAACAGGCACGTCGTCTGCCAGTATCGCAATTGGGCCAGTTCTTTCTGGGGAGGTTTCGTTCGCTCGTACAGAGATTGCCAGGGGTAAAACGCCGCCACACGTCGCAGGAACCAGACGCGGCTGTTGAATCAGCTGAGATTGGATCATCAGGGGATGCTCGGTCAGACTACTTCTTTACCGTTGTGGGGCAGTATCAGCCGAAAGTGTTCAATGGTAACGCAGCGATCCTGGTAACCGGAGAATTCTCTCAGTTTCCCTATGAACAGTTCTGGCGAAACTTCATTACGGGAACGATTCAGATCCACCAGGTTCAGGGTGGTCATGACCGCATGATTGCCGGCGAATTTGCGGCCCCCGCAGCCGCACTGCTTGAATCACTGATTACCGAGACCGAGTCATAACGTGCGAGTTCGATGATGCCGGTTTAGGAGAGCTCATAGCAGAAGAAAGCTCTGGTCTCAATTGATCCAGCAGACTCACAGATACAAGCAGCTTGAGCTTACTGTTGAAAAGGTACTCTCGACTTGAGTTGCTTCCGATAGCAGCCAGCGCGCAGACAGTGCGATTGGTAACCACGAAATACACGAACCACACGAAGAAACACAATCGGGTACTTCTGTGATTCTTCCGTCACTTCCGCGTCTTCCGTGGCCAAAACGCCAACCCTGCCTGCGATATCATTTTCCTGCCCACGTTCTTCTACCTGGATCGACACCGCTGAAGCAAAGAAAGGCGGGCGACCTTGAAGGTCGCCCGCCTCTGAACGACTAATAGAGATCCTGGTCGACTACACCAGCCTCAGCTCTAACGACGATTGCGTCGTGCCACTGCCAAGCCAATTGCACCGACGCCCCACAATGCCAAAGACGCTGGTTCTGGCACTGCAGCACTATCGACAAAGGCAAGCGAATGCAGGTCAGTGCGATCCAATGCCACGAAAAAAAAGATTGTTATTATACTGTATCCTGCTGCTTCAAGATGAGAATCCGGTGAACCACGATGAAGATCACGCCGATCGTACGCGGTCGCCGTCGCAGTCAACGAGTGGTTTCACATCATGTGTGCAGGAAAAACCAATTGGAACGAACGGCCCAGGAAGGCCGCCCGTTCATCGTCTGTTCATTTTTCAAATCACGATGTGCGATTCGTGATCAACTCACTCTTGCGCACGCTTACGCCTTCGATAAATACAGGCACTCAATGCACCCAAACCCCACATAGCGAGAGAAGCGGGTTCTGGGACTGCAGTTCTGCCTTCGAAGGCAACGGCCACGCCAAAGCCATTGTCGGCTACTCCGGATATGACAGCCTGACCGGAGCCCACGTTAATTTTGGAAGCATATGCAGTCCTCCAGGAAGTGACACCAACTGCAAAAGGACCATTCGTGACCATGCCAGTCAAATTATCGAAGCCACCATTGTCGAAGTTCGATGTTGTACTGAGACTCATTGTTGATCCCAACGCCGTCAGGATGCTGTTTACAGTGTTATTGACGTTGACAAAAAGTGTATTACCTTCCCCAAAGAGAAACACTGAACCACCGCTGCTATAGAAAGTTGTGATCGCTGTGAGTTCACTGGCGGAGACAGAAGTCTGGTTATAGCCAAAAACCAAATAATCCATGCCGGAAAGTCCACCGCTCGTAACTGCTGTACCGGAACCGTAGTTGGTAACTGTGGCGGTTGTGGATTCACCAGCGAATGAAACATCGCTGTAGTTTGCTACAGACTTGCCGTTAAAGACATTTTGAAAGAACTGCTTATTTCCTGCGTTTCCGGTTCCAAAGATATTGGAATCGCCCGCAAGAAGAATTCCCGCTTGTGCAGGAATTGCCCAGCTGCAGACAACCAGAGCTGCCACTAACGCCACAGTTCGTATTGAAAATTTCATTATTTGAAATCCTTATAAGTTCGATTTGTGAATTGATCTATCAGCTAAATAACGCTCAATTGGTCATAGGCTCACATGTCATAAAGTCGGCGTTGACTAGACCTCATCGATGACAAATCTGTACAGCCTCAAACACCGAAGCGTTGCATCACTTAAGAAGAAAGGGCCTCATCCCACGCAGCGACCGATCGATTGAGCAGCAGCCCTGCCGGCCTGCTGTGCGATTCAGGACAATTAATCTATGAATCAGAGGGAGCGTCAGGAAGGATGAAGCAGTTCAGAGGGAGGTGCGTCAGGAATGAACACGAATTCCTGCTGCTGCAGTTGATACCTCAGCAACGGAATTGGCAATCGAATTGGTGAGTCATGAATGCCGACAGTTGACGATCCACTACCGCCAACTGACGCCGCAGGGCCGCCAAAGTTCCGACTGGGGGTCGTGGAAAAAACGCCAATGAGACCACTGGCAGTCAACGACCACGGCAAATTGGGAAGCTGGTGCGGCTGGTGCGAACTGGACACGACGGCAGCCTGGTCTTCTTCCCATACTCCGGTTGTACCACGCTCCCACGACAGACCGTCCGCCATTTCCAGTGGCTCCGATCCTATCGACCACAAATGCTGTCCGCTGTCCCCATACAGCCCACCGAACCGCAAATCGCTATAAAGAAAGCCAGCATAAGCTGAAGGGGTGACAATCATCCAACAACCGACCGCGATGAACACAGTCAAGGCGGCTCACCCAGCAGCGACCCTGCAGCATGCCCCGCGAGACAGTGCTCTTAAGCACCACCTTCGACGCAACGCTTCAACATTTTGCCCGTGACGTTCTGGCATCGGTGCTCGCGGGTTTAGAATCGACAGTTGGCCCAAATCGTTTCACATTAGCGGCTTCCAGGCACGCCGTGTTAAACTGTACGCAATTTCCGCGCCATCTTTCGCAGTACGGGCGGGGGAAGCCTGTATACCCGAAATTCGCCGTGAAATCGACACATTTCGACGGTCGATGATTGGTGTCAGGGGCCCAGCGATTATCGTCGCTGGCGGTTTTGATTCTCATTTTGATGGTAACCGGAGCCCCAGAATGAGAATTCGCGGACTGCAATCTTGTGGTCGGCCCCCAGTTTTGGCTTTCGCGGGAAGGTGACGTTCCTCGGCGTCGTTGCAATTTGTGACGCAAGTTCGTTTCCGGCTGAGCAGGAGTTTCATCGCTCCAGAATCGAACAAACCAGATTCGCATCCGCAAGTTCGGACTCCACCCCAAAGTCCATTCCGGCTGGCCTGCAATTTCCGAATTTCCCTCCGTGTTGGGGCGGAGAGCCTGAATCGGTTAGGTGCCAGTCATCAGAGTGCCACATCATTCATGGTTTCTCAACCCACGGCAGCCAGTGTGGTTGGTAACCACGAACGACACGAAAGAATCTCAGGGGTTCAACTGTTCAGGAGATGGCAGAAGAACTGGGGCAGGAGAATGGCAGAGTCCGGCATTCTTCTGCCCCAATTCTCTTGCCATACGAGAACACTTAGGGGCTGTGTTCGCGGTTTTGTGTTCGAATCGACGGCAGGGTTGGGGTTTTGACCACGGAAGACGCGGAAGCGACGGATTAATCGCAGAAGTACCCGATTGTGTTCTTTCGTGTGGTTCGTGTCTTTCGTGGTGACCAAATCACGCTGGCTACACGCTGCATGAAGTCGGAATCAACGCACTGCAGTCCTCGTTCCGCAAAACGCCAGCACCAAACAATTTACGCAACTCGACGTTTAAAATCTTTGCCGCTCGAAAAGAATTCAACTGTTAGAAGTACGAAAAAGCACGAACGCGTACTGGTGCGATTCTCTCGTGTGTTTCCAAGTTCAAACGGCAACCCCGGCCGCGATTCTGATTCAAAAAAATGAACTCTGCCCCTGGGTGTTCTGCGGTGTTTGGATCGAAAGGTCGGATTGATGCCGGAGACTCAATTTGAGAAAGCAGCAGTGCGTGAGATTCAGAATGATAATACCTAAGTCTCTCCCTTATTTCTCTCAATATATATTGCCCCAACCTGTCATTCGCGACAGACTCTCACTCTCCACCGTCCCCTGAACGTGGTTTCGCTGGTCGAGGCCCTGGGGTTGTTGTGGCAGGAACGGGTATGACGTCGTTGCATCGATTTTTGAAAGGGATAAGTATGAAGTTCAAGGCACTATGGATTGCAGGATTGGTCCTCGCAGCGACCGCGGGCCACGTGCAGGCTGGATTCTCTTCACCAAATTACTCAGCGGATGTCGTCTTTCAGGATCGGCTCGACTCGACAACCATGACTCTCGCCTTCGATGGCACCCATTACTGGTCTACAAGCGGCGGATCATCTTTTGGTACCCGAGAAGCACAATACAACTCTGGTGGGTCGCTGGTTGCAACATTCGCTCCAGGGCTGGATTTTCGATCCGTCTTCACGGATTCCTCCGGGGATGTGTTTGCAAGACAATATAATAATTCCACGATTTACAAACAAACCTCGCCTGGGGTATTTTCTGCTCACGTGGTTCTTGCGGGGGCGATTGACGATCAGTCGAGCGTCGTCCTCAATGGGAATGGAACTGAATACATAGCCCTGGATAGCGGGACTGTAAATCGCTGGAACACCAGTGGAACGGCTTTGTCGAGTATTTCTTTGATCGGGTGGGGCTCGGTTGCTGGTGAGACCAACTACCCAGCGAATCGTGGCATTGCCGCCGTTGGAGATTCGTGGCTGACTTACAGTGATGGCACTTTGTCGATGTGGGATTCACTGGGTAATCGCACAGGCCAGACAACGCTGATCGGTGCTGGAACCACCTTCGATTCGCATTTCAGCCTCAGCTATGCAAATGGCCGAGTGTTTATTGTTGACGAAGCGGGCGGGAACTGGAGAGGTTACGATGTCGGACTGTCTTCGTCGCCGGTTCCGGAACCAGGCTCCATCGCTCTGTGGGGTCTCGGCGCTCTCGGGGCCATGTTTGCCCGACGCAAACGTGAGTGGATGAAGCTGGCTGCGTAAGGGCGTCTGAATTGTTTTGGTTCAGGGGCAAGTGGAATTTTGTAGGATAGCGGTTAGCGAAAAACAGTGATGACATCCTGTCGAATCGCCTTCGTGGCATCGTGCCACGAAGGTTTTTCGCAGAATGCCAAGTCCGAAGGCTGGTTTGTCG
>JAEUIH010000013.1 GCA_016795105.1 Planctomyces sp.
TCCTTGTGAGAGAGTGGTTGGTGGTTCAACCTAACTCTAGCAGGAGCCGCGATTTATGAAAATATTGAACGGTATTGCCGTTAAACTTGCCTGCTGGTTACTCGGTTCGTTCAGTGACACTGAGTCTGAATTCGTCGCTGTTGCCAACGAGTTCAGGAGCGTACATGCCTTCGATCTTTGCGGGCAGTGCTGAAACAACCTGACTTGGTGTTTCTGCCCGGAGCCGATAGCTGACGCTGTGCTGACCTCTGGCAAGATGGCTGACAAAGAAGCTGACTCGTTCATCTCGCAGTTCGCGATACGCAACCAGTCCTTCAAAGATGTAACCGCTTCTTTGATCATCCGGCTCGAATCCACTGGGCTTGCGATCTTCAAGGAGGAGATATTCATAATCGTTCTTGCTGTCAATCAGCATCTCAACCTCAATCAAATCACCACTGCGAACAGCCGTCAGGTTTTCGAGTGGAATTCGCTTGTAACGAGCCGTTTGTTGTTTAACGACCTGCCCCAGGTCCCCCTGAACACTGACTTCTCGATCGTCTCGTTCCAGTCGGTAGAACTTTCGCTCGACTTTGACTTCCAGCCCTGCTGCTGTGATCTGTTCTTCTTTCGAGAAGTTGGTCAGCCATGCGTTAAAGTAAACCGGCCCGATTCCAGTCTTACGGATTTCAATTTTGTGAGCACCAGACTTCACTGCGTCACCTTCAAGCACAACGACATTGTCGAAGCTGAAGAAGGTCTCAGGTGTAATCCGAACCTGCTTCTGAACAGTACCATCAATCAAAACTTCGATGGTCATGTTCGGCTGATCCTCTCCGGTTACATCGATATAGTCAGCCATGGACTCGACAACCATTGCTGTATCGCGAGTACTATTCCAGTACGTGCCGTGTTTTCGATTGTTGAGTAAATACTTCACCATGCGAGAGGCCACGGGATCCTGGGGTCGAACTTTGAGCAACAGCTGCAGGTAACGAGCCATTGCCTCGTTTTCGCTGCCGTACCAATACCACCAGCTGTTTTGTGGCATCCGCAGCCACGCTGTCTGATTTTCTTCATCCTGTTCAAGGAACTGGTCAATGTTTCGCAGCACCATATCTCTACGTTCGACATCTTCATGGCTATGAAGGACAAGTCCGGTCAGGGCCAATGAATAGACAGACAAAGAGCCTCGGTCACGATAAAGGTACTCGTTAATGGCCGCGTCATTGGCGCCGTGCTGGATCAGAACATATGCCACGAAGGCATCCATGTTGTCCGCAGACATGCGGAACTCTTTCTTCCGTCCTTCGAGCTCTTTTGGGTGCTCTTTTCGCCAGTCACCTTCGCGGAGTTTGGCAAGTTCACCGGCCTGATAATTCTTCAGCCATTCGACGCCGCGACTGATAACATCAGGAAGTACGGGCACATCATTCTTTTGAGCGATTGTGAGACCGTAAACAACCTGAGACGTCAAATGCGGAGTTGAATGTTCGCCGTACCCGCTAAACCATCCCCAGCCACCATCAGTCAGCTGCATGTCCGTGAGTGCCTTTAATCCACTGCTGATAATGACATTCATTTCAGTCTGATCGAAGACCGGATTTCGCTGATATCGCTTCCACTGTTCTGCTCGGGCTGCGGCGTCACCAAGTTCCTGAGCGTTGAGATTTGTGCGTTTCGTTCGAACATCCTCGAGATCGATGCCCATCTTTTGCAGCGTTCGCTGCGTCAAAACGGCCGGCAGGAATCTGTTGAGAGTTTGTTCTGTGCAACCATAGGGATAATCAATCAGGTAAGGCAATGCATCCACCATGGCGCCTGCAAGCGAAGGGCTATAACGAATCTCAAGCCTTGATTGTTCCTCAATTCGGTCGCTCGGTACGTTGACTGTGATCGTTGACGACTCACCATCAGGCCGAATAACACCGGTGTAGCTTTCCGTCTTCAGGATTCCATGTACAAAGACGGGCACCTTAAGTTCAGCAGCATCCGACTCTTCATCGGTGAGTGCTTTCATGCGTACGGTGGTTGTGCCTGACGCGATCGCCTGGACATTCCAGTCTACGCGAATTTCACCGCCAGCCGGAATTGAGACAGTCTTTTCAGCAGCATCCAGCATTCGAAGCTGACCACCTTCTGCCTCGAGGACCACAGTTGTGCTTTTCGCACTCGCCAGATAGTTATGAACCACCGCAGAAAGAGTGATCTGGTCCTTCTCGGTGAAGAACCGTGGAGTCTGCGGACGGATAATCAGGTCTTTGCTGCTGATGATATCTGTAGAACCGGAGCCAACCCGAGTCCCGTCACCGAGTGTCCAGGCTTTAATCTTCCATGTCGTCAGATTGTCCGGGACTGTGAACTTCACATCCAAGATGCCCTGTTTATCTGAGTCAACCGATGCAACCCAGAATGCTGTATCTGCGAAATTGCTGCGAACGGAGGGCTGAACTGCACCGGAAGCTGGTGCAGCTTCCATAGCCGCTCCTTTTGCCATCATCGCCGCAGGGGCAGCTCCCGCATGGGCAGATTCGTCAAATGACAATGAATTCCCAACTTCCATCGGTGCCGGCATAGCATCCGCCATGAACATGGCACCTCCGGGTCCCCCTCGTCGAACCGCCCTTCCTCCGCCGAAACCACCGCCTCCACCGCCTCCCAGCATCCCGGGGTCATTTCCAAATAGAGGCTGCATGGGAACTTCGCCAGGAAGTTGAACCTGCGAAGAAAATCGGTTCAGCGTTGAATGATTGTTGACGTGGTGGTAACGACGCACATTCCAGAAGTACGATCGAATTTCGGGTATCGCACTCGCCGCGATATATTCGAGGCTTGCATCATACACACTGATGACCGTATTGCCTTCAAACGGCATGCCATCGGTGTCGGTAAGCTTAAGTCGAACCGAGGCTTCTTTTCCGGGACGATACTTTTCTGCCGAGGGTAGGATTTCCACATTGGCGACTCGCTTCTCAGGTGGAACGACAATCTCACGGACGGCTGAATGCAGTTTTCCATCAGCAATGGTCAGAGCTTCAACAAAGGTATTCGGCATGTCACTGCGATCGATGTTGAGCTCATACACTGTGCTTTTGCCCTGAAGTCGCAGAACAACCGGAGCAGGGCAGAGCCCATTCACGGCACGCACGAACAGCAGGACTGTTGAGTTCTCCTTATTGGTGTTGATCTGCAGACTGACTTTTTCGCCTGGCTTGTATTCGCGTTTCTCTGTGATCAATTCGATGTCATTGAAACGATAGCCTCGACCGTTGTCTTCCGGACCGCGAACGAACAGAACGTATCCACCTTCCTGTTCGTGCCCTTCGGAGTCTTTAAGACGAACGGAAACACGAAATTGACCAGACTTACCGAGCACCATCTTCAGGCTGGTGGTACCTTCATCGCTGGTTTCAACATCCCAGGACTCGACCTCCGTCTCCACGGGCATATCGGATTCATACCGAACGGAGTACAGCGTCGCTTTACCCGCAGCCTTGACGGGCTTCCCGTCCGCAGTACGTGCCTGAATACCAACTTCCGCGGTGGCACCACTTCGATAGTGTCCCTGATCGGTCCAGACAAACACCTTAAACGGATCACGAGCTACCAGCACCTGACCGGTACCGACAATTGTGCGACGAGACTGATCAACAACCTCAGCGGTGATATTATAGTTGTGGTCGCTGTCGCTGTGATTTGCGAGAGCTGCGGCAGTGTCGATGCTGATCAGGAACGTTCCATCCGCATTCAGTTTTGCATCACCTTCAGCAACGATCTCCGGAGGATCCGGATTCCAGTTCCACCATGGTGGGATCGGCCCAACGCAACCCCATCGCCTCCAGCCTGGGTACCAGTTGTAGTCCGGAGCAAACCACCAATAACCAGGACTGTACAGCCAGTCCCAGCGACCGACCGGGTACCATCTGCTGTCCTTCTTGGTGCGTTCAACTTTGTAATGAACGGCCGCTTCTGTAACAGGCGTTCCAAAGTAGTACTTCGCACTAACCTTAGCCTCGATCTTTTCTCCCAGCATGACTGGCTTGTCGGGCGAATCAATCATGACTTCATACTCAGGCTTTCGATATTCTTCGACCCGGAACTGCCCCTCTCCGATGGGCGATTTTTGTTTTTCGCGGATCTGGACAGTACGCCCATTTCGTTCCTCTGAACGAATGACGTCGACTTCTGTGCAGACAGCAACAGAATATGAGCCCAGCATTGCATCTGCGGGAAGTGTCCATTCTCCGTCAACCCCTGCCCAGCGGTCTGTCTTCACCTGATTTTCGTAGACCGAATCTCCTTTGGGATTTCGAATGACGATCCAATACGGCTTATCGGCAAACTCGTTGTCGTCTTTATCGAATCGAGCGTGCCGAACCCACATGCGGAACTTCACGGCATGTCCGGGGCGGTAGACCGGACGATCAGTGATACTGAAGACTTTGACGGCGCTGTAGTCAAAGGCATCGAGTTGCTGGGGCCCCCAGAGTCCCTGGAAACCATCATATGCAAATCGACCATCCTTTGATCGCCCCATTACAAGCCACTGCATTGAGAAGTCGATCTGGTCGGGCCGCGGCGTTGCGAGTCCGTCAGCGTCGGCACGTGCAGCAAATCGACTTGTTTCAATTTTGAAGTTGCGCGTTTGCGGAACGTGGACAGCTTTCCAGCCGAAGAACTCCAGATCTGCATTTGCCACTGGTGCACCGGAGACAGCGTCCGCGATAAAGTAGAGGGTTCCGCCAGTTGTCATTTTGCGACTGATGACAGTGTCAGCCGTCCATAGCACCATTCTCGACTCATTGCCGTCATCCAGTTTTGCCGTGATCCACCATGCACCGGCTTTCTGAAGTGGAGTTGTCACCGTGACTCGACTGTCGAAGTGATTCTCCGCAGGAGTCAGATCAAGGTTCCAGTTTGCAACGGACGCACCAAGATACTTGCTGCGGTCGCCTTTAATCAGCATATAGCCGATATTTTCAATGGACAGTCGCTCATAATCGAGCTGAGCGGGTCGGCTGTTGAGATAGGCCTTGATGTCCGTGATCAGTAATTCGACGTTGACCGGCTGAGCATCAAAGTGGATCTTTTTCCCGTTGCGAAATCGGATATCAAATGTCGCACCCGTGCCAACGGGCTGAACACCAGCGTTTTCAAACTGGAACCAGTTCCCCAGTATTTGGCTGATGCGTGATTGCACAGCGGAACGGTCTGATTCTTCCGTAGCAATCGCCAGAATCTGCTGCAGAATCTCGGCGGCCTGCGGATATTGATGCCGGTTCATGCGAATATTCGCGAGAGCTTCGAGAGCTCGGCGCTTGTTGCCGTCGTTGCGTGCGGCGACTCGCTTATAGACAGAAATCGAATTGTATTCATCGGCGAGAGTAAAACGCTTTACTCCGGAGGCGAGTTTTGCAATCGTCTCAGTGTCTTCCAGAGTGTGAGCGACCCATGTACCCGAATCTTTGGGGGGTCCGCTGTTTTCCGCGACTGCGGGTTCCGGTACACTGATCAGAGGCGCCGGGCCCACGACGCTCTGGCCAACACCAAACTGACTCTCGAGAAAGTCGGCCCACTCAAGATCGATTTCACTTTCGCGGCTTGAATCCTGTTGCACAACTTTACTGAGTGCCCATCTCCAGCGTTCTCCGTCTGACTTTGCTGCTTCCCACGAAGCTGGCAAAGCGTGCAGGATCGGGTTGCCGTTTTCATCAACAGGAGCACCCTTACTGCTGACTGGGAACCCGCGACCAAACCCTCGCCCCCGTCCCCCGATCGCGTTTTCAAAACTGTTGTAGTCGGGCAGTGTTTCGAGATCGGTCAGATCCTGAAGCTTCCACGCTTCGCCGTTTCGGCTTTCGCCAATCAAATCTGCGAGAAGTTTGTAGAGGCGAGCTCGGTCAGGACCGGTTGCGGACTCGTCTTTTTCTGCAAGAGCGATTGCTTTCAAAGTCAACTGCAGCGAACGAACCCGGTCACGATCGCCGGCATCTACCATTTCTCCTCCGCCTCGATGATAGCCACGTTCAAATTCACCACCGATGAGAAAGCCACCGCTTTCAACCTGAATCAGGGACTGTGTAGCGGCTTCGAGCAGTCGCCAGTTTGCAGGATGAGCAGCGACCACACTTTCCAGGAGCTGGTCATATTCATGGACCAATCCCAGCATATTCAGGCAGTTGAACGCCTGGGTAAAGTCCTGGGGGAGACTGGCATCTTCATTTGCCGGGTCTTCGGCAATCCTGCGGAAGATTCGCAGAGCCTCTGCGTGATTGTTTTCCGTGTAGGACTTTTCGGCAATCTTCCGCATTTCCGCCCGATCCTGGAAGTATGTGGTGGCCATCAGGGCCGTCGAACTGAGTATTACGGTCAGGAGCACAACGATTGCACGGCTCATAAGTCTTTTCCCTGTGGCATCATTGCCAATTGGCAAGTTACCCGATTTGATTCATTCCAGCCAGATTCGCTTCGTTTTCGATCTGCGCCGCTTCAACTACAGCGTTAAGTGACCGAAACCCCTCAAGCGTTCAGTGAATTTTCAGGAGTTCATCGTTGTTGTACAAACTCGCTAAGGATCAGCAACTGGACTTTAGACGTGGCATGTGGAACAATTGCAACATCCCAAAGCCGGAAAAACTCGGCGGGACGCAGCTTCAGACAGGAGAGAGTCATGAGCGAATCGATGCCCGTCGTCAATCCGGAAAACTGGGAATCTTTCAACTATCGAAGCGAAGACGCACTGGTGGTAGCTTCGTTCGATGTCACCGCTGATGAACTGGATCGCGACGAGTTCCCGTATTGTGCCAGAGTTATCATTCCGATCGCTGCACCCAACGAATTTGGGGCGCCGGATTCTGCCGAAGCAGAAGTGCTTTGGAGACTGGAAGATGAACTTACGGACGCACTGGACCTTGCCGGTGTCCGATGCCGCCTGGTCGCTCGACTCACGCACAACGGCGAACGCGAATTGGTGTTTCAGCTGGCGGACTGGGAAGAATTCCGAGGGCCGGTAGACGACTGGATGGATACCGTTGACGACTACGACTTCGAAGTTTCTGAACACGAAGGCTGGAATTTCTTCGAGGATTTTTGCTGGCCGACAGACGAAGATTGGTGCCTGATCCAGGACCGCAATGTTATCACGGGTTTGCTCGAAGCAGGCTCAAATCCCGACAAAGAACACACGCTGGACTTCTCTTTTCAGGGCAATCCGGAGCAATTATCAGTGCTTCGTGAGCAGTTGCTGGAACGAGGCTATCAGTTGAGTGATGAAGAAACAGATGATGACATTCTTGTCATGATTCGACGTCTCCCGCTGTCCATGGACTTAATTGGTCCTGAGTCTCTGGAGAATCGGCGACTGTGTGATGAAATTGGCGTTGAATTCACTGGATGGGGCGCGGCTGTTGAAGCCTGAGTCGCGCAGGTCATGGAGTGACAAATCGTGTTGTTTGTGAATGACCGAATTCAGATTGAAGACACCGAGTTTGAGTTTGCATTCTCGCGCAGCAGCGGTCCGGGCGGACAGAATGTCAACAAGGTGAACTCCCGCGCGACAATGAGCTGGAAGTTCAGCAAATCGAGCGCACTTCCGGCAGACGTTCGTGAGCGATTTCTTCAGCGGTATGAAAAAAAACTGACGCGTGACGGACTCTTTCAGATCAGCAGTCAGCGATACAGAGACCAGGGGCGAAATGTTGCCGATTGCCTGTCGAAACTTCGAGACATTATTCTTTCAGTTTCGATACCTCCTGTTCAAAGGAAGGCTACGAAACCAGGAGCCGGCGCTCGACAACGACGACTGACCGACAAAAAGGTCACGTCTCAACATAAGCAGAATCGTCGCCGTCCCTCGATGAATGACTGAGATGTCCGTACTGATTCGATTTCGAAATCTCCTGTTATTGCTGACCGTGATCCTGACGGTTGCGGCGATTCCTGTTGCGCAACAGTTGACGTTTGATCAAACGATCGAATCGTTCTTTGCACCAGATAATCCGGATATCAGGCTGCTGAGCAGAAGCCGAAAAGAATTCGGTGGCGATGAATTTGTAATTGTCGCGTGGCCTGAACCTGAATTGCTGACCACCGACGATGAACGTGGCGTCCCGGAACTGAATGAAGCGGCCGCTGCGAGGATTTTGGAACTGGCTCAGAAGCTGGATGCTATTCCAGGAATCAATCCAAATCAGACTCGACATCTGGTGAAGTTTCTTGAAAACACCCCCAAAAGCCGGAATACCCGCAGTGCACTGCTCAAACTCTTCGAAGGCGTTCTTCTCGGAAAGGATGGACAAACAACAGCCATCGTCCTGCAGCTCCGCCCCGCAGACCAGTCACCTGAACCACGCAGCACAACGCTTCAGGCGATCCGTGCGACTGCTGGAGAATTTGATTCCGGTGCAGCAGTTGCCGGGGAGCCCGTGCAGATTCACGACATGTTCGAAATGGTCGAAAACGACGGACACATTCTCTACCTGTTTTCTTTAATCGTACTCTCGGCGATGCTGGTTGTGATCTTTCGTGGAATTCGATGGATGGCTGGTGCAATTGGCATTGTCATGGCTGCCGTGATGTGCACTCGTGCCTCGCTTGTTCTCGCCGGTGCGCAACTGAGCATGGTCAGCTCTATGCTGAATTCACTGGTCACCGTCATTGCGGTTGCAACCGTGATGCATGTCATTGTGACGTATCGCGAGTATCGCAGGAATTCCGATTCTGAAGCCGCAACACTGGCGACACTGAAAGAACTTTGGCTGCCAATCTTCTGGAGTATGGTCACGACGGCTGTTGGTTTCAGCTCACTGATGATTTCAGACATTATCCCGGTTCAGAGCTTCGCACTGATGATGACCGTGGCAACCGGCATGGTACTGTTGTTTCTCATGACCGTGACCCCGGCACTGCTGGCTTCAGGACACAACGTCCGAATTCCGGGGCGAGCGCCTCTTGAGGATCAGCTTGATCGAACGTTGACGCGAGCTGCCCGAGCAATTGAGGTTCATCCTTTCTGGTCCGGCAGCATTTGCCTGGTGATCATGCTCTTCTCCGCGCCGGGGTTATTGATGTTGACTGTCGAAACAGACTTCAGCCGGAACTTTCGGGAATCATCTCCCATCGTCAAGTCACTGAAGTTCGTCGAAACGCACCTCGGGGGCGCAGGGACGTGGGAAGTCGCCTTTAACGTTCCTGAACAATTGCCGGAGGAGTTCCTCAAGAGTACGAAGCAACTGACTGAGAGTCTGGAACGCCTGACAGATGAAGGCCTTGAACTGGATGTTCTGTCACTCAACGATGCTGTCGATATGCCACCTCGACTGGGCAGCATGACATCACGGCTCGAACGACTTCAACGTCGACAAAGTGACCTGGTGAACAGTTTCTACAATCCTGCTGAGAGGCGGATGCGAATTGTGCTTCGATCACGCGAGCAACAGTCAGCCGATGCTAAGATTGCTCAGATTGAACGAGTCAGAGCCGTTGTGCAGGAGCACTTCGCCGGTCAGACAGATGCAGAAGCAACCGCCTCTGGACTATATGTGCTGCTGGCTCACTTAATAGAGAGCCTGTTGCAGGATCAGTTGAAGAGCTTCCTGATCACGACGTCCGGAATCCTGTTGAGTATGACGATTGCTTTTCGGAGCCTCAGACTTGGTCTGATTTCACTGTTCCCCAATATCTTCCCGGTTGTACTGGTGATTGGCACCCTTGGGGTATTGGGAATTCCGATCAACATTGGCACGGCGATGATCGCCAGCGTTTCGATGGGGCTGACAGTCGACAGCACAATTCACTACATTACCGCCTTTGAGAGAGCTCGCCGAATACACACAGTACAGGAATCGCTCAAAATCGCTCATGGAGGTGCCGGCAGAGCCGTCGTTCTTGCATATCTGGCACTTGTGGCCGGATTTCTGGTTTTAACGGTTTCCGCCTTCATTCCTTTGGTTTACTTTGGAGCACTTCTCAGCCTTTCGATGGTCGGAGGGCTGGTTGGAGACCTGATTCTGTTGCCATTGATGCTGCGTTGGCTGACTCCGGCCCGGCACGCAGCAGTGAGAGACTCGAGCACCCAAAAGCCCGAGCAGTGAGACTTCGAAATGACTTCGACCTGCCCTGATGCAAATACACCGCAGGCCTCTGATTCGAATGCAGTGATTAACATCTCGTGCTATAAGTTCGTGCCGCTCGACAATCTGCCAGCACTGCGAGATACGATCCGCGAAGAAGCAGTGCGTCTGAACCTTCGAGGCACCGTTCTGCTCAGCAACGAAGGCATCAATCTGTTTGTTGCTGCACAGCGCAATGAACTCTCTCAGTTTGTGACATTTCTCAGACAAGACCCTCGATTCAGCGATCTTCAGCCGAAGGAGAGCCTCAATACATATCAGCCGTTCAACCGTATGCTGGTCAAGATCAAGAAGGAGATCATTGCATTCGGTATTGAATCGGTGGACCCCGTTCGGGAAACATCACCCAAGCTCTCTGCAAAGGAGCTCAAGCAATGGCTCGATGATGGCCGCAAAGTCCATCTGCTGGATGTTCGCAATGACTACGAATACGACCTTGGCACTTTCGACAGCGCCATCAAAATGGGGCTCGACCACTTCAGGGAGTTTCCGGATGCTGTTGCTCGGCTTCCGGAAACGATGAGGCATGAGCCCATTGTGATGTTTTGCACCGGAGGAATTCGTTGTGAAAAGGCGGGGCCCTTTATGGAGCAGGCTGGTTTCGAGCACATCTACCAGCTTGATGGTGGCATCCTGAAGTATTTCGAAGAGGTCGGTGGTGATCACTACCATGGCGAGTGTTTCGTATTTGATCAGCGAGTCGCCGTCGATCCGAACCTGAAAGAAACCCCCACCACACAGTGCTACGTGTGCCAGGCGGTTGTCAACAGCGACGATCAGAAGTCGCCCAGGTATGTCCCTGGTGTCTCCTGTCCAGCATGCTATCTCGATGAATCTGACCGAATGGCACTGCTGTTGCAGCATCGTTCGGTGCAGTTACACGCCGCTGTTCAGCCACTTCCGGGAAGTCAGCCCTATTTCAATAACCGGCCTTTGAATATTCCGGAACGTTTCGACGGAATGACGCTGCTGGATTGCCTCGATCACTGGCATCCGCAGGTTGGTCGCGAAGAGTGGGAGCAAAGAATCCGGAATTCCATGATTGCTCCGTCTCAACCTCACAGCCGAAGGATCCGACGGAGAAAGTCGCCACAAGTGCAATTACCGCTGAGCCCGGATCGTATTGTGCGAAGCGGCGAACGATTTGACCACTTGCTGCCAGGCACTGTCGAACCCGATGTTCGTTCCGATGTGCAATTCCTGTTTGAAGATGAACAACTGATCGTCATTCAGAAACCCGCTCCTTTGCCAATGCATCCATGTGGGCGTTACAGCAGAAACACACTCCGACATTTCCTGAATCAGATTTATTATCCCGAACGCCCTCATATGGTGCACCGCCTCGATGCAAACACGTCGGGAGTGCTTCTTCTCTGCCGACGCAAGGCTGTCGCCCGGCAGGTTCAACCATTATTTGAACATCGACAGGTCGAAAAGCTATACGTCGCTCGGGTCCATGGATGTCCTGATAGCGATGAATTCATCTGCACGGCAGGGATCGGTCGACTTCCGGAAGAAGGAGGACTACGCAGCGTGGACGATGCCGAAGGTGATGATGCATGCACAGAATTCCGAGTTCTCAGGCGATATGACGACGGCACGTCTCTGATCGAAGCGAAGCCCTTGACCGGCAGGACGAATCAGATCCGAGCTCATCTCTGGCATCTTGGGTTTCCAATCTGTGGTGACCCGGCATGGCTGCGTGATGGATGCCTTGGCGAAAATCGCACTTTGAGTATTGATGAACCTGTCATGTGTCTTCACGCATACCGGATCACGCTTGAAATTCCAGAGCGAGGCCGGATGACTTTTGAAGCGTCAATGCCGGATTGGGCTGTTGCTGGTACACTGTCGGGCATAGCAGGGACTGGTTCGTCATCGAATGTTGCAATATCGGAGTCGATCTCTTAAATCCTGACTCAGAGTCATCAGGAGTCCTTACATGCTGCGGAATCAGAAGCCTCAATGTTCGAGTTCGCAGATGAACCGAAGACAGTTTTTTGATACCAGTCGATTTTGCCTGGGGCCAGCGACTCTGGCTCTGCTGAATCAGAAATACTCCGGTGCTGATGAAAAACGTCCGGCCCCTGAGTTTCCTGGACCTCATCTGCCACCACGAATTAAGCGAGTCATCTTCCTGTACATGGCAGGCGGACCGTCGCAGTTCGAGACGTTTGATTATAAACCCGTCCTGGCCGGAATGGATGGGCAGCCAATGCCTGAATCCTACACCAAAGGACAGCCAATCGCGCAACTTCAGGGGCAGGAACTGAAATGCCTCGGCCCTCTGACAACATTTCGATCATGTGGAGAATCGGGGCAACTGATCAGTGACTTTCTGCCGTGGCATCGCAAAATGGCGGACGATCTTTGCGTCATTCGCTCCATGGTGACCGAGCAGATCAATCACGATCCGGCACATACGTTTATGAATACCGGAACTGGCCTGAGTGGACGACCATCCATGGGATCCTGGATCACTTATGGTCTTGGCTCAGAAGCTCAGAATCTCCCAGGCTTTGTAGTAATGACCAGTGTCGGAGGAAGGAACCCACAGCCAATATCATCACGCCAATGGTCAGCCGGATTTCTTCCAGGCAAGTTTCAGGGGGTTGAATTCAACAGCACCGGATCACCTGTGCATTATCTCGACTCTCCACCTGGAGTCACCAGAGCAGGGCAGCGACAACTGATCAACACCATTCAGGAACTGAACAGGCATCGTCTTGCGGATTCGATCAACCCCGAATTGGAAACCCGAATCGCAGCCTACGAAACAGCATTTCAAATGCAGGTGGCCGTCCCTGAACTGGTCGACATGAGCAACGAACCAAAACACATCCTCGATATGTACGGAGCGGTACCGGGAGATGGTTCATTTGCCTCGAATTGCCTGCTGGCTCGCAGAATGGCGGAACGGGGCGTCCGATTTATTCAGCTGTATCACCGTGGCTGGGACCACCATGGAGGCCTTGTTGGCTTCATGACCACCTGCAGCAAACTAACCGATCAGCCTGCATGGGCGCTTGTTCAGGATTTGAAGCAGCGAGGCATGCTGGATGAGACGCTGATTCTGTGGGGAGGTGAATTTGGCAGGACTCCCATGTTCCAGGGAAAGGGTGGTGCCGGCCGGGATCACCACATAAAAGCATTCACAATGTGGGCTGCTGGAGGCGGAATTCGTGCCGGAATGTCATATGGTGCCACAGATGAGCTAGGATATCATGCAGTCGAAGATGTCGTTCACGTTCGTGATCTTCATGCGACGATGTTGAGACTGCTGGGGCTCGATCACCAGCAACTATCCGTCCGATTCCAGGGATTAGATATGCGTCTGACAGGGGTTGAGCCTGCACGCGTGATCACTGAGATTCTTCAACAGGGTTAGATGCACCGTCAATTGAGAGGTTCGAAACATGAAGAGTCAAAAATTGGGACTGAAGTCTCCTGAGAATCGGCAGGACTCACAGATTCCGCACAAACGTCAGGGTTTTACCCTGATCGAACTTCTGGTAGTGATTGCAATTATCGCGTTGCTGGTCGCGCTGTTGATGCCAGCTGTGCAACAGGCTCGAGCAGCCGCACGCAGGTCGCAGTGTCAGAACAACCTGAAGCAGATTGCGTTAGCGCTGCACAATTTCCATGATACGTTTCAGGCGTTTCCACCAGCGAGACTGATCATGGATGAGACGCAACCTCCGAATGACGAAGGAACGCTGATTGGTCTGGATGAGCCTAGCTGGCTGGTCCGAATTCTGCCGCAGCTGGAGCAGAACGCGTTTTATACGCAGTGGGACATTTATAAGCCGTATGGCATGCACCCGATCGAAGTTCGTCGGCAGCCTGTAAACGTCTTTCTGTGTCCGGAACGCCATTCAGCGACAAATGCAGTTGCCCCGGACAGTCGAATCGAAGTGACATTTCCCTGTGGCTGCCCGGCAGGCGCGCAGATTGTTCCTGGTGGTGCGGTGACTGATTATGCTGGGAATCATGGTGATCCATCTCCCGGAACATCTGGCCTGCAGACAGACTTTTACTGGGGAGGGAATGGGACGGGAGTCCTGATCTCAAGCCGTCCCAAAATTGTTGGTGAAGGAATCGCCCAGACGTGGGTCGATAAAATTTCGATGGGCGAAATTGATGACGGCACAAGCAACACTCTCATGGTGGGCGAGACTCATGTTCCAAAAGATCAGATGAACAAGAGTCCTTACAATGGACCAGCGTATTTTGGTCGGCACGTGAGTCATTTTTGTCGTATCGGTGGCCCCGGAATTCCAATTGCGCATAACTCAACCGATCCCCGAGGCAACCTGTTTTCGTATGGGAGCGACCACACAGGCTATGTGAACTTTGCTCTGGCGGACGGAAGTGTTCGAACCATCAGCACTTCGCTCAATACTCGAGTTCTTGCGAATCTGAGTCATCGAGCTGATGGGCAGACGGTTGGAGAATTCTGATCTGGAATTGCGGTCGTTGAACGCGGGGGGACCTGGAATGTATCGCTGGGCGAGTTCGATTCTGACACTTACGTTTGCCTGTTTACTGTTGACAGGATGTGGTGAGTCCCGGGTGGCCACTTATCCGGTAAAGGGTAAAGTTCGGTTCGCGAATGGGGCTCCTGTCCGAACGGGTATTGTGGAGTTTGGGTCGGAGGACCAGCAGGTCACAGCCTCGGGCAAGATCCAGACAGATGGCACATTTGTTCTGGGCACTTACACGGCGGATGATGGAGCGGCGGCGGGTGAGCACAAGGTGATTGTCATGCAGTTGATCATCAACGACGGCCTGATCAAGCATGTTCATGATCACGGCGGGGCAGTAGATCCGATGTTTGCTTCGTATCAGACGACGACATTGAAGGCTGTTGTCGAAGCGAAAGAGTCCAATGAGATCGAGTTGATTGTGGAACCGGCCAAGAGGCGCTGAGTTCGCAACGAAGTGCTGTGTGAATTCCGGGGAGAGCAATCCCGGTTATTCCACTTTGGTTCGCAGAACTCCCACAAGAACACCGCGAATTTCAACGCGACCAGGAGCCAGCATGAGTGGTTTCATGCGGCGATTGGCGGGCTGCAGAATGATCAGGCTGTCTTTTTGAACATAGCGTTTGAGAGTTGCTTCGCCGCCATCGACAATCGCGGCGACTGTTTGACCGCTTCGAGCGCGTGTGGCATGGCGAATGATGGCCAGGTCTCCGTCGTTGATGCCATC
This sequence comes from Planctomyces sp., assembly GCA_016795105.1. GTDB lineage: Bacteria > Planctomycetota > Planctomycetia > Planctomycetales > Planctomycetaceae > F1-80-MAGs062. The sequence continues at coordinate 15,321 of JAEUIH010000013.1, forward strand.
GAGTATCATCGAATCGCCACGAACACGCAGCAGGAAGTGATCTCGAGGATCAAAATGTTCGGTCAGATCGAATGTTTCAATATGTTCCTGAGCTTCGATGGGAACACCGGCGGCGATGTTTCCGAGGACACGAAACGGGGGCAAGCGGTGACCGGCCTCTGCAAGCAGCATTTCAGCATCGCCTCCCAAAATTTCAGCCAGCCGAATAAGTGTTTCTCGACCACACGGCTGCCGCCCGTTCTCGATATGTGACAAATGACTGAAGTGAATTCCAACCCGGGGCGCAAGCTCCCGCAGCGAAATCCCTCTGGCCTTTCGCAGCTTCTGCAGCGTTTCTCCAATTCCCGTAGCCATCTACCGCTCCCATCATCAATCGATCGTAGGTTGGGCATTCCTGCCCGACCCCACTCACCGCTCGCCCCGCTCACCGCACCCCCGGCATTCCTGCCCGACCCAACTCACCGCCAGTCGGTGCAGGACGCCGATCCTGCAATGAAATCCTGTATTGAATCAGTCGGACCCCTCCAGACTGGTCATCGCATGAAACATAAGGTCTGCTCGAGGAATCAGTTCGCCACGCCGGACTGTTTCTGACAATGGAGCATCAATCCCGATCTGACAGTTCCCCGAATTCAATTTTAGAATCCGAATTCGTGTCGTTTCGTTAATGATGATTTCTTCGCCTTCCCTTCGTCGAATCACAAGCATCACTGCGTCTCCTTCTTTGACCGGTTTCTGATCCGATCCTGTGTTGTGTGCGATTGTTGAGTCGTTTTCTGATCAGCTGCATGTAGTGTAGTGTTACAACACAACGACTCGAATGATATCAGCGTCTCGCTGGGACGCAAGAGCAGTTTGAGGATTTCGAAAGTGGGTACTGCTGATCAAAAAACACGGGCAATTCATGCTGAATCTCGCCGTCGTCCCCCATCGCAGCCGCATATGCTTTCGCCTGATCACGGAGAGTAGATAGGATCCAGTCGGGACAACAGATTCACCCTGCATAAATCCAGTGTCATGTGATCTGTGCCGAACTGTGATCTGTGCCGAACTGTGTCTGCACCCGACCATCACTTGAATCCCCGAGGTTCTCGTGGTCTACTGCCCTGTTCCCTACCCGTCTTCTTTCCACCGCACCAATAGCTTTTTACTGCACCAAGAGTTCCGCCACACCATGGAAGTTCGCGCGTTCGCTGAACAGGTCCTGCTTTCTGAGTCTCTCGATAAGAAGACGGAACGCATATCCGCAGAACTCACAGATCGATCACCCGGTGCTCCTCTGCACATGGAACGTCCGGTGCGGCCAGCCAATCTGCAGTTTGCAGCACGGCGAACGGCTCCTGCTATGCCAAAGGCAGATGCACTCAACGATCCCGCCAAACGTGCGATTGCACATCATATCATGGCCAACCACGAACTGCAGGCGCTGGAAGTGATGGCGATGGTGCTGCTCGCTTTCCCTGATGCTCCAACAGATTTTCGGATTGGCGTCGCGAAGGTGATGTTTGATGAACAGCGACATACTCGCATGCATGCTCAACGATGTTGCGAGTTGGGACTAAACTTCGGTGATCTTCCGGTGAACTCATGGATCTGGCAGAAAGCCAGAAGCTTCACTTCCGTTCTCGAATACTGCGCAGGGCTCCCTCTGGTCTTCGAAGGTGCCAACCTGGATCACTCGGTGGAGTTCGAGCTTTGGTTTCGCAACGTCGGAGACCGTCGCAGCGCGGCGATTATGCGAGCCATTCACAAGGATGAGATCCATCACGTTCGATTCGGCATCGAATGGCTCAGAAAACTCAAACCTCCTCACATCTCCGACTGGGAAGCGTGGATTTCCAGCCTGCACTGGCCCGTACGTCCGGTTCGAGCCCGAGGAACAATGTTTCAGACAGATGCTCGACTCCAGGCCGGACTAACACCGGAGTTCATCGAACAACTGCGTCTGTATCAGGATGATCCGGCTATTGTCGCTGCTCAGACTGCGGCACCGCTCCGAACCCAGGCCCCCGCAACGGAAGACTCAACAGGTTCGGAATGACAAGCGTCGGCATCTGACCGTTCCCGATCGGCTGAAACCCCGACAGGAACTGTTTCATCGACTCATCCGGACGAATTGCTGTCTTGATTCTTGTCTGCGGTCGATTCGTCGTTCCGCGAACCTCAACACCGACCCACTGAGTTGCTCCGGTAAACAGAAGCGTATTAATCAGAGGAGCAGTGGGGGTTCTGGCCAGCGCCGGGCGGGAATAGAAGTCGAGTACAACGTCGCCTTCCAGCCCAATGGTTCCTCGGCCGCGCAATGCGATGGATGCTCCCACAAGATCAATCGGATTGAACTGAAAGGCTCCGTCTTCAACCTTGAAGTCCACAAATGCATAGTCAAACGCAGAACGGTTCGGGACGTTGAAGTTCAGCTTTCCGAGGGCTGCAAACAGTTCCAGCATCAGAGGCAGTTCATAGAGCGCGGCCGGTTCGATCTTCATTTGCCCTCGACCCCGGGCATCCCGTGCGGAGTCACCGGTCCCGGTGAGATAGATCCACGAATTGATCACGCCCTGCAGATTTCGCTCTTCCGGCAAATGTCTCGCTGCATACGCTTCCAGCCTGGCATTCTGCAGCTCGGCAAATACCTGATAATTCTGCCCGCTCTGTAAATCCACCAGCGCATCCAGCTGCAGTGTTCCCTGATAAGCCTGTGCCTGAATCTGCTGATCCGTCGGAATGTTGTGTGGATGAGTCTTGAGCATCGCGTCACGACTGCCCAGAACCAGTTCTTTCTCCGTCATTTCATACGGACCTATGATCCGCGTCAGCGGCATCTTCAGGACTTCCAGCGAATCCAGTCGTATTGAACCACTATTCTTCAGCTCATAACCGTTCCAGTTACCGCGTGCCATCACCATTCCGAAGATCTTGCTCAGGTCAAGCCCGGCTGTAATGCCACAATCTCTCATGCGAAGATTGAGCTCCCAGGCCGCAGTTGGTGGAAGTTCACCGCCTGCCTGCCCGCGGAAATCCAGTTGAGAATCTTCGATCGATATTCGCCCACCCGGCGCAAGATGCGACAGCGTTGTTCTCCACGAAGATGGCATTGCGGCTCGCAGTTCATCGTCCGGAGAAATCTCTGTGGCGTTCACATCGTTCAGATGCAGCTGCCAGAACTGATCTGCGTTGATTTCAGCCCATCCACTGGCGGTGATCGGCGCTCCATTGTGATCACCAAAGAATGACAGAATTTCACAGTGCTGCACCCCCGCATAACGAGGATCGTTCGGATCGAAACTAAACTTCGCGGATCGCACATTCATGCGATACGGAAATGGCTTCGGATAAATCGTCCCATCCAGAACTTCCACCTCGGGAAGCGTCACGATGGCACGCTGCCCAGGAGAATTCGTCCAGTGAATCGCTGTGGTCAGGTTCACTCGACCCGTTGGCTGCAAAAGACTCCACAAACTTCGCTGACCCTGCCCAAGCGCATTATACAGGTCGGCGTCCAGTGATCCGTTTTTGGCGGTGACGGTGAGGTCAAGCACACCGGGGAGTGGTTTCCCGCGATATGTGCCTTTGCCAAACAACCGTCCTTCCCCATGCATCCCCTGAAGCTCATGAAATGTCCAGAGGTTCTCCCGGGAATCAAATGTAATTCGACCTGTCAAACTGGTGATGTCATACGGGAACTTACTGAATCGCATTGACGCGTTCCGCACAACTGTGTCCAGCTGTATGGTTGTCGGCTGGTCCAGTCCGGGCGCTCGATAACATCGAGCTGTCCCGTCCCCGACTCCGGTCACATTCAGGGCGTCTACAACTTTCCGGCCAGCTTCGTTCAACGCATCCCGAAAACGACTGTCTAATGGCAGTTCAGTCACTTTGACTTCAAATCCCATCTCCGCCATTGGTCCGGGATTTCGCACAACGCCTTCGGCAGTAACCGGTCGAGTTCCCGCCATCCCCGTGGCTTTGATGTCCAGCACGATGTCCGGGGTCGCTCCAGCTGCCTCCGTGATAGCCCTCTGCCTGATTTCTGCCCGCACAGATTTGATCGGATATCGAAATTTATGGAATTCGCCTTCGCCATCCTCAAACGTTGCCTGCAGATTCTCCGGATACCACTTGCCGGCTGAACTGCGACGAATGTCGGCCTCGCCGGTGACCAGCCCCTTTGGCTTGAAGTGACTGAAAAACTGTTGAGACTTTTCAGGAAACAGCGGCCTGAATCGATCGTCTACTGCCAGATTCTCAACCTTGATGTGACCATGCGGAAGACTGGCCTCCGGCCCCAGTTGAAATTCAACCTGTCCACTCAAACGTGCTCCCGCATCACGACACTCGTCGACTCGCACAATCACATTCTGGTTATCCCAGAACATCGTCGCTCTGAGGTCCGTCAGACGATCAGGAATCGCTGCACAGGCCACCATGCCGTTGCGAATATCTACCTTCAGTCGAAACTCGGGGACCTTTGTAAGAGGCGTTCCACGGATCTGAAAATCCACATCCAGAACGCCACTGACTCGCGGTGCTTTCGGACTCGTCCCTACTGTTAACGCCGCAGACGGTGCATCCTCCGGCAGAACCGGGCTCGGTAGGGCACGATTCAGTATCTCGTCCAGCTGTTCCAGTTGTGCGGTAACTCCCGGACTCGCTGATTGAGCTAAATCCACCAGCTGCTGTCCGGCCTGAACATCCCGCAGCCGACCATCCAGCGACCAGATTCTCTCACTCAGGTCCCAGGCACCCCGCAGGGAAAGCACACCGGCTCCCGGCAGCGTTACATCACCGATGAAATCATATTGTGCCGATGTCTTCGGGACGGCTTGAAATCCTGAACTGATCAGGGTCAATCCGGCTGGCGGTAAATCGACTCCATGCTCCAGACTCAGAAATGCGCGAGTATCCTCGAAGGAGATCACAGGGAGCAACGGCTTCTGTTTGCTCTCAGGAATGAACTCATAGCCCTGCCAATTCCACCGACCGTCCAGCTTTCGTGTCAGCAGGATATCGGCTCGCCGGATATGGACCGATGTAACGACGATCTTCTGGTTCGAAAGCAGTTCTTTCTCATCCAGCTGTACCGTAATCTGGCCTGCTCGTGCCAGTGGTCGATTCGTCTCTCGGTCCCGAATCTGAATCCCGTGTAAAACGACTTTCGAAGTATTTGCCAGAACCGTTCGGTCAATGTGAAGCACTAAACCAGGAGCCGCTTTTTCAAATCGCTCTACCAGTTTTTCCTGAAGCAACTGATCGCCGTTTCGCCAAAGCCAGACGCTCGCCGTTGCAACGGCTATCGCCGAAGCAATCACGATAAACAACGTCCACTTGATGACTCCAAACAGCTTCATGCATCCATGCCGAATTGTCTGGCAGCTGACCTACGACTACCCCCAGCCGCCTATCCGCTCTTGCCGTGCCCGTCCTCGCAGAAATCCTCCGCTCGCATGATTCGGTTCTTCATGCTCTCCATTCCGGCTCCCACCAGAATTGCCAGCGGAAATTCAACCGGCAAACGATATCGGACAGACCCAATGAACACCATATGAACAAGCAGAAACTGCAGGAATGGTGCCAGCAAAAATACACAAATCCCCAGTGTTTTTCGCTGGACCCAAATCCCAATCGCCATGAACACACCACTCACCAGCGAAACCGCCAGACAAATCAGGTAAAATAGGCCAGATGAGAATCCTGCGGCATTTGGGGACAGACTCAGGTAGCGGCCGGCTTTGAGCAGCCCCAACTCAATCGCTCGGCCCGGATTCTCGCGAGCAAACTGCCAGGCCCGAGCCTTATAAGTTTCGTTCACTTCGTATTCGCTCATCTTCAATGGCAACTTTTCGTCATCGAAGAATTGCATATCACTGGCTCCGGTCGCCTCGGAATGCAGTCCATCGTACAGACTGGGGCCAGACCACAACGAAGTCATCACCCAATGGCCCGTTACCTCATAGTTCCGCCAGGCCCACGGTGTCAGAGCCACAAAACACCCGCAGCCCAGAATGGCCGCAAGCAGTATTCGGCGAAAAAACGGCCCTGTTCCAAATGCCAGCAGCAGAAGTGCAGCAACACCCGGCCAGAGTATCCAGCCCGGTCTCACAAGGACACCGCAACCGGTGGCAAGTCCTGCAGCAAATGCAATGGCGCAACCTCCAGGCAGAGAATTCCGTTCATCATCACTGATCCCAGCTTTGCTGTCTGCATTTGCCTGCCATGTTCCAGGCAGTCTCTGGAAAATCAGCATTGCGATCAGCATCCAAAACGCAAACCATGTCTCCGAGAGAATCAAAACCGAGTTTCCGACATGCAGTGGTGCAACTGCCACTACGCTGGCTGCGAATAATGCCGTGGTTTCAGATGTGACCCGCCTTCCCAGCAGATATGTCAGCCACACACAACCCGTACCGACTCCTGCAAGCATGATGGTGGCCGGCAATACTCGATCACCGAACAGACGAATGGGGACGGCAAGCAGCAGAGGAAAACCGGGGGTTCGCAGCACATATCTGGGAGGCGTATGAATCGCGTACGTTTCGCCGGCTGCAATTTTCTGACCTAGTTCCCAGTACCCGTTGGCATCGCCTTCAATCAGGAAGCGACGTCCCTGCTTTTCCACATGCCAGTCGACGGCGATCGCGGCCGCTACTCTTGCAAGCAGACTGACGGCAAGGATCAGCCAGAGGACCTGGGATTGTTTGAGCTGCATTGTGGATTAGGTTTCCCCGAGGCTTCCGCGAGATCGTGGTCATCCGGGATGCCGATGTAGGGCAGGTGTCGAAATTCGTCGTTATAGTCCAGACCATACCCTACGACAAATTCGTCAGGAATGCGAAAACAAAAGTAGTCCGGCTGAATATCGACGCAAGTTCGATCGCTTTTCCACAGTAAAACAGCAGTCCTGACAGACGCCGGAGAAAACCCATGAATGGCCTCCAGCAGCCCGACCATCGTCTTTCCGGTATCGAAAATATCGTCAAGTATCAGTACATCGCGCCCCTTCAGATCGGGTACCAGCGAGCTGTTGACGGATAACTGTCCGGGAGACGTCCGAGTCCCACCATAACTGGATGCAGAGATCAGAGCGACTCGCAGTGGAACATTCGTAGCTCGAATCAAATCGGCAAGCAGGACCACACTTCCGGTCAGAACTCCGAGTATGGTCAGGGGGCGTCCGGAGTATTCAGAGCTGATTTTGTTCCCCAGCTCCCGGACTCGATCCCGAATTTCATTTTCCGCAATCAAAACTCGCATCAGCGCTCAACACCTCAACAAAACAGAAAAGTAGCAGGCACATTCCATGTGCCGTCCGCTCCGAAAAAGCAAAGCTTTTGAGTCCACCGTCCGCCCCCACAATCCGTCCGCCCCCACAAACAACCGAGCCACTGCGACTCGGGCGGACGGCACTCGGAGAGTGCCTGCTACAGGGAGTTACCATTGTAGGGTGTGTAGGGCAGACCAAACGTTTCAGCAACAGCCTGATTCGTAATCCTGCCATTCACCATATTGACTGCTGCGGCCAGTCCCGAGTCATTGCGACTTGCTTCAAACAGTCCTTTGTTCGCGATCCGCAGGACATATGGAAACGTCACATTGCACAGTGCATAGGTGCTGGTTCGGCCAACAGCTCCCGGCATATTGGTCACGCAGTAGTGCACAATTCCATCGACAATGTAGGTTGGGTCGGAATGTGTGGTTGGGCGAGATGTTTCAAAGCATCCGCCCTGATCAATACACACGTCGATCACGACAGCTCCGTGCTTCATCGTTTTCAGATCTGCAGCTGACACAAGTCTGGGGGCCCGAGCTCCCGGGATCAGAACTCCGCCAATGACAAGGTCTGCTTTTCGCAGTTGTTCTCGAATGTTGTGACGATCGCTGAACAGAGTATTGACGTTGGGTGGCATGATGTCTTCGAGGTATCTGAGGCGATCGACATTGGTGTCGAGGATCACCACATCCGCCTGAAAACCGGCCGCGATCTGTGCCGCGTTCTTACCGACGACTCCGCCTCCGATAATGGCAATATGAGCAGGTGCAACGCCCGGCACACCACCCAGAAGAATCCCGCGTCCTTCCTGAGGACGTTCAAGAAACTTAGCGCCTTCCTGAATACTCATTCGGCCCGCGACTTCCGACATGGGAGTCAGCAGTGGAAGATCTCGACCTCGTCCCTGAAGGGTTTCGTATGCGGCCGCATTGATTCGTGAATCGCGAACTGCGTGAGTCAGTTCAGAGTCGGCGGCGAAGTGGAAATATGTAAACACGGTTTGCCCTGGGCGAAGCAGGCTCCATTCTTCCTGCATCGGCTCTTTGACCTTAACAATCAGGTCAGCAGCAGCAAACACATCGGCGTGGCCCGGTACGAGCTTCGCACCGCTTTCTTCGTATTCCTGATCGGTGATTCCGCTTCCGAGCCCCGCGCCGGCTTCGATCAGAACTTCATGTCCGGCCAGGCAGAGTTCATCAACTCCGCTGGGCAGCATTGCAACTCTATACTCATCAGGTTTGATTTCACGCGGCACACCGACGATCATGGAAGAATTCCTTGAACAAGACTTGATTGCCTGAATCACCGGGGGCTCCCTGATTCAGGCTGCCGGAGATTATAGGAAGCCCCTCAAATTGAACAGGTCGCAGCACGCGTCCAAAGAGAAAACCATATGGATCAATCCATTCAGTTCGACCGATCAACCGAATCTGCAGCGAAGTTGCTGATCGAACTTGCTCTGGCAGAAGACCTGCGGGACCGAGGCGACCTGACAAGTCAGTCCACCATTCCGGCTGAACTGAATGCTTCCGTCAATCTCGTATCGAGGGAGCGCGGGGTTCTTTGCGGGGCTCCGTTGATTCCGCTTGTTTTCGAGCAACTTGAGTCGAATGTTCGATGTGAGCTCTTTGTACAGGACTCCTCGATCCTCCAGCGAGGATCTCTGATTGCGACCATGTCCGGCCCGGTTCGGACACTGCTGACGGCCGAGCGTACGATTCTGAACTTCATGATTCACTTGTCCGGAGTCGCCTCGAGAACTCGGATGTTTGCAGAACGTGTCAGCGGAACAAAGGCTGTCATTCTGGATACACGAAAGACATTGCCTGGCTACCGACTTCTCCACAAATATGCAGTGCGCTGTGGTGGTGGCGTCAACCACAGGATGGGATTGTTCGACGGGATTCTGATTAAGGACAATCACCTGGCGGCTCGAGGTGAACGTTCCGTTGCCGGTGCAGTGAATGATGCTCGCATGTTTCTGTCCTCCACCGGAATTCAGCTTCCGATCGAAATTGAAGTCGATACCCTGACACAACTCAGAGATGCACTCGATGCCAAACCCGAGATCGTGCTGCTCGATAATATGTCGTGCGATGAAATGTCTGAAGCCGTGAGGATCCGTGACGCACATTCACCCACGACACGCCTTGAAGCGTCTGGCGGGGTGACACTCGACACCGTCCGTGCAATCGCCGAAACAGGCGTCGATCGCATCAGTATCGGCGGATTGACTCACTCAGCCCCAGCCCTCGACCTCGGCTTCGACTGGCCCTGGTCGTCACTCCCCGATTAATAGTACCCATCATCTAAATAGTACTCATCACGTTCCGCCGTGATGAGTACTTTGGACAGGGGCTCTTAGGTGCTGGATTTGTTCCCGGAGTACACTCGCCCCGTCCTGGTTGCCGCCGGCTTCGAGTTGTGCATGCAGACGTGTGAGTCCAAGAAGTTCTCCGGGGGTTGCTGTGGCTGAAGGACCCCGGAGTTCGATTCGTTTCAGCCGTTTTGTGACCTGCTGCTCGATCAGCTTTAGTCCTTCTGATCGCTCACCAGTTTCGATCCGGTGTTTTCCCAATCGATATTCAGCGATGTCTCGAATCTCGTCTGCGACCGCAATCTCGAGTACCTTCAACAGAAGGTCCTGCCGAATATCGATCCTGTTGCCCGTCTTCGACGACACGTCCAGGAGTCGCTCACACCTCAGCAGGCTCAGAGCCAATACACGTTTCTCATTGTCGTCTGAACCTGTCAGTTGACCAATCGTTCGGGCAAGCAAATCTATTTGGCTTTGCAAATCGCCTTCTGATTCGTCCGTAACCTGAGCGCCACGAGCAGTCTCCAAAAACAAACTCAATAGTGCTCCGCCGGTCCATTGCGGGTCCGCCTCAAGTGACGTCTTCAGTTGCTCTGCCAGAGTTTCTGATTGCCGATGATTTAACTCCGAAAATGCCCCAAAGAAGTCTGAGGAGAGATACCGATCCTCTGCTTCGCGAGACAATGTTGCATACGCTCCAGTGACCCATGGTGACCAGAGAGATGTTGGTTGTTTTCGGATTCCGAGTAGATTCTGCATGACATCGCGGGCAAATACGTCGTCAGAGATCACCTCAGCGCGATTGGCAAATGCAAGGTATCGCAGCTGATGTTCCGGAAAGTCTCTAAGGACCTGCTCCAGCAGCTTTCGCCCTGTTGTTTGATGAACTGCGTTTCGGCTCATCCTGACGGCAAGCTGCATCACGGCGTCGGCCGTCTCGGCGAAGTCCCGTACTCCGCTCTGTGTCAGCGCATCCGCAAGGTCGCCTTCGCGATGTGCACTTTCGAATCCCTGCAGTAGTGTTTCAAACTCAGTGATGAACTCTTCACGATGTGAAGACAGCAGTTGAAGATAAAGATCACAGGCCCCTTTCGAATCGCCCAGTCGCTCTTTCCCAAGTGCAGCCTCACGCAACTGAACTCCGGCTGTGTTCCGGCGAAATCGAGCCGAGTTCGACATTGCGGTGGATACTTTGGTCTGGTCAGACTCATGCGGCAGATGCCGAGAAGCATAATTACCTTGACCCTTCGACTCACTCGAATAGCCGTGAACTTGAAGTCCCCACTCCAGCCACTGCGGTACACGTTGTAATGACTCCGGATAGTCTGATTGCAGAATTCCAGGGTTCCGGCTCAACAGCTCAAACTGTGATGCATCGCGTGATACCAATGCATCCGGATCAATGGCTGTTTGCTCAAACGAATCCGCAAGCATCGTGGCAAACATCAGAGGGCAATTAGCCACTTGAGCCTCGGACGGCATCGTCCGCAGTTCAGCCGGAAGTTGAACCGAATTCCCGCCGACTTCCTGCAGAGATCGAATTGTAAAGTACCAGCGATCAACATCCCTCCATTGAGCGGGTGTGCGTTCTTTGTCAGTGCTCAGCAGTTTCGTACCGGCTTCGTTTTGCTCTGAAGCAGACCACAGTTCCAGTAAACAGAATGCCAGGGCTGCCGTCTGAGCCCGTCTCAGATTGTCGGGGAATGGAGCGGGAGTTTCTGCAAACGGAGAAGCATCATCAGGAGTTGCTGACGAATTCTGCGGCATGGCAGCATTGCCGATTGCTGCTGACGAACTCAGCCAAAGTGCGAATCGAGAAGCCGCCGCTGCGTCCTGAGCAATCTCTGCCTCCAGGTGAAATACAGGCACCATCTGATCGTCCGAATGTTCAACGACAGGTTCTGGTTCAGTTTCTGCACCAGCTCCCGGACCAGACATCGCCAGTCCAGACATCTCTGCCAGCGTCTGAAATTCTCTCTTTGCGACGTTACGGTCTCCGGTCATCCAGTGCAATGCCGCTTCACGAATTCGAACTCTCCACCAGTCATTGGTTTTCGTCGGCATCGATTCCGCCAGCGTTGATGCGGCAGACAGGAACTGAATTGCAGTTTCCCGCCGATGATTTTTCAACAAGAGATCCGTGATCTCACAGATATCCTGAACCTCCGGTAAATCACCATGTTCCGGAAGGTATACATCGATCAGTTCATCGATGTCGGCATGGCGAGTCCGGACAGACACGGATCTTCGAGGAATGCGGACCAAAATAGTGGTCGATTCCAGATGCTCATACAGTTCCGCCGCTCGGGTCCAGTGACCCGCCTGTTCTGCCAGTGATGCAAGTCGCTCGAATTCTGCCCGATCAACAGCTCGAAGTGGTCGGCCGCGAGGAATCTCAATTGCGTCTATGACTGCTCTCGCCATTTCGGCCTCGTCTGCCCGAATCGCGGCGGTAGCGACGTTGACCGCTCGCGTTAGTTCTGAAGCGTCAGGAATTGGCCAATGTTCAATGTCTTCAATCACCTCGGCAAACTGGCCAGACCTTGAAGCGATGTCCGCAAGGTTCTGAATCACCGATATCTGATCTGATCGAGAAAGGTTCCCTGCAGACAACTTCCATAATGTCTGAATTGCTGCTTCCGGTTGCGAATTGGCATCGAGCAGTTGTGCAAGCCGTGTCATACCGTATTGCGTATTCTCGCGGTTTGACCAGGCCTGCAGAATTCTGATCGCTGCCTTCGATTCAGTCCGGGCGATTCTGTCAGCGATATTCAGCCAGTCGTCGGCCGAAGATTCCGGCAGGCCAATGATCTGAACAGCAAGCTCCGCGACTTCATTTGAATCAACTGAATCAACCGCCATCAGACATTCCGCAAGCATCAATCCGGCACTCGCGGCACCTGCATCGGGCTGCCCGGGCAGACGGACGTTGATTCGAGTTCTCAGTTCAGTGATCTTTCCTTCAAGCTGCCCGGCTTGCTGAAAGATTTGCACAAGGTCAATCAAAATCCGTTGCCGTTCAGTCCGATTCTTCTCAGTTTCCAGCGCCTTCGTAAGTTGCTGTGCTGCTTCGGTTTGCATCCCGGAATCGACGAGCAGTTTCGCAAGTCTTTGGCGAATCGAGGGACGCACGTTCTCTAAGCACGCCTCTCTCAGGCAACGGATTGATTCCTCGACTTCACCGTGCTGTTGATAAATTTCTGATAACCTGATCAACGATTCTGGAGACCTTCGAGAACCTTCAGCGATGAACTCCCACGATCGCTTTGCCTGGTCTTTGTCGTGCAGTTGATAATTCGCGTTGCCGAGCAGAATCCTCAAGTCAGGATTGTCCGGATCTGACTCAATCGCCAACTGCAGCTGAGCGATCGATTCAGAATACTGCTGTTGCGAATACAGCAGTTCAGCCAGGTGCTTTCTCCAGAAGACCGTTGCCGGTTCCTCCTCGACCTTCGCTCTATAGAACGCAAGAAGCCCTTCTGATATCCCATCCGGTCCACCGTGTAGTCCGCTTTGGCGCAAGAGAAGTGGATCAAGAAGCTGTACAGTCTGGAGGCATTCCGGACTTCCTGCGTGGAAGCTGAGCAGTTGTGTTTTCAGGAGATCGACTGCACGAACGTGCTCACCGCGATCAGACAATACAGAGACCAGTTCGGTGGTCCATCGGAACTGTTGAGACGCGTTGTCTGCACGAATTCTGAGTATTTCATAGAGTTCGACGGCTTCTGCAGTGGCTCCGGATTTCGCAAACAGCGGGGCCAGTTGTTCAAGCAGACGCTGTTGATCGGTTGATCCTCGACGAACCTCGGCCTTAGAAGATACTTCGAGCTCTCGTCGAAGTTCTCTCAGCAAATCCGCGGCCTCTGAATTTCGGAAACGACTCAGCAATAGTTCCACAAGTTCAAGAGCAATTCTTTGACGTTCCTGATCTCCCTGGACGCCGGGTAACATGTTTCGATGTTTAACGATGGCGCCGCGGTATCCCTGAATCGCTCTGTGCGGATCGGTAGTTCGCAGGAGTCGCGCACGTTCAAGCACAGGAATCCATGCTGCCGGATCTTGTCCTTCGGCGTTCTGAAAAGCCGAGATGGCGGCCTCTCGATTTCCGCTTCGTTTTTCGATCAGCCCAAGCAGCAGCCAGCATTCCGTTTTTGAAGAATTTGCTGCGCATTCTCGCCGAATACTTCTGGCGAATTCTGCAAACGTCCCACGTTCCGCATGCCAGTTCACGACGCGATCGAACACAACACCTTCACGTGGATTGCTCCTCAGTAACGTCAACAGCTTTTCGTACTGCAAATCTGTTTCGCTCTGAGCTCCAACATCAGGAGTCCTCAGAGACAATGTTGTGACGGGTGCTGTGTTGGCGGGTGCTGTGTTGGCGGGTGCTGTGTTGGCGGGTGCAGGCTGAACCGCGAACATCGTTGATATCAGCGTTCCTGCGAAACAAATCAAAATTCGGCTGGCATGCAGGCAACTGCAGAACGAGCCGTTCCGGTTCGTATCACGATTTCTGTAGTACAAACACGACTGCATGCTGGCTCATTCTTCTGGTCAGTCCCTCGACCGAGTATACTCAATCGTCCACACTGTAGAATCCACACGCTCAAATCCGAACCGGAAATTTGTCGGCCCTTACCTACTGCTTGCGCATCCAGCTGTCACGCTTTCAGAAAACTGCTCATGCTGTCCTTTGCAAATCCAGTTGCGTTGATGTGGTGGCTGCTGGCAATTCCGATCACGATACTTTACCTGCGAAAACAACTTTTAAAACGCAAAACAATCTCAACCATCGCGTTTTGGATGAGCTCAGAGACGAAATCCGCCCCCGCGTTTCATTGGAATCGACCAGTCGACCTGATTTCGCTTCTGCTGCAGTTGACCGCGGTCTTCCTGTTGACTCTATTCCTTGCGGAGCCGCGAATAACTGAGCCTGCGGATCACTCAAAAGGTCCGAAGTCATCGGCCCTTGCCGGTGATCAAACGATCCTGATTGTTGATAATTCCGCAAGTATGCAGGTTGCAGATACGAACAGTGGAACGCGCCTCACGGCAGCAATCGAGTCAGCTCGCAACTTGATCAACTCCACGGATCGTGAGCACCGATTTGCATTGATCACAACATCCGGCTCACCCCCGATCGTGACTCCACTCACACTGAACCGGCATGCTCTGGAGGATGGTCTCAACAGCGTCGTGCAAACCGATATCGCCGGAAGTCCCTTCACTGCGATGAGATCTGTTCTGGCCGGGACTACAGAACCTGCATTAAACGTTGTGGTCTTTACTGATGAAACGCGTCCGAGCGGCGGCATGTTCAGTTCCAAACCGGCCGACAAACTGACTCTGATGGCTGACAGCAATCGCGTCCATTGGATTCAGGTGGGTGAATCCACGAGTAACGTTTCAATCTCCGGGCTAAGACTGGAAACTCCGAATGAAGAGACTCGCAATCGCGAGGTACACCTGTCGGTCACAAATCATGGAACTGAATCGAGGGACGACGAAATTGAAATTGCACTTAATCAGATTCCACTCGATGTGATTCCAATCACCGTGCCGCCAGGCGAGACAGTCTTTCGTTCGTTGATCATTCCATCAGAAGCATCGGGAATGATTCGGGTGCATCTGCATCGACCCGATCCGCTGGCATCTGACAACACCGTATTCGCAGTTCTTCCGGAAATGAAGCGTTTGAACGTAGCGATGATCACCACCGGCAACCTGTTCCTGCAACGAGCGCTTGAAGCAATGCCTGATGTTTCGCTTCGGACATATTCACCAGAAACGATTTCTTCAGACATACTGAATTCCTTTGATATCGCTGTGCTGGATCAGCCCGACCATGAAGTCCTGTCATTATTGCAAAAGATGAGTATCCCGACACTGATCATCGCCCCAACAGCAGACTGCGAATTGTGGAAACGGACAGGGCAGCTGACAGGCCCCATCCTGATCAGCGACACTCAACATTCGGATTTGCTCACCAGACTGAACTTTCCTGATCTGCGAATTCAGACAGCCAGCCAACTGCAGTTTTCCAGTGCTCACAGAACACTGGCGGAAACCGCCGACGGATCAGGCCTGATCACGGAACTTACAGCTGAGCGGGGGAACTCGATCGTTCTGAGTTTTGACCCAGCGAGCGGTGAACTTCCCTTTCGCGCCGCTTTCCCCTCACTGATCGTCGCATTGATAGAGCGGTTGGCGGATCAGCAGGCTGATGGCGTTCTCTGGCACAGCGTCGGTGATGCATTCGTCGCCCCGGCAGTGATCCAAAATCTGTCAGCGTCGCCCGATTCTCTGTTTGAAATGAAGTGCCTGGCGATGCGGATTGATGAAGACGAGCCGGGTCGTGAGTTTGTGTGTGGTCTCTTTCGTCAGAACAGTCAGGTGTTTGTACAGACACCGCGTTACATTGGGTGTTATAAGCTCTCTTTCCGCCGTGCGGACGAGACAGTACATGCGATGACGATCGCTGTAAATGGTCTGAACGCGCAGGAAGGAAATCTGCTTCGCTCTCCTGAATCACCCGGTACATTACCTCAGCTCACATCTTCAGGAGACCGAATTTCGCAATGGATGTATCCAGGGTTTCTCTGTGTGGCGGCGGCATGTGTTTTGCTGGACTGGTTTCGTCCACTTCGGCGTCAACGACCGAAAAACCCCGCAGGGATTCGGACATGATGCTGTCCATCGTTCAGGGCATTCGATCACGGCTGCTGCAACTCATTCGAACACTCTGGATCGTATTACTGATTCTGGCGATGTCAGGATTCAGCATCCGTGGAACGTCGAGCCAGTCATCCGTCATTGTGTTACTCGATCGGAGCGTGAGTATCGGCATGGCGGGAAGACGGGAGATCAACTCCATTCTGGAACGTCTTCCGAACAGCAGGCAAGTAATGACCAGGGACTTTTCCGGAATCGATGACTCGAACCCAACAATGTCAACGGACATTGCAGCAGCAATTGACTCTGCCGCTGCGGCATTCTCTGACGCAGAATCGCCCCACATTGTACTGGTCACCGATGGACGGGAGACTCACGGTGACGCCGTTTCATCAGCAGTACGACATGGTATCCCGGTTTCGAGCATCCTGCTAAGAAATGGAAGAAACCCGGATGTGGAAGTCAGCGAAATTCGACTGCCGCCTTCGATTTCGTCGGGCGAACCGGTGTCTGTTGCGGTAGTGTTAACGTCAACAGACCGAGTTACCATTGGGCTTGATCTGGAAGCAGGTTCGACGTCTGTTGGGTCACAACAATTGCTGCTCGATCCAGGAGAAACGGTTGTCACGGTGACGCACCGTTTTACAGAACCAACAACACTTCAGGCGTCGATTCGACTGATTTCTGAAGATCCGTCCCGGTCCGCAACTGTCGATACGTTCTCCGCGAATAATCGTCGCACACTGACAGTCACGCCAGCGGAGCCACTCAAAGTACTGCTGATCGATTCAGCACCTGAAGTGCTTGTACACTTTCGGCAGATTCTGTCTGCAGAGGGAATCGCAGCGGATGCAATTTCGCCCGCAAATGCGCCAATTACACTCTCAGAATTGAACCAGTACGGAGTCGTGCTCCTTTCGAGCATTCCGGCAACAGATTTAAACATTGAACAGCAGGAGGCGATTTGTGACTGGGTCGCCACTCACGGTGGTGGTCTGATGATGGTTGGTGGTGATCAGTCATTCGGGCCGGGCGGTTATTATCAGACACGAATCGAAGAACTATTGCCAGTTCGATGTGACTTCATAGAAGAACAGGAAAAGCCTCAGTTGGGGATGATCCTGATCATCGATAAGTCAGGTTCGATGAGCGGCCCTAAAATGGAGTTGGCGAAAGATGCGGCGAAGGCGGCTGTAGAATTGTTGAGCCCAACAGACTCGCTGGGGGTGATTGCGTTTGACGGAGCGCCTGCGTGGGTTCAGCCATTCTCTCTGCTGGACAATCGCGACTCTGTACTTGAACGCATTTCTGCGATTGCACCCGGTGGAGGCACGTCTCTGTTTCCGGCAATGGTCGAAGCGAATACCGCAATGCAGGCTTCTGAAAGTCGAATCAAGCATGTGTTGATCCTCACAGATGGCTACTCATCTGAGGGCGACTTCGAGTCCATCGCAACGCAGCTCATCAACAGCGGCGTTACAGTTTCAGCTGCAGGACTGGGAGATGCAGACCGATCGCTCGTGGAGAAGCTTGCAGCCATCGGAAGAGGTCGTCACTACTTTACAAATGATCCTCAGTCCGTTCCGCAGATCTTTGCGCGCGAAACAATGCTGGCGGCAAACACGTCGTTCCGGGAATCTGCATTCCGACCCATTCCCGTAAGATCCAGCATATCCCTGTTTGGAATACCATTCACCGAGTGCCCCCCACTGCATGGATACGTCAGAACGCGACAGAAGCCTGCGGGCGAACTATTGCTTGCGGCTGAGAATGGAGATCCTGTCCTGAGCTGGATGCGAACCGGAGCTGGTTTCAGTGCTGCGTTTACGTCTGACATCAAGCCTCGCTGGTCACGCGACTGGCTCCAGTGGAACGCCTGTGGAAAATTCTGGGCTCAGGTCCTGCGAAAGATCCAACGAAGACTGCCAGTGAACTATCAAGAGAAACAGAGTTCCATGGAGACGCCACTTTCTTCTGCGATGGCAACAACCAGTGGCTCAGTGCAACAGAATGAAGACATTCCGCGTGAACTCAGCATTGGAGACGCCAATGAACAACTGCTGATTGATCTTGCTCAGAACACCGGTGGACGTTTCGGCATCCTCCCCGAAGACGTCCTTCAGATCCGTTCACGCCGCTTCCCAATGTCCCGCCAACCCCTCGCACCATACCTGATCACGGCAGCCCTGCTCTTACTTCTTCCGGAATGCTTCCTTCGCCTTCGCTGACAGCCGAGTGTCTTCAAAGTAGCAGGCACATTCCATGTGCCGTCGCGCGATCACCTGGCGTCGCTTTTCTGCAATCGCATGTCGCGCGCATCAGGACTCGGGCGGACGGCAGACGGAGTCTGCCTGCTACTGTAGCAGGCAGACTCCGTCTGCCGTCCGCTTGAATATTGCTAAGCATCTCCGCTTCCAGAACCGCAGCCGTGTTTGGCGGACGGCACATGGAATGTGCCTGCTACGGTTCGTGCACACTTTGACCTGGAGTCGGAGCACCTGAGTTTCCCTGATTCAGCATCAGCAATGCAGCATACCCGGATGGAAAAGTCGCGGGGCAGAGAGGCAGCGTTACCATTGAGAGGATCGCAGCGAGCCAGCCAAAGAGTCGACCTGTCGGTCCGAGACGTGGATGGGCGAGAAGTGAACAGACAACGATCAACATCCCAAGCAGCAGAGTAACAAGCAGTGTCCAATGTGCGACCTTCTCCGGCATAAAACGTGTCAGGAGACTAGCCAACTGTATTGCGTAGGGATCGGCGCGTGATGCTGAAGTTTCCACCCACATCGAAACATACAAAAACGCAAGCACTAAGATCGTGCCAGTGATACCGCTCACAAACATTGATGATGCTCGTCTCTTCCATGCGATGTGAAAAGAGTTGAGTTCATCGGAAGGGCTGGAGAAGACTGCAGGCTTCCAGAGCAGAAGAAATGTGGCCTTGAGGACTCGCAACAGACCGATGAGAAATATCGCAACAAGTGAATAGTCCACAAGAGACATGACAATGGGGTCAGGACTGACGGTTAATGCCAAATCGACATGATCTGCATCGATGTGAAACAGGTAGGGATCAATCAATCTGGCGACGGGTATGAATTGTCGTGACTCTGCTGCAGCATCACTTTTCAATTGAATCAGCTGCGTCGTCAAAGTCGGGTAGAATCCGGAGTCATTAAAGGAAAGGTCACCCGTCAGTCCTCCTGTGTTCACCATGAGCTGGCAGACTTCCGTCAGATGAGCCATCTGTCGATTCGAGGTTTCGGACTGCATGTCTTTCACAAAGTGAGACATCCAGCGACTGACGGTGCGATAGTCGACCGGCAACGGACCATCATCGGACCCGTGCGGCGGAGAAACCATCTCCGCAGTCTTTGCAACGAAATCAATTCGCATCACCGACTGACCAGAGTCACTGTGACCTGTTAGCGTCATTGACTTGCGGACAGGCTGGGTCCTGAGAGCGACAGCCCCCCATGCTTCAGTCGTACCGGACGCATCAATTGAGATATCGAACTGCTGTTCCGTGAACGGATTTGATCTCGATTCTACCTGATTTACGGTTTTGTCCTGCACACGAAATGTGGCTGGAACGAGATAGTAAAAACACACCATCTTGATGGTGCCAAGAACAAGGGCACTGACAAAACACCAGCCCGCTATTCCGCCAACTGACCATCGCATCAATCGAAAAGCAGTCGCAGCGTCTGCTCTCTTAAGCATCGCGACGGCGCGATCGAGGACATCTTCATCGGGTACACCATTATCCGGCAAACCTTCACGCGCCACATCAGATTCCCGCACGATTGCGTCATGGGAAAGTGATCTGCGACGAACATAGGCGCAGAGTCCTGCGATTGCCAGAATCACTCTGACCAGCATCACCGGCAGCAAATAGACGTGGCCCGGAATCGTCGCGAACAACAGCGACCAAAGTACAACTTTGCTCGTTTTCCCCTTGCGAAGCAGACGCCCTCCCACAAAAGCAAACAAACTGTGAGCGAGAGTCAGACAGAAAATGACCATTAGTTCCTGCTGTGCATTGGGTGTCATCAAGTATGGAAATGTGAGGAGATTCAGCAGAAACTCTGTCACCCCCACCCACAACAGTGTGGTTCCAATACCTTTCGAGTGAGTACCGCACCAGTTGAGAGAACGGTGCATCAGGTCAACAGCCGAATCCCAGCTCGGACGGAGAAACGACAAACGCTTCAGGGATGCTGCGGCAACAGCGGCCTTGGGCGTCAACCAGTCTTTCGTCGCCCCGATCGCTTCTCTGAACTGATTCGTGACAGCGGATGGGTCTATCTTCGATTGACTTATGGCGGGAGGTGTCGGCGATTCCGTGGCTTCCTCGACCGCTGTCGCGACATCGGTGACTCGCTGGTAACGCCGATCAGGTTCCTTGTCGAGGCTCTTCATGACGACATCATCAAGGCGAGTAGTCACGTCAGCCTTTTCAGACGGCAGTCGAAATCGACCAATCGGCAATTCGCCCGTGAGCATTTCATAAATCACAACACCCAGCGAATAGATATCCGCTCGATGATCGACGGTTGAAGGTTTTTCAAACTGCTCAGGAGCCATGTAGTGGGGAGTTCCCATAATCTGCCATGTTCCCGTGAGTGGTGTGTGGTCTGTTGTTCCTGCGAGTTTCGCCAGCCCGAAATCTGCAATCTTAACGACCCCCTCCTTCGTCAGCAGAATGTTTTCGGGCTTGATATCGCGATGAACAACACCATTATCATGAGCATACTGAAGTGCACTGCAGATTTGAGGGACGATTTCGAGTGCGGTTTTCGAACTCAACTGTCCGCTGCGCTCAATATGTCGCAGATTTGCCCCTTCAGCAAATTCCATAATGAAGTAAAACAGAGAGTCCCTTCGCCCAAAGTCGTAGACCATGATGATGTTGGGGTGACTGAGCTTCGCAAGAGCTCGAGCTTCCCTCTGAAATCGTTCTGTGAATCCTAAGTCGTGACTGATACCAGGACGAAGGATTTTCAGCGCAACAATCCGATCGAGTTCGATTTGTCTCGCTTTGTAAACAACCCCCATACCACCATGTCCGACAACTTCCAGAATCTCCAGTTGCGGAAACTGTGGAGCGAGCTCTTCTATTGTCGGTGCTATGAATGTTGGCTGGTACGCGGAATTTCCGGACTGCGAAGCAGCGTTGCGCTGCAAAGTTTCAAAGCCCAGCTGCATCAGGCACTTTGGGCATAGAGAGGCAGGGCTGTCCGATGGCAGGTCGGCACTACACTGAACACATTTTCGTGAAGCCTCAGACATGACTTGGCTGCTTTCCTTTGTCACAACTCGTATTTCTTTGGTTGTCTGACATTAGTAAGCGGTTCCATTCAGAAAGTGACACAGATTTCTTCGATTTGCTGCATCTCCAGATGCTGACTGGGGTTATGATGTCAACTAACGTTTCGCGAGACCAGGACGTTCCTCGGGATCATGCCATGAATTCATCCCCTGTCAACGGGTTTGCAACAACTCAATGGAGTATTGTGCAGGCCGCAGGTCGTACTTCGTCCCCATCGGCGAAAGTCGCTCTCAGCAAGCTCTGTGAAGTCTACTGGCCTCCGGTCTACGCGTTCATTCGCAGAAAGGGCCACTCCGCTGCGGACGCCGAAGATCTCACGCAGGCGTTCTTTGTTCATATCATTGAGACCTCGTTTATGGCAGCTGCTGATCGAAATCGAGGTCGCTTTCGCTCATTTCTGCTTGCTTCCGTCACAAACTTCCTCAACGCTCAACATCGATTTCACAAAGCAGAAAAACGCGGAGGAACTCAGGCCGTCGTTTCACTCAATATTGAATTCGCCGAAGAACGGTTTCAGAAAGACTCCAGCGCGAGTCTCTCTGCCGAACAACTGTTTGAACGTCAATGGTCACTGACGCTGATTCAGAACGCGATGAATCAACTTCAGTTGGAATACCGATCACACGGACACAGTCGACTGTTTGAACTTCTTGAACCGCTGATGAATGGTTCCACCGAACGTACGCCCTACGCTCAACTCAGCGATCAACTCGGCATGTCCGAAGATGCCATCAAGCAGGCCGCTCGACGTCTGAAGATTCGCTACCGAGAACTCCTCCGCACAGCAATCGCCGAGACCGTCAGTTCCAAAGACGAGATCGACGACGAACTTCGACAACTCATGACCTCTCTCTCCTAAAAAAACAAAGTAGGATGGGCATTCCTGCCCGTCCCCTCCCTGCTCACTTCCAGCTTACTCCCTGCTCACTCGCTGCTTCTTCTTCTCGCCTCTCCCCAACTACACAAATCCACGAACATCCGCGGGCGAAATGCCGTGCCCGAGTTTAGAGTCGAATGCAATCGCTTCCAGTGCTTTTTGAATTCCGAATTCCGCTGCCTGCATGACCACATCCTGTCGGCCTGCCGGATTTTCGAAGGTCGCAAGTGCCAGCTTTGCGGTGATGGCGGCTGCAAGAATGCAACCGGTACCATGAGTGTTTGTGGAGGACAATCTTCGGGCTTTGATCAGCTTTAAAGCTGTTCCCGCTCCAAATAAATGATGGGACTCTCCCTGAACATCACCCAGCTTGATCAGCACATGCCGAGCGCCCATGCGGCAGATTGCGGAAATTGCTTCTGCGGCTGTATCTTCCGATGTGATCGGGATCCCACTGAGACATTCTGCTTCGAAGCGATTGGGCGTCACAATCATGGCGTGGGGTATCAGATAACGCGCGTAGGCCTCCACGACATCTTCGGTCACCAGCCGGTGTCCATGTTTGCTGACCAGAACCGGATCAACGACGACGGGGCACTGAAGTCGTGCAATCTGTTCCCCGACTGCCCCAACAATTGCAGCGCTGCCGAGTGCTCCGGTCTTGATAGCGCTGGGGGGAATGTCTGAGACGACTGCCTTCAGCTGGTCAACAATCAGCTGAGTAGACAGCAGCTCTACGTGTGTGACAGCCTGAGTGTTTTGAACAGTAATCAGCGTTACAACGGACATCCCAAAGACGTTCAGCTGCTGAAAAGTCTTGAGGTCTGCCTGAAGTCCGGCACCGCCGCTTGGGTCGGAACCCGCAATCGTCAAAGCCGTTGCGCCGGGATAAACGCCATCAACATTTCGTAAGGAACTCTGCGGCATGATCGGCACCACTTTCAAACTCGGCCCTGTTCCCGCACCGGGCTTTGCTGGCAGGGGCT
Source organism: Planctomyces sp. (assembly GCA_016795105.1). Lineage (GTDB taxonomy): Bacteria > Planctomycetota > Planctomycetia > Planctomycetales > Planctomycetaceae > F1-80-MAGs062. The sequence continues at coordinate 38,772 of JAEUIH010000013.1, forward strand.
GGCGATTAGACCCGAACTGCCTCCGCTGCTTTGGACAGATCGCCGGCATACTTTTTTCGAACCGGCTCGACCTGTTCCTTCAGAAATTGATCGACCTGCTCAGGCGCTCGACCAATATAGAGCTTTGCATCCAGAGTCCCCTGCATATCGACATGTGCAAAGGCCGTTGTTTCCCGCAGTCGCGTGAGCAGGTCATTTTCGCCGCCATGTTGTTTGACCTGATTCGCTGCAGCCTGGCTGTGGACGCGGATGATTTCATGTAGTTCCTGGCGATCTCCGCCGGCCTGAACACCGGCCATCAGGATTTCTTCTGTTGCCATGAACGGCAGTTCTGAATTCAGGTTTCTTTCGATGACTTTGGGATAGACCACCATTCCGTCGGTGATGTTTCTGTAAAGAATCAGTGATGCATCGATTGCCAGAAATGCCTGAGGCAGTGCAAGTCGTCGGATGGCACTGTCGTCCAGTGTGCGTTCCATCCATTGAGTTGCTGCGGTTGCATCGGCGGCAGCCTGCTGGCTCATTGCAAATCGCGCGAGAGCGCACATGCGTTCGCTTCGCATCGGATTTCTCTTGTAAGCCATCGCCGATGAACCGATCTGCTTACTTCCAAACGGCTCTTCGACTTCCTTACGATGCTGCAGAAGTCGAATATCGGTTCCGGCCTTGTGGCAGCTTTGACCAAGGCCGTTGAGAGCAGCCATCACCTGCGAATCGACCTTCCTCGAATATGTCTGCCCGGTGACTGCATGCTTTTGAGCAAAGCCCATTTTGGCAGTGACCATCTGATCCAGCTGTTCGACTTTCTGATGATCGCCATTGAAAAGGCTGAGGAATGAAGCCTGCGTTCCGGTTGTCCCCTTAACGCCGCGAAAGCGAAGCGTGTCCAGCCGGTGCTCGAGTTCTTCCAGATCGAGCAGCAGGTCCCAGCACCACAATGTTGCTCGTTTGCCGACAGTTGTTGGCTGAGCTGGCTGCATATGAGTAAACCCGAGACACGGGAGCGAACGGTACTCCTGTGCAAATCGTCCCAGCTGATCGATAACCTGAACGAGACGACGACGCAGCAAAAGCAATGCATCCCGAATCTGGATCAGCTCGGAGTTATCGGTAACATAGCAGCTGGTGGCCCCCAGATGCATGATCGGACGAGCCAGTGGGCAGATGTCACCCCAGGTATGAATATGAGCCATCACATCGTGACGCAGCTCATTCTCATACTTTTCTGCAGCCGCAAAGTCGATGTCATCAACATGTGCACGCATTTCCGCGAGCTGAGCATCCGAAATTTTCAACCCGAGTTCCTGCTGGCATTCTGCGAGCGCAATCCAGAGCTTTCTCCATGTGGAATGCTTGGTCTGAGCGGACCAAATGCCGGCCATTTCGCGGGAAGCGTATCGAGTAATCAGCGGGTTTTCGTAGATATCGTGCGACACAGTTATTCGACTCAATCACAAAGGGCCTAAGCCACCATCGGTCAGGGTCAACAATCAGAATCAGGTGAATTCGGTCTGCGGTGGGTTCAGCCCCGCAATCGTGCTTTGATTTCTTCCACAATTCTGTTCACCGGAATTCGATCCTGCTGAAGTGTGTCGCGATCTCGAATCGTGACGCACTGGTCTTTGGCAGTATCGCCATCCACTGTCAGGCAGAATGGTGTTCCGATTTCGTCCTGTCTTCGGTAACGGCGACCGATCGCACCCTGCTGATCAAACTGACAACTCAGTCCGGCGGCTTTCAGCTCACCGAAGATCTCGGCTGCCTTTTCCGGCATACCTTCCTTCTTGATCAGAGGGAATACGGCAACTTTGACCGGGGCGAGCCGTGGATGGAACTTCATCACAACTCGTTCCTGCATCGCTCCGTTTTCATCAGGCTGTTGATCTTCATGATACGCTTCGCAGATGAATGCCAGCGTTCCACGGTCTGCGCCTGCAGACGGCTCGATGACATGGGGAGTAAACCGTTCGCGAATCTGATCATCGAAATACGTCAGGTCTTTGCCGCTGCCTCGATGCTTTGGCTGTCCGTCAGCCGTCTTTTCCACTTCCAGTTCGCCGGCCGCGTTCTTTGTCAGCTTACCTTCCATATGAGACCGAAGGTCGAAGTCACCTCGATGGGCAATACCTTCGAGTTCACCGTATTCGCCTTCGCCAAGGAATGGGAATGCGTATTCGATGTCCGCTGTTCCGACCGAGTAATGAGCCAGCTCTTCCTGATGATGATCCCGAAGAATCAGTCGGTCTTTGCTGATGCCGAGGTTCAGATACCAGTTGTAACGACGATCGCGCCAGAACGTGTACCAGTCACGCGACTGATTCGGATGGCAGAAGAACTCAATTTCCATCTGTTCGAATTCGCGTGAACGAAACGTGAAATTGCGAGGAGTGATTTCATTGCGGAAGCTCTTACCCACCTGACAAATCCCGAATGGAATTTTGACACGGCTGCTGTCCACCACGTTCTTGAAGTTCACAAAGATGCCCTGAGCTGTTTCAGGTCGAAGAAACGCGGCATCGTCATCCGTGCCCAGTGCGCCGATGATGGTTTTCATCATCAGGTTGAATTCGCGAGGCTCCGTCAGACGACAGCCCGTGTGTTCACCGACACATTTGCTGGGCTTCTGAGGGCAGGGAGTTGAAGGGATGTGGTCCTGACGAAATCGTCCCTTGCAGGCGTGGCAGTCAACCATCATATCGTGAAACAGGTCATAGTGACCCGAACACTTCCAAACCTGGGGATGCATGATGATGGCCGATTCAAGGCCGACCATCTGATAAGTGCACGGCGCTCCTGCAGGCTGCAGAAGTTCATTGTGCGCCTGAACCATGTCGTGGTACCAGACGTCGCGAACGTTCCGCTTGAGTTCCGTACCCAGCGGGCCGTAGTCCCAAAAGCCGTTCTGTCCGCCATAGATCTCGGAGTTCTGAAAAATGAATCCCCGGCGTTTGCAGAGGGCCACAATCTTGTCCATCGACCGGCTCATGGGAAACCAGGTTCCTTCGTACTGTTCGTGCGTTTAAATTCAGAAAGCCGAGTCCTTGAGACGGTGGCGGCTTCACGTTCTGCAGCTCAGCTCCTGAGCGGCAAGCCGAGCATTGTAGAGACACCTCCGGGGATAAAAAAGCTGACGTCTCGAAAAGCGGCCATGTTCCCGCAATCATCTCCCCGAAACATGGGTAAATGCGAGCGGAACCGGGGATCAATCGGAGAGTTCTACCGAGGTTCAGGCAAAGAGCTCTATCGGAGTTTATGCAAAGAGCTCGTTGGTAAGTCGAATTTTCTCCGAATATCCCATCGCCCGGGCTTCTGACGTAAACGATGGCGTTCGGCCGGTCCAGCTCAGCGTTCCCTGAATTCGCCCTTCAGCATTGCGACCGCTCGCCGTAAACTGAAACAGGTCATTCCAGACGTATTGACCTCGCTCACTGGCCTGATCCAGCCCGCAGCATTCCGAAATTGCCTGTATCCGCCGACTCCCATCGGGCATTCGCATCAGCTGAACGACGATCTGTACGGCTGATGCGACCTGCTGACGAGCCACATAAACGGGAAGCTCCGCGTCGCTCATCAGGCACAGCGTCTCCAGACGTACCACTGCATCACGAGGTGTATTCGCGTGGACCGTAGTGAGTGCGCCCGCGTGTCCGGAGATCATCGACTGAATCAAATCCAATGCCTCGCCTCGACGAACTTCACCAACAATAATTCTGTCCGGTCGCATTCGAAGTGTATTCGCGAACAACTCTCGAATTGACAAAGCCGGAGTGTCTTCGCCGTTACCTTGTTGTGCCTCGAGCGAAACTGTGTGCCCCTGGTCATTCAGCTGCAGTTCCGATGTGTCTTCAATGACAACGACTCGCTCCTCTCGCGGAATACAGGCCGACAATGCATTCAGTAGTGATGTCTTCCCTGTACCGGTTCCCCCGGAAATGACGATGTTGCGATGCAGCTTAACGCACAGATCCAGAAACTCGGCAGCAATTTCTGTTAGTGACCCGGAACGAACGAGGCTGTTCAAATCAAACGTCGACTTTCGAAAACGCCGGATCGTCACATGAACTCCATTCTTTGACGCAGGTGGGATGATCACATGAACTCGCGATCCATCCGGCAGGCGACCGTCCATAGAAAGATGCATCTCATCCAGAACGCGACCATTGAACTCGGCGATGTTTCGTACTGCCGCGATCAGGGATCCTTCCGATGGAAATGATTCATCGACCTGCTCGATTCGCCCAAATCGCTCAACTCGAATATCGCTCGGGCCGTTGACCATGATTTCCGTGACATCCGGGTCGCTCAGCAGACGTGCCAGTGGGCGCAGAAAGTACGAAACCGATGTCTGGTAGATTTCAGTTGTCTGCATCAGCCATACCCTCCCCATCCCAAGTTTAACGGCAAGCCGCAGGCGAAGTGTTTCGTACCCCCGACGCCGCGAAGACCTGAACCCAGGAGTTTCGGCGTGCAGTTTGGCGGACGGCACTCGGAGAGTGCCTGCTACAGTGGCGGACGGCACTCGGAGAGTGCCTGCTACTTTGGAGATTTCCTTTGGGTCGGGGAGGAGGACACGAATTTCGGAGATTTCGTGTCCAGTGTGCGAACTTGTCTGGACATCTGCTGATGGGAACTCCCGTCACATTGATTTCTGCAAAAGAGATCCACAATGCTTTTACTCCCGAAAAGTGATCAGTCCTATTGTCCCTACCGAGATGGCCTTGGAATCAATACCGATGGTGGTCGAGTTTCCTGGTACCAGCTTCTGGCTGTTTCACAGAATTCGTCGCCCGAAGAACTGCGTCACCGCTACGAACAGCGCAGGACGATGGCGCTACATTCCAGACGGACAACCTGCGATCCGATCTGGGATAATGTACTCGATGAACTGGATCGAGCATTTGAATGTCTGAGGCATCCGGTCCGGAAGGCAGACTACGACGAGGATCTGGCACGCCGAAGTCGACAAACGTCACTGATTCGTCCGTGTCAGCTGAATGAAGAGGAACTGGCCGAATTCCAGGCAGACACCAGGACTCAGCGAAAGCCTGGTAATGCTCCGGCAAAGCCCTCTTTCCGTGATCGTTTCGAACCGCTTCGCACAATTGGCCGAGGACATCAGGGGACCAAAGTCTTTGAGGCTTATGAGCACACCCTGGGGCGTACTGTGGCTGTGAAGTGTCTGGAGAAGAATGCCCGCAAGCCCGCTCGCTGCCGGTCGTTCACAGATGAAGCAAAATTCCTTGCATCGACCTCTCATCCCAATCTAATCGAAATCCACTCTGTCAACGAACAGTCATGTTTCTATGTGATGGAACTTCTGGGAGAGCCGCTGGCGAAGCATTCCCGCTTTTCGCCTCAGAAGGGATGTTCTCCGGATGTTGTTACCGAATTCCTTGCTCAGGGGCTGAGTGTACTCGCGCACCTGCATGAGAAAGGCGTCATTCATGGCGGACTTTGTCTGCGGAGCTTTCTGGTCACCGAAACCGGAACCATCAAACTTTCCGATGCTCCGGGCTGCACTCGTAACGGACTCTTCCGCAAGCCAGCTCCTGACCAGTTATGTCTGGCTCCTGAGTTACTTTCGCCGGATACGTTTGGCACACCCGGCTTCAGTACCGATCTCTACATGATTGGATTCATGGCCGTACAACTGCTCGCCGGTGATCAGATCGCGGAATGGTTTCCCAAGGTCGGTTCTCCTGAAGAGCAGGATATGCGACTGTGGCATCGCTGGCACTCCTCACCGATCGAGAAGCTCCCGGCATTACAGACATTGGTGCCAATGATTCCTCCGGGCCTTGCGTCACTCATCGAGCGATTATGTGAGAAGCAGGTCATCGATCGATATTCATCAGCTGCGGAAGCTCTGAAAGCTGTAAACGCTCTAACCACCAGGGCACCTGCTGTCGGCATCTCGGCCGTCGAAACACGATCGGCAGATTCCGTCGCCAGCTCGGAACCTGGTCCAGCTGTGGAGATCAAAGGTGGTGGGTCACCATGTGTCGTGGACGCCAGGACCCTCGATCAGGAATCGCCGGACTTGCTGACAATTCTTCAGGATCCGGAACTGCTCTGGCAGCACTTTCGCCGCAACAGGAAGTTCCAGCTGATTGTGGGCGTCTTTGCTGCTGCTCTCGTGCTGACAGCGCTGATTCCTTCTTCGGAATCCATCGAGGATTCGCGGGACGCGATAAGCGAGTCAGTCGTTGAAAGTCCTGTTCCACCAGCCGACAACCGCAGAGTCAACAGCAAGCCGGTCGATACGCCTCCACCAATGCCCACCACTCCCGCATTGCCGCGACGCCCGGCGGTGGTTGCAGCGGAAATACCGGATCTCGAAATCATCCCGGTTGTAGCCCGAGCTGACGTCAATCCGCCAAAGCCCAGAGACGAACGTCGACGCACGTTCTCGAAGCAGCCAACCATGCTGAAGTTTCCAGTGGTAGGCATCAGAGATGCGGCAAAAGTTGAAGAACTTCGAAACATCCTGATAACGCTCAGGGATTCGCGTGGAAACGAAGAACGACAAAAACTGTTTCGAAGAGCTACTCAAATTGCGCCAGAAGACCCAAGACCGCCACTGGTCTTCGCAGCAGTCAACGAATTCTCTCATGCAACGTGCAATGATGAACTGCAGGATGCGATCCGGAAATCGGCCAAAGCGAATGCTCCGTTTACTCAGCCCATTCGTAAGTCCGTGGAAATGCTGCTGCGAGGACGCTGGGAAGAACGCAGAGTCGCCGATCAGGTCATTGCAGAGCTGCTTCAGTTTCGGTCAAAACTGAACTCCGCCAGGTTTGAACCGGATCAACGCTACGAATGGGAGTGGATCGGGAGAGTTCTGGGGTATCTCGAGTCCAGGTCGAGATCTTCTGAGATCATCAGGACACTTCTTGTCGATCACGCATCAACTCTTGAAGACGAAATCCCGTCTGAAGCGCGTGAAAGTATCGAAGCCGGTCGACGTTGGGTTGTCGAAACCTGCGGGGCGACTCCTGCTGCCACGACCGTTTTCCCTGCCGCACCGCGTATCGAGATCGATCTGTGCCTGAGCACCATCGTTGACCCGACGATCCCTTCGGACCCCGACGCCCTGACCGCATTCGTAAAGGCGAGCAGGGCTCAGAAAAAGTAGCAGACAGATCCCCTCTGCCGCAGCCTCGCTGTCAAGCCATCAATTTGATGGGGAGAGCTGCGTGTCCAAAGGCCTGCGTTTCCAAAGTCCTCGATAGATCGGACAACCCAGTTTACGTTTCTTGCGTTCGAAGCTGGTTTGGTAATCAAGGTCATGTTCAGCGGGGCGTTCTTCGGGAGGCGCAAGTACTTCAAAATCCGGATGATGATCCATGAGGGAGCGAACGATGTCGAAGTAATCTGCAACGTCGGTCCATGAATGCAGCAACCCGCCGGGTATAAGAATCTGAGACAACAGCGCTGCGAATTCGTCCGTAAACAGGCGTCTCTTGTGATGACGTTTTTTCCACCATGGGTCGGGGAAATAAACATGCGCAGCAGACACGCTGTGTGGGGTGATCATATCGCGAAGAATGACTCGACAGTCACCCCCAATGACTCGGCCGTTGGGCAGGTCGCGTTTCATCAGCCGGGTTGCGGTTCGGCGTCCTTCGCGATAGTCGATTTCGATTCCCAGAAAGTTGGTTTGAGGATTCATTACGGCCGCATTGAACAGGAACAGTCCTCGACCACAACCGATATCGAGTTCGACAGGAGCCTGTTGCCCGAAGTAAGTGGACCAGTCAATATGGGGTCCGATATCTTCGATAGTCTGGAACCAGGGTTTAATTGGCTTGATGGGAGCAGTTTGCATAGGATTGGCTGAGAACAAAGTGCCGGTAAGCAAAGCGGAGACGCGGCTGATGTTTCGTGCAGAGCGGTCACTCGCGGTTAACGGTCACTCCGAGCATTTGCCCCTCGAACATGAGGTCGCCTTCGACGTAGCCCTGGAAATTGAATTGAGCAAGTCTGCGGGCCATGACGCGGGTAACTTTAGCGACGAGTACGAGACGGCTGTTGGGGAAGATGGGCTTGCGAAACCGAACAGCGTCCATGCCGCCAAAGCCAAGATAGTCACCGCCAATCAGGTCGAATTTTCTGGCGTAGAATCCGCCAAGTTGGGCGGCACACTCACATTGTACAACGCCCGGCATCAGTGGAAATCCGGGCATGTGTCCGGAAATCCAGAACTCTTTGTCGGAAACATCCTTGTAGCCCACGATCAGATGCTGACTTTGATCAACATGCAGGATGGCGGTTAGCTGTTCCATTTCAAATCGCTGCGGATTCACGGCGCGGATATCATCGATGGAATACAGCGGCTTAGTGAAATCCAGCGCTTTCAGATCGAACAGCGGCTCTGTTGCCATGGAACTCTAACTCCGGGTGATCAGGAGCCCGCAGGGTTTATGCTCCATCACCCGCGAATTCCAGGATCGACGACAGTTGTGACAAATCGGTGAGTAACCTGTCCGGCCGCGTTGCTGGATCCTTCAGAACATCGGACGCGACCTCCAGTCCCGATTTCTCGGCCACCAGTAACGCAGTCTTCATTCCAGCGGATTTTGCCGGAACGAGGTCTGTACTGAGTCGACAGCTGATATGGAGGATTTCTGAAGCAGAGATCCCCAGTGATTTCAATTGTCGTACGGCGTGTGCAAACAGGGATTTGGATGGTTTTCGAATCCCCAGATGCGTGGAAAGCACAAGGGTCTCCGGACGAAATAACTCATAAAGGGGCGGCAGTGTAGCCTGACGGGAAAGGGCTCGCAACAATTGGACAAGGGTGAATGACTGACCGTCGGATAACAGTCCCTGAATAAAGCCTCGACCGGACAGCTCCGTCATGGCATTCACCGCATTCTCACGGGCTTCGACGCCCTGCAGGCAGCTGTGAAAAAAGTAGGCAACTTTCTCGCTGAATTCATCCAAATCCCCGTAGAACCCCTCATCAAACTGGTATTCCTTTTCGAACAGACGCTCAATAATCTGCCTCCAGGCATCCACCAGACTCACGTCTGTGAAGTCTCCCTTCCGGTCGGTTCCGACCATACTGAGCCGTTCCGTGATGGACTGGTAAAGTCCAATCATGGATTGCCAGGGTGGTCCTGGCTTGCGATACATGTGATTCCACATATTGAATTCGTGGATGGTCTTGTCGAGAGCAATCTGTAGTCGCACAGCTTCAGATGGATGATACGTAAACTTTCCGTCGGTAATCCTGAGCAGTGTGCCATAGACATCCCAAAGTACAGCCCGAACCTCGGGGAGCGGCTTGATCGACGGGACGGCACTGACCACAATAGGCGAACTCACTGCAGGCCAGATCAGATTGCGTTCGTCCAGGGAATCCGCATATTCGGCGAGCGACAATGACATAGTATGATTCGGCGTGAAATTGTGTGGGAAGTTGAGTTCACTTCAGATCGGAAAACTGACTCAGAAGACCGAACTGGATTGCTCGAGGAGTATAGCAGAAGTCTGAGGCACACATGAAACCGAACCTGCCCACGCTTCTGGTCGTCCTGACCTTTTTTATTCTCGCAGTCTCGATGCTTGATCCCCGGTTTCCTCAGGATCAGCTGCTGCAGCATATTCCCACCGTACCCTCCATGCTTCTGATTCTGTTCGGAACCCGCCGCAACTGGTGGTCAACGCGGGCAGTGTTGTGCCTGATGATTTTTGCGTGGCTTCATATACTCGGGGCTCGTTTCGTCTATTCGTGCGTTCCTTACGATGAATGGAGTCAATCGTTGTTTGGCGTGTCGCTCAGTAAGACCTTCGGCTGGAGACGGAATCACTACGATCGACTGGTCCATTTCCTGTTTGGAGTCGTGATGGTACTGCCGGTTGCCGAAATTCTGTCATTGCGAGGAATACGAAATCGCCGGGACAATCTGATCTACACGTTTTGTTTTCTTACAACCGTCAGCGCAATCTATGAGATCATGGAATGGGGTGCGGCGGTTGTCATGTCGCCTGATCGCGCCGAGGCCTACAACGGCCAGCAGGGAGATCTTTGGGATGCTCAAAAAGACATGGCACTTGCCGCTCTGGGAAGTCTGATCAGTCTGCCATTCGTGGCGAGGACGATTCTTCTCAAAGATTCTTCCCGGAATACTGCAGCCTGAAAGCATCCATGTTGAGAATCTGATTCTTACCGAGACCAATGCAACATGGTGTTTCTATGGAGACAGACAACCAGGCAGCCGTGGAACCCCATGACTTCTTTGTGAAATCATCGCGATTCACAATCAATCGTCGTAAGACTCGGCGAGTTGGAAGCATCTAACGTCGGTGCCGCGACAGATTCACTGTCGCAAAACGTTGGCGGTTGAGCTTCAACACCGAAAGTCGAGGTTGGTCGATGAACAGATTCAGTGCGAATGTTCCAGTAATCCTGCTCTTTGTATGTTTTGTCGCGGGCTGCTCACAGGAAGGTGAAATGATGAAAGACGACGCTATGATGAAGGACCAGAGCATGATGAAAGACGGAGCGATGATGAAAGACGGAGCGATGATGAAAGATGACGGCATGAAGAAGGATACGGGGAAGTAGAGACATCAGAGTTTTGCTGGATCATCGGAGGAATTTCGAATGGGACACATTTCCAACATTCCGGATCGCGAGATTACTCCCCCGAACGTCTACTTCAATCGTCGTCGTTTCATGCGAGCCGGAATTGCGGCCGCAAGCGCTATTTCAACCGGCGCCGTCTATCGACTGTTTAATCCTGCGAGAGAAACTGTCGCAGCAACGGAACCATTGTCTGACCTTCAACAGACCTCAGAGACGGATGCTGAGTTGCTGGCTCGCGGCTGGCTGGTCGATGAGGAACGAACGGCCGAATCAAGCATCCTGAGCTACAACAATTTCTATGAATTCACGACCGAGAAGGAAGGCGTCGCAGCTGCCGCAAAGAACTTCAGAACAAACGGCTGGCAGCTGATCGTGGATGGCCTGGTCAACAAGCCTCGTACATTCACGATCGATGATCTTCACGCAATCAGTCCACCGCAGGAACGCGTTTATCGGATGCGGTGCGTGGAAGCATGGTCAATGGTAATTCCGTGGGCCGGGGTTCCACTTGCCCATCTGCTGAATGTTGTTGAGCCGATGGCAAGCGCGAAGTTTGCAGCATTCGAGACTTTGTACGACCCCATACGAATGCCCGGGCAGTTGACCGATGTTCTTGAATGGCCTTACGTCGAAGGGTTGCGACTTGATGAGGCCTTGAATCCCCTGACACTTCTGGCAACGGGACTCTACGGAAAACTGCTGCCGCCTCAGGATGGGGCACCGGTCAGGCTGGTAACCCCATGGAAGTACGGTTTCAAGGGGATCAAATCAATTGTTCGGATCACTCTCCTCGCGGATCAGCCTCCAACCAGCTGGAACCGCTATTCCGCCGAAGAATATGGATTCTACGCCAATGTTAATCCTTCGGTGGATCATCCTCGCTGGAGTCAGGCCACAGAACAGAGGCTTGGTGAATCAGGTCGTCGAAAAACACTGATGTTCAATGGATATGAAGAACAGGTCGCAGACCTCTATGCAGGCATGAATCTGACGAAGTTCTTTTGAAAGTACTGTCGGCAATCTATGGAAGCACACTCATGATTCGACCAGTCGCACCCGACGACACCGATGCGTTGATTGCCATTGCTCAAGCATCGGGATCGTTCGATCTTCATCAGATTGACGAGCTTTCCGAAATGCTGGCTCATTACTTTGCGGCTCCCTCGCCGGCTGGCAGATGGTGTGGACAAAATTGTGTTTAGGAAAGCTATTCACGCGTCCGGGTCTTCGATCAGCGATCCGGCTGTTTCATGGTAGTCACTGGTTCGAACAAGGTCGTTAACTGCTGTAATCGAATCGAAGGTGTCTGACATCGAATACAGGCACAAACATCCATTGAGAATTTCCGGGCGCACTCCCATGACTCAGATTCAATTCCTGCGAACGCTTGTGTTTATAAATGGCGTGATCCCGTTGCTGATGTTGACCTGGGATGCGTATCGCGGCCAACTTGGGGCAAATCCTGTCAACAACGCTCTGCACATTACTGGAATCCTGTCGCTTGTGTTCCTGTTTCTGTCACTGTTGATGTCGCCGCTGAAGTGGGTTACAGGCTGGAGTGGCTGGATTGCTTTCCGACGTTCGCTCGGACTATACGGGTTCTTTTATTCAGTCATTCACCTGTTCATTTACGTGGGTTTTGACAGAGCACTCAGTCTATCCAGTACGCTGAACGAAATCTGGATGCGAAGGTTTCTCCAGGTTGGAACGGCGGCCATCCTGCTGATGACTCCACTGGCAGTAACTTCAACGAACGCGATGATCCGCAGATTGGGACCCGTGAGATGGAAACTGTTGCATCGTACTGCATATTTGGTCGCAGTTCTTGGCGTTCTTCATTACTACATGCTCGTCAAGTCTGACGTGCGTCAGCCCCTGGCGTTCGCAGGATTCCTGACCCTGCTGTTGGGCGGACGATTTGTTCGACACTATTGCGAACTCAGGCAGACAAGTACCAAACCTGCAGCTCAGCTTGCCGGCGTACTCACTGACTCAAAGCGACCAGCTTCTCATTGGCAGGGTGAATTACGCATAGCGGCCGTTTTTCAGGAGACGCCGAATGTCAGAACATTTCGACTGATGCCCACACACAGGGGGCCATTTCCATTCGAATTCCAGGCTGGGCAATTCGTCAATATTCAGTTGTCAATCAACGGAAAGCGAGTGAACCGATCGTATACGCTCGCATCGTCTCCAACACGCCTGGAATACTGCGAACTGACGATCAAGCGTGAGGCAGAAGGTGTTGCTTCGCAATACATTCACGATCACCTGAAAGTTGGCGATCTGTTGAAGATCTCCGGGCCATCGGGAAAGTTTACGTTCAACAGTGACGAGGCCCATTCAGTACTCTTAATCGCTGGCGGAGTCGGAATCACGCCACTCATGTCGATTACTCGCTGCCTGACAGACCGAGCATGGACAGGGGATATCTATTTTCTGATTGCAGCAAGAGCAGAACAGGACCTGATTTTCCACGACGAGCTTCTGTTGCTGCAGAAGCGATTCAGACAACTTCATGTCTGCGTAACGCTGACTCGCTGTGAAGATTCAGACCACTGGAAGGGTGAGCGAGGTCGAGTTTCCGGTACGCTGCTGAAAAAATTTGTTCCGAACCTCACTTCGACTCCTGTTTACCTCTGTGGCCCAAATGAGATGATGGATGCGGTTCGCGAAATCCTCCACAACGTTGGTGTTCCGGGTACCCTCGTTCGAACTGAAGCGTTTGCAGGCAGGAAGTCGGCCAGGGTGACATTGGCCCCAAAGACCAGCGATCAGACACTTTCTGTAGAGACAGAATCGCCTGAAGGTTCGTCAGGGACAGGTCCCATCACTCAACCAGTTTCAAAAGTCAGCTTTAGTCGTTCGAGTGTCCAGACGAAGATTCCGCAGGACACAACCATACTTGAAGCGGCGGAGGCTTTGTCACTCGCATTGCCGTTCGAATGCCGATCCGGATTCTGCGGGCAGTGCAAAACTCGCCTGATCGAAGGCACCGTAGTCATGGATTGTGAGGACGCGCTGAGTCCGGCAGAGAAAGCACATGGCTGGGTTCTCGCCTGCCAGGCCCGCCCGCAATCTGACCTCAGAGTAGAAGCCTGAACGTATTCAGGCCCTTTCAATGTGATAAGTCTTAGGCTCCATAAATGAGTCGAGACGTGGGTTCTGTGTAAGCAGTTTTAACGGAGAAACTCCCTGTGAAAATCGGTATTACGATCCTGTTTGTAATGAGTCTCTTAGTTTCGGGACGGGCATTGAATGCTGAAAATCCCTCAAACTTTAAAGTGAGATCAGCGACCGACGACTCTGCTTTTGAACTATCGAAACATCGAGGGAAGACTGTCGTGTTGCACTTTCTGCTGAAAACGGAGTGCCCATATTGTCTGCGGTATACTCACGACTACGCCGCATTGGCAGAGAAGAATTCAGAGGTTGTTCACGTCTTTCTCAAGCCCGACAGTGAAGGTGACATCCAAAAATGGGCCGAGAGTCTCGACAGGCAGGGCCTGATGGACCTGCCAAAAATCTATCGCGATCCAGGTGCCAAAATCGCGGGTCAATTCAAAATCCCGAACGGCTACAAATTCCATGGACAGTCTGTGCACTATCCGGCACTGATCGTACTTGACGAAGAAGGCATGGAGCGTTTTCGTTATGTTGGAAAATCAAATGCGGACCGCATGTCTGTCAAAGACTTCGAAGCAAAACTGGTCGAATTGAACAAAGAACGCGCGAAGCAGCGTTGAAGAGAAGTCGCATCAAATTGAAGATCAACGTCCGTTTACATGGGCTCGGCCAGCGACATAGCCGTAGTAATGGTTAACGAAGTGCTGCAGGGACACAAACCCATCCCCTGATTCCGGGATGCTCTGCTCCTTAGCCCATGTCCAGACCTTTTCAATGCGAACGCCAGCCTCGCCTGGTTTCCAGACACGGTTCACAAAGATCGGCGATCGCAGGCCGATCCAGTGATTGGCGGTTGGCAGAACTCGAGTACCACCATCAAGGATGGAACTATGCACAATGATTGCAACAGCGTAGTCTCGGCGAAACAAGTCGCTGGCTCGCTCCATGTTATCAATGCCCTTGGTCGACGTCCCGCTGTAATCGTATGTGAGCTGATCGTAACCTGCAGCCCGAAAGAACTGGGGCATCGAATCGACCGTCATCCCTCGCATGGATTCAAAGACATCATTTCGATAGCCAAAAGCGTTGAAGTGATCGCGAATTGATGCGAGTACCAGCCAGTCAGCATGATTCATCTCCTCGCCAGCACTGTTCACAGGAACTTTATCCATACGAGTTCCTGAGCCGGGCTCGATGCGAGTCATAGCTCGCCGACCAAGATTTCCCCATCCCCCTTCATAGAGCAGGGCACCGAGCAGGGCGTACTGAACCGGATCGTCATGTGCGAGTTCACGAACAAAGGTCGCAACTCCACACATATTTGTTGCGTTTTGATTGATCAGATCCGGATTGACAACCCTTGCCATGAGTCCAAGTCTCACCTTTTCCTTGTCCAGAAAAGGCCAGAGTTTGCCAGATGCCTTCCCAACCCAATAGTCGATCAGCTCGAACGCCTTGACGTGCCCTGGCCCCTGAGGGCGTCCGGCTTCGCCCTGGGTACCCAATTGGTCTGCATCATCAAAGGCGGGCTGAAATCCGGAAAAGTCGAACTTTTTCAGATGATCTGACACTTTTCATTCTCCTGTAAAGGTTGCCACCCTCAACGTCGCTGACCGGAACTCAGATCGAAAGTTCTTCGATCGGAAGGCCAAAAAGGTCTGCTTTTCTACCACAAAAGGAGAATCAAATTCTGTCTAAGTCGTTCTGAACAACCACCAGCAGAGCGTAATCACGAGGGCTAATGAGCAGACAGTGCAGGTTGCGATGCTCGCTCGATACGCTCCCTGGCCGGAAACTGGCTCGGAATCACCATCCAGGGGCTCCCCCTGAAGAGGGGTCGCTGGAACATTCTGAATCTGTCGCTGCAGCTGGCTTGCCCAGTGCCTGCGAGCTTCGGCGGGGTCGGACTTTCCTCCCGGCAGACCCTGACCGAGCTCATGCCGGAATGCACCCTCCAGATCACCGACGAATCCGAGCACGACAGCCAGATAAAACAGCTCGGCTGTAGCCGGACTTCCGGTAGGAATGACCTGTTCAGCTTCAACGTAGAACTTCCAGGCTCGATTTCGTTCTTCAAAATAATCATGTTCGAGGACATAATTCTGCCAGTCCGGTATCTGAGCAGTTAAGACCTCATCCGCCCAGTAGATCAGCATCCTCTTCAGCGATTGCCACTCACCGGCGGACAGGCTGACTGCCCCCGATGTCACTTTGTGCTCAATCGCCTGCAGGTCCATCTTCAGACGTCGCTGCAGATCTTCGAGTTGCGCCATTTCAGAACTCCTGTTCTGATTGACGATCGTGAGAACCTTCAGGAAGAATGGTTCAGCGAGGCTGACGACAGAATTGGCCATGACGAAAAATTCCGGAATTCGATACAGTGTTCAGGTCATTTGAACGAACGCTCGCCACATTTGACGACGCGATACAGGGGACGTCAGGTCGTTGTAGTTCGGATGGCAAACAGAGAAAATGCCAGAGTGACAAAGGCTGCCGCCTCTCGATCTTCTACATTTGCCACATTGCCTGTACTGGTCTGCTTTTCAACGAGCTGTTCTTTGAATCGAATCCCAAGGTTCAGGGTTCGCTCAACGTTGGACCAGACTTCGTTCTTGCGGTCCACATGAAAGTAGTGCCAGTTTTGTCTCGGAAACGCCCTCGGAACCTCAGCCGCTCGTACAATCTGAACTCCTCGCCGACCTCTTCGAAAGATATCATCCACTTCGTCAGAACTGCCGGCTTTCAAGTCCAGTTTGCGCTCTGAAAGGAGCTCCGTCACTCGTGAACTGTTCACGGCTGACTCAACACCAATATAGAACGCCCAGCTCGGCTCAAGCCACTCCTGCTGCAGTCGGACACTCATCTGCAGTCCCTGCCATGCAAACGGAACTCGCACATAGTCCGAATCCGCACCAACTTCGATCTCCAGCAGTTTCTTAAGTTCCTGAAAACAATAGGCCAGATTATCGTGATCATAAACAGGTAACTCACTGATCTTTCTGGTACGACGAAAAATAGCGAGACTCCCGACGGCTCTACATAGCTCCGTGTAAATCACGAACGGATGAACTCCGCGTGTGAACGGTAGCGGAGCAATACCACCCAGGGCTGTATTCAGAGAATGCAGATGCAGGATTCGTTCAAAGTCTTCCCGATGACCACTGGCGAAAGAGACACCGCGATCTGTCATTTGCCGGGACAACTGATCTGCGAGTGCTGACAATCGATCATAAACGGATCGAACGAATGAACTCACCTGAGGCCAGGCCTCCTGACACAGGACAGGAGGAATGTAGTCCGGATCGATCTGAGGGGGGGCTTCCGCAGTCGTCCCAAGGCGAAGCTGCATAATTGGCAAAGCGTCAAATCCGCGAGCTGCTTCTTCTCCGATCAGAATTCGAGGATTTGCTCGACGAAGATCAATTTCCTGAGGGTTCCCTGCAGCGTTCTCGTCTTCGATTTCTTCGCGGTGATGCACGTACCGCCTCGGAGGAGTCTCCGACCCATTTCCGATATTCGACGTCCCTCGACGCAACTCTGAGATCCCAAGATAAATTCGGAGTCGCGATTCTGAATTTTTGAACGCAGTCCTTGGTATCGCTTCCGGAGAGACATGACAGTCTTCCGGAAATCGCAACTGAGTCCCGTCTGCCAATCGAATGTGACATCGACTTAGAGAGACACGCCAGTTTGAAAGTGCATCCGAATCGATTTCCAGCTGATGAATCCCGTAATAGGCCGGGGTCGTCCATGATTCAGACCGGCGCAATGCTTCATGATTCAGTCGCTCGATGTACTGAAAATGGTGAGGACGGAGAAATAACCCTTCGCCCCAGAAAACGGAATGTGAAGACATTGAAAGCCTTTTTTCGCTGAATAAACAGTAATATTGGGTCAGCGTCAGAGTAGGTTACAGGAATGGGGTTGTAAACAGCATCAGCAATGGCGAAAACTCAGGGTGCTCCTCCGTTGCGCTGCACATTGCGAAGATCGGTGAGCACAAGTGGATTTTTCAAATGCGTTGATCCCTGATGCCTCGATTCTCTTGATGTAAAGGCGAACTCCAGAGCATTCAGCCTGTCTTCTGTCCACTGACCATCGAATTCCCAGACGACGTCACCGTTTTCCATACGAGACACCTGCACACCTGCGTCAGCTTTAGGGACGAATGAGCCCGCATTCCCGATCGTGTCTCGCTTGCCCATTTCCACTCGAACGTCCACCACCGCATTGGTGTCTGCCTCGGGCTGAGAAGAATCTCGATCCAGCCGAATCTGCAGCCGCCCATCGGGCAAAAGTCTCCACCAGATATATGCCGAAGGCAGTTGTTCCGATGCACCCGATTTCCTGGTACTCAACGCCAGACTCCGGCTCTGTGCGACTTTCAATTGCTCCCACGTCAAAACCAGATCCGGAGCAGTACGTGACATTTTCCAGAATGAATTGACCTGCACTCCGGTTCTGGGCCATTCCAGAAGCTCAACTTCCCACGCTGGTGCTCCGAGTCCTTTGATCGGTTTCTCGGCAACCCCCGCGGCGTAACGAAATTGATTCACTTCACTGCCATCCAGTGTCGGCAGATACTCAAATTCGATCTCTGCAGGTCGGCGTACCGGGCGATCCGGATTGTCATGATCGACCATCAACTGAAGTCGAAGAGTTCTGCTGCCATCTGCCTGTTCTGTCATCACGGGTTGTGTTGTGGCGGCCAGCACTGTTGGACTATCAACAACTCTCTCAGAGTTTTCAACCACCGACATGGACCTGTGCCGAGGCTGCCTTTGAAATCGGAATCGGGACTTAATCCAGTCGATTTGCGTCTGCAGCTGATCTCCGGCAGCTACGACAATCGGCCCGAACTGTTCGCTGGTGATCTTTCCGTATTGCAGGGAATACGATGAATTCGGTGTTAAAGTCGCTTCATAGCGAAAGTCCTTTTCATCCGTCCGCTTTCCATCGACTGTCGTTTCCTGACCGTCAGCGCGAATCACCAGAGTCGGCGGAGCCAGTTTCTTCTCCAGCTGTTTCAGGATCTCGTCCCGATTTGCGGCATCAATTACCGTACAGTGTTTGCTCAACAACTCTGTCTGGAACGGAGCAGAGATCTTGTTCCTGATGACTGGGTCGTTGACATCAAACGAAATCAGCAGTATCTGAACGTCGCCACGAGACTGCCTGAGGGCACTTTCAAGTTCATTGATGCGGTTATACTTTTCATACTCCGGATTGCTGCCGGAATCGAGTGCCTCTCCATCTGTCACGGCAACGATGATCCCGGACCTCGACTGAAGGTCATTCCGAATCGCTTCAATCAGTGAATACACTAACGGAGTGTTTCCAAACGGCTCTGAGCTTTTCAGACAAATGAATGCCTTTTCGAATGTCCGCTTCCCACCTTCATCGAGTGAGATCTGGGCAATCAGACCCTGCGAATCCCGGTCCGTCTGATCACTCGTGATGGGTACTGCCGCTGGTTCGGCAATCGCAAAGTCCTTGAAACTCTCGGCAAACTTAGTATTCAGTTTTCTCCAGTCCGCGCGGTGACCAAAAACCCTCAGACTCGCTTTCCGCAGCTCACTTTGCTGTTCCAGAATCTCCTGAATGGCTCGGGCTGCTTCATCGGCTCGTAACTGTCGATCGGCCCCGCTGCTGCCGAGTGCTTCCTTCATACTGCCTGACCAGTCCACGACAAATGCAATTGGTCGCATGTCCGGAGTTTGAAGTGCGATCTCTGCGTTCGGGGAAGTCGCAGTTCGAGACCAAAGCCAGCTCTTACCTTCACAGGGATCAACCGTCATCGCCGACAGATTCAACTGTCGACCTCGGAAGAAGACTCGGGATGAGAAGCCAACGGGACGACAATCACCTCGCAGCAACTCGCCTCCACGAAGCCGAAAGCCAAACTTCTGCGGAGCATTACCGGAACTCACCGGCATCGCAAGATTTGTAAATGTCCTCTCCTGATGCGAAAGCAGGAGTTCCTTGTGTTCAGGGCTATTCTCTGAGGAAGCTGGCTGAATCTGCAGTACGGCCGTGCCTCCAAACTGATCCGGGTCGCGGACTACGACACTGACTTCACAGGTTTGTTCTCCCTCGTCAGCAAATCGAACAAGCGAATTCGAAAATTTTGAACTCGCTCCCCAATCGCCGCGGGAAGTCAACACGGCATCTCGCAGGACCGCTGGAAGGTCTTTGCACCATTCGTTTGCCATTTGCCGAAACCAGGGGAGTTGTCCTCCGGTTGTTTCTTCGCCCGCCTGAACGACCCAGCCGGTCTGCATCAAACGGCGGCCCTGTAGCTGACAATAGTCCTGTCGATGGCGATTGATTACGAGGCGAGTCAGACGATCTGGCTCCGGCTCTGCACAAAACACCATGGCGTCAAACGCCGACAATAGTCTGGCCCGCATTTCAGTTGCAGACAGTTCACGTGTCGTTGCCGCCTGATTTCGCAGTGTCTGCTCTACTCGAAGCCGATCGCTCTTCAGGATCACCCGGAGATCAGCACCAAGCTGCCTTAGCTGCCGACCTGATTCCTCGGGAGTACCGGAAGTGAGGGCCGCCATCGCTCGAGTCAGAAACTCAAATCGCTGCCGGTCTCCTTCCTGATGCACCGGGGCCAGTGTGAGGACCTGAACCTGCCATGTGAATTGTGCTCGTCCAAACTTCTGCAGGCAAATGCCCCCAGCGCGACCTTCACCATCCAACCCTGACACGGCTCCAATGTCTGACGCTTCCTCCGCAATCACGGCATCTGTCTTTCGAATCAACCGGACCAGTGCACGTCGTTGTCCAGCCGTCAAAACTGACAGACTCAACAGGTTGCGATACTCGTGATATCTGGAGATTCGATTCTCTGCCGGAACCGGCTTCTCCTGAGTCGGATCGTCTCCGACCGCATCTTTCACCAGTAAAGCAATGCCCTCTGTCGCTGAATTTCTGGCCGCCTGCAGTCGCTCGATCCACAACAGAAGTTCCTGATGCTGTTTCTTCAGCTCATCCATTGAGTGGCCGTCTGCGGGTTCTTCTGAAGAACTCAGTTTTTCATATGCAGCCCAGATTCCTCGAGTTGCGATCAGCTGACGAACGATGCTTCGGTGGACAGCAGGTCGAGGAGATTCGTTCGGGATACTGGCCAGCACATTCTCTGAAGACAACCAGAATTCATTTAATTTGCTGCCCGTCATGGATAAGTTCTCTGTCAATATTCTCGACAGAGGTTCGTCGACTGACCCACTGGAAGCACACCACTCAAGATGTCCCGGCAACTCTGCAAGGCTCTCGGTAACACGAGATTCTGCCAGACTGCGAGTTCTCGCAAGGTCACGAATAATATTCCATTGCAGATCGGTCGAGTCCGCACTTGTAAAATCTTCAGGCTGAATAAAGAACCGATCTTCCATCTCTGAGGTCCGACGTTCCTGAGTCAGAATTGTGTTTTTAAGGAACTCAGCACTTCCAAAGACAGCAGCGACAGAGCTTTCGGCGTTCGTTCGGCCGTTGATCAGCTTTATTGTGGAATCCTGTGTCACAGAAGACTGCTGAGAAAACGCGCGCGTCGCTATCGCCTTCTGAAGTACCTCCTCGAACGTCAACAACGGAACATTCGATACTCCGGAAGAACTCAGTTCGGCTGACCACATTTGTGATTCTCGCAGCCTCGCCATTGATGGCAGATCCCGGAACACCGAAATCGGCAGTTTCTCATCAGGAGACAGCTCTTCCGGTGTCCGGCAATATGTACTGGTTGACCGGTCGGCTTCTTTCAGATGACGTTCTGCGTTATCCAGCAAGTGGCGAGTCGCATCGAAACTGCCAGACAGATACGACGATTCCGCAAGACTCAATCGATCAACAGCTGATGCCCACGAAAACGGACTCCAGCGGTATGCCATTCGCCCGCGAAGTTCATCTTGCAACTTACAGAGCGACTCAAGTCGAGCCTCCAGCTCTTCATCTTTACCACCTGCAATGATTGCGGGCTCAACGGATGCCGGATTCCTGAGTACAATAAAATCCCGGCTATTGTCTTTTGCAGTCAGCTCTTCAATCGAAGGCGCCGTTAATACCGTCTGCAGTCCGGGACCTCGCTTCTTTGTGACCCAGTCTTCAGTCTGTTGCTTCAGATATTGCAGGTACTCGCTGACTCGTATGCTGCGATCTCCGTCTTTGTCGGCAACTGTGGTCAGGCCCTGTTCAACAAAGTGAGCGAAAGCTGTTCGTCCACCGCTTCCCATCGACAAAGGCCAGCTGACCTGCTGATCGCTGCAGGCAGTAACAACGACCAGCTTTTCAAGACCGGTCTCCTGAGGCCATGAAAGGCACTGTTCTGCAGCATTGACTCCCGTTTGCCCGAAACGCAGTGGAAGATGCATCGATGGAGTGTCGATCATCAGCAGAACAGACGATCGAGTTCTTTTCTTCAGCAGTGCTGCCAGACCATCCTTCAATCCGTTCAATTGTTCATATTCCCCGGTCGCAAGGTCCGGTGAACAGGGCTGCCCATTGAGAATCAGAAGGCTGCCTTTGTCTCCGGGTACAAATCCGGTCTGCAGGTACAGAACAACCGTTTCGCCATCTACGTTTCGGAACCCACCCGAAGACGCAAGTTCATTCAGCGAGGATTCCCAGTCTTCCACCGTCGCCTTCGCAACCTGACGCTGATGACCACCTAACATCTGATTGGCACCTGGCTTCGGAATTGACTCTGCGTCAGGGGCTTTTGAAATCCCGCCAGTCCAGTTTTCTCGTCCCTGTGTCTGCTGGTCAGAAAGCTCAAACGCAGTCAATACATCTATGTAGGTCACCTGTCGCACAGGATCCAAAAACAGATAAACGGCTGCGGCGACAAACAATGCCAGACACATCATCGAGAACAGAATTCTGAACCAGGGGCGTTTACCAGATGCTGCGGTCTCTGCTCGGCGACGAGACTGCTTCCACGCAGGCGATGATTCCGGCTGCGAAGGGCGACGCCCATCGCGGTCTCCTCTCCATTCCTTCCGATTGTCGGTCATGTTTTACCCCTTATGATCCCCTGCATTCAGAAGGTGAACACTCTTCGCGTTTGCCATTGAGTTGTTTGGCCTCTTTTGCAAGCTAGTCTCAGACGCTCAGTTGATCTGCGGTGCGATCTTCTTCCAAAGCAGGATGAGCGTGCCGACCGCTGCCAGTGCAGAAACGAGAAAAAGTCCAACTGTAATCATGCGGGATCTCTGCATGTTTTTTACGAATTGCGGCGACCACGCAACTTCATTTTGCGAATCCGGAAGCTTGTCCAGCACACCACGGATAAAGCCCTGTTCTGTGGATGAACGACCAGTCGCCAGGAAGTAGACACCATGCAGTCGAATATTCGGGCGAACAATGCGATACAGCGATTGGCGAAGCAGAATCACCAGACTATCACGACGCTGACCCAGCTCGCAGATCATCTGAAACAGCCTTGAATTGTCCCGGTTGTCGATATCATAGGAAAACGCATTGTAGACCCAGCCTCGGAACCAGCGGAGACCAGCATCCACGACCCATTCCGCATTGCTTTCGCTGACATCCGCCCCGGCCGCAAAGCTGGAACCAGCACGAGACATCCGAAGTCCGGGATGCAGCCGTTCAGACCGCAGCAAAAACTCTCGAACTCCGGAAACATCGTCAAGCTCCGTGACCATGGCGACAACCGGAAACTGCAGCTGAAGTGCAGAATGGACTGCGACAAGATCGTCACGTATCGCTGGTGCCAGCTTTCTCGCATTGTCTGCATCGGTCGCCCACGACAGCGGGATTGCCTGCAGCATACCATTGATACCGCAAAATGGACTTCGAACCTTGCTGATCAGACTGCAGAGAAAACGGACCCTGCGAACTCCGACGAGACTCTCGACTTCATTTACAGGAAGCACACGTTTCTTGCCATAACCTTTTCCGGCATTCTGGTTTGCTGCTGCAAACGTCTGCATCGCTCGCTTGAGCCCGCCCGGCATCATCGTTCCCAGAAATGTTCGCGAAATCGGAGTACTTGCATGTGGCGGCGGAGTCTCAACGACGGGGGGAGCTGACTGCATTGTGCCGGTGGCAGATCGAGCTTTCGCCGTTGCTTCTGTCAATTGGCCTGCCCGAACTGTGCCAGTGGCCGTGGCTGTCTCACCACCACCGCGGCCGGATCGCGAAGACGGTGTCTCAATTTCCGTAGCCACCTTTCCCTGTTGGCAACTCGTAACCCCCACTCCTGACATGCACAGATAAATTCCGCTGTCTCGAGCAAACACACGAATCACAGCGGATGTACGAGTCACTGGCGGAGAGATGACTCTCCATTCACTCTCGCCACCCGTGTCAAATGCAGCATCAAATGCGCTGACCTCCTGCTGCGGCGTCAGGCCATTCACCAGAAATAATGGCAGCTCGTCGATGTAGATCCGTTCGCGTTCCAGTGCAGTCAGGATTTCCTTCCAGTCGGCCTCGATGTCCGGAAAGTCAGATTCTTCTTCAATCCCAAGCACAGCGAGAAGAAACAGAACTGTCCGAATGATGCCATACATCAGCAGAAACAAAATGCTGCACCAGATCTTCTTTGCCCACTCCAGATGCTCGGGCTCACGCGGCAGAAACGGAACGTGCTCAACAATCCAGTCATTCGCAAAATATAGTCCAACGGCAATCAGCGCAATAAAGACATAGTGAATGATCAGGAATGATCGAGGTGACCCGATGGCCGATCGCGGCACGACGCCAAACAACCAGCGACACCAGTCAAGTACCTTATAGAGCACACTCCCCATAGTTCACCCATTCTATTTTAATCAACCCGATACCGACGCAAGAAGTTCCTGTCGATCCGGTAATTGACTCGATCTTATGTTCTGATTCTCTTCCGTTAAATTCTGACCACCGCTTGCCGCCAGTACAATCGGCCCGCTAACGCCTATGGTTTCACTTCAATCAGAATTGGCTTCCCTTCCTTGTCGACCATAATTGTTCGGCTGTTGCTGATGTTCTGCCCAGGGATCGGTACTTTTTCCTTCCATGAAATTCGATGCTGTCCCTCTGTCAGATTGCGAAACTGAATCACTTCCCCGGCTTTGCCTTCTCTGGCAGGCAGATTGTCCAGACGAGCAACAATCGTCCCCTGAACCGTTTCCGTGATCTGAAGTGTCAGCGAAAACGGAACCGGTTCTGCAGATTCTTTCGTCATCATGCCTGGTCGGAAAACTCGTATCTCGCGTTTTACGACCGTACTCTGACCCGCCGAATTGATCAGTTTCACAAACACCGTTAGTGGTCGATTTATGTCTTTTTCCCCGGCCTCAAACTCTCCAAACGCGTTGGAAGACACTTCGATTGGAATACTTGTTGTCCTGTCGATGGCTTTCGTATTCGGCAATGGCGGCCAGACTCGACTCAGCTTTTGCTCTTCGCAGCCCGCCTCGATTGCCATGACCCCGGACTCCGGATCCACGACGCCGGAAAGCAGAATCTTCAGAGGCTGATCAAAAGGAATTCGTCCCTCGTCGTCTCGTCCCTGAATCTGTACTTCCGGAACCAGAGGTTCTGTGACATCCACCACAAACGGAAGATCTTCCTGAACAGTCGAGTTCTGATCACGGCGAGTCAGATACGCACGAAGTTCGTATTGTCCGGATCTCCAGCCATTCTCAACCAGCAGAAATCCACGATCCGGTCCCCAGGAAGTCGTCGCCGTCGACACATTCCACGCACCATTCTCACCAGGCGCAAATGCCTTTGACTGCTTCCAGCGACCATCGACTTCTGCGACCTGGTACAGACTTTTCTCCGGCAACTCCGGATAGACAGAAACAATTCCCAGCTCAAGTGCAGGCGGCTGACCAACGTCCCAGGTTTTGCCAAACAGGTGAACTCGGGGAGTCAACATCGCCTTTTCTGTCAGCGCGTCTTCTCCAAACAGGAGTTTGTTCGTCGAATTGATTGCTTTAATGTCGGCATAGTCCAGAGTGACCAGTAACTCGGTGCCAGCGAGGTCCCCCAGCGGAACCACTCCCTCATCAGCCGTCAGTTTCCAGCCCCACGCGTAGGGAACTCCTCCCACACTGACCGCGAAGATGGCTCCTTCCTCCGGCATCTGCTTGATTCCATCAGAGAACTGGAAGCGGAATACCTCTCCGCCAGCAGCAATATCTTCCCGCAGGTGTCCCGTCAGTTCCGGCAGCAGTCGCCGAAGCTGTGGAGAAAAATGTACTTCGACCGGAAGCTTCGCAGGTCGAAGTACCGAGTCATTCACCTGTCGAAACAGCTGAATCTCCAGCATCCTCGATACTGCATTGTAGGATACCTGCGGCAGTGCAACGTACGCTTCGATGCCCGAGCACTTCAGCATCACCTGAAGCATGGTCGAATCAGCCGGCGCATTGGCTGCTTCCAGCTCAGGAATAATGGATGTTAATCGCAGCGCAAAACCATGCTCCAGGTCAGTGGACAGAGCTCCGGCAGGCACAACAGATGGATTCGTCGATGTCGGATTCGCTGCAGCCGGTGGTACTGCCGCTGCTGGAGCAGTGGCAGCAGGTATCATTGGCAGAGTCAGCGAATTTTTTCCTGCCTCAAGCACAAGCTCCTGACGCCAGATCAGCGGATCGACAAGAACGTTGCCGTCGATGTCAACCTCAAAAAGCTCCACACGGACTCTGTCTGCTGTGCCCATCGTTCGCGTCAACTGCAGATCAAGTGCAGCCTGCGAAACCGAGGGTGGCAAAGTCAACTGCCTCCTGCCTCGCCCCAGCTCCAGCAACTCAACCGGTGCGCCCTTGTGACGCACATCCAGCCTCCACTCAGTTTTCAATCGTGGAAGGATGAGAATCTTTTTTCGTTCCAGAATCTGGTCCTGGTCAGAGACAACGAGCAGTTCAGCGTCCTGGGTGGAAGTTAACGCGCCAGCGCCATCATCGCGAATCAGCTGAAACTTCAGATGACTCTGAGCAGATTCCGAAGTTACATCAGCCAGCTTCTGCCACACATCTGAAGGTGCATTATCACCTGCAACATGAAACCCCGGGGCGTGTAACAGCAACTGGCAAGGCTCCGGAGGCGACTGAATCTCAACACCCAAAGTCATCGGCGTCATTCCATCGGCAACCAAAGTCTCATTTGCACTCCTGATCACGGCTGGTAACGCCGCAGCGGAATCGGCACTCATTCGGTATTGAGTCCGAATCTCCCAGTCAAACGCTCGTCGTTTTTCCAGAAACGCCTGAACCACCGGACCGAAATCCTGCTGCGTGACTGTTTGGAGATCGTCACTGCCAACACTCTCATTTTCCAGTTGAAGCCATGCTTCACGAAGCTCCGAGAACAGTTTCGCACGAATCGCAATCGCAGGCGATGGTTCCAGTGGCGACGCTGGCGCAACTGGTGACGACGTTCGATCTGTGCCTGTGCGTTCGTTCGATTTCGAAGACGTCAATTCGTGCTGCAGAGCCAATTTCAGTTCGTCCCACTGATTCCACAACAAATCTGTTTCACCGCTCGAAGTACCAAGACACTCAAGAAGGCGAATCGACCAGAATCCCATCCACAGCCCTGTATTTCTGAGAGCCGGAAGTTCAGCAGTATCATCGCCGGCAAAGGCCGGTCTGAAGCCAGGCAAAGGTCGTGAAGCATATGCCTGAAAAGGTGGTATCAACTCCAGATTTCGGTGTTCGGCAGATGTCATCCTGGATGTGCCGACAAAACCTGAAGCTGCTTTGTCATTAAGCTCTTTCCACAAACCGGACAAGTGCTCATTCAAACGGTCCGTCACTTCAGGAGACGAATCCTGTGAAGCAATCTTCGCTGTCAACTCCAGCATGGCCTTTCGTCGATCACCAGGTAAAGCAATTCTTCCGGTTCGGTCGACCCCCTCCAGAACCGCAGCACTCACATCCATCTGTTCATCGAGACTTGCATAGAACTGGACCAAATAAGGAATCATCACTCGCTGCGATCCGGCGAAGTTCTCGAAACCCTGGCGGGCTCTCAGCACGCGAACGAGTTCAGCGATATCATTCTCGGCCTGACGGAGTAGTACTTCAGCCCTCGCTTCGCCGGTTTCTCCCAACGCCAGCCAGCTCTCCACAGATGTGAGTCGCGTCAACAGACTCTGCAATGGACGACCCGAGCCATCACCGGAATTCAGAAGCTGGTGCCACAGTTCCTTCCCAATCAGACTGCTGCCATTCACCGGATCCGCACCGACAGCAATGGCGATCGCCTGACGGCGAGCTTCGAGCAGCCGCAGAATCATCTTCAGGCGCGACCATCCGTCCGTGGTCGACCGATCCGCCTGCACAAGGTGCCGCAGTGTGGTAAATGGCAAAGATGTTCGGCCTCGCGAGTTTAAGTCTGCGAAGGCTGGATGAGTCAGAACTTTCTTCAGTATCAGCAGCTGCTCTGACCGAGCCTCCGCAAGAGGCGCAGTCTCGTCAACACGTCGAATCAGATACGTCACCAGTTGATTCTGAAAAGCGGCCGTTTTTTTATCGGCAGGAATCAAATCCGGACGACTCTCTGGTGCCTTTAAAGCCTCCAGCAAAGCATCGCATTCAGCAACCTGCTGTGCAGTTAACGATTGATTCAACTGCAAGCCCAGCCACGATTTCAGAGTAACGGATGATTCCACTTGATCCGCGATGGTATTTTCGTGCAGTCGAGTCAATTTCCGGTTCAACGCCGCCAGTTGTTTGTCTGCAAATTCCCGGGCAAGGTCGGACTCATCCAGTCGCTGATGCAGCAAAAGCTGCTCTGCCCTTAACAATGCCGACTGACATATCCATAGATCAAACGGAAACGCAGCAGCATCTGAATCGGCTGCTGGAAGGGCGTTCCACAACAGGGTGATTCTCTCTTCCCGTGTTGGTTCAGCCTCTGTCGTTTCCGCCGCCTTCGCACCATCGCCGTCGGTCTGCTTCTGTTCTGACTCCGAACTGCCTGCCTCCTCACCAGCTTTTGCTGTCTGATCCAGTCCGGAATCCGTTGGCGATGGCCGCAACCGACTGTTGTAGTCCGCTCGAACAGGAGGCTTAATGCCGGCAAACAGTTCGGCTCCGGAAGACTCGCCTTTCGCTGTCAACATCTTCACGGTCTGATCTGTACGATACGTCTCTGCCACGTAGGACTGAACTCGATCACGAAGCTCCTGAAACAACTCCTGTACTGTGTTGGCTTTATTATCTACAACCACCTCACACGCGAAGTGTCCAAATGCTGTTCCGTTATAAACAACACGGGGCACAGCGACAGGAATGGCTGCACCTGCAGACTCTTCTGTAGCAGCTTTCGGCTGAGATACAGATTTCTCAGTAAGGTACTCCCAGCTCCGCTCACCATTTCCACATGCTGTAACAACGACCAGCCCAGGTTCGTTCAGATCCTGAATCACTTTCTCAAGCAGACGAAACGTATCCGAGCCCGATGAATCTCGGTGAATCCCTAACCCCTGATTCTCCAGTTCGAGAAGTACGACTAAAAGTCGCGGCCGCGGAAAGTACTGTGATGATGTGAGGGAACCAAAGAATGATTGCGCAGTATCCCAGTTGGACTTGTCACCTTCGTCAAAACCAAATTCAAGCGATGGCTCTCCGGACCTGGCACTGACACGGGCCTTCAGAGAGCAGTAAAGAAGTAAGCGTTCTTCGGAACCCGCCTTCAGGCTCTGAAGACTTTGAAGAGACTCCAGCTTCTGTGAATCCCTGATCAGTGATGGCTCCGCCGCCTGTGATGCCTGCATGAGCGCTTCAAAGCGATGGATATTGGCCTTCGCGCCAAGGTCTTCGGGCAATGGCAACACGTCGCCTAAGGAGACACGCACACCCGAGGGTGACAGACTAACAAACCTGACCGGCTGTACCGGAGGAGTCCAGATCATGTAAACAAGTGCAAGTACCAGTGCAGTCAACAGCCCTACGGCCAGAAATAACTTCAGCTTTCGCTCACGACGCCGCGGGATGGATCGCTCTGGTCGCCAGGATCGTTCACGACCTACAGACACAGCTCTGTCCCTTCCATTCTTAAATCAGATGACATCGAAGTTCAGATCACCCGAATACAGCTGGAAAGTTTAAAAGACGGAACGCCTTATGTCGCTCCCGCTACGATCCGGTTCCGGACGAACCGGTCAGAATCCTGTTTTTTTGTTCGTCAAAAGCAAAGAAGGCGTCACAAATGTGACGCCTTCCCGATTTTTCTGTGATTGCCGAATTTTTCGCAGGACTTCGTCCGGAGTAAAATCAACCGTCTGCTTTTGGAGCACCGCCGGGGGCCACGGTCGAAACTTCGTGGTCAATTGCCGGTGTTGCGTCTTCTGCGAGTTCCGGCACGGCGACCTTAAGATTCAGAATTGTTCCCGCGGTCACACTGTTCAGTGCTATTTTGCGGAAGTACTTCTTTCCACGAATTACAACATCCACTTTCACGACATACTTGTACTGTTTTGTTCGATCGGCAATTGGAACAATAAAGACACGCTTTTCGCCCGGAGTCGACATCCGCTGATCACTCAGCCAGACACCCGCGCTTTCGGGAACTTCGAAATGAAGCCGAGCCTGGGACTGCTCGTACAACATCTTTGACTGCGATTCAGGTGTCAATGATTCGATGTCAGTACCTTCTTCATAGGTACAGTCCCAGCAGCACGTGTTCTGGCCGCAAACACTACATCCTGCCATCACTCCGCACGTACCACAGACACCACAACCGCAGAGGGCCGCACTGCACTGCGAACAGCCTTCGACGATTCCTGTTCCACATGAGTCGCAGGGTGTCGGCGTCAAAGGAGCTGCGCAGTTCGGAGTCGGATTACATCCACAATGATCCGTCGATGCAGCCATGACCGCCTGCAGACCAGAAAGCGTTAAGATGGCCGCTATGGCCGTTAAATGACGCATGCGCTGACTCCTGAATTCAGATTCCACAGTTCCAGACAGTTAGGGGATCGGCAAATTTAACCGGTCTCCAGGAACTGGTTTTCCGCGAAGTTTCTGTTCCGATAATCCTTTTCCCGAATATGCTGGTATTTCCACAAATAACGTGCACTGACGGTATGCGGGCAACAGAATCGTGATCTTCAGTGAGACGTCATGTGGTCAGTGTTCAACACATGAACACTGAGCCAGTGCACCTCGATAAATGCCATGAGGCCCGACATTCATAAGAATGCGGGCCCCAGGTGTTTTGATCAGTTTGACTCAGCCGGAAATTCAGCGAACGTCAGGCTCCGAGTGAGCGGCCGGGATATCAGCGAGAAGCCAGACGTCCGGCCGGCTCTGCACTTCCTCCGAACGCTGCTGGATTTTCTTTGAAGAGGTTCAGATTCTCCCGAGTCGCGAACATGAAGTAGCGACCATCATGTTTCAGGAGGAATCGCCCCTCGACAACTTCCTTTGTTGCCACAAATTCGACCGGGTCACAACCTCCGAACGCAACTGCATAGTTCTCAGGAGATTTGAGGAACGTCGATCTGGCTTCTTCGGATGAGAAGAAGTACAGACGTCCTCGATATTCAGCAGTCAATTCTTTGTTCGTTCGAACAACGTTTCCGTTTCTGAGTTCAACGATGCAAATGTCTGTCAGTCGTTCGATGGGAGTTGCTTCAGTGGTCAGCAGTTCCGGGAGGATAAGTTCAGCAGAAGGAGCAGGAGCGTTTTCCGGCTTTTCGACCGGTGGCTTATCTTCTCCAGTGCCAGGACCTTCTCCACCAACTTCTTCAGTCGGAGTCGGGCCGACTTCTTCCGCATAGTAAGGCTTGTAGTTGCAGGGAACTCCGCAAACGCTGATTGCTTCGACTGCCATCTGGCGTACTCTTAAAGACGGCTCGTAGCAGCAGCCATCTTCTTTCATTTCGTAGGCGGTTTTGGCGAGCGTGTTGAGAGTATCTGCGTCACAGCAATTTGTGCAGTGACACATTCCTTCGTCCTTGCCATTCTTCTTCCACCATCGCTCTGACTTCTTCTTCTTTTCCGGATCGCATTGTCCGCCGCAGGCATTGCGTTCGAGCATGTCTCTCAAACCCTTGGCTGCTTCCAGGCGAACTTCCTCCCAACGCTCCTTTTCCGGGTTCAGCATTTCCAGAAGCATCAGTTTTGCTTCAGGAAACTGAGCACAGTCAAGGTCGGCCAGATACCGAATTGCTTTCTTGCGATTCGGTATATCAAGCTCTCTCGCTCGAATCTTCGACGCCAGTCCCTTCGGGCCCGCCTCTGCAGCCTCGTTATGGAATGGCGGTTTGAGCAGAGGATCTTTATCAAATCGCTTCAGGAACTCGCCCCACTTCGGGGCTCCCGTATCCTGCGCATTGATAGTCTGACCAGCAGACATCATGGAGAACGTCAAAAACACTGCTGAACAAAGCCGCAGCCCGCGGAGATGATCCATCCTGGCCATCGCCACCCCCTCCTTGAGAAATCCAACTCTAACGCATCAGTTCTTATTTCGTCATGATGCTGCAATCCCCCCCCAGGGAATTACTCAGCGTTTGGCCAACTCTGACGAATCACGTCAGTTCCATTCGATTTGTTCCGGTCAGGTAAAACTTGACGGCTCGAATTTTTTGATCCAGCACCGCTGCACACTCAATCGGCAAATTCTGCCGCAGCTGGTTGCCACGCACTATTCAAGAACTCCTGGAGACCAGATTCGCATAAATCCGCGATTGTCTGATGAAAGGACTCTTCGAGTCGATGAAACGCCAAGTCCGGTGATTCTTCCGCTATGAGGGGGCAGAACCGAGTCTTCCAGTCGAACAGTCCAGACAAACGTACCGTTCTGAGCTGTCGCCACGTCAGGCAGTTTCCAGAGGTTGATGCGAGCATCTTCCCCGCCTGTCAGAACCGTCGATGTCTGTTCATCAAGCCAGACGGAACTTACACCACCCGCATGTCTTGAAACACTGGCTGCTTCAGAATGCTGGCGATCAATGTCCAGCAGAGATGCAACAACCTCAGCTCCTCCCTCCGGAGTAATTCTCCAGACTACGGCGGCGCTATAAACCTGGCCATCATTCTTTTGAAATCCAACGCCACCGGCAACCAGAAAGTTCCCGGTCCGCGAAAATGATGCATCGTTAAACAAATATTCCACGTCCTCGGACAAAGGCAATGGAACGGCCACAAGCTGATTTCCGTCGACTTTCCAACACTCACAGCTCCCGTTGCGAACGACTCCAATCAATCTGCCGTCCTGACTCCAGCGGCCAACCGTCTCAAGATGCTCGATGCCGTTGTCCTCCATCCAGCTTTTCAGTTGCTGACCAGTTGCAGCCAGTTTCACAGCGGGCTGAGATGGCGGCCCCTGACCGCGTTCCCATTGCCAAAGTCTCAATTCACCCATTCGGTCAAAACTGATAAAGCGATAGTCTCCTTCAACCGGACTAAATGTCGCTCCGACCAATGGATGCTCGTGATCCGCCTTTAATCCCAGACGGAAGATCGTTCGGCCACGCAAGGGCGAAGACTCTTCTGCGTCAAAGACTCGTAACGTATCACTGGCGGTGAGTACGAATCGGCGGTCTGAAGAGAAGGAAGCCGTAATTCGATCGGAATGGTGAGTTCGAAATGTTGAGAGATGACTGCGATCCGAAAGGTCCCAAAGATTTGCAAGTCGTCCGCTGGAAGTGGCAAGTCGAACGTTGCCGTTTTCATCCGGGGGTGACAATGCAGCTCGAATCGGTCTCGTTGTCGGATGATTCACTCGGTAGTGACTCATCAGCTTCCAGCCAGTGGTTTCATAGACATTGATTTCGCCATCGATCACAAGCAGTAATGTTGCCCCATCCGGTGACCAGGTACATCCGGTTCTTGCTGGCAAGCCCTTGTCTGATTCAGGAATCTTCCTGTTCAGCAACTCAGACAACGTATTGCCCTGCAGATCGATCACTCGAACACGCAGCGTGTCGCCGACGCCGCCGGATTTACGATCGATATTCACATCGTGAATCGCCATGCGTGTGCGGTCAGGCGATGCTTCCATCCGAACAATCCAGATCCCCTGATACAGCTTTTCAGATCTCAGCTTGCCGTTCTCCAGAGTCCAGCGGAGCACTTTCCCGTCGTTTCCAGCGGTTGCAAACTGTTCTTCGTTCAGAAAGAAGGCCCCTGAGATGGCGTCTGCATCGTGGGAGCCGTCCACAGTTGCGATCACCTGACCATCAGGAATCGACCACACAACAATTCGCCCACGCCGCCCGCACGTGACTGCTCTGGTTGAACCCGGAGAAATGCTGACTGCAGTAATTTCGAATTTCGGATGCTGGCCCGTCAGAGTTCGAACTGGCTCAGGGGACAGAGAGTTTCGAATCTGTGAAACATCCCACAGCATTCCCTGGTGCAGAAGTTTGTCAAACTGACCCGCGTTTGGGTCCGAATTAATTTCCGCCCCTCCCGCCAGTACCCACTTCCCGTCATCAGACACAGCAAAATCGCTGGCGGAAAACCGCGGCAGCAAACGAGATCGCTCCTGTCCGACACCGTCCTCATCTGGTGTGGCGTCCCAAACGGAGATGACCCCCAGATTCTCGGATGTCAGCAGGAGATCTCCATTGGGAGGAAGAAATCGCACTGACTTAATATTCGAATTGTGGCCCTCCACAAAGTAGTTCGGGGCATCGGAGCCCAACAGCCAGTCGATACGACCGACCATGCTGAGTGTACGATTTCCGGTTTCACTGCTGTAAACGTGGGCAGCAAGGTCGTCCGCACCCACTAAGACGCGTTCTCCGTCCTGACTGAACTCAGCAGAAAACACCTCCGCCTTCTGATCGATCTCTCTGACTCGATTTCCCATCTTTCCGGACGTTTGATCACTCTCCTGCAGCGGGGCAACGGCAGGAATCGGATCACCATAGCGGAGAATATCCTTGCGAGAATCGTCCAGCCTTTCTCTGCTGGAAGTTCTGCCAGAAACTGAACTGAGGGACAGATTGCGCGGGCCTGTCTTTTGAATCTCCGATGTCTGTTGATTCCCCAATGCCCGGAAACTGTCGCGAACCTCCTGCAGGGACTGAACAAACGCAGAGTACGTTGAAAGGTCCCACTTACTGATGCGACTGTCTTCCTTCGACACGCAGATCAGCGTGCCTGAACTGGACCGATCAAAGGCCAGGGACAGAACATTACCGGCGACTCCCGACAACAGAGTTCCATTGCCCTCGGCCAGTTTCAGAAGGCCAACCTGTCTGCAATCCGTCACTTTTCCCGCAACGACATCCCAGATCTGTATGTTGTTGCGTTTGGAATTCAGGATTGAACCAGCGATCCGAGTCCCATCCGCAGAGAAGACAATTTCGGAAGGCAACGTTTCACTGACGCACTGAAATGTAATCGTGGTTTCATCCACGCTTTCGAATGGAAAGTCGTCGTGATCGGCCGATTTCCGTTTTGGTATCATAACGATCGAATGCTTGCCGCCATGATCAATCCCGGCGAGCAATGTCATTCCATCAGGCGACAGCTCCAGCAGGTTGATCCGCGAGCGTTCGGTTGCCACACTCAGGCTTTGAATTCCCTTCAGCTCCGGAGCACGACCACCAATCGCCGATATCGCGGGAACACCATCAGACCAATTCAGGTAGAATGCTCTGCAGGCTGAGTCATCTTCGCCTTTTGGCACACTCACAAGGCATGACTCATCCGACAGCAGCACAATATCCTGGCATACGAAACTCCCGGAATCTCCATACAGAGATCTCTTCAGAAGCAGTCGCAGATTTTCATCACCAATCTCATAGATGTAGATCGTACAGGCTCGATCGTTCTCAACGAGATACAAATGCTTCTCGTCATTAGAGAACAGACAATGGCTAAACGACGGTAAACGTTCGCCGGCAGTGGCCAGTGTAAAGGAAGCGTATTCCGCTGCAGCATTGCGTTTCCATAAGAGATTCAGGCCTGCGGCTGCAACGACGGCCCCCTTTGGAGAAACAAACAGTTCATCAAGTCGCCCACCAGGGAGCTTGATCTCCTGACGATCGAGGTCCTGCGATGACAGTCCGTCATTCTTTCGTCGGAGGAATTCTATTCGCCGAGGGCGATCAGAGGTGGAGTTGTACGCAACTGCAATCGTCTGCCCGTCGCTGCTCATTGCTGAACTCAACGGAAGCATCTCAAGCTGCAGTTGAACATTGCCTCCTGATCGTTCAGCGTTATTAATCTTCTGTTCGATCGCCTGCTGTTGCTGCCTGTCAAATTGTGAGTTCTCTTTCAGTTTCTCCAGTGCTTCTTTTCCGAGCCGCACAACTTCGCTGTACTGACGAAGTTCATATGCAACATCGATACGACCTTTTACCAGTTCAATTTCCTGAAGCTCGGCGGCTTTCTTCAATTCGTTGACTCGCATTTCAGCTGCGTCGGCCTGCTTCAGTGCAAGTTGTGCCTCTCCGGCAGCCATTTCTGCTTTCGTGCGTTCTTCAAGAGCAGTTGCCTTAGCTGTGTCGGCATCAAGTTTAGCAGCGTCTGCTTCCATCGCCGCCTTCATGGCTTCCATTTTGGCGGTGTTGACCTTTTCTCTCTCTTTGTCAATTTCGAGTGACAGGAGCTCCGCGTTCTTTTTGAGTTCTTCGGCCGTAGCACGCTGTTGTTCAGCATTTCTTGTGGCGATCGCGGCTTCTTCTTTTGCAATCCTCGCCTTTTCCGTTTGTTCGTCGAGGTCTCCGCTGGCTTTAACCAGTGCCAGCCTTGATTCTTCCGCCTTCTGCCTCGCAAGTTCAGCCTCGCGGCGTTCACGAATGTTCCAGACCATGAAGACCACTGCAGCCGTAAACAGCAATAGCCACGTCACCTTGATCAATGAGCGGAATCTACGGGACTTCTTTAGCCGTGACGTAATGACGACAAGATCGTCGTCGTCTCGTCCGGCAACGATTTCCAGTCCAAGGTCGAGGTCGCCCTTTTTTAATGCCAGTCGAGCAAACGCTTCACGAGCCGTCTTGTCTCCCCGCAGTGCACGACGGTTCTCCGGCCACTTTCGAAGTGCATCACTGAACAGAGCAACCGATTGCTGAAATTCGTCATAGTCCGAGTTTCTTCGATCGAGCGCCTTTTCCAGTAACTCTTCAGCTCGCCCTGTGATGCGGTATTCGCGGATGGCTTCCTGAAACTCTTCCACACTTGAATATCGTTCATGTGGAAATGTCGCCATGGCTCGACGAGCAATCTGCATCAGCTCGCCCGTATTCACCACATCTTCTTCAATCTCATTGTTGACTACCGCTTCAACCACGGCTGCAAACTGATGATCCGGGTCCCTGATGTTCTGAAGCGACTTCAGGAGATGGGGAGGAAACCCTTCGAGAACTTCAAACAAAATGGCTCCCAGAAGATAGACGTCGCTCTGAGGACATACCAGCGACACATCATCTTCAGCAAGCTCCGGGGACATGTACGCAGGAGTGCCTGCACATCCTCGATAGTCAATCAGAACGCTGTTGCGTTTTTCAAACTCCGGCGTTGTGATGGCAAGACCCCAGTCAAGCACAATCACTTCACCGAAGTCACCAACAACCACATTTTCCGGTTTTAGGTCCCGATTGATAACGCCGCGCGAGTGGGCGTACGCAACGGCGTCACAAACCTTCATCAGAATATCAAGATTCTCTTCCAGAGACTTCCGCTTCATCACGGTGACCCAGCTGATGCCGTTCACCTGCTTCATCGAATAAAATAGTTTTCCATCTTCTGTTCGACCCAGATCATGAATCGGAACGATGTTTGGATGGACCAGATTCGCGGTGACCACAGCTTCTGAGACAAACATCTCCTGGTCGTGCAATGGATCACGAATGTCCGACCGAAGAGTCTTGATGGCAAGTTCCCGATTGAGCGATGTCTGGATTGCTCGGTAAACAACACCCATGTTGCCAGCACCCAGCTCACCCAGTACGTCATACTCCGCTGTCGCTTCTCCCTGAATCAGAGCGGATGCAAGACCAAACGATTCCGGCACATCACGGGGAATCTCGTTACAGATACCCGACAGTTCTCCATTCACTCCGCGTTTATGGATCCGCAGGTTCCAGGAACTCTTGACCGCGGCATGCTGAATCGCGCGCTTCTGAGGCTTAATACCGGTGGCCCGCTGTACATCTTTCTTTTGGTTCACTCGAGTTCGCAGGATGTTCGAGAGCAGATTCTGTTCCGCAACTCCGGCACGGTGAGTCTGCGTTGCAAGGCGACCTGTGTCATGCGCATAGAGACCGGAAGATTCCTGCCCGCCCACGCTGTTCTCTGAATCTTTCGGTGCAGTCTCTGACAGAGCCGGCGCAAGCATTGTCCCTCGACCTGCCTGCGGCGGTGTTCCTTTCGTGCCACTGCCTGAGGGTAGTCCTGCGGCCGGTTTCGATGAGGCCCCTGCGGAAGGCTTCAAATCGCCATGTATATTGCCTTCTCCGCTGCCTCCAACAGCCGGTGGAAGCATCGTCCCGCGGGCCTGCTTCTCTCGAAGATCGCGACTGCCGTCCGGTTGGTCTGGTCGAGTCATTCTGCGTCTCAGTTCTTTGATCACCTGAAATTGTGCAAAGGGGCGGCAACGCCTGACACCCTGCATTCTTAATTACGCAATATCGCGAAGAGGCTCTGTTTCGGAAAGTCCAGCCGGTTCATTTCCGCCTGCCTGCTTATTCCGCAATACTCCGGATACCACACTCGAAATCCTGCTCGGGACCGGGACCCCTCCACGCCTGCGACCCTGCTGAAGGGCTCGACTGACCATCACGCCGACTACCGTGGATGCGGTTGCGGAAAGGTTGTCCAGCCTGAAAGAAAGGTCATCGGACGTGCTTTCATCCGATGAATCCGAACCCGGAGCAGTCTCTTTTCCGGGTTCAGTCGACTCTGTGGCAGGATCTACTTTCTCCGACTCCTGCACTTGTCCGTCGGCTTTAGGCTCAGCTCCCGGAACCTGCTCAGCCTGGGGGGTCTCCGGAGCAACCTCCTCGACCGTTTCGAGCATTAACTGAGGAATATCATCGGGCAGAGTTTCCTCACTTGCAGGGAACGGTCGCTTATTCACGATGTCAAATCGCAGGAGAGGACGTTCAACGCTGACTTCGTTTCCGTTTTCGTCACGCTTTCGAGTAATCAACCACAACTCGTAGTTACTCGCACCGCCGAGGTCCTGCTCTGAAACCCATTGCCGCAGCAACTCCGGATGAAGCAGATTCGATCCTTCTCGGATTCTCTCGTATCCAGGCACATCAAACAGCCCGGAAGCGTCCACTCGTCGCAGCCGGAAGATGTCTTCCGATTGCGTCGAAAACGTACCCAGTGGAGATGGCTCAAATTCCGTTGCGGGCATGAACAGCAATGGCTGAATCGAGGCTGTGCCTAAGGAGACAGCATCCGCTACAAGCTGAACTATTGGCTTGGGTGTATTGATCGGCGGGAACAACAGCGTGGGAATCTTGATTTCAACCGTGCCGCCTTCGAAGAAGAAGTCTGCATTGGAAAGAGCAAGGCTGTTTACAACAGCAAAGCTTCGGTCAATCACGACACCCGGTGAAAGCGGTGCGGCAAGGCCTGTTGTCAAATCGTCTGTTGTCGTCAACAGGCCTGCGTTGAACGACAATCCAGGGACAGGACCAACATTCACATTTGATGAAAACCCATTTTGCTGAATTGTGCCGCCAAGAACCTGAATCGATTCGTGATGCGAAACACTGAAGTCCAGCAGAAAGGTTGCCTGCATATTATCCAGAAACGACTGCAGGTCAAAGAACGAATAAACATGAGAAATTGACTGCAAACCAGGCTGCAGATAGAAGGACTCGATTCGCTCCGTGACAAGTCCATCCCCCGAAGCATCACGCCAGTCAATATCAAGCCTCAGGTTCTCTTCACCCGGTGTCTGGATCTGAATCGCAAATTCGGCGTTATATGTCAGAGCATCCAGTGAAGCCACCATCGCCAAAATCGGCGATGCCGGATAATTGAAGAATGATCGAGCACCCGCTCCACCAGCCGGATTTGGACGCTGCTGGAATGTTGTGGCAACTCCTCCGTCGGTCCTCAGGTTCACACCCAGTCCAAACGCAACAGTTCCTGTTCCGCCATTGGACAAAACGCGAATTCTGTCACCGGTGTCCTCTTCACTGCTTCCGGCAACCGGATTATTGTCGGTCGTTAGCTGCGATCCCGACTGAACTGCGATGTTCCCGCTCGCCTGAATGCTGATGATCTGCCCCGTGGATAGTACAGCATTCCGGGCGGTTTGGTAGGTACTCGTACTTGCCCGATTCAATGTGATCTGATTGCCGCTGATCCCCGTAATTGTGAAGGACTCGGCCCGTGAATTATCCGCAATCAGAAAACTGTCGTCGACAAGATAAATCGTCTGTCCCACCGACAATCCCGCTGTACTCTGAACGTTAACCGTAGTGGATCCTGCACCAACGTTCGTCGTAACCAATGTCATCACGCCCGGATTGTCAGCCTGCAGTGCGACTCGAGCATTGTTTGCGACATCATAGGCAGAGCCCAGCAAACCGGACAAAGTCAGGGTCGTTGCTGTTGTGGCATTGATCACGAATGACTGTGCAGGCGAGTTATCATCAATGATGAAAACGGTCTGTCCCACAGAGAACCCGCTCGTATCGGCGAGAGTAATGATCGAAGTTCCGGCTGCGGCATTCACCGTCAGAGCAGAAAAGATCACACCAGTCGCTTCAATTCTCGCAGAAGTCGCGTTTCCGATACTGACATCTCCCGCCGCATCAATATGAATTGCGCCACCCTGAGTCAGCATATCTTCCGCGATGATGTTTCCGGCCGTTGTCTCGTACCGAATGCTGCCCTGATTGGCGGTCGTTCGAACTCCGTTCGCCATGACGATCGCGCCTGTGTCTGCCAGCACACTAATGCGTCCTGTGCCACCGGTCGTGATATTCGCGTCCTGCGTAACAACATTGGCAGTAACAGTGATATCGCCGGCACCGGAGCTTACCTGTGCGTTGATATCAGCGGTTCCCGTCTCCGAATTCAATCGAGCATTGCCGGTTCCGTTGGCGGTGACAACTGAATCGATGGTCAGATTTCCAGCAACAACGTCAACTGACACATCCCCGTTGCCACCCAGCGTTCGCACCCCGGTTCCGTTGATCACCAGTGTGTTCAATTCCTGAATGTCGATGCGACCCGTTGTGCTGTTTGTAGCCTGCAGTGAAACGATGTCTGTATCAATATCATCTGCGGCACCAATCCCCTGTGCGGCAGTCAGCGTCACGGCCGCACCGGTTCGAAGGTTGACTCCCTGCTCACCCGCTGTGCCACCATCGGTATCGGGC
Organism: Planctomyces sp.; assembly: GCA_016795105.1. Classification (GTDB taxonomy): domain Bacteria; phylum Planctomycetota; class Planctomycetia; order Planctomycetales; family Planctomycetaceae; genus F1-80-MAGs062. The sequence goes on from JAEUIH010000013.1 coordinate 79,766, forward strand.
AGTGTATCCACTATCGCACCAGTCGCATTCACATCGGAATCTGCGACGACAGAAAGATTGCCGGTGGTCGAACTGACGAGAGCACCGAGAAACACTGAACCGGCAGCATTCAGACTCACAGAACCAGCGCCATGTGCTGTCACGACACTGTTGACGGCCAGATCACCGGCTACTACATCTATCGCAATGTTGCCGTTTCCGGCCTGTGTAATCACCCCAGCTCCGCTAATGATCAGCCCATTGACCTCCTGAACAGAGATGTTGTTGATCGCTCGATTTATAGCGACCAGAATCCCAATGCTGGTGTCGATGTCATCAATGGATCCGATCCCTTCAGCAGCAGTAAGTATCGCAGTCCCCGAGGTCGACAGATTCAATCCCTGCTCACCCGCGGTCCCGGCATCGGTGTCCGGCAATGTGTCCACAATCGCCCCGGTATTGCTGAGGTCTGAGTCCGCAATGATATTCAGAGTCCCCGATCCCGAACTGACCGTTGCTCCGATCGAGATTGACTCAACCGCACTTAGAGTGACAAAACCATTTCCGTTTGCTGAGACAACACTGTTGATAACCAGATTACCAACGACCACATCGACATTGATATCCCCGTTGCCCCCAAGTGTTCTAACGCCCGTGCCGCCGATGATCAGCTCATTCGTCTCCTGTATCACAATGGCGCCGGATGTTGTGTTCGTCGCCTCAAGAGTGGTGACCGTCGTATCAACATCATCGCCAGCGCCGATACCCTGAGCGGCAGACAGGAATGCCGTGCCAGTCGTCTGAAGATTGACTCCCTGTTCGCCCAGGGTTCCGCCGTCGGTATCTGGCAACGTATCTGTGATTGCACCAGTATTGTTGCCGTCTGCATCAGCAGCTATAGTCAGATTGCCACTGCCGGAACTGACAAGGGCACCAAGACTCACAGATCCTCCGGCTGTGAGCAGAACAGTGCCGGCACCGTTCGCAGTCACCACGCTGTTGACCAGCAGGTCTCCCGTCGTCACATTCACTGTGATGTTCCCGCTGCCGGCCAGTGTACGGACGCCCGTGCCTCCGATTGTCAGTCCATTGACTTCCTGGACTACGATGTCTCCGGAAGTCGTGTTTGTTGCGATCAGCAATCCGATGCTGGTGTCGATATCATCGCCTGCCCCAATACCCTCAGCAGCGATCAAGACAGCCGTTCCCGTCGTGGACAGATTCAGACCCTGCTCACCCGCGGTCCCACCATCGGTATCTGGCAGCGTGTCTGTAATTGACCCGGTGTTATTCAAATCCGAATCTGCTGCCAGGTTCAGCGTACCGGAGCCTGAACTTACTGTGGCACCAATCTGTATCGAGTCGGCTGCGTTGAGAGTTACAACGCCAGCACCATTCGCTGAAACAACACTGTTGACTGCCAGTCCACCGGCAACGACATCAACGGTAATGCTCCCATTTCCTGCGAGTGTTCGAACACCAGTGCCATTGATGGTCAGCCCATTCGTTTCCTGAATGTTGACACTGTTTGTGGCAGTATTCGTGGCCTGCAGAGACCCTACTGTTGTGTCAATATCGTCGGCAGATCCGATACCCTCTGCGGCAGAAAGGAATGCTGTGCCGGACGTGACCAGATTGACGCCCTGCTCACCCAGCGTCCCCCCATCAGTGTCCGGAAGCGAATCGATGATTGCACCGGAATTGTTACTGTCTGCATCTGCTGTCACCATCAGGTTGCCGCTGGTCGAACTGACAATGGCTCCCAACGAAACATTCCCTCCGGCAGCCAGGGTGACGTTTCCATTGCCATTGGCAGTCACAAGAGCGTTGACGGTCAAATCGCCGGAATCCACATTGATCGTGATCGCTGAGTTTCCGGCAAGAGTTTCAACTCCCGCCACGGCGACAACGGGAAATATCTGTGAAACCGTTCCGACAACCAGCGTATTGGTGTCTCGAAAACTGATAGCGCCATTTGCACTGCCAGCCAATGTTGTCACGTTGTTATTTAAGTTATTCAGCGTGAACGGACCGTCTCCAAGGAGCAACAGGTTCAGACTCAGTATTCGATCATTGGTCTGAGTCACGGGAACCGTACCTGTGGTACTCCCCTGAGTGATGACAGCTCCGACAGACTGAATGACTGCCGTATTGCCTGTGGTGTCAAGGCTTGTCAGGTCACAATCAAGGTCCGTGAACTGCGTGTCCTGAAGGAGCTGCATCTGCACGCTGGTTCCGGTTTCAATATCCACCTGACCTGAGCGAATCTGAACGACTTCATCGTTGGCTGTGGAGACGCGATACAGCAATCGGCTCACCGGCGTCGCAGCGGTTCCCAGAATCACGGGTTCATTCGCCGTCACTGCCTCAACATTTGCGGCTTCAATCCGCAGGTCCCCTGCGATTGTAAACCCAGCGTCAGCGATGGTCAGTGTTGCAGTCGTGATCAGCGCCAGATTCGTCACCGTGAAGACATCGCCAGCCACATTGAGATTGGCTGCAGACTGGACAAACCCCGTAGTCGCGTTGATCGTTGTGGTTCCACCCACAGTTCCCGAAATTGCAACCGTCCCGGTCGCGGCAGTCGCGTTGAGATTCCCTGTCAGGTTCACTTCAATCGGGTCAAACGTTCCCTTGAAGACATCCGATGAAGTTGCACCGATACTTCCATTGACGGCTGTGATCGTAGCGTTCCCGGCTGTAATGTTCGTTACTGCGCCATTTCCATCCGTCATCGACCCGTTTGCCGTGTCGAGTGTAACGTCGCGATTGCCATTGTTAATCGCGTTCAGCGTAACACTTCCACCTGCAGCGACTTCCGAGAGTCGGATTTGTCCACTCGTTGTATTTGTCGCCGTCCACTGACCTGCATTCGTCTGAATGGCGCCGGCATCTCCAATGCCCTGAGCGGCGTTCAGGATGACTGATGTTCCGGTCACAATCCCCGCAGTGCCGGAAATGGAACCTGTCCCATTCCCATCACTATCTGCTGTCAGTTGAGCCGTTGTGGATGCGGTGATGTTTGCATTGATCTGAATATTGCGTCGGGCACTCAGTTGGATCTGAGCAGTTGACGCAGTTGTCACATCGTTAATAGTAATGTCATTGCCAGCGGTCGCGGTCAGGTTTCCAACGTTACTGGTGACGACATCTGTTACGATATTGAACGCACTCAGCGTGACAGTATGCCCGCGAAGTGTCGATCCGTCGACGGCAGTCAGGTCGCCAGCACCGCTGTTGTCGTCGTCCGCTGTGATCGTCAGTGTCCCACCGTTGCCATCGGTATCGGATCTGACGGTGACTGCTGCAACGCTGATATTGTTGCTGGCAGTAATGTCGATCTGACCGGTTGCTGTAATATTCGCGTCCACCGAAACATCGGTTGGATCAATATCGACATTCAGACCGGCTGCCGCAGTCGCCGTAATAGGCGCAAGGATCTGAACAATCCCGGCTGCATTGATCTTCAATGCATCGGTGCCCCCGTTTGCAGCATTAGAAGTCACTGTGACAGCGCCATTCAGGTTGACACTCGTTGCCGAGTTCTGGATATCCACACTGGCAACACTAAGACCGCTGTAATTCTGCACCGCACCGTTTCGAACAACCAGATTGCCTCCCCCGGTGACGTTCCCATCCAGAGTAACATTGCCGACTGCACCGGCATCCAGATTCAGATTATTGCCGGCCGTCGCGACGGTGGAAAGAAACCGGATGTTGCCGGCAGCCGCTCCGGTTGTGTCAAAATCTATACTGCCGGTCAGGGTTACGGCATTGTTGATTGTAATGTTGTCATTTGTCGTATCGATATCTCCAGCAGTCGTAATGCCCCCACTGCCAGTAATCGCCACTGCTCCGTCTGAGTTGATATCACCGTTTGCTGAGATGACAACTGTCCCGGACATATTCAATGTTACCGGGCCATTGGCAGTCGTCGTGATTGAATTATTCAGAGCCAGATTCGTGCCTGTCAGAGAGACTCCGGCTGCCGTATTTGTGTTGACTGCTCCCCCGAGTGTCGTCAGGCCGCTTCCGGCCACCTGATTCAGCGAGGCGACCGTCAATCCAGCGGCAGTCACGTTGGTGGCGCTATTGATCGTAACAACACCCAGTCGTACAGTGCCGCCGACGGCGCCGACGAACGTCACATTGCCGGTTCCCGCCGTTATGGTCAGATCTTCCGAGCCAGCAGCAGTACCATTCACTGTATTGTTGAACGCAACAGTTCCCCCACCTGCGCCAGTGTTGATATCAACATCGCCGGTAAGAATCAGAGGCGACTCATATGTCACATTATCGTTGGTAGTATCGACGTCGCCCGCAGAAGAAATGCCTCCTGTGGCTGTGATGGATACTGCGCCATCCGAGTCGATATCGCCAGCGGCAGCAATCGTTGTTGTACCCGAGACATTGATCGTTACGCCGCCAGCGGAAGCGGTGACGATGCTGTTATTGATTGCCAGATTTGTGCCCGACAAAGAAACGCCAGCCGCAGTATTCGTGTTCACCACGCCATTCAGCGTTGTCAGCCCTGAACCAGCAACCTGCTGCAATGCAGCGACCGTCAGAGCCGCCGCCGTGACGTTCGTGGCACTGTTTACCGTGAGGTTTCCGAGTCGAGTCACTCCGCCGACAGCCCCGTTAAAGACAACGTTGCCGGTGCCAGCGGTGACTGAAAGATCTTCCGTCCCTGCGGCCGTTCCTTCGATTGTACTGTCGAATCGCACATTGCCGGCTGTTGTACCGGAACTCACACTAATATCGTCTGCCAGAACGACGGCGTCGCTCAGAGTAATATTGTTACCAGCTCCCAGTGTGCCCCCGGCACCTCCCGCAGCTGTCAGATCGTCGGTCAGGGTAATCAGATTCGAGTTTCCGGTATTCAGCGTAATCAATCCCGCTGTACCGCCGGTATTGGCATTCGCCAAATCATCACCACCGCTGGTCCGAATCAGGCCAACATCGATCGTCCCATCGGCGGTATCAATCGTAACGGCACCGCCGTTGCTGCCATTGCCCGCAGCGTGATCCGCACCTTCTGTGATCAGATCGCCCAGCAGATCTACGACTCCATTGCCCGTCACATTGATATCGATTGCCCCACTGGCTACGCCACTACTTACAGCCGCAGTCGTCTGAAGATCACCCGCAGCGGAGCTGCTCACCAGAGTGTCTGCATTCAGTGTGATCGAACCGCCCTCTGTTGTAATCGCCCGGGTGATGTTGATGATGTCACCGTTCACCACGAGATTGCCAGTGCCCAGATCTGTGTCGGCCGCATCAAAGGTCACAACATTGTCGCTGCCTGCGTCGTCATTGACTGTGAGATCGGCGTCAAATGCAGGATCCAGCCCCTGAATGAAAATCTGCTTTACATTTCCAGCGTCATTGATAGTCAGTGAACTTGTCGGATTCGCAAAGTCTGTTAACTCGAATGTATCACCAGACAATCGGGTGATGCTGTTCCCGAGATTTCCGTCGTCACTCAGGATCACGTTTGGATCAGCACCGGCAGGCAGGTTGATCACAAGGTCCGCAGCCGTTCCCCCCAGCGCAAGTGGTTCGATCTGATCAAACTCTACTGTTCCCAAACCATTCAGGACAACATTTCCGCTTTCGAGACCCGTATGAGTCACCGTGACGTCCGCTGTGAGTGGATTTGCGTCGATGGCAATGTTGTAGCCGGTAATCGCAAGGCTATCGTTATCCGCGTTCCCGACATCTTCTCCCCCAAGAAACGAAATGCCTCCCGATGGGATAAAGTCAATTCCTGTCAGGTCAAGTACCACCTGATCCGTCGCAGCATCCGACCCCTGGATCAAGAGCACATTGCCGCCAGTCAGCATGTCTCCACCATCCGCAAACAGACTCGCATCAACCAGGAGTTCGTTGGTATTGACGGAAAACTCTGTGGCATTTAACCCTGCGACAGACCACGTGCTGCCATCATTCAAAGTCAACCGGACAGCCTGAACGTCTCCGCCTCCGAAGTCGACCGACCCACCGTTTTCGATGGTCAGGGTTTCTGCCCCGGAAAGTACAATTCCAGCATTAACTGCAACAGATGCATTCAGAACACGTCGATCTTCCAACTGCACCAGCCGAAGCGTTCGATGCCCCGGCTGAGGTTTCGAAATCAATTGCCTGAAGATTCCGCGCATCCGTCGTATAAAGCCTGACAGGTACATCTATACAGTCCCTTTGCCGTTGCGCTATAGCTTTTCCGAACAGGATCGTTCCAGGCGGGCGCTATGAATTCTCTTTTCAGATCGGAATGATCCTCACCTCTGGATCATCAGAAAGAACCGACTCTCAGAATAACTGAGCTGATCTTCTAAGCGATGTAAAAATTTGACGATTTTGACCTTTCGGTAGTTCTCGCAAAGATCAATGGTGGAGTTGGTGTAAGGGTGAGTAATTCCGAGTAAACCGGAAAATCGTTGCGATCTCAGCCTTTCCCAGGGTCGAAACCGAAGAATAAGGAAGTTTGCGCAAGGCTGCAGGTTTGATTTTTTCACCTGTTTCGAGCCAACTTCATGGAATCGGTGACAAAATGGACGGATTCAGTCAAGACCTGTCAGGAGGATGTTGAATGGCAACCAAGAAACCAGAGCTTCTTGTCTTGCTTGCCGTTGCTCTTGGCATCCCTCTCGCCGCGGCAAAAGATTTGCCGACCGCTCCACTGGCCCCATCCTCCCCCGTAGCTCCAGCTTCAGAGTCAGAAGGCGAATTCACTCAGGATGCTGCCCGAAAGTCAGGGCCCCAGCCCGAATTTTCCGGAGATTGTCCGGTGGTTCAAATCGGCTGGATCATACCTGAAACCGATCAGAGCTCAGCTCGTAAACCACTTACAGCGTATTCTGAATTCGCGGACGTTGAATTGACGGAACTGAAGTTTCAGGTCCCTTTGCGACCTGAAGAAGTGAACGCGTCTCCGGAATCGAAACCCGGTACTGATTCCGGACCTGACCGCCCCGTCAACAAACAGGTGCTTTCCGACCTGATGTCATTGCTCAAGTCGCAGAAAGCCGAAGAACCAGCCTCAGAGGTTCCCCGAAAAGAAACGGCATCTCAGGATGGACATTACCTTACTGACCTGCAGTCACTTGTCAATCAGGACTCAGCATGGATCAAGCTCAATCGAAACTACTCTGACGCTCATTCAAAAGACGTGGCGAAGGCGACTCCGGTTTATATGGCTGAGCTTCAGGATCTCTCTTCTCGCATCCATCGATTTCGTCCGACATCGGCTCGTCGAATTCAGGAATTCCCAGTGCCATTGTCACCAACAGCAACTCCTGGAAGTGAAGCGCCGCTGAACCGACTGTTTGCTCCGATGACGGCTGTTAAGATCCATGGATCATCCGCGGAGCAGTCTAACCGACAGGACTCATGGAGAGTGCCCCTCGATGATCCTCGTTCCACAGCTTCCACAAATGTGGTGGACTACTTCCACGGAAGCATCCCGGGCTACTATGTCCCGTCAATGCGATACGGTGTCACTCGACCAAACCGAGCTCTGTACCCGTTTAAGAACAACCCGCTTTATTTCGAAGATCCCAATCTCGAACGATGTGGGGTTCACTCCGACTGCCTGACAAATTTCTGGTCGATCGGGCACTTCGCTTTCAACACAGCGATTCTGCCATATCGAGTTGCTGCACAGCCGCCATGCACATGCGTTCCATCACTTGGCGACTGCCCGACCTGCAATGAATACGACTCGACGGCATACCTGCCTCCCTGGTCATGGGCTGGGCTGGTTGCAGAAACCGGAGTCATCACGGGGCTGGTGTTCATCATTCCATAGTCAGCAAAATGCTCCGGCCTCTGCTGACGACAGTGCCCTCAGCTCAAAGCGGTGTGCAATGCCTCACATCCGGAACGAGAACGTGTGACAGAGAAGGCGCCAGAATCGTCCCGCAACGGAAACGGGGCGCGACTGAATTCTCGCAATGCCGGTTGCATAGAGCGGCGTACTACCGAATTCCGGCTGGTCATTCATCTTCAGAGTCGCCTGAAACAGCGTTTGCTGAGGCTGGCCGGGTTGAGTCGACGACATCGCGATCATGCGATTGACGATCAACTCACGATCTACCTGTTCGCTGGGTGCGGATCCAAGTACTTCAATGTGCCCTTCAATTGGAAGTGAAGGCATTGAAAGAAAGCGAACAGTAGCCGGAGAAGAAACATCAACGAGGTCAAGATCTGTTTCGTCAACATAGGCAGACACCCGCCAGTCTGTTGAATCTCCGATCCAGCACAGCAGAGTCTGCGAATCCAGCCATGCATGCTGGTTTGAGGGTGTCATTGCCCATTCGGACCAGATTTGTGGAGCATCAGGACGGTCTGTCTCCGGCGGTTTATTTCGCGGAAGATAGATTCGCCCACTGGCAGGGCTTCGAATCTCGAGTTCGTCCTTCATGCGATTCAGGGTCTTCAGTCGCGACCTTGCAGACGTCAGCGACTGCTCCGCAACAGACAATGCAGCTGCCAGCGATGGATCTCGGGCTCGGTTGTTCTCGAGTTGGGCAACCTGAACTTCCTTCAGGCGGACCTCACCGGCAAGTGACACAATCTGCAGCTCAAGCTCCGGGTTTCGAAGGACCGCCAAAAGGTCATCTTTCTTCACCAGCTGTCCCTGCTGAAATCGGCATTCAATCGCTCCCGGAACTCGAACAAAAACGGGTTCTGAGTTTCCTGGTGTCAACACGCAGCCAGCCTTCACTGGCAGTGACACGGGCGTTAGCATCATCACCGTCAATAGAGCCACCAGACCAATGACTCCCGCCAGCGCTCTGGCTCTGCGGGGAGCAGTCCGGATTCCAATTCCAAGGTAGCGAACTCCAGCCAGACCAAGTCCAATCAGCATTGTCATCGCCGGAATCAATGCAAGCACTTCGAGTCCCACAGGTTTCAACATTTCATACATTAACGTCAGCAGAGTCAGGCTGATGCCAACACGATAGATGCCCGACAGCATTCCCCAGCCAGCGAGCAGTCCGTTTGCTGCCGGACTGTACGCGGTCTGTATTCCACCGACACCAAATACGATTCGTTGCGTCAACGAACTGGCCGCCTGACGACTCTCCATTGCCAGATTCGGGATCTGCAGCAGATCGGACATCACATAGTAGCCATCGTATCTAAGCAGCGGATTTCCGTTCACAAGGACCGTATTCGCAGAACACAGAATCATCATGTTCAGAAAGAAGCTGTGGAGCGTCCCAGGATAACTGCACATCCAGAGCAGACCGCAAATCGCCGCAATTCCAAGTTCAGCGAGGATTCCGGCTGACGATACTGCGATTCGCTTCCATCGATCATTCATCGTCCACGAATCACTGACATCGCAATACAGCAACGGGAAGAACAGGATCATCATGAGTCCCAGTTCATGACATTCACCGCCATTATGGTGACACGTCAATGCGTGCCCGGTTTCGTGAATCGCTTTGACGACTGCGACACAAAGTGTCAGAACGATCATCTTCTGCAGGGTAAACAGACTCTTTATATCCGGCATTTCCTGAACAACAGCATCAGACCGCTGCAACACCAGGACCGCGATTGACCCAACGAAAATCGAAAAAAGGATCAATGCCCACGGCCGATAGATCCAGGACAGCCACGGATGAATCACCCGCAGAAATCCAGTCGGATCTACGCCCCTCCAGCGAAATGAAGGCACTGCCAGCTTTTTCAGCCAACTCATCTGCTGCTGCTTCCGGGATTCTGCCAGCCGCAAACCCTGACCAGGTGTTGTCGGTACCATAATTCCGGCGTGAATGGCGGTCAGCAGAACTTCACGAAGCATGTCTTCTGTCAGCGACTGGTCCGGGTAGCATGTTGAAAGTTTCTCGAGAAGCCCATCGATCCTCATCGTTCCGTCGCACAACTTCAGCAGCATCCACTCCACATCTGTTGTCTGAAAGTAAGTGAGCCGAAGAGGGTCTTTGATCGTATAGACCGTTTCGGTATCACCGCGCTGTGGCTGAACGTCCAGATCGGATCGCAGCTTCCATGCGACTATCCCTGGGCCACTGCTGATGGATTGATGAGCGACTGACATGCCTCATCCCGATAAACTGCTCGGTACCAGGAAAATACTTACGTTTTCGAATCGACAGTCCGAACCACAAACCTACCGGTCGGAAACTGAAACATTCTTTTCACTCAGCTGTGACTCAATCCACATCTCGACTCTCTCACCGGGTCCCAGGATCTGACCGGGATTCAGTATTTCTCCTCGAACAAGGACCTGCCCTTTGGCATCAACCTCAGGGCTGCGAAAGACCAGAGTCCCGCGAATCTCCTGTGGCTTTTGGTTCACACTTGCGATCACTTTAATGGCCTGACCGGGCTTGATCCCGTGAGCAGTGGAGTTGGCAACAAAGCCCTCCACGTACAATCGATCAAGACCAATGATTCGCAGAACTGTTTCGCCCGCCTCGGCCCATTCCCCCACATTCTTCATTTGCTCAACAACCACACCGTCAAACGGTGCTCGCAGACGCCGTCGTTCCAGCCGAACTTCCGCGATGGAAACGGCCTTCTGCAAACCCACAAGTCCCAGCTTCTCGAGCTCACTTGCTGACTTTGATTCCTGAAGTTCCAGTTCAAGTCGAGCTACTGAGGTTTGTTGATGCGCGAGCAGCGCCGCTTTGCTGCGTGCCCGCATTTGAGCAAGTGTCTGGTCGATCCTGGCCTTCCGCGTCGAAATCTGTCGCTTGTCAAACTCATTCTGCAGCGCCAGCCATTCCTGCTCCGAAACACTGATCTTCGAAAACTCCCGACTCTTCCGAGCGCGTTCAAGCCTGTCTTTCGCAAGCTCTTCCTCTTTCTGAGCCAGCAAAATTGCCGTGTCATCAGTTGCCGTTTGCTCACTGATGTTGGCCTCTTCTCGCGCCTGGTCCAGCAGTCGCTCTGCTTCCATATGCGAAGCCTCAGAGATCTCGATACTTCGGGAATCAGCGAGTTTCTTTTCAGCGATCTGCACATCCAGTTGCGCAACGTCCAGCGACAGAGTTGCTTCGCGATCATCCAGCGAACCAAGCTCCTGTCCCGCAGTGACTCGGCTTCCCGGTGCAACCAGGAGCCGAATCAGGTTTCCTCGCTCAAGTGCCGGTAGTTCTGATTTATCCCGCACAGCCAGAAACGCGCCCTGGACTGGTGTTCCCCTGGGCGAGGAGTCCGCGGGAGACGCATCCTGAGCCTGACAGGCTGCCGAAACAACAAATATGAGACACGCCGCCAGAGTGACCCGACCGCTCCGAAAACTCATGCCGAATCGATTCTGTTTCATTTGGTCCTTACTCCGCCTTTGCAACATGATTCAACATCGATCCGCCACATGCGTTTAAAAATCCTCAACATGGCGCCATCTGGTTTCTGTCATCACATAAACAGCAGCCGGCTCACATAATCAATCATTCGTCGAAAACATACGTAGCCTGCGGATCGCTTTCCACATTGAATCCGCCCAAGGACCCCGGTGCCAGGACGGTCTGCTCCTGCCGGAGGTTCTTCCAGCCGCGCGACGATTTCCGTCGTCAGGTTCCCATAGGAATCCAGTTTTGTTGTGGGAGAGATCTCCGTGACTCGAACGGTTAAAAATACATCCGGCTGAGTGGCCATCGCAAATGTCACTTCCGGAAGTTTCGCGTCTCGCTGTACCGCATTCAACAGGTGCCGGACATCTGCCTCTCTGACCTGAAGTCGAATCTCCCATGGCTGTGTCAAATCTGCCACTTCGCAAAAGTACTGACCTCGAATGACAGGTCGCCCCTGAAATCGCTCCTTCAGATTCGCTCCAAACAAACGCCCCTTCATTGGACTCGTGATCGTCAGGTCCTGAATTCTTCGCTCCAGCAGTCTGTTCTGCTCTTCCAGCGATGTGATCTTTGCAGTCACCTCCGAGTGTTCAGAGAGCAACACTGGATCCCTCGATGCTTCACGCCCAACTCGCATCGATTCAAGTGCAGCCAGCCGAGACTGTGCTGTTGCCAGGTCTCCCTGAACCGTTTCAAGCTGCAAAGACAGTTCGTCATTCCGGATCCGGATCACCGGAGCTCCGTTTTCAATCTCCTGTCCGTCATTCACCAGCACGTCCATAACGATACCCTCGTCGGCAGCCCAAAGATACTGCCGATGGGAGGGCTCCAAAACACCGTTTCCATCAATTGTCAGCTGCATCGGCAGGAAGCATAGAAAACCGATGACCGCTGTCAGGCCGATCATTGTTAACTTCACTCGCCATTGCCCGGGAGCAGTGAGCGATCGAAACACGCGTCGCAATCCCGATACAAAAAACCATCCAGTATGTGCAGTTCGCTCAGTATTTCTGAATGCCAAAGCCGCGTGTCGGCAAACCGTATTGACGATCTGGACGTCCGGAATTTGTGACTGATCCCATTCAAAAATTGCCGCAAACCGACTGCCGCTCCACTTTGCATCCAACGACAGTGGTCCGACCAGCTGAAATCCTGATGGGCTGGTCAACTTTACGAATTCCGGAGGGTCAGCATGCTTCTCCTGTTCGGCATTCGCAACAAGTTCACAAATGCGCCGCACTGCATCAGCTCTGGGGTTTGGCGTACTCACAGATGTTGCTGCCAACAGATACCAGCCTCCGGTTGCAGTTCTTTCACAAATCGAGATACGACTGCATTTCAGAAGTAGTACACCATCAGTGGCCAGAACATTTGCGACTGACACAGAGTCTTCACTGGCATAAAGAGCCGCAATCAAAGGATCAACCTGATTGCGAAATTCGGCCAGGTCGCGCAATTCTGCCAGTGCCTGCCGACGATACAGATCCGCGCAGATCTCGGCGATACCATCCTGAACAGCAGTCCCGCCATAGCTTCCCCGAAACTCTGCCAGCAGAACAACGCCCGGCGTCACATCGGCTGTAGCGTACGATCCGGATTGAATGGGGTGGCCGGATCGTATATGTGGTGCTATCAGCTGCACAGCTTCGAGTGCTTCTGAATCTGATGGAGATTCCGAACTGCTGATCAAACGCCTGCAACTGTTTGAGGTAATCTCATACAAATGGAGGCTGCCATTACTGCCAGATGCCCGAAACGCCTCTGATACAAATTCTTTGAGTAGAACATTCCGCGCAGAATCCAGCCCCTGCCGACTCGCAGCACGCGCCAACAGCACGGGGAGATCTTCCAGACTGAGTTGCATCTGCACAGCTGCCGGAAAGGGGAAAGCCTATCTGCACACAGGGAAGGGAAAGGCTAACGGAATCAGAAACCTGCGAGAAGCTCCATTAACTGACCATCGAGTCCAGAAGTGTCTACTTTCTCTTGTCGCAGGCCCCGGCAGGCGTCATGTCGTTCTCCACCGGCAATTTTTGCCGGTCGCCGTTCTGTTGTGCGGCCAGGGAGAATCCAAACACTCAGATTATTCACCTCAGAGTGCCGATACATTGTTCATCGCATCTTCGTCACAACCATAATTCTGAACCTGACGGAACGTTGGAAGGTACCAAAAGTCGGCCCTTTATTTCCCCGTAAGGCGATTTTGCTGAGGGATTTCTTGTAATCGGTGCTGCGCGGGAGCCGATTTACCATGCTGGTAGAGTTCTGCGAAGAGAAAAAGTTTCCTCAGGGCTGACTCTTTGTCTGTGAGCGGGCTTCAGGATGAAGCCTGCGGGACTTGCTGCCGGGAAAGCAATGGATTGCCCAAAATGTCTGACCGGAATCTCATCACAGCATTAAGCCGATTGCTTCGGAGTTTGAATCGCTGCAGCCGAATCAGTCACCGACGACAAATCGCTCTCTGCCTCGGTATGGCCTTCCTCGGAGGATGTGCATCCTCGTCGCACACTGTCGTTGAAAAAACAATCGGCAACGACACGTGTGAAGTCGACGCTGTCATGGCACAGGTCGACAACCCTTCGCCTCCTGTGTTCTCGGACCTCCGTGACACTCCCCGACCAATTTCTGCGGTATCACTTTCAAACGCGTCTGAGATCGAATACGACGACCAGACCCTGTCAGATGTGCTTTACGCTGGATTGTCATATTCGGCGGTGCTTAGAGATATCGGTGGAACGATTCTTCGTTCACCGGACCTTGTTATGACTTCGGTCAATCGTCAACTCATTCAGACTGACCCGCGATTTGGTCAGGAAGCAGCTCTAAGCGCATTTGATGCCCAGTTAGCGGCCTCAGCAAACTTCAACAACAATGATCGCCTCTATAACAACAGCTTCTTCGCCGGGGGAGCTCAGGCGTTTGTTCAGGACTTCAACGACTATCAGCTGGAACTCTCCAAGCGCACAGCGACTGGCTCGTTGATGGCTCTGCGAGGCGTCACAAACTACGACAACAACAACGCTCCGGCGAATACATTTCGCAGCTCCTGGGATTCATGGGTCGAAGGCGAAATGCGGCAGCCTCTCCTTCAGGGAGGTGGGCTCGAATTCAATCGAATCGCCGGTCCGGGTTCTGCCCCGGGTGTCTACAACGGCATTTTGATCGCCAAGGTGAACAGTGATATCACGGATGCCGACTTCCAGATTTCACTTCGCGACTACATCAGCAATGTCGAAAATGCCTATTGGGACCTGTATCTCGCGTTTCGCGAATACGATGCAAGAAAAAATGCTTACGAACAGGTGCTCGAAGAGTACAACGAGCGATTTGTAAAGAATCCAAACGCAGACAAACTTGAAGCGGCTCTCGTCAAACAACAGGTCCTCCAGCTCAAGACAGAATCCGACGAAGCTCTGTTCGGGAAACTACTGACTGGGACTCAGGTTCGCAATGGTGCAACCGGAGGTACTCTCCAGACAGGTGGCGGAGTTCTGGGAGCCGAACGTCGGTTACGACTTCTGATCGGCCGGCCATCGTCTGACGGAATGATGATCCGCCCAACTGATGAACCACCAATGGCAGAACTTGTATTTGACTGGGATTCCGCCATTGATGAAGCACTCGTACAGCGCCCCGAACTGCAAAAGCAAAACAACGCCGTCAAGAAGCGTGAACTCGAACTGATTGCCGCCAAGAACTTCCTGAACCCCAGGCTGGATGCAGTTGGTAAGTACCGATTCAGAGGGTTCGGCGACGATTTGATCGCGAACGGAAACCAGGGTGGATTCGCTCCAGCTTCATCTGTGGGTAATCTGATGACCGGCGACCAGCAGGAATGGGCGGTCGGTGTCGAAATGACGATTCCAATCGGCTACCGAAAGGCACATGCCGCCGTTGCTCATGCGGAGCTGAATCTGGCACGCGAACGAACGGTTCAGCGTGAACAACAGCGAGAGATCATCAGCAATCTGTCAGGCGCTTTCACAGACGTTGAACGTACGTACCAGTCCGTCAGAAATACGCTTGATCAGTATCTTGCGGCTCGCCAGTATCTCGAAGCCATTCTCGTAAGCCGCAGCGAAGGTGTCGGTCGTCCTATCGAAGCCGAACGCCTGCTTGACGGACATCGTCGGCTGATCCACGCGGAAGTTCAGTTCTTCAAGGCACGGGCCGAGTACGCGATCGCTCTGAAGAATATTCACTACGAAAAAGGTACGCTGCTTCCCTATAAAGATCTTCGCCTCGCGGAAAGCAACCCGATCAGTCTCCAGAGCGTTCCCGCTCCAGCCACTGATCCACCGTCCATTCCCGCGGTACCCGATGAATCTGCACCTGCTGAACCTTCCGGAGAGCAAAGCCAATCACCAGAGACCACTCCGGGCGATCAACCTGCTCCGGAATCAAAACCCGATTCCAGGCCAGACACTAAACGGCCATACGAGACTTCCGTTGACACGCCGCCTATCGGTGCTTTTGTTCCAATCGAAGAGTATTCTTCCGCGACCGATGCAGCTGACGCAAAGGCCCCCAAAAGCTCTGAGTCGTCAGATAACGTCGCCGGAATCTCCAGGATTGATGACTTCGCTGACTTTGAAGATGCCGTCGAACCTGAAATCGGTGCTGTGACCCCGGGGTTCTTCCCCCGATAGTCCCATCATCTGGATGCCTCAGGCCAAAGCTTCTGCCCGGCAGCCATCGCCAGTCCAAGGTTGATAAACGCCTCGCGCCGCTGCGGGATTCTATCCGCACTTGTCGCAACCGCTGCAAGAATCACAGAGCCACTGACTGCTTTTCCAGCTAACTCCGGACCTGCTGGTACGGCGGGCGCTTCCGGCGGCGCCATACTGCCGTGCGTCCAGAACACCGCAACTCCTGCCCAGGCAGCAGGTGTTGAAGTCTGAGCTGCTTCCGATCGTTTCATCAGCTCTCGTCTTAGCTGCTCGGACGGTCGGATCACCCACTGTTCAGCCAATTCCAGAATCTGCGGATCGTGTGGACCAGTATCCGCTTTCACGTCACGGATGCATTGTATCGCCCACCAGACACCCATACGCTTGTGCAGGGCTCTTGCAAGAAAATTCAGGCCATCATTGATCGATTTAGAATGAATCGCTCGCTTCGCAAATGCTGCCGGAGTCTCTGAGTCCGCTGGTTTCAGTTCAATCACTGACGAAAGCTGAAACCGTTCGAAGATCTCCGCCGCTGTACCAGCCACAAACCCCTGAAACTGCAGGACTTCTTCCGGCACACCAATCGCCTGCGTTGCCAGCGGTGCTGCAACCATCGCTTTATGATCGTGCGGAGCGGAAACAGTTGTTTTCGAGGCCCCTGCGGGCGAATTTGACGTTGGAGTATTCGTGTCGGATTCCACAACTAAATATGTGCTGCCGCATTTGAGTAACTGGCCGGGGGCGAGCTGCCCTCTTTCTGCTCGCTCTTCATTGAGAAACGTGCCGTTTGTACTCTGCAGATCTTCGAACTGGCAGACTCCATTCACAATCTGTACTCTCGCATGACGCCCGGACATTTCATGGTCATCCGGAAAGCTCACATCGGCACTGGGTGAACGACCAATGACAGTTTGCCGCGACTCCGAAAGCACGGCAACATCCCTGAAATCCCTGCCTTCCCGAACCTTGAGAAACCAGCCCATTCAAGCCCCTCATACTTCTTCAACGGTCCACCGAAACGATCAACGGAAGATCTCACGGAACACCACGTGTGATCAATGCCGCAGGCAGCTGATTTTAATGGACCGAGTCTCAAGTTGCACGGCTGATCAGTTGATCATTGTGATTCCGCCAGCAATCTTGAGCATTCCGTCACCCTTAACAGTCGTCAATGGAGACTTGATATCTGCTTTTGTGGAACCTTCAACTGTAATCGTCATGCCTTTGATGGTGATCCCCGACTGATCAATCTTGATGCTGTTCGCCCCGACGATAAACTCGATTGCCTGCCCGGCATCGGTTGAACTCGAACCAGAATTCAATTTAGTAGTGATGTTTCCTGCAGTGACAGTAACAGTCATATTGCCCTGGGCGACGGTCAGCGCGTCGTTCCCGGTCTTCAATGTTGTGGTGCGATCCTTAAGAACTTCAATTGTCTGACTTCCATCAGAGCTCCCTGATAATCCAACTTTCAGAGTCTGATTATTAAAAACCTCGATTGTCTGGCTTCCGTCCGGGCTTTCCGGTGTTCCGACTTTTAATATCTGATTATTGAAGATCTCTGTCGTCTGATCACCAGCATCTTTTTTGTCGAATCCCACCTTGCGAGTCTCGTTGTTTTCGATGACACAGTCGAAGTTCTTCTCGGCATGAACATAAATCTGTTCTTCGTCCTTCTTATCCTCGAATCGCAGCTCGTTGAAGTTTTCATCGGTGCCTTCTTTTGAACTACGAGTTTTGATTCCGGACTGAGTCTGATTATTCGGCAGGGTATACGGTGGTTTGTTAGCATCATTATACAGCATACCCATCACGATCGGTCGATCCGGATCGCCCTCCAGAAAGCTCACCAGCACTTCCTGACCGATTCTGGGAATATGCACCATCCCCCAGTTCGTACCAGCCCAGGGTGTTGCCACACGTACCCACATGCTCGATTTTTCATCTTTTTTGCCAACGCGATCCCACGGGAACTGAATCTTCACCCTTCCATACTCATCCGTGTAAATCTCTTCGCCCGAAACTCCTGTCACAATCGCAGAATGCAGGCCCATCACTCGCGGCTTTTGGCGGAGTCTGGGTGGCCGAAAGACTGTTTCAGAAGGGATACAGCGGAAACTATTGGAGTAGATTTCATCTGCATCGCCCACTCCGCTGTAGTAACCACCACCGAGTCGTGCATGGTGTTCAACAGTTGTCAGTACCCACTTCTTGTTCTCTTCTGCCGCAACATGGTGCTGTTTGACCATAAATCTCCCGCCCGGTGAGAAAGAGCGAGCGATGCTCGTCCCGGCGACAGACTCGTGCGAGCACTCTTCTTCTTCCATTCGCAACCTGACCAGGCCGTTACCATCCTGAGTATTCTGATAATCACCAGGAAAGTCATAGAACTCCAGTGACGCGTTTCCGTCAAGAGTGACCCTGCTTTTAGTCTCGCTCTTGATGTCAGCCCTTGACGTAGTGAAGTTGTAATCACAGATTGTCCACTTTCCGGACACAAAGTCATACTCATGCTTCCACTGTTTCAGATAGTCCAAATCTGAAACAAACGAGAGCTTTTCCTTCAGGCTGACCTCGGCGTCTTTTAGGTCGTAAACGCCTGCGGTATGGTCGGTCAGACACAGTGTGTGTCTTCCCCTTTCATGTTTGAAGTAGTAGAAGATGCCCTCTTCTTCGAGGAGCCGGCTAAAGAAGTCAAAATGCGTCTCGCGGTACTGAAGACAATAGTCGCGATTCGGCGGCATTCTCCGAAGATCTATCCGAAAATCCGGGACACCGCATTTTTTCAAAAGGGCTTCGACAATATCTTTTGCATTTTGACTTCCTGCTGTTTCATGGACAGCACAGTCCGAACCCCGAGTCAATAACCAAAGTCGCGGCACGACCTGTGCCTGATACAGGTGAACTCGATCATTCATGCCCATATACGCAAACGAGTTTACGATTCCGTTGAACCATCGCTCCTTCTCGTCCTGGTGTCGCACCCAAAAGCTGATTGAACTTCCGAGGATCTGCTTCGGCTTAAGATCTCCTCTCAGCGAAATCATCTGCAGATCGAAGCTAAATAATGATGACAGAGATTCCGTGCCACTGAACGCAGTCAGAGCAAGAACGTCAGGCCCAAACACTGTCTCCACACCAATAGGGCGATCCTGCTGAACAAGCTTATCCATGATTTCAACTCCAGTTCACTCTGTCTGAAACAACTGCAGGACTGAGAGCCCGTCACCTTCCCGATTCGACGGAATCTAATTCAGGAACGGCCTTCCGCCGGATTGTACCTGGCCGGGACGTTACCCTTCTTGTCCCCGGTCTTCGGGTCAACCACAATGTAGTTCCAATCAACGGCCGAGTAACCTGCAGTAACTTCTTCGGACGGAAGCGGCGATCCGGACGAATTCGCATGAATACTATAACTGCTGATAATTACGTCTTTCAGCTTATAAGTCAGGTAAGGCTCCTGCTTGTTCTTGACCGTTGTGCAGAAGTGGATCTCCACTTCCTTGAAGAATGTACCATTTGCACAGGCTTCCTGCAGTTTGGTCGACGATTTGTCCAGTTGACGAACAATGACAACGTCTCCAAGAATCGTATCACCCTTTGTCCTCTGCTGATCTTTCGCCCCATCAGGAATGGACCGAAAAATTGGGACACTCATCGACTCCAGGAGAATCCAGTCTTTGTGATCAGTGTCGGTTGCTTCACCCTTAATGTCGCCCAGTTTCATGAATGCTGGCATAGAGATCTTCCCTACTAAAGTGATCCTGATCCGCAATTCAGACCAAAGTTCCTGCGCCCCAACACGGATCCGTTTCAAGTTTCAATTACACCATTCTCTGAAATCACGGCTTCTGGTTGCCGAATTTTCAGAGTCTGACATAAAGTTTCAACATCTCTGAGAAATTGCTCATCCCTCAAAAAAATCGCTGTGCCTCAGGAACGGTCTCTCATATTTCTGAAAGACTCGTCCCCAATCGCACAGCGTCAAACACACGAATATTCTGTTTCCTGTTTGTAATGACTGCTCCCAATCTTTCAACCAGCAACAGGCCGGCCTAAAATCAGCTGCGACCTTCAGCCGGATTGTACTTGGCAGGGACGTTCCCCTTCTTGTCGCCCGTCTTCGGATCGACAACGATGTAGTTCCATTCGGCTTTCGTATAACCCATCGTTACCGACTCAGACGGCAACGGACTGCCCGATGAATTCGCAAACACACTGTAGCTGCTGACGATCACGTCACTCAGCTTGTAAGTCAGGTAGGGCTCCTGCTTGTTCTTGACCGTGGTACAGAAGTGAACTTCTACTTCCTTGAAGAATGTGCCGTTCGCACAGGCTTCCTGCAGCTTCGTACTGCTCTTGTCCAGCTGACGGGTCACTGATATGTCGCCCAGCGATGTCTCGCCCTTTGTTCTCTGCTGGTCTTTCGCGCCCTGAGGAACCGAACGGAAAATCGGGGAACTCATGGAATCAATGATGATCCATTCCTTGTGATCCGTGTCCGTCGCTTCACCCTTGATGTCGCCCAGTTTCATGAATGCCGGCATGGTCGTGTCCTTTTTGTCCTGTGTACTGCTTACTGCGTGTGGAGCCACCCTGCCGCAGTCGCGGACTCTTCAGGGCTAACATTCTTCTCCAACCTGCACTATTCTCTGACAACCGGATAAAGAGTTGCCTGGTTTCTTCTGTTTTTTTGCCAGGTGCAGGTACCTCCTTCACAGATCGCCAGCACTGGAAGAATCCAGGTTTTTTGAAGCATTTTACGCGAACGTCCGTTTTTCATCAGGATTCCTGTGAACCAAACGTCCTTCGAACTGATAATAATGACACCCGAGCTTGTCTTCCAATTGGCTCCGGCTTACGAACGCCTGCACTTGCAGCGGGTACAGACAACTCTCGACGCCACTCAGAAAGACCTATTATGGGAATGCCGGCTGCTCGTGTTACGGATATGCATGTTTGTCCGATGGTCACAGGTATTGTCCCTCACGTGGGAGGACCAATTCTTCCTCCGGGTTGCCCAACGGTACTGATTGGGTCTCTTCCGGCCGCCAGGGCAACTGATATGTGCGTCTGCGTGGGCCCCCCGGATGTGATCGCTCTGGGATCATTCACGGTTCTTATCGGCAGCATGCCGGCTGCACGAATGGGCGATATAACGGCACACGGTGGAAGCATCGTGGCGGGATGCCCCACGGTCCTGATCAATTAGTGCGTCCGGCAGCACCTCAGCAACTGAAATGGTCAAAATCACGAATCACACGATTGGACACGTTACCAGGTACGAACCAGCTGTCCGGTGTTGTCAAACTTCTGAGTCCCTTTCACCGGGCCTGTCAGGTACTTCCCAAGAATCTCCGGCTCAGCAGCGATCCGTTCGTGATGCCAGTGTGAAAACTCACCCTTCTTCGATCCGGACTGCAGATCGTTCACCAGTCTCCGATATCCGTCTGTCGTGAGTTCGCGGCCACCACCCTGTGCGACTCCTGCTCTGCTCGAAGTCGATCCCAGCAGGTTGTGATCTCGACGCCATGGCTTGTCCGCACGCTGTACATCTCCTGGTGACTTGATCCCATGAGCTGCTCGTGGTGAATGAGCAATCCCGTCCTGTGCTGTCCCAAACGGACGTGACGTTCCGCCTCCGAATTTGCGGTCGATTCTGATCGCTTCAAAGTAATGTTTGTCGCCTTCGACAATTCGCCGCATGTAGATATCGCTGTCTTCCACCGCCCCTCCCCTCGGAGACATTTTTACAGGCGAGTGTTCACCTTTCTTTACCAATATAAATCCCTTTGTCTGAAGCTCTTCCAGCAGGGAATCTTCGCTCACTGGACCTGGCCGCTTTCTGAGTGTCCTTGGGTTCTTCTGTGGAGGCAGTTTCATCGCCTCGAGGAATCCGGCTCGCACTGACTGCGGTAACTTCTGAAACACCTTTGTGACTGGCCCTATCGCGACCGGCGCATCTGTCAGAAATCGTCCAAGACGGTCCCGGATGTGGTCCAACCCACCAGGCAACTGCCCTGCTGGTACGTCGTCCAGCAGTGATTTGATACGCTTCAGGAGAGGTCGCACCTGCCCCGCAAAGGCTGCATCCTGCGTCGCCAGAGTAATGGCCCGATGAATTGCTTTCTCATAACGCGACAGTTTCCCAAGCTTCGACAGGTCGCCAATGTATGGGAGAACGCTTAACACGCTGAGTCCTGCGCCGAGCCAGTCTTCCCTGCCCACAGAGATTGCTGCGTTGGTCAGGTCAGCGAATGGAGTCGGCTCAAAAATTCCAACCAGGTCGAGCGAAAACTGGGTCAGATCGAGGAGAACTTCACGTTTCTGCTGGTCCAGCTCTGAATTGTCCGATTTCTCTGCCATGGATTTTGTCTGAATATTTCTTCAAAGAACTGAGCTTCGATCGTCGGTTCGGATGAAACTACTATACCCAATGTTGCCAAAACACATCATCATTTCTTTCAGGAACCTCAACAGAATCCGCTGCGCGTATGCAATAATTTCAACAACTCTCAGGTGCAGCTTCCGACAATGTCAATTTTACGCGGAGCCCTTCCGCTATTCTCCCTTCGCGACTCCGCTCCGAGCGACCCATCAGCATGATGTACTGCATTCAACGGCTCAGCCTCTGCGACATAAGTGAACGCCAAATCTTTCTGAACGACGATGAAACCGCCACCATCGGTACCGGGGACAGCGTTGGACTTCGACTGCATAATTCCTTTGGCTTCCCAACGGTCTGCCTCAAGGTCTGGATTGAAAAAAATGCATGTATCGCCAAAAACATGACCGGTGCTGCCGACCTCGTCTTCCTCAATGGCCAGCCGTTCTATGACTTCGTGCAACTCGAAGATGGCGATGCAATTCAGATCGGCAGTGACCAGTTCCTGTTTCTGGTGCTTGAAGATGAAATTGACGCTCATCACCACGGTCCTGCACAACCCTTCCCCTTCGATATTGTTTCGAACAATCGTGAATCCAATTCAGAAGGTGATCCCGCCTTCCTGTCTTTCTCCGTCAACAGATCCGTTGTTCGCCACGAACCACGTGACTCTCAATGGAGCTTTGAAGATTTCGTAACCCGAATCGCTCGAAACTACTCACTTATTCAGTTCGTCGACTTTCAACAGGCGGGACTCGCTCCCCCTGAACAACCCTGGTCTCGGTCTATCTCTCCTCACAACGCTTCCTTCGAAGCCAAAGCAGCAGTTTCGCTCCACGTTATCGTTGACCTGCCGCTTCCTGATCGACTTCAGCTGCATCGGCGATGTCTCGGAAAGAACGCGGCCGTCTGGGCCGTCCCGCTGACCGATTCTGCGAACTCCGTTCAGCAGGCTCAGCAGTATCTGCCGTGGATGGCTCGCCCCACCATACTCGAAATGTTTCTGAGACAATCCCCGCGAGATTTCTGCCTTGAACTGCTCAAGCCGTTCCGTGCAATCATTCTGGCAGAATCAATTTATGCGAAATCCTGGTGTGTTCTCAGTGATTCCTCGCTTCGACCGGATAATCTGTTGTCAGGCTCACAGGACCTGAATCAAAGGCTCACCAACTTATGAACTCTTCCGACGATCTCAATATCCCTGCCCATAAGAATCAAGTGCCTTCCGTTTCCACAGACGCACCTCTGGACACTGCTGTAGATCCTCTTGAGACCTGGGTCATCGCAGCGGGAATCGAAAACAATGATTCCCCCTTCTCTCGCCGTATCATTCGAACGGTCGGTGAATTTCTCACAAAGGTCGGCCAGCTTCCCAACTCGCTTGCATGTGAAATCATTTCAGATGTTGATTTCACGTCTTCAGTTACAATCGTTCAGCTCCCGGCTTCCTCGTTTATCAAAAGTGATGCATTTGAAGGAATGTGGCTGACCGATACCGGGCTCGCTCCTGATTCCATCCGCAGTACTCCGTTCCCGCGCCGCCGCAGAATCCTCTATTGCGCCAGCGTTGTCCCTGCTGTCAAGGCAACCTCAAAATCAGTTTGTGAGCCGGTAAGTCGCGATCAGCTGTTTACAGGTGTGCCGCCCATGCCCCTTATCGCCGGACAGCATTCTGCCTCTTCAGCTGGTACACAGTACATCGTTGTAAACCAGCAAATGCTCCGAGATCTCTGAAGCATCGAGGACCTCAATACGTCTGCCGAGAGCTCAGACGATTTCCTTCGGATAGGCCGTCTGCAGATGCAGCTTTGCGGTCTTGCCATTTCCGATTCTACAAATCTTGACAAACAGAGTCGTCGCTTTCAGCCCCCGATCCACAGTCCCGGTGTGACGAACAAATCGCTCAACATCACCGATGGCGGGCGTAAGTTGAGCGACGAAGGTCGCGCCGGGCTTCCCATTCCCCTCGATTTTCCCCAGAGCATTCTGACCATCCGTACCGTTCAAAGCCGCCGTCACAGCCTTTACCAGGGCCAGTCGACTTGTAAATCGAGCATCCACATCCTTTTCGTCTATCGAAAGCAAGATGATTCCATCAGCCGGATCCATCAGCCGTGACTCTTCAATCGTCTCTGCCAGAACAATCGCAGTCGTTGGTCGCCCATCATCGACCTTAGAACGGCCATCCCCATGCAGCCCGATACTATGGCCCCCGTCTTCGTTGATCTTAGGCCGTCGACCTTCACTCTCATAAATCAACTGGTGTACTTCATCCATTGTGTAGAAGCGTTTCAGCGGCACGGTGGTTCTCCCCAAAAAGATCTCTGATTCTTGACTGTCTGTTTCGTCAGGACACGCGGTCCAGCACTCTGACATCATGGACCACTGTTCCGGATACTGCCGCGATGCACATAACGGGGACATCGGATCGAACGCCCAGCTGAATCAGAGTCCTGACGCCATCACATAGAAACCGATTGCAGACCGCCGACCGCAAAGGCTGAGGAAGTCGGCAGCCATTGGCTCCCTGATAAATACAGGATCCCTGAAATGATTCCCCGGCAGCGTACATCATAAATACTGCCAGGATCTCTTCAGCTGAAGCCGTGGGGTGATTCACCCGGTAGCGCTGTATCGTTGACACATCAATGAATGCATGCCGGTCAGCACCATATCGACAACACCAGCCCCGACATGTCGAACAGGCTTCCGCAACAAGCCTGACCGTTTCCGGGTGCATTCGCTCACCATGGTCCTCTTCAGGTAACTCTGTGGGCACATCCGGGTGTTGCCGAAAAGCATCCTGAATAGTCGCAAAAGTCGCTGTCCTGAACGTCTCCAGCCGCTCGTCTGATACCTGACTCAGAAGATAGTCATTGTGAGGAATGATCGCCGGAATAACTGGCGCGGCATCATCATTCCGGCAATCAAGCTGTTCAAGCTTCACATCGATCTGTTCCTGGATCTTTGCTGCGTATGACTGAGAATCGCGAATCAGTTGAGTTGTGGTGTACTGTGATCGGCATTGAACACTGCAGAATCTTTCGCACCGTTCCCGGGGTGAATTCAGGTAGACCCCGCATTCGAGACAGACCGGCGTTCCCATTTGTTTGAGCCGGTAGTATTCCGAAAGGCAGGCACCGTTCGAGCAGATCGGGAGGCCAGTACCACGCATAAAAGTACGAACCGATCGACAGACGCAACACTTCAGTGGTCCTGAACTGAATTCCGTCTGCCGACTTCCCATCATGCGAACAGTTCCTGCATCCAACTCCGGGTCCTCGCCCCCCCCCCACGGAAAGCGTACCTCCTGCCCGCCGATTTGTTAATTCAAATTTTTCGTTTCGGACATTTCCTGGGAAGTCATCGCGTCCAAAGTCCCCTGAAGTATAAAGGAATATCGATCAGCCATTCGATCAATACTGTACATCGCCAGAGCTCGCTCCTTCGCATGCAAACCAGCCTCTGCACGCAACTCTGCGTTACTGGCAAATTCATACATCGCCGACGCCAGCGATTCAGGGTTTCCATCGATAACGATTCGGCCACTTCTGTGATCAACCTGCTCACCAGCCCCGCCATAATCCGTGGCAATGACCGGTAGTCCAACCGCCATGGCTTCCAGGGAGGCGTTTGGACATCCGGCGGGTCTCGAGATCATGACGAATACATCCAGCGACAACAAATAGGTTCTCACGTTGTCGACATGACCAAGCCACTGAACCGGCAGATCTGCCGACATACTCAGCAGCCGATCGGCATACTCTTCGCATCCCGCTTCAACGCCTCCGGCAATCTTCAGTTCACAGATCTTTCCTCGCTGAATCAGAATCCGAAACGCCTGCAGCAGATCTTCCAGCCGCTTCTGAGGATTAATTCTCGCAGAGGTACCAAACGCAACGACGGCCCTATGACCATGATCCACGCTTCGCTCTGAAATCGGCACTCCGTTTGGAATGACATGGACTCTCGTCTTCAGTACCTGGGCCGCTTTGGTTTGCTCTGCTGAGTACTTAACAATGCTGCCAGTCAGCCGTTGCCCGTAGTCTGATTCACAACGATATGGCAGCCCCGGCAGAGGTCTTTGAAAATAAGACGCCAGCGACTCAAAGTTCATTTCACCCGGACTGACATCATAGATCCGGCAACCAATGGCCTGATCAGCAATCTGTACTTTGTAGCTGGGCAGTGTGTTCCACAGCAGAATCACTTCCGGAGGTCGATCTGTTGTCGCTTCCAGCAGATCACTGACTGCGATTCGCGGTTCCGTCGTTCCTGCCTTTGGAAGAACAAGCACTTCAACACCCGCCGACTGTAACTGTCGTCTCCCTGGAGTCGGATTCGATCTGTCCTCCTGCAAAACCACAGCACGAACAAACCAGCCACGTCGGTGCAGTTCCAGCAACAACCGAACAGCACTCGATTGCGCGCCTCCCGTAGACAGATTGTTGATGACCAGCAGCAACCCTCGTCGAGCCTCGCTCATGGATTCAGATACGGCCCTTCGATAAAACAACCGATAACGTTCACTCATCGCTTTCAAAGTAAAATCCTGCCGAGGTCGCGGTGTTGCCTTTGATTCCTCAGTGGTATCACTTCGTTGCGGTTCTGACGTCACCACCTGACAGATCTTCTCTGCAAAATCAGCAGATGATGCTTCGGCGGGAAGCACATGCAGTCCCTCGGCCCTTGTTCCAATCTCAGCGGTGCCGCCGGCAGAACAGGCTACTACAGGCAACCCAACAGCCATCGCCTCCAGATGAGAAAGACTCAGCCCTTCATAGTCACTGACACTAATGAGTATGTCAGCGGCACACAGAAATGGAACTGGATCCGATACGCTGCTGGTCCAGTGAGTAAATCCTTCGAGTTCGCAGTCGGAGATGGACTTTTTGAGGGCCATTTCCGCGTTCATCGATTCGATCCCTGCAGATGATCTCTCTCCAACCAACAGAAGATGCACATCCCGCATAATACCCACTTCACGAAGATGAGCGCCGATGGCGACCATGATCGGCGGTATTCGTTCCAGCCGTTTCTGTGGTCGGATGTTGGCTACTGAAATCAGCACCAGCGCATCCTCCGGAATCTTCATCCACTTTCGCACGACAGCCCGTTCTGCTCTCCTGCGATCAGGCGTTATCGGCGGTTGCGGATCAGCGATACCGTTCCAAATTGTCCGCACAGGCACCTCAATCCCGGAATGAGCCAGTTCCGTTTCGACGGCTTTCGAACATGCAATCATTAGATTGACGTGTGTCTGATTGACCGATTCAAGTCCGGCTGGCCAGCCGCGCTTTGCATTGTGAATCGTTGTCACATGCGGAATTCGGGCTTCGGCAAGTACTCTCATTTCGTCAGCAGTCAGCAAATGAGAATGGATGAGATCAGCTCCATGTTGACTCAACCGTTCTATACATGCTCGCACACGATCCAGTCGCGTTCCCGAATTCTCGAAGACGGCTGCCTGTGCCGGCGTTTGAAAGTGATCCCGCGACGCTTGTCCCAGCGATATGAGAAATGGCGAAAGCCCCGCATCCCGCTGCCAGCACTCATGCAGGCTCAATGCAACACGCTCGGCACCACCACGCTGAAGGCTGGTAATGATCTGAACCACTCGCAGTCGCTCGTCTACACAAACATCAAACGGCTTCCAGTGAATCGTGCGAATCCCTGGTCGAGTCAGAGTCGACACAAGTGCTTCAGATACAGTTCGACCGGCTCTCCAGTTCTGAATGAACTCATCTGCCAGTGCACTATCAAACCAGACACTGGCAGGCTGTTGTCCCTTACGTTCGTTTAAAAACAGTGTCTGCAGGTCTCCGTTCGACTGCCGCAGAACCGCCCGCCAGAATCCGGCGTCAGAATACCGATTTTCATTGACAGCTTCCGGTGGAAACCGCACGGCACCCAATGCAGCCAATGGTCGCCCTGTCGCACTCGGCGCAGGGCAGGCAATCTGCTCGCTGATCAGCCATGCTCCGGCTCTGAGTACCCACAATCCCCGCGGCTGGCCGCTCCGAAGAACCTCAGCTTCAGCCCCCTCGACCGCAGCTCCGCTGTCACGCCTGATAACAGTATGCTCGATGCCCTTCTTATCAAGAGATCGCAAAGTCCGCTGCAGCCAATACGCTGGCTCACCTTCTGAAAGAACACAAGCTCGAATCGTGTCCATTTTCGTGCGAATCAACTTCTCTCAACAAGAATCCCCGGAGCCACATCACGACTCAACAGTTCCGTCGGGCTCCTCAATAAGCAGGAGGAAACGACGAGGAACTTCCTGTGGAGTCGCTTCGTTCTGACCAGGTTGTTGAGTCAGGATTCACTGTAGTCGTCGAAGCTGAGCCCTGTCCGGTTCCCAGGTCCGTGTCTTCAGGAACCCAGTCAGATATGGAGGTCTCTTCTTCGGCGTCGTCAATCGATACAATGTCCACACTCTCGGGTCTATGTCCCGTGTAGACAAAATGCTGCTCGGAGTTCTCGATTTGTGTTGTGATCTGGTACATCTGATTCATGACCCAGTAACTGCAGAGCAGATTGGCGCCCGGTTGAAATCCATTTAGCCAGAACCCGTCCTCCGCAAGCCGAACTGGTTCTGCAGACGGTGATTTCTGATCTTCACTGACTTCATGCAAATGACGGATCCCCGCAAGCTGAACGGAGTCCCCTGATACGTCGACTTTACGGCCAGCCAATTGAGTCATAATGATTAATGCAACAACAACGGCAGCCACGAAGCCACCAAAACAGAGCCATGACCAGAGCAGCCAACTCATCCCGGTACCGGAACGCGACGAAGTCGAGTTGCCAGATCCCGCAGCATGTTGATTTTGATGAGTGTCGGTCAAAGTTGGTGCAGTGGTCTCCGAATTCGATGCGGCCGGTAGCACTACGGATGGTAGTGAATTCGTCTCGGGCGTCGTTCGTTCGATTTCGGGCTGTTCGCTTTGCGATTGTACGGCAGCTACGCTCATGACAACACGGAACCCATTCTCGGCATTCCGGGTTCCAGGAGTCGCTCGATACCTCGCAGCAGATCGGCAACGATCCGGTAATCGCATCCACGACCCGCCTCGCAGTACATTTCTGGCTGGTTCCCCCGACTTTGCCTGCTGCGGATTCGGATCTTCTGCCAAGTCGGCCGGGTAGTCATTATAAATATCTGAGCACCACTCGTAGACATTCCCACTGAGATCAAAGAATCCCCACGCATTGGGCGACTTCTCCCCGACCGGATGGACAGTGTTCCCTGAGTTTCCCTGGTGCCATCCGATTCCATCAAGGCCAGGTTCATCGTCACCATGATAATAAGCCGTCGTTGTTCCGGCTCTGCATGCGTACTCCCATTGAGACTCTGTTGGCAATGAACATTCTCGTCCGGATTTGGTTCGAAGCCACATCAGAAAGTTAAGAGCATCCTTCACAGTGACAATCGTAACCGGGTGTTGATCAGTCACCACGTATCCAGGCGTCTTCCAGTTATATTCCGGTTTCTGCACAAGCTGCCCGTTTTCAACCCCAAAACCACCTGAAGTGCCGACCTCCGCTTCCGTTTTGTATCGAGTCTCACTAACAAACTGCCTGAATTGCCCCACGGTGACCGGAAACGTTCCCATGTAAAAATCGCGAGTCAACTCCACTTGATGCTGCAGCTCATCCGATTTCCTCTCAGGCTCAGATTCCGGAGACCCACACTGAAAACGCCCGGCCGTGATTCGGATCACGCTGATCGACTGGCCGTTTCCAAGTTCAATCGTCAACGATTGAGGTGCACTATTTTCATTTGATTGTGCCAGCACTTCGGATGCTGCAGCCTCACCGATCAGTCCAATCACAATCCACATCAGAAAATTGACGGTCTTATTTGGAAGCATCAGTTACTCCGCTGTCTTTATCAGGACAACAATCCAGCCCTCAACCATCTCGCCAGCCTGTCTTCGAAGTTCTGCCCTGCGAATAACGCCTGTCCGAAACCCGGATCGTTGCCCGAGAGCCTGAAGATAGGGACGATGGTGTGAATATCGCCGAGTCGTATTCAGCACGAATCCCTGTACTTCGGGATCCCAGTTTCTATTTTCTTCCTCAGCCTCGGAAATTCCCACAACCGCTTCGGTAGAAAACACGAACTTCCCGCCAGGTTTCAGGATTCGGCCGACTGCCCGAAAGACGCCTCCAAGTTCACCGATATAAATGAATACGTCTGACGCAAGCACAAGATCAAAGTGCCTGTCCTGAGTATCCATGTACTCAACAAGATCTGCAACATGCAGTTCGTGATACGTCTGAGTCAACTCCGCCTCATGAATCATGGCCGGTGACAGATCAACACCAATCAATTGAGCAGCCGCATCTTTGAATAGCCTGCCGCATAACCCGGTTCCGCATCCAAGGTCCAGTATCTTCAGGTCTTTTTCCGCCCCGAGCGCAGCAGCTTCAAACAACAACTCCGGCGTCTGATATTGAAGACGGCCTTTCAGATGCGAATCAAATCTGGCCGCGTAGGCGTCAAACAGATCTCGAATGTAACTCTTCGGCGCCGATGGCGGTGCACTTCCTCCCTGAGCAGCAGCACGGTGATATCGCCACTCTGAGACTTCCGGTCGAAGCTGAATAGCAGTACTCCATTCTTTGTCCGCAAGCTCTCTGTTGCCGGCAAGCTCGTAGGCAAGTCCGGCGGCAAATCGAATTTCCGGAGACTGAGGCGCCAGCGCCTTTGCCCTTTCACAGGCAAACACAGCTCTATCAGCATCGCGAAGCTTAATCGAAACTGTCCCGATGTTGTGCCACCCTGCAGACATGTCCGGACGTAATCGAACAGCTTCCTGAAAGCAGGCGACAGCGGCTTCCAGGTCACCCAGTTCCCTGACCACAATACCCAGATTGTTATGGGCCTCCGGAAGCACCGGATTCAGCCGAATCACTTCCCGATATGCGTCTTCCGCTTCCCGAAATCGTCCCTCAAGCTGCAGCATCGAACCCAGATTAAACCAACCCTCAATCGATGATGATCGAACCTCAACAACTTTCCGCAGGCACTGAATTGCAGCATCACGCTGTCCGAGATCGTGATACACAACTGACAAATGGAAATTTGCTTCGAACGAAGCTGGCGCAATTCGAATCGCCTGTTCATACCATTGTTGTGCTTCGTAAAGGTTCCCCTGATCCAGTGATTTCTTCGCAGTCCTGAGCACCTCCGTCAACTGCATTCGAGTCATTCCGATCCTCCACCAAATCGCTTTGCTTTTCCGAGACCTGCATTCAACGTGATCACACACCGGCGATCTCAGGCAGCGGAAGCGTCAAGTAATGATGAATCGGAATCCCTCACCGTCGGAAACATCCACAACGGCCGTATGAATTTCTTTACCCTCAGCCATCCTTGCAAGGAACTCGGCTGACATTTGAGGAAGCAAACTTCCAGTCAGGATGCGATCAACGTTTCGAGCACCACTGTCGACTTCTGTACATCGACTGACAATGTGATTCAGCACTCCTTCCGTCCATGTAAATTCCGCGTCGTAGTGTTCACGCACGCGTCGTGCAACCTTGCCAAGCTTGAGTGTTGCGATCTGACGCATGATCGTGTCACTCAGCGGGAAGTAGGGCACGATCACAATACGTCCGAGGAATGCCGGTTTGAATGATTTCAACAGTTCCGGATGAAGGGCTGCTGCCAATGCCTGATGATCCGGAACCAACTCCGGATCGGAACACAGACTCATGATCGTGTCGGTCGCCGCGTTCGATGTCATCAGAATGACCGTGTTTCGGAAGTCAATGTCACGACCTTCGCCGTCTTTCATATTTCCCTTATCGAACACCTGATAAAACACATCCTGGACTCCCGAATGCGCTTTTTCCATTTCGTCGAGCAGGACCACGCTGTACGGTTTACGGCGGACAGCCTCGGTCAGGATACCGCCTTCTCCATAACCCACATATCCCGGAGGCGAACCCATCAGAAGGGAGACCTTATGCTCTTCCTTGAATTCACTCATATTGATGGTCGTCATGTTCTGTTCGCCACCATAGAGCAATTCCGCAAGTGTTATCGCTGTCTCTGTCTTCCCGACACCGCTCGGCCCAACCAAAAAGAAGACTCCAATCGGCCGATCCGGGTCTGTCAGGTTTGCCCGGGAAGTTCGAATACGCTCAGCGATTTCTCGCAGAGCATGATCCTGCCCCACGACACGTCGCTGCATTTCCTGATCCAGCTTCAGAATCGTATTGATCTCATCACTCACCATTCGGCCAACCGGAATTCCTGTCCACGATGAAACAATTTCCGCCACCGCCTGAGAATCCACACAGGCCTGCATCAGTGGAGTTTCACCCTGCACGGATTTAAGTTCCGCATTCAGTCTCGCAAGGTCAGACAAAAGTCGCGTTCGATCTTCATCCGTGAGTGGCACGGGAGTCGCTGATGGCTTTGCTCCTTCCGCCGGCTTTGCTCCATCTGCCGATTTTGCACCTTCCGCGGGGGCGACTTTCGGCGGATCGACATCCAGCGTTCCCGCTGCCAGTTGTCGACGAGTCTTTCGGATCGATCCGACCAGCTCACGCTCCTTTTCCCATTGCTTGTTCAGCAATTCCAGTCGCTCCAGAGTGTCGCGTTTACGAGTTTCCAGCGTCTGGATCTCGTCTCCATGATCCGCTCCTGTAGCTGCCTCACGCTGAAGAACTTCAATCGCTGTCGACATTTGATCAATGGATCGTCGACAGTCTTCAACGGCCGGGGGAATTGTTGTATGCCCGATGGCAACACGTGCACAGGCCGTATCCAGCAGACTTACCGACTTGTCAGGAAGCTGACGACCGGAAATATATCGGCTGGACAGCTTCACCGAATCTTCCACAGCTTCATTCAGGATCTCGATGCCGTGATGGTTCTGCAGAGTCCCAACAAGGCCTCGCATCATAGCGATCGCCTTTGCGATTTCTGGCTCCTCAACCTTGACGACCTGAAACCGTCGAGCCAACGCGGCATCACGCTCAAAGTACTTCTTGTATTCGGCCCAGGTGGTCGCTGCAATCGTTCGAAGCTCTCCGCGTGCCAGCGCCGGCTTCAGCAAATTGGCTGCGTCACCCTGTCCAGCCTGTCCCCCGGCTCCAATCAGAGTATGAGCTTCATCAATGAACAGAATGATGGGGGTTACCGATCGATTGACTTCTTCGATCACGCCCTTCAATCGATTTTCAAACTCACCCTTGACGCCCGCTCCCGCCTGCAGCAGGCTCAGGTCCAGAGTGCGAACGGCCACATTCTGCAACGCCGGAGGCACATCTCCATGAGCAATTCGCAGTGCAAATCCTTCTACAACCGCAGTCTTTCCGACCCCCGCTTCACCCGTAAGAATTGGATTATTCTGACGTCGGCGAGTCAAAATGTCGATGACCTGCCGAATCTCGGAGTCACGTCCCAGCACTGGATCAATCTTCCCTGCACGTGCTCTCGCAGTGAGGTCAATTGTGTATTGATCCAGGTTCGGAGTCTGACCTGCCCCCCCACTTCCTGCCGGACCGCCTGGCCGAGGCGTGCCGGTGGCTGAGCGAGTCGACCCGTCGTTGCTGACTTCCGTACTGTCGGCAATGATTCGATCAAACTGCTTCATAACAGCATCTGCAGAGATCTTTGAAAACTCCGAAGAAATCTGCTGAGCTGCCATGCTCAGAGATCGATCTGAAATCAGCGCGAGCAACAGATGGCCGGATCGCACCTGGCCTGCACCATATTCAACAGAGCCCATCACCCAGGCTTCACGTATCAAATCCACGATGTGCTGTGACAGCAGAGGCTGGCTGCTGTTACCGGTACGCATCCGATCGATTGCCCGAGTCAGGTCACCGTTTAACTTCGCGGGATCAATCCCTGCAAACTTAAGTATACAGTGAATATCGGTTCTCGATCCCTCCATCAGCTTCGAGAGCCAGTGCTCGATCTCTACGTTGTAGTTCGTCCTGGAAAGGCAAAGCCCCGCGGCGGCTTCCAGGGCACGAGTAGTGGTCGTATTAAGCTTTCCAACCAGCGATTTCAAACTGAGCGTTGCCATGAATTCCAGACACTCCGCAGAAGAATCAATGAACTTGAACCAGTCGCTCTTTTCGCCCGACTCTCAGCAGCGCCGACTGGAACAACCACTGCTGCACGATCTGCTACTTTTGCTCACATCCCCGACGGAATCCCTGAAAACCGAAAGACCGCATCGCCGGAATCAACAGGTATCATGGCCTTTCCCAGCCATGTCGTCCAGCCAAGGCTTGGGCGACACTGCCCCCCTCCCGTGTCGGTTGCACCTGAGGTCAACTGACAGGCAGGTATGTCACTTGCTCGTAAAATGAGCTGTATTTCAAAGTCAAACTCTATCCCGGTATAAGTGCGAATCAACTGTTCGACGGCTTTCAACTCACGAGTCCCCGGCAATAGTCGATCAAACATCGCACGGCTCAATGGGCCGATTGTGACTCGGAAACTGGATTGTCTGTCCCACGCTCGAGATCCCGCAACGACAGATTCGCCCAATCCCAGATTCATGCCCGACGGCTGACTGCGACTTGGAAACGACGACTGCACTTCAGCAGGCAGATACAGCCACCGACCGCGAAACTCCTCAAGACTCACCCTTAAGCCCAGAAAGTCGCTCAACATCTGCTGCAAGCCAATCGATGTGCGACGCTGGTTCGCAAACAAACCTCCATAATACAAAAAGACTTCGTCACTGAAGTTGTGCTGACCGCGCAATCTCCGAAGTCCGAACCCGGTGATCGACAGCATCGCTGACGTAAATCGGTCTTCTCCCGCTCGTCCGTCCTGGCACATCCGCAAATACTCTTCGCAGATCCGGTGCTTTCGCCATGCCAGATAGAAAAGCGTGATTGCTCGATGATTGAACAGATCAAAGAATTCGCGAAGACTGTGATCTTTGTTCTTCTGGTGCGATCGCTCAATCAGGAGAGTCGTATAATGATCGGGCAACACGCCGTTCGGACCGGTAAGCCCCATGAAGGGCACGGTTACTTCTACCGGATATCGCACTTCATCGATTTCAGCACTTGATCCCTGAGTTTCTGGCTTTGCAGGTACGATCGAAGTCACGTCTCCCGGCGGAAATGACCTCGACGGCTGTGCCCTGAATCGAATCGGTTCACTGCGTGGATTCGGCGCACTTCCCAGCGCCCTTAGCGCAACACTTCTCTGCAGTGCAGTCCGGCGACGTTCGGCAGTATTCCGCTGCAGAGCTTCGGCGTCTGCGGAATTCCCCCGCGACTCTGATCGAGAGTCGGCACGAGCCGCAATGATGTCTTCTCGAGCACAACTTTCCAGCAGATGAACTGCCTGAAAGAACTCAAACTCTTCCGCATGTCTGAGTAGCTGACAAATCAGATCAGGGGGCGATTGCCGGTTCTTGCCGTCCATGTCCATGGATTCAGCCCCCTTGATTTGCGTCGAGTCGTTGTGGCGGAAAGTCTAGTAAATGAATTGATGGTCGTATACATGGAAAGAAATTGATTCAGCACAGCAGCAAACAGATAACCACTGTCTCCCGTAAAGTTCTCGTCCTCCAGTAAAATCCGGATCTCCGTGCCCCGAACAAAGGCTGTGTCGATCCGCTGAACACAGGACACTGCCGATACAGATTGGATGCCGTCAATCAGGTTGTTCGTCTGCACCGAATCTTTTGGATCATTCAGCCGGAGAATCTCTCGCAATGCCTGAACACCATCCTCACCACACAATGACAGATGATTCAGCGAAAGTTGCGATACCAGCGGCCAAAGATGAGTTCTGCCCATATGGTTGCGCAGAACAGGCGTCGGTGCGACCAGGCACTCAAGCCCGGACACCGGCCCGGCAGCCCCGGCAAATGCAAACTTCGCAGGCACCGCGTCGCGTCGATGAGACAACAGCTCGGGAAGGTTTCGGTTAAAACAGGTCACATC
This sequence comes from Planctomyces sp., assembly GCA_016795105.1. Taxonomy (GTDB): domain Bacteria; phylum Planctomycetota; class Planctomycetia; order Planctomycetales; family Planctomycetaceae; genus F1-80-MAGs062. The sequence continues at coordinate 116,074 of JAEUIH010000013.1, forward strand.
CGCAAAAAGAGTTCCACGGACTGATGTTCTTGGTGAGAAGTCCGGATCCAGAAGTGTCATATACATCTCTGAAGGGCTGCGAAAGAGAGCCGAGTCTCCTTCTGTTGCTCCCGGCCTTCGAACAGAATGCCAGTATCCGGCAGATGACTCCGACGTTCCGTGCTGAACACTATACAACGGGATGAAGTCCCGCGTCTGATTTCCCTCCTCTGTCATTGATACTCGATCAACGGAATAAATTTCCAGCGTTCCTTCCGCGCGAGCATCCGGGATCACTCGATACTCCGAAGTCCGGCGGTTCAGCAACACGGCGTCCGCCGTCCTGGTCATCAGGTTCACGGCCGGCGTACAACCAGTGCGAACAGTCTCTCGCGAGACACTGTCTTCCAATTCTGCATTGTGCTCCGACAACAAAATGGAAATCTCAAGAGTATTCCCAAGGCGACTCAGGATCTCAGGCGTCAGTCCCGTCACATCAAAGAACAAGAACTTCTGAGGTAATACGAAATACTCTGAAAGCAGTTCATAACCGGGAAACGATCGGGCGCATTTCGGAAGCAGTTGTTCTTCCGGCCGAAATCCTACGGGCTGAAGTGAGCTCGCAGGAAGTACAGCCGCCGCAGTATTGTGATCCGTTCCGCTGATCACAACTTCCAGCGTTTGTGAAAAGATCAGCTCCAGCAGCTTTCCGGCCTTTTCAAAGTTGGAAATATTGAGATAGAAACGAACCGACTCAAATCCATACTTTGCAAATGTAGTCCTGGGGTCGTAAGTCGCGAGCTGAATACGCAGGACAGCCGCTGCTGTTGCTCCCCTGGGAGATCGTGGTCCTGAAAATGGTCTCGGAAGAAGCTCAGCCGACTTGACATCCATAGGATACAGAACAACCGGGTAGCATGTCCGAAACCGACATGCCGTACCCTGAACACGTTCAGTCTCCAAAGATGTCCCCGCCGGAACCACATGCCCTGCAAACTGCTCCTTCTGCCCCCGGTCCAGTGACATTCCCACCAGTCCGGTGGATGGCACCGGACGCAGCATATGCGGATACAGGACTCCCAGCATCCCGTCCACGATCTCCGGAAAACTGTCTTCCAGTTTCAGTCGCGTTCGCGCATTCAGGAATGCAAAGGCCTGTATCAGTCGCTCAATATGCGGATCTGAGATACCGCTTGTCCCGAGGCTGAGCCGAGCTGCAATCTTCGGGAACCGCTCGGCAAACTCGTCGCAGCTGGCCCGAAAAAAATCCAGCTCCCGCTGATACCAAACATCCAGCGACTCTCTCATTCCGCGGCATCTCCCACTGAGAACTGGCCTGTTCTCGATTCAATCGATGAATGGAATCGCAGCGAATGACGCCGATGTTCAATCAGCAACACAGCCTCAATTCGAAAGCGAAACGTTCTGTCGATATGAAATGTGTCATCCACCCCCGCGACGACCACATCTGTCAGCCGTGGTTCAAAGATCCTGATGGCACGACGAATCGCTGATAACAAAAGATCCGGATCGTATGCCAGATTTAAACCCGCCGAAGTAAAGTCCGGCAGACCGTAGTTAAGCAGCGAGTCATCAAGTGACTCCAGATCAGGTGGAAAGGCGACACAGCGAAATCGAGTATTCAGCAGGTCCTGCAGGTCTCGCTTAATGCCCTCCCGAATGATCCTCAACTTCTCAACTTCGTCCCATTGAATTTCAGATGCAGACTGAGGATCTTCGTCGATCAGACGATCCAGCAGCGAGACCTGGACAGAAAAAACGGCTTCCTCTGCCATTACTGCTGGTCCTGAACAAATCGTAAAGTACTAATGTCCAGAATTGTTACCGGATCTTCACCAATCAAATACTCGCGGCGACCCACTCCACGAACCGGACTCTGCTCATCAGGCTGCACCCATTCCGACGACCGCCCGATCTTCACCAGCGGATTCGCAGCCTTTGACGAACCATGGTACAGCACTGGCAGATGGACCCGCCCCGTCAGACTCCCCACAGTTTCAATCGACGCAGCTCGCCACATCATATCCGTGATGTGCTCCACCGGTGAAAACTCCAGCGAAACAATTTGCGAAGCATCAACCCAGTAGTAGCTTCCGGTTGCCGTAAAGACTTCAATCACCGGACCCAGAAGGTCATCCATGTCACAGAACCCTTCGAACGGCCTGCCATCGCAGCTACCCTTCAGCTCTGCTTCCAGCTCTGACGCTTCACTGATCAACTGAGCCGCGATACTCCCTCGACCCTCGCGAATCGCAATCAATGACTGCAAACGTTTTTGCTGAGCCTCGGTGGGAACCGCCAGAAAGTCGGGAACGCGTCCAAGCTCGTAGACTTCATTACGAGACACCTCCGATCGAATCAGGTGCCGCATCAACGATACTCCCGGCAACGCCTTTGGCTCGGTCTTCAGGACGGCATCCAGCTGTCGGTCGGCTCGTTCAAGGTCTCCGCTGAAACACAGCAGTTCACAAAACAGACTCCGTGCGGCCACATCCATTGGCCTGGCTTTCACCGCCGCGGTGGTCAACTCAAGAGCCCCTTCGAGGTTGCCTTCCTGAAACAGTTCAATCGCAGTCTTCACGTCAAATCCTCTCTATTCACCAAGTTCCACACGGCTCGCAACAAACGAGATTGTGGACGATAACTGATCGAGCTGGTAGTGCGGCTGCAAAAACATCGTCATATTGAACTCCCCCGGGCGGCCAGGGATCTCAGAAATCTCTATGCGAGCATCTCGCAGTGGATAGCGAGCTTTCATTTCCGGCGATGCTCGATCATCAGGCGTCACATAGCCATGAATCCACGAAACAAGCTCATCTTCGATTTCACGAGCACTTGCCTGAGACCCAATTCTGTCCCGGATCTTCACTTTCAGGTAATGAGCAATCCGAGAACAGCATAACACATACTGCAGCATCGCCGACAATCTCGCATTTGCCGTTGCCAGTTCGTCGTTGCTGTATTTCTCCGGCTCATTGACAGAACCATTGCCATAAAAGGCAGAATACGGGGTGTCCCTGCAGTGCAAAAGCGGAATAAATCCCATCTCACACAACTCCGCTTCCCGAGCCTCTGAAATCTGAACCTCCACTGAACTTCGGTCGGATGCAGCCTTCGCGTCTGTCCCAAATGGATGTGTCGGAAGTCCAGTCACCAGCCCTCCACTCTCGACCCCCCGCTGAACACCTCGTATATCAGCAAACCAGGCTGCCGTCGCAAACGATCTCAGAACAACGGCTCCCAGAGCCCAGGCCGCAGATCCCCACAGAAAGTTCCGACGGTCCCGCCCCTCGACCTGTTCACGAAAGCGAAATCCGAATCGATGACTTCCATCGTCTCCATAGGGAGCACGAATCAGGACCCGAGGTGCAGTCAGTCCAAGAAATCGAGTGTCCAGTTCACGGCGCAGATTACGCCATTTCAAATAACGCTCGCCACGAAAGATACTCTCCAGATTAATCGGCTGTTCCAGCACACTGAAGTCATCAAGCCCCAGAAGTGACGGAGATGCTGATGCGACAAACGGGGCAAAAGCGGCCGCCGCTACACCACTCATCCGAGACAGGAAGTCGATGTCGTTCGGATGGTTGCTGAATTCGAAATCCGAGATCAGTAGTCCATACGGAGTTCCACCGGGGGAGCCAAATTCCTCTTCATAGATCTTCTTGAATAAAAACGTCTGGTCGAATTCAATAGCGTTCTCAAAGTCCTTGTGCAGTTCGGCTTTCCGTACACTCAGAATTCGAATCTCAATGCCGGCGTTCTTTTCGGAGCCACTTCGACCCGAACTAAAGGATCGTTTCACTTCCCACAAATAATGCAGTCCTCGCCACGATGATTCCAGCTTCTGAAATGCCGGATGGTGCAGGATGGCATTCACCTGATTGCATAACACGTCATCAATCGATGCAATCAGGCCTGAAATCCTGTGACGCATGCTGCGAAGTTCAGCTACATTCGACGGAAGCTGCCCAAACAGAAACTGAAGGACGTCCGCCGGGCGGACTGATGCCAGCGAGGCCATCGCCGCCCGACCAGCCAGAGCCGAAGACCCACTCTCTTCGGAAGGCGGCAGAAATTTGTCCAGCCAGTGCACTTCAGGCTGAAAATTCGCTTCCTCGGTCTTTAGAGAAGCCGATGCTGACAGCCGATCGGGTTGCACTGATGGCCTCACATCTTCACAGGAAAGTAAAGCGGACGGTCGCTGCCGACTCGTCCGCACAGTTTAAAGATGCTCTGCCTGAATCAGGCCTTCTTCGGAAGCTTGGCCACCATTCGCAATGATGTCGTCAATTCTTCCAGCTGCAGCCACGGGCGAAGCAGAGCAACAGCATTATAAGATCCCGGCGCTCCAGGAATCTCTTCCACCACAATCGATGCTTCCGCCAGTGGATAACGAGCCTTCATTTCCGGAGACGGTTTATCGTCGGACAGAACGTAGTCCGAAATCCATCGCTTCAGGAAGTCTTCCATGTCCTGACGCTCCATAAACGACCCGATCTTGTCACGAGCAATACACTTCAGGAAGTGTGCAATTCGTGAGGCAGCCATAATGTATGGCAGTCGAGCCGAAATGGCTGCGTTTGCTGTGGCGTCGGGACTTGTGTAAACCTTCGGGCGCTGACAGGTCTGTGCACCAAAGAACACAGAGTAATCTGTGTTCTTGTAATGGCAGAGTGAAAGGAACCCCTCTTTGCTGAGCTCTGCTTCACGACGATCGGTGATCCCGATTTCGGTTGGACATTTCGAGTCAATTGAACCATCATCGCTGATGAAGTTGTGAACCGGCAGTCCATCTACTCGCCCGCCGTTTTCCATCCCGCGAATCGCCGTACACCAATTGGTCTCAGCAAATGCCTTTGTCATGTTCGTCCCCATGACATAAGCAGCGTTCATCCAGCAGTATTCTTTGTGGTCAACTTCTCCTGATGTACCAAACTCCTCATAACCGAACTCCTCGACAGGCTTGGTGTTTGCACCATAAGGCAGTCGAGCAAGTACCCGAGGCATCACCAGCGTGACATACCGCGAATCTTCTGAATCACGAAAGGAATTCCACTTGGTGTACTTCTTCCCCATAAAGATCTTTTCGAGATCTCTCGGCTTTGACAGGTCCGTCCAGCCTTCAAAGCCGAACAGCTCGGGCGATGCGGCCGATATGAATGGACAGTGGGCAGAAGCACAGACTCCACTGATTTTTTCCAGCAAGTCAATGTCTTCAGGGTGATTGGTGATTTCGTAGTCGCCCACGAGCGCACCAAATGGCTCTCCCCCAGGTGTCCCGAATTCGTCTTCATACAACTTCTTGAACAACTGGCTCTGATCGAATTCAACGGCCTTGTCGAGGTCTTTGAACAGTTCTCGCTTCGAAATGTTCAACATCCTCAGCTTCAACTGCTTGCTGGTCTCCGAATTCATCACCAGATGGTTCAGGCCTCGCCATGATCCTTCCAGCTTCTGAAACTGGTCATGGTGCATAATCGCAGCCAACTGTGCTGACAGCTGCTGATCAATCCCTGCAATCGCCTGACGAATCGTCTTTGTAACGCTCTTATCCCAAACAACCGTTCCTCGCATCGCTTCATCGATCAGGTTTCGAATCATGTCCTTGGCATCGTCCTTCTGGACGGCTCGCGGCATGGCCGATGTAATCTGATCCAGCAAACTGAAAGACGCCTCTCCGGCTGCTGCGGACTGCTCTGTTTGTCGTTCAGCGCTCATAGTTATTCACCCTGATCCTTTGATGAGTTGTCGGAACCCGTAACACCCATTTCGCTGGCCGCCTGCTGCACCTTGGCTGTGTCACTCAGGATCTTCTCCAGCTGAGTCTCCAAATCTTCGGACTGGTCCATAGTGGTCAACAGGTCTCGAAGCTTGTCGCGGGAATCCAGCAAAGACTGCAGGACCGGTACCTGCTTAACAATGCTGGCAGGATCAAATGAATCCATGGATGTGAAGTTCAGCTTCACAGCCATCTCACTGCCATCGTTCTTCAATGTGTTCTGAACACGAATATTGAGCTCCGGATTGATGCTCGCCATCACGTCATTAAAGTTGTCGCGGTCAATTGAAACAAACTTCCTCTGTGTCAAAGGAGTCAGCGGCTTCGATGGATTTCCGGAGAAATCACCCATCACGCCCATAACAAATGGCAGCTCTTTCTTGACACGAGCATCGCCAATCTCGACGTCATACGTGATATGCACACGCGGTTTGCGAACCCTGTCCAGTTTGTGCTGCAATGAAGACTTGGCCATTTCATCTGCCTTTCCAGAATCCAGCCGACTGTAAAGAACGGAGAGATCTCTGCTGTTTCAATTGTTCGAGTTATTATGCAAACCCACCGGGAATCTTCCCACGATTCTGATCCGTTGACAATTCAACGGCCTCGACAGTTCCTAAGTAATTTTCACGAATCTGCTTCCTGGAGCTCCTGCTCCTGTTTCAGATAACCTCATCTCGCTTCAGACAGGATCTCGCTGACAGCCCTCCTAATAACTATCACCGGATTCTTCAGGCACAATCCCAACGTCGCGGAATAATTGCCGTCGTACACCGTCGTCGTCAATCAGGTCTCTGTACAACTGCTCCGGTGTCATTCTGCCGCGACGTACCACCTTCCGAATCTCCGATGGCAGTATGCTCTGAGGTTCATGCTTTTCAAACCAGGCTGCAATCTCCTCCAGCTGAGACAGTGCTCTCTCACGAGTCATCCCCGCTGTTGACCCGGCTCCCCCGGCGACTGCGTTTCCAGTTGCCACCGCAGCTGCCGATTCACCGCCTGCCCCGGATACATCCACGGCGGCTGCGGCTTTGATGAGTCGTTCGCCCACAAGTGTATTGATCGTGGACTGAATCTCTTTCAAACCATCACCAAATCGCGACAGATTCGGGATGAACTCCTCTTCTGTCACAAGGTTTTCGAGTGTTTCTGTTAACTTCGCAAGTGACCCCTGAGCACGCTCAATGCTGCTTAACAACTGGATATAAAAGTCGTTCGGAGTCTCTGTCACCGCTCGCAGCAACAGATCAAGTGCAGCGGCACCTCTGTCCAGTTGCTGCTGAGCTTCTTCGGGTTTCGTCGAGAATAACTTTTGAATTCTGTGCGCCTGTTCATGCTGCCAGACGACGAACTGCCCGGAATTTGTGTCCTCAGTAATCGGTATTCGCTGCAATGGAAACGTGATCGCGTCACCATTGAGTCGAGCCAGCGGTCGCAAAGTTGTTTCAATTCCGTCTTCATCGGGCGTTGGAAGGATCTCTCCCCAAAAAGAACTCAACAACTCTGCCGTCAGATCAAGGGCGTCTGCATAGCCGGCGACTCCATCCAGACGCAGCGATGCCTCGATCATATATGCGGCGATTTCAAGATCTTTTGCAATCTCCGCAAGATACTCCGATCCCATCTCCCAGACGTCCGACCATAAATCAATGGCCATCGGATCGCGATCCCCCCGCGCCTCACCGCGTTCATCACGAACCTCCCGGTCGCGGGCCGCATTTCGAGCATCCCGGATGCGACGGTATTTATTGTTCGGATCGTCGTCACTCCGGAGGTCACGACCAACTCGCGAATCGCCGTCAAACGGCTGAAGAATCGCTGCTACGTCAATTTCCACGCCCATCGGTCCTCCAGAATTCAGCTGCCAATCACTGCACAGAAACCTACGATCCTGTGGATACAATTGCTGAGGTGACTTCGTACATACCTATCGTATTCAATGAAAAACAACGGCCAACTCGATCCAATCTGAGGGGAAGTTTGCCCACATCGCCCCTCACCGGCCTCAAAAACTACCCTTTCCTCACAATCATCACAAGAATCATTGTCGCTAAATCTCAGCCAAATCATCGTCCCCGGATTTCAGCCAGCGCCCCCTCAAGTCCAACAGGACTCAATTCAGCTGCCGTCCTCCGGTGAAGCCAGCCTGAATGACAGAAGTTCGAGCGCTCGGGAATGGAGCCGACTCGCCCACGCCTTCCCGACATTCAGCCGCTCACCTGCATCTTTGATCGACAGACCCTCAAAGTAGACGCTCTCGATCATCTGTCGTTCGGCTTCCGGAAGCTCAACCAATGCGTCCTGAATCTGCCGACGCATCTCGGTAAGCTCCGCCTCGGAAGTGACCTGCTCCTGCTGCTTGTCGGCAATTTCCACTTCTGTTGAAGAAAGCTGTGTCAACATAAAGGCAGTCCCAAGCGACCTGGTGGCTTGTGTCATCCAGACCGCATTCTCAGCAACCGTCGAATCCGTATCACTGTCCTTCAAGACGTCGTTCGCTGCCCGCTCATATCGACCACGACTGAAGTCCGCCTGATTGAACCAGGACATTCGCGACAAACCATCCAGTATCGAACCTCGTATCCGGTAATAGGCATATGTCGTAAACTGGACTCCTCGACTGGTGTCGAAATCCCGAGCAGCCTCAGCAAGTCCAACCTGCCCGTATCCAATCAAGTCGTCCAGTTCCACGCTGGATGGCAACTTCTGATGAAGCTTCCACGCAATCGATCTCACCAGACCCTGACAACTGTGGATCAATTGAAAAACTGCCGAGGGGTCATTGGCCATGCAGCACCCGACTCCTCAAGCTTGCCCACAACTGAGTCACTCGGTCCCGAGATGCCGGATCGTCGAAAATCGCGCCGACCACAGACTCACACATTGCGTCAAATCGAGTCCCAACCAGCCGCCGAAAGGGGGCCAGAATGTTCCTGACAAGCGGCAGAAGCACAGCTTCGCGGCCAAACGGCACATCGCCAATCTCAGCTGCAACTTTCTGCAGTCGCTCGAGTATCAGTCGCGATTCTTCGGAAAGACTGAATTGCTCTTCTGTGAGACCCAGAATCTGCTCGAGTATCCCCTCGCTGGCTGACCGGTCTCGATTTCCCTCAGGGAGGTTATCACCCTTCCCCAGGTACTCAGAGTCCGATGCTCCGGACTCAAAAGCAGAATCTCCCGCAGACTGCATAACTTGTTCCGTCGCTTCAGGCCACTTGTTCGTTCGCCTAACCCTTCATCCAAAAGATTATCATCCCCCCAACAAAATACCACTCCACCCCACCATTCACTTCGGTCACAGCGGTCTTCGCAAACTCAAAATCATCGAAAATGGAGACAACGTCCGTTTTTCTGACAACCTCTGCTCCGGAGTGCAGACAATGGTGCTGATCAATCAAGAGATGGGCCTGGACTTTGGGGGAGACAGTCTGTGGAAAAGTGCGGAACTTTGCTGGACGCTGTAAAAGACACCCTGGTGTTGGCCTTCGAAGTGGCTGACAAAACAATTCTCAACTCACCGGAGACGATTCGAAAAGTGCTGGAAGATCCAAAAATCCAGCAGGCAATCCGCTCCGCTGCTCAGACCGAAGGACGAAGACTCCTCGAAGCTCAGCGAGGCGGCAAAGCCGTCACGAATGAAGATGGTGTGAAGGTGCTGCAGGCCATCGGCACCGCTGCAAAGGACGCGGCACTCGATAGTGCAAAGAAGCAGATCGAAGAATCTGATGAGTTTAAGCAGCTTAAGAAAGAAGTCGAAAATCTCGGCTGCGCTTTTAAACAGTCCCCGCTGGGAGTTTTTGTTGATAAAAACAAAGGCTGGCTGATCGTCGTTGGAGTCGGGATTGGCCTCGGTGGCGCTGCGGCTATGTATGTCTTCAAAAGCGGTGATTGGGTCGCCGGCCAGGCCACTGATCTTGCCTCCAAACAACTGCGTTTTAAAGTCCTCGGAAATGTTGAACTTGGTGCCAGTCGACTGAAGTTTGTACCAAGCTCACGACAGGTTGGTACCACCGTGTTTGGCTCAGCTAAGTGGGAACGTGTTTCCGTGCGTCTCGATCTGTCTGTGGATTTCAAGAACGATCAGTTCCAGTCCACATCCGGCAAAATATCGACGGATATCACCGTGGCCAAAGGACTGGTCCTCACCGGAACTGGCTCCGCCGGCTATCAAATCAATAAGGAATCATGGCAACAGAACTTCGTGTATCACCTTGGTGTGGGTGTTACGTTTAAGAAAGCCTTCGGCGTTGACAAATTCGATCTGACGGCTCGCGCATTTATCGAACAAACTCCGGATTACATGAAACAGGGGGCCGCTCTTGACGCCAGATACAGCATTATGAATCTCGCCAATAAAGGGCAGATTAATATTGGTGTCACCGGCCAGGTCGACAACTCCCGCATGTTTGACCCAAACCTCACGACCAACAGTCAACAGGGTCTCGGCTACAAAGGCATGGTCATGTTCGAATGGAAACATGACCTCCTCGGCGGCGGCAAATAGTGGCCTCGAATAAACGCGAATGTGATAAAGCAATGGCAGAAGAATGGTAGAGTCCGGCATTCTTTTGCCCTCATTCTCTTGCCAATTAACGAAGACTCCAGGACAGTGTTTGTGGCTTTGAATTCAAGTCGCTGGCAGGACTCGCGTTTTGACCACGGAAGACGCGGAAAAGACGGAAGAACCGCAGAAGTGCCCGATTGCATTTTTCCTGTGGTTCGTGTATTTCGTGGTTACCAATCACGCTGGCTACGCGATGGCTGTACGGTGATCAATCTTCCTTCTCTGTGGACTTCATCACTTCGGCAATCCAGTCCTTCAGAACACCGGCAAAGGCGTTATTAAACTTCCCACGCTGAAAGTTCCGAAGGCTCTCTCGTTCCGTTGCAAAGTTGTGGAAGAGATGATCGGAATCGGCCAGAGTCATGCTCTTTCCCCAACCCGGTCGGTTTGCGTTGACGATATCCGCAATCAACTTGTGGTCGACGTCGTACGTCACGAAGTCGCTGGCTCCGCGGACTGCCAACACATGAGTATCGCACTTCGTCCAGTAAGATGGCATATTCACCTGACCGAGTTGTCGCCAGAATTCAAGTGACTTGCCACTGAATAGTCCTTCTGGAAAAAGAGCATCTGCCAGCGGAACAAGTTCCGGGTGTGACTTTCTCACTTCTTCAACCGATTTGTTTTCCAGAAATACGAGCGCCATTAATCGTGACCCCTGCCGAACCCGCTCGTCGGTGTTCTCAAAGTTGTCGCCAGCGACCAGTCCCTGATACCGGAGTGTATCCAGCAGATACTCGTACCAGGTCCTTGATGCTGCGCCGTAAACGGCAATGCCCCGAACCGGATTCTCAGATGCCACCATCGGCCCAAATGCGCCTCCCATACTGTGGCCAAAAATGAACACGTTGTCGGCATCAACGTCTTCGATTGACTTCAACTGCTTCAATGCCTGTCGATAGATATCAAGCTCAGTCGTATAGTCGAGTTCCGCGAACGGTCCCCCTTCACTGTCGCCAACTCCAGGCTTTTCAATTCGCAGAGTCACAAATTCCGAGTTCGCAAACTCGTACAGCAACGGACCATCAATGGTCGCAACGTCTCCCTTCGATCCTTCGAGGACGAAGTCGTACGACACCGGAGAGAATCCCTGAATGAACATAAAGCCCGGATGTTTGCCAGGTACCCTCGGTTTGGTGATGATCGTTCTCATTCGCTTGCCGTGACTGACCACGTGGCTGTAAATCACCTCGTAGGCAGCATTTCCCGGATCGCGAGGTCTCTCGCAAAGTTGTGTCTGGAGCTCAAGCGGCTTTCCTTCACGGAGAACTGAAATCGTCACCTGATCCCCACCCCGAAACTCGCCGATGACAGCTGCAATCGATGCCATGCCGACAGGCTTGCCGTCGAGTGCAGTAATGATGTCGCCTGCTACAATACCGGCTCTCTCAGCAGACAACCCTGCAACCGGCTCTTTTGCGACCAGACCCGTATCGTCAGGCAGGTTGTGCTGCTTTGCCAGTTCTCTCGTTACAGGACCGAAACCAAGCCCCAACGCAGCCCGTCGCGGAAGCTCGTCGCTCGCCTGCACTCCATAACCGGCTGGAAACAGACCACACAGCAACAAAACGACACTGAAGACTCTCCGCATCGACGCTCTCCCTGAATTCAAATTTGAAACTTCGGTTGATCGATCGTCCGATTGCTCAGCCGAACATACCTATGACTTTGACTGAAGCCGCACAGCAGGCTTCAAAGACATTAAGAGTCCATTGGGCAACCGTCCCCGTCTGATACAGCATGACTGCGGGAACCACCGCAACGAGCAGGGCCGCGGCCATCGCAAGACGATGCTTCTCAAGCCGAACGCGAGGAATTCGCTCCGCCGCCAAACGAAGCAAGCCACCGAGCAGTGAAAATCGCCGCTTGTTCTTTTCGAACTCCTGCAGCAGCGCTGTTGTTTCGCCAAGCTTCGACGTAGCCTGCTGAAACGCGTCTTCAGGAGCGACTCCCTGCGCAATCAAATGCTCAATCTCACAATACAAATGATCCTGCAGCTCCGCGATTTGTGCAGATCGCCGAAGCCAGTTCCCCGAGACACCTCTGGTGTACCGGCGCACCGCCTGATCTAGGTCGAACATGGTTCAATCCTGTCTGCCTTTTTGAGCATAGTGAAGACCAATTGCCAGTTGTCTCGCAGACGCACAAGCTCATTGGCACCGGCTGTTCGCAGGCGATAGTACTTTCGCTTGCGACCGCTCTCGGCTTTACCCCAATACGACTCAATCAGCTTCTGTTTCTCGAGCCGATGCAGAATCGGATACAGCATCCCGTCTGCCCATTGCAATTCACCGGCTGACAGTTCGCGAACCTGCTGAATGATGGCATATCCGTAACTGTCTCCACCCTTGAGAATCGACAGTACCAGCGGTGTCGCTGAGGCCGCAACCAGGTCTTTTGATAATCCACTCATCTGAAACCACACCAAGCCAGAATGTTGTTACGGACCAACACCGAACCAGCCAATCCCGCTCTCACGCACGAATGAGAATACATAAGTGTTCTATGCATGTCAATTCTATGCATCTTGAATTTTTCTGGTTGTTCCCGGCATTTCGTGGCTGAGGCAACAGCCCTGTGGGAATGGACTGCTCTGGCTTTCATCAGGATCATGGCTCTACGAGAAGCAATGCCTTGCGACCCCGGCTGATGATGTAACCTGCTGGCTTTCCTGAGTCTGCTGGAAGAAATGAGGGCCCTGATATTCAGTCACGGAATCAACCCTGAAAGGCCTGGTTCGAACGCAACATTCCCTGTACCATGTCATGCGGTGAAAGCAGAGCTGTCGCCATCGCTTCGTATTCAAGGCCGGAAGAACTCAATGAGACGATTGCTGATTTCCCCACATGGCTCTGTTCTAAGACTGTTCATCGCGCTATTGATGTCAGTGCCGTTTCAGCAACCACTTTTTTCGGCAGAGACTGACGAAGAGTTCTTCGAGACGAAAATTCGGCCACTACTGATTGATCGTTGTATCAAGTGTCATGCAGATGAAACCGGGAAGACTCATGGCGGCCTGGCACTGGATACTCGCGCCGGCTGGGAGAGAGGTGGGGAGTCAGGGACCGCCGTAGTGCCAGGAAATGCGGCAGACAGTCTGCTGATTGTTGCGGTTCAGTACGGAGAGGGTGGACCGCAGATGCCTCCAGAGGAAGCCGGCGGCAAATTGTCAGCAGCCGAAATCGGACTGTTATCCGAATGGGTCAATCGCGGTGCATTTGACCCACGTTTGGCGAAATCCAGAATTGCAGGGATGGATGAAGCGGAAGCCAAAACCTGGTGGGCATTTCAGCCAGTGCCCGAGCCAGCAGATCAATCGGATCTGCAATTGGATCTTCTTATCGATCAGCAGATTGCCGCTGTGGGTCTGTCGAAAGCTCCTGTCGCCGATCGGCGTACGTTGTTGAGGCGTGCTTCGTTTGATCTCACAGGCTTACCCCCGACACCGGAGGAGATGTCCTCCTTTCTGAATGACACGCAGCCGGATGCATTTGCCCGGGCCGTTGATCGATTGCTGGCGTCTCCACAGTATGGCGAGCGATGGGGACGACACTGGCTGGACCTGGCTCGCTACACGGATTCATGGGATGCTCGTGGCTATGGAGGGGCAGGGGATATTGCCGAAGCGTGGAGGTATCGTGACTGGGTTGTTTCTGCCATGAACCGAGACATCCCCTATGATCAGTTTATTCGCGAACAGCTCGCCGGTGACGTGATCAATAGTCTGGAAGGTTCGTTTGATCCGGCGAGGGTGACTGCCACTGGTGTCTATGCGATCGGTGACTGGGGCAATGGAGACGCCGACAAACAAAAGATTCACACCGATATCGTGGACGATCAGATTGACTTCACGAGTCGCGGGTTTCTGGGAATAACGCTCGCGTGTGCTCGATGTCATGATCACAAGTTTGACCCGTTGACAACACGCGACTACCACGCGATGGCTGGCTTCTTTTACAGCAGCCGAATTCTGGAGAACTTTACTCCGCCTGGGGCGGGTGAAGAGCCAATGCGGATTGATCTCACCACACCCGAAGAACGCCAGCAGCAGGTGACACGACAACAGAGACTCGCCGAAATCGACACCATCCTCAATGCCATGCTGCGACCTCTGATTAATGAAGAGAGTAACGCTTTGGGGACTGCCGGTTTGTTTCGACTCACGAAACCGGGATCAGACACACCCTCTTTGAACATCAATGAAACCGATGCCGATTTGCAGGTTTTGACGTTCAATGTACCTCGACGCGGAATTGCAGTGCATCCCGGTCCGACATCTCCGGTGTCCGCAGTCTGGGTCAGTCCGTCCGCGGCGACTGTGAATGTCCGAATTCAGCTGTCAGACTCCGATCCCAATTGCGGAGACGGAATTGCCTGGGAACTGCGTCTGCGAGAGGAGCTTATTGGCTCCGGCTCGATTGCAAATGGCGGCACTGAGGCGTTTACAGGCAACGGCATTGAGATCAAACAGGGCGAGCTTCTCCGACTGATCATCCGTCCGCAGGCAGGGCATGCATGCGATACGACCGTCGTCGACTTTCAGATCATGACTTCGAAGTCGCCTGAAGCTGAACGTGGCCACATGTGGAGTCTTCGGGAATCCCTGTCTGAGGGAAAGCGACAGGGAACAGATGGATGGTGGGTCTGTGAAGGAGATGGACAGGAGCTGATCGGAAACGAATCAGCCACTCAGGCGCTGGAAGCAGAACGGGCAGCTCTTGTCTCAGGGACTGCCGTTGGCGTTAAGGTACTCGGATTGGCAGAAGGTGGCATCAGGAACACCTCGTATAATGGATTTCATGATGCCCGGATCCATAAACGAGGTCGATATGATCAACTTGGTGATGCTGTTCCCCGCGGTGTTCCGGCACTGCTGGCAAAAGCTCCCTTGAACGTCTCATCCGGCAGTGGGCGACTGGAGCTGGCCAATTGGATTGCAAGTCCTGAAAATCCCCTGACGGCCAGAGTAATGGTCAATCGCATCTGGCAGCAACACTTTGGACACGGACTCGTTCGGACGCCCAACAATTTCGGTAAGCTGGGGCAGTCACCCTCGCACCCTGAACTGTTAGACTGGCTGGCATGGAAATTCGTGCAGAACAGCTGGAGTATTAAACAGCTGCATCGACTGATTATGAACTCAGCCGCGTATCAGCGTTCTTCGGAAGGTGTGGTAGAAGGCGCTGTTAAAGACCCCACTAATCTTTTGCTTGCCCATCAAAACCGTCGACGACTAAGCGCGGAGGAATTGCGAGACTCGCTACTGGTCGCTGCGGGAACCCTGGACCTGACGATGGGAGGGCCAGCCGTGCGAGAGATTAGTGTTCCTCGCCGCACTCTGTACATCGCAACCATTCGATCAGATCGATCCGGATTTCGTGCGATGTTTGACGGAGCGAATTCGCAGGCCATTGTTGACCTGCGCACAGACTCCGTCGTCGCCCCCCAGGCATTGTGGCTGATGAATAACGATTTCGCGCTGGCTCAGGTGAATGCACTTGCAGTCCTTGTTGCGAATCAGCCCGGTGATGTCAGTCAACAACTTAGCTGGCTGATCGATCGACTGTTCCAGCGACAGCCAACTCCTCTGGAAGTATCGCTCGCTGAACGCGTCATTACAGACCCCGGCACTGCAGCATCGTGGGAACCTCTGTGCCATGTCTTTCTTTGCACGAATGAGTACATCTATGTCGACTAAACATTCAGGGGCCGTTCAAACTTCCACGACAGGCAGGCCATCAGAAGCAAGGTTCGCGAATCGGCGAGAGGCTTTGCAGAAATTCGCCAGCGGCTTTGGAATGCTGGGACTCGCCGGGCTTTGCGCACAAGGCGCGGACAGCGAACCGGAAGTTTCTCTGCCGGTTCGCGCCAAGCACATCATTTTTCTGTTTATGTCCGGAGGTCCTTCGCATCTCGACCTGTTTGATCCAAAGCCGTCACTACATCGCCTGAACGGACAGCCGTTGCCGTTTGAAAAGCCGAAGCTGGAACGAACGAAGACTGGTAACCTGTTTGCTTCTCCGTATCGTTTCTCGAATCATGGTCAGTGTGGCATGGAGGTGAGTGAGCTGTTTCCGCAGGTCTCAAAGCATGTCGATGACATTTGCCTGATTCGCTCCATGGTGGCAGACAACATCAACCATAACGGAGCCTGTCTGCAGATGAATACCGGCGAACAGGCGTTCTCTCGTCCGTCCATGGGTTCGTGGCTTCTTTATGGTCTGGGCTCAGAGAACAAGAACCTGCCAGGCTACGTTGTCATATCTCCGGCCCAGCCGGCTCAGGGGGCACCGTTGTGGAGCAGCAGTTTTCTTCCGGCCGAGTATCAGGGAACTCTCGTCAGTGATCTGCAGAAGCCCATCGCCAACCTCGCGAACTCACGATTCAGCCCTGACATGCAGCGACAACAGCTGGAGTGGCTGAAGGAACTAAATTCTCAACACGCAATCCCTCGCGCAGACGACGGTCGGCTGAATGCACGAATTGAATCCTTTGAGCTTGCGTTTCGAATGCAGCAACGGGCTCCGGAGTCGTTTGATATTGCCGGGGAAACGGAATCCACTCGTAAACTCTATGGCGTTGACCAGCCGGTGACCGATCACTTTGGACGTCAGTGTCTCATGGCCAGACGACTCGTTGAACGCGGAGTCAGAATGGTTCAGGTTTACCACACTCAGACTTCGCGACGGTCGTCCTGCCAGCTTTGGGATCAGCATTCGGACCTGCGAACTGAATTGCCCAACAACTGTGCATCAACGGATCAGCCGATTGCAGGCTTGCTGGCCGATCTGAAGTTGCGTGGTCTGCTGGATGAGACACTGGTGATCTGGGGTGGCGAGTTTGGACGGACACCAACGGCAGAAGGTGCCACAGGTCGCGAACACCATCCGTTTGGTTTCAGCATGTGGATGGCTGGAGGTGGTGTGAAAGGTGGCATCGTTCACGGTGCAACCGACGAGTTTGGCTGGCATTCGGTGGAAAACAAAGTCCACGTGCATGACCTGCACGCCACCATTCTGCATCTGATGGGTATCAACCATGAAAAGCTGACGTATGCATATGCTGGTCGAGAATATCGACTCACCGATGTGCACGGTAATGTCGTAAAAGAGATTCTGGTCTAGCGACGCTGGAGACGTTGATGCCGGGAGAAGACCACGATGCTCGGGCCTCCGAGGAACTACTGCCTTTGGTGTATGACACACTGAAGCAGCTTGCGGCATCAAAGCTGCTTCGCGAACGGCCCGGTCAGACTCTGCAACCGACCGCTCTTGTGCATGAAGCCTACCTGTTGCTCGTGGATTCAGAGCAAATCCGGAAATGGAGTTCGCGGGCACATTTTTTCGCCGCTGCTGCGGAATCGATGCGAAGAATCCTGATCAATAGTGCCGTTCGAAAGCGGCGACAGAAACACGGTGGAGAGCTTCAGCGGGTGGAGTTGCGTGACGATCTGCCGGAAATAGTATCTTCGACTGAAGACCTGGAACGGCTTGACGAAGCCCTTCAGCGACTTGAAGCTCAGGACTCTGCCGCCGCGCAAATTGTTCAGCTCAGATACTTTGCAGGCCTGACGCTCGAGCAGATTGCCGAAGTACTGGAAATTTCCCCCCGAACGGTTGATCGCCGGTGGGCATACGCCCGTGCATGGCTGCATGAGGATCTTTCTGCAAACTGATTTCCAAAATCTCAGCAGTTTTCCCAGAATCCGTGGCGTGGGCGGCGTGATTTCATTGCATTGCTTTGAGAAGCGATTCTGCGATCACTGAGGTGTCTGGTGATCACAGTCGGAATCTGCAGGGCGGAGATCAGGGAATCACGTGATGAACGAACGCGAAATTTTTGAAGCAGCGATTGAGCTGGAAGACCCTGTTGCCCGCAGAGAGTTTCTCGAACGCGCTTGTGGCTCCGACAAATTCCTCAGAGCGCGTGTGGAGTCACTGCTGAACGCTCATCACGCCGCCGGCAACTTCCTGAAGATACCCGTCGCTGGTGCTCTGGATCCGACACTGTTCGATGAATCGTGCGAAAAACCCGGAACGCAGATTGGCGCCTATAAACTTCTCCAGCAATTGGGGGAAGGAGGGATGGGCGTTGTCTATATGGCCGAGCAAAAGGAGCCGATTCATCGTCGAGTTGCTCTGAAGATTATCAAGCCCGGCATGGATTCGCGTCAGGTCGTTGCTCGATTCGAAGCCGAACGCCAGGCACTTGCAATGATGGATCATCCGAATATCGCAAAGGTATTCGACGCCGGTACAACCACCTCCGGGCGTCCATTCTTTGTCATGGAACTTGTCAACGGTGTCCCGATCACCGAGTACTGCGACGATCATCATTTAACGGCCCGTGAACGCCTTGAGCTTTTTACAGCGGCGTGCGACGCCATTCAGCACGCACATCAAAAAGGTGTGATCCACAGGGACCTCAAACCCGGTAATATCCTCGTCGCATCCTATGATGGTCGCCCCGTCCCAAAGGTGATCGACTTCGGAATCGCTAAAGCAACCGGACAGCAACTGACAGAGCGAACCCTGTTTACTGCCCTCGGACAGATTGTTGGCACGATCGAATACATGAGTCCTGAGCAGGCAACGCGGAATCAGCTGGATGTTGATACGCGTTCCGATGTGTATTCGCTGGGAGTTGTTCTATACGAGTTGCTGACCGGCGAGACGCCTCTTGATCGTCAGCGACTCAGAACCGCAGCGTGGGACGAAATGCTGCGAATGATCCGCGAAGACGAACCACAGCGTCCAAGTGCAAGACTCAGCAGCAGTGAACGACGTGCTTCAATTGCAGCGAGTCGAGGCACGGAGCCTGCAAGGCTGAGCGCAATTATTCGCGGTGAACTGGACTGGATTGTGATTAAGGCTCTCGAGAAGGACCGTACTCGGCGGTATGAATCTTCAAGCCAGTTTGCGGCCGATATTCGCCGCTATCTGGCACACGAAGCCGTAACAGCATGCCCGCCTTCTGCCATTTATCGCTTTCGTAAGTTTGTTCGCCGAAACTTCTATACGATGGCATTCCTGTTTGTAACGATCATCACACTGGTCGCCGGTCTCGCCGGAACTGCATGGCAGGCGCATCGAGCCCGCGTATCTGAGAAAGCTGTCCGCGAATCACTGGTTGCTGAAACAGACGCCAGAAAGATTGCCATATCAGAGCAGGAGAATGCAAGACAAAGCCAGCTGGAGACTGAAGTTGCTCTGAACACGGCATCCCGGCGCCTGTCCCAAATGTACATTGAGCGAGGACTTGCCTCGATCGACACAAATCCTCACGCCGGACTGCCATGGCTGACACATGCGCTGACCGTCGACACTTCAGACACATCGACAGCCGCTCTGAATCGACTTCGTCTGACAATGATCTTCAAACAGGTGCCCACTCTTCGCAGTTTTTCCCCCGGAGCCAGCGTCTGGGCCGTTGCGGAAGAGCAAAAGCTGCTTGCCATAGTGCAGGGCAATGACGTGAGAATCTACACTCTGCCCGACCTGCGTCTGAAATCGACTCTGAGCCATGATGCTCGTGTCGAGAGTATTACATTCAGCCGGACGGGAGATCGCATCGCAACACTGACTGGACTATCGGGTTCGTCGGGTTCAACGGGAATGAACCCTTCATGCAGGATCTGGGATCCACGGACAGGTGTTCCGCAGACAAATCGCGTCGATCTCTCAGACACAGAATTCCAAATGCGAGAATTGCCCTCGATTCAATTCACACCCGACGGAAAGTCCATCGTTGCAGTCTATGCCGGCTTATATAACCGCTGGCACTCCAAGGTCGTCGTTCGCGTCTTTGACAGCCAGACACTCAAGCAAATCAACAGGACATTTGCTCACCATAGTGATCTGGACTACACAAATGGTTATCACGAGCTCAGTCCGGATTTGACTCGAATTCTTGTCCCGCGGGGAACAACGGCCGATGATCCGAGAGCCAACTGGTCGGAACAGGGGGATGTGCCGGAGGGCATGGATCGAGCCCAGCAGTACGATCTCATGACAGGTGCTGCAATCCATGCGCCTCTCGCGAGTGTATCAAACGGCTATACCTATTTTGAATACAATCGCGATGGGACTCAGATTGCCACAACGCGTGAGGCTGGGGTAGTAAAGCTCTGGGACGGATTAACCGGAGAACTGCAGCGAGAGATCTCCTTGTCTGCGGATTCAAGCTATGCCTCTGTCTGGTTCCATCCGGATAATCAGCATCTCATTCTGATCGAACCCGGTGAAGCCGTGATCTACGATCGCACAACGGGAATCGAAACATCCCGTAAGCAGTATAAGGACAAATTTGAGCTCAGCTCGACGGGCAAATACTGTGCTTATCTGGATCAGAACGGTACACACTATCTGGAACTCCTGATGACCGTCGATGGATCCGAGAGCTTCAGGCCCCTTCCGGATTTTGATCAGATCAGATTCTCCGACGATGATGAGTTTCTTCTGGTGCAGCAACCAGCAGCGTCGAGGGATGTCGGCGGGCAATTCCTGATCTGCCAGGATGATCATGGCATCTGGGTTTGGGATATGAGTGGGCATCGCGAACTCGTTGAGCAGATTTCGCTGGAGCATGGCGGAGAAGTGATCGATGCGGCGTTCAGTCGCGAGCGAGATACCGTTTATGCTCTGTCTGACGACAACTGGCTTCAGGCCATTGATACCGAAACCCTGCAGCCACGGTTTCAGCCATTGCCAGTTCCTGCCCCTCCGATTTCTGAATCTCTGACCGTATGGGACACGATTGTTTCGGATGATGCTCAGTCTCAGATGGCGCTGGGTGGCGTCGCTGAGTCTCATCCAACACCTGAAACACAGACGGATCTTCGAGTTATCCAGATCTGGGATCTGAAATCCCGTCGCCCAAAGTTTCAACCTCTTGTGTTCAATGGCGATAACAACACTGAGTATTCAGCACCATTCTTTTCCCGCGATGGACGGACACTGTTTGTACCGCAAACGACTGTTGTTGATCCGGAATCACCAGACGAAAATGGAGAAAGGCTCGACACAACTCTTCTGCACATCATCGACGTTGATTCGGGAACTCCACGTCGTGAGCCCGTTACCTTTCGCGGCCACGTGACGTTTTTGGAATTGGCGACTGATGGGAAACGTTGCCTCGTAACATGCGAAGCCTCAAACTACTACCAACTTCAGGACCATCCTCCATTCGCCGCGTATGCACAACTGTTCGACACCGCAACATGGGAACCACTGACGCCTCCAATGACTCCCTCGGCAGGGAATGTCGAAAATGCAGTTCTGACCCCGGATAACAGCCGCCTCATTATGGGGAATGCGGAAGTCTGGGATCCGCAAACTGGTCTGAAATTGCTTCCAGCACTGATCAGCCATCAGACAATTCACCGGATTGATGTTGCATCGGATAGCCGTTCTTTCTCCGTGATTGTTGGCGGAGACAATCCCTGGGTTGACCGCACGTTTGAGCTACGTCTGTTCTCGATCGGCGGAGAGCCCATGGTTCAGCCAATGGTCAACATGGAATCACCCGGCGTCAGTTGCGCGAGACATCCGCACATGGATATCATTGCGGTTGCCGGTGACAAACTCCGACTCTGGGACGTAAAGAGTGGACTCGCACTGTCGGCATCCTTGCCATTTCCAGTCAATGGTAACCAACTGTCCAATGAGACCCCCATGGTGCTGTTCTCACCAGCCGGACGTCATCTGATCCTCAAAGCGAATCAGCAACTTCTGATCGTGCGAATCAATGAACTCATTCAGGCTACAGTATCCGATGCTGAACTTCAGGACTGGGCGTCCCTGCTCTCGGGGCATCGGATTGATGATTCCGGGGGAAAGATTCCCCTGAACGCCACGGAACTCGACGCCATCTGGCGTCGCCTGCAGGCATCCACCGCCCGCGAGAATTGATCAAGCCTGTTGAGTTCGCCGCAATCTGAAGTAGCCGCATCCGCTCACCGACGCCACCCTCACCACAGGCTTCACGGTCTCTGCGATTGGATCAGAAATTCCGGAAATTCCGCATTCAGGCCTATTGACAAAAAAAGTTGTCAATAGGTAATGTGTGTTCATGATTGCAATTGAAGTGATTGAAGATCCGGCGGCGGCCTCCATTGCCCTCGACCCGATTCGGTGTCGGCTGTTGGCAGCATTGTCAGAACCAGCATCGGCGGCGATGTTGGCCGAGCGTGTCGGTATCACTCGACAGAAAGTCAACTACCATCTGCGAACTCTCGAAGCGCACGGACTGATCAAGGTTGCAGAAGAGCGTCTCTGGGGCGGATTGAATGAGCGACTGATGGTTGCAACAGCGGCAGCCTATGTGGTTTCGCCGAATGCAATGGGCCCAGCGGCTGTCACTCCGGATCAAAAAATCGACAGACTCTCAGCAAGTTTCCTGATTGCTCTGGGTGCTCGCGTTGTGCATGAAGTGAGCGACCTGGTACGAAGAGCAGCACAAGCAGGTAAATCACTTGCCACGCTGGGGATCGATACCGAAGTCCGATTTCGGACGGCGGCCGATCGCGCGGCTTTCACCAGCGAGTTAACTGAATCCATAACAAAGCTGGTGGCAAAGTACCACGATGCATCAGCGCCAGGTGGACGTCCGCACCGACTGGTGTTGTTCGCTCACCCGACACCACAAGTTCCAAAGACAGAGGAAAAGATATGACAATCAAGAAGGACTCGTCCGGTCATCGGTCGATCGAAGTCGAAGTTGAGGTCCCGGGTACTCCGGAGGAGGTCTGGAAGGCGATTGCAACTGGCCCAGGGATTTCCTCGTGGTTTGTGCCGAGCACTGTAGAAGAGAAAGTAGACGGGGAAGCAAAGTCGAACTTTGGTCCTGGAATGGAGTCCGTTGGGAAAGTGAAGGTGTGGAGTCCTCCTGGTAAATTGGAAATCGAGACTGTCGAAGAATCCGGCAAGGTTGCCACGGAATGGATCGTGGAGGCGCGTGCGGGAGGGACCTGTGTTGTTCGAGTCGTTCATCGCTGGTTCGCGGAAACCGACGATTGGGATCAGCAGTTCGAAGGTCACGGAGAAGGCTGGAAGGCGTTCTTCCGAATTCTGCGGCTCTACCTGACTCACTTTAGCGGCGAGCCATGTTCACAGATTCAGCTTACAGGATTCGGCGCGGAGCCGAAGTCTGCTGTTTGGGCGTCCATGTTCGGTCTGCTTGGATTGACGAATCCAGCCGTGGGTACGCGAATCGTAACTGATCCAGCAGCACTGAGTTTCGCCGGGATTGTTGAGCGTACCGGAGAATCTGCATATCCCGAAGAGTTGCTGCTTCGGCTCGACGCCCCGACACATGGCATCGCTCACCTTTTCGCGATGCCGATGGGAGGTCAGGTGTTGTTGTCGATTCGCTTCTTCCTGTACGGTCCAGAAGCAGCTGCCGTCGCAGCGCAAGTCGAACCGAGCTGGCAGGCGTGGATTGCACACAACTTTCCAATGGTCCTGCCAGGCAGCACAAACTGCTAAGAACCTGCTTTCTTCTGAAACAGCACCAGGTAAAACCTCAAATGAACGTCCTGCGAGTGATAGTGTCCATCGGACTTGCCCTGCTGACCGCAATAGCAGGGTTTGTGCTGGTGGAATTGATGAGTTCCATTCTGCATCCGGTTCCTCCCGGGTTTGATCAAAACAGCATGGAAGCAGTCTGTGAGCACGTTGCCAACTATCCCCACAGCGTATTGTTCGCCTGTGCGGTCGGGTGGTGGCTGACCGTGGCCGCCAGTTGCTGGGTGGCGACTCGCCTGGGAGTCTCCCGTCACCCGGCCCATGGAATTGCCATTGGGCTGATCTTGCTGGGGATGGCTGTACTGAATATGTCAATGCTGCCATATCCCCTTTGGTTCTGGATCAATGTGGTTGCCTTCCCTGCATCCACCGCCCTCGGAATCTCGCTGGCCCGCACGCGCTCGGGGCTCCCGAATTCCTTGACGCCAGATACAGCATTATGAATCTCGGCTACAAAGGCATGGTCATGTTCGAATGGAAACACGACCTCCTCGGTGGCGGTAAATAGATTTTTCGACGGCGAACCGATTCTTCACTCTCCGCGCTGGTTGAACTCCGGATCACCCTGGTAAACTTTCGTTCGGATTTTGTCAAACAATCCAAACAAATTGTTGTTTCCGAGAGGGACTGCCATGCCGATCGAAGTACAGTGCGACCAATGTCAATCAACCCTGCGCGCTCCCAACTCGGCTTCCGGAAAACGTATCAAGTGCCCTCGATGCAGCAACATTCTGCTGGTTGAAAACTCTGGAACAGAACCTGTGGGCTCTGCAAGAGGAGCCACAGGCCGCAAGCCAGCAAACCTGCCAGTCAGACACATCCGCTCAAGTCAATCCAGCCGTTCAAGGGTGCTCGGAACGAAATTGCTGGCCATCGGCCTTGTACTCGCCATTTGCCTCAGCGCCGGCGCAGCAACGACGTACATGGTCGTAAAGTCCCTCTTCCGTCGTTCTGATCAGGCGGTCGCCAGCAACCAGGCCGTTGCGGAATCCACGAACAGTCAATCCGCTGACCCGGGCATGCCTCCCGCCGCCCACCCAACGTCAGTCCCATCTGCAAGTCAGCCCCCGGAGAACACCGGTGCGTCTCCCGTGCCTCCCGGCAATACTGGTGCAGCGAGCACAGTGAACGGGAATGGCAGCAGCCAACCTGAACTTCCTCGGCCTGACGGGCAGTCCGCGGTACCGAAAATAGCGGCACCGTCGCCTGTGACCTTCGAACCTCTCCTCCTGGATGAACCCGCGACAAGCTTCACAATGTCGGAAGACGGGAGGTTTGTCATCATCTCTCATCAGGCTGCGGGGACCGTTTCCATCTTCGATGTGCTTGCCGACAAAGTTTCGCACGTGATCAGCACTTCGTCACCGCGAGCACTATTGAGCCGTGGCGATCAACTGTTTGTTGGCAACTACGGTGAAGGAAAGATCAGCGTGTACTCTGCCACATCAGCATGGGCACTCGTGAACGAACTTCAAATCACCAAGCCAAATATTGTCTTTATCTCCGCCGCACACGGTGAGAATTTTGGTGGAGAAATTATCGTAACCTGTCACGGGCCGGGTCGCCAAGCTTCCTATCAGGATTCTCAAATCTATCGAGTTGACGTGAAGCGTGATCGCTGTGAGTTGATCAGTAACAGTCCGGTCGCATCTGTCAGCTTTGATGGAAAGAATGTGCTGACTCAGAGTTCATTTAATCTCAGCCCATCTGGCAGCATCAGTGTATTTTCATACGATGAATTCGTCAGTGGAAATGCAAAACCAATCTTCTCCGGAGGCGTTCAGCAGACTCCATTTGTTTATCAGTGTTACCAGGGGTCCTACTGGATTTCTGAGAACATGATCTTCGGCGGAGCACCAATCGCAATGGTTCATCAGAACCCTGGTAAAATTGTCATCCCGGATGCTGCTCAGAAAGTCGTCTACCTGATGGACGAAGACTTGTTGAGTGCCCGCCGACTGAATTCCAACCTGACAGAAATGGACGATCATCCTCGAAAGATTCAACTCCCGAAGGACCAGATGAAGACGCCATCGAGGCTGTTTCATCAGCAGGAACGCTGCAGAAACTACCTGCTCGACCATCCTGTCGCCGTGACACATGGCAGCGATCTGTCCCTGTTCCTGATGGATCAGACAGACGGCTCGATTGTGCGTGCCAGGACAGCCGCGTTCGCGGATGCAGCTCAAACTGAATTTCCAGCACCAACCCCTGCAACGCCGAATCCGGAACCGGCTCGTTCACCGGCATCTGAAGCGGTCGAAATCCTTCAGGGATGGCCACAGTTGATTGCGGCTGGGAGCAAATTTGAGCACCAGTTTCCGGTCGATCGCGGCATGCTCAAAATCCAGCTTGTCGACGGTCCTCCCGGAATGCAGGTAAATGCTGAAGGCCTGCTGACATGGATGCCGACCAACGCACATGCAGGTTTACACGAACTTAAACTGCGAGTCGAACAGCCATCTGGACCATTCTTTGAACGCCCAAAGATCGAAGTTGTCAACGAGGAGCTGGCGAAATCGGTGGGTGGCGATCTGACGAAAGTCAATCAGTTCGATTCATTTGAACTGGACACAGATCACTACGCGATTTCAAAAGGTCATGACCCGAACACATGGCTGCTGCTCCAGGGAAAGACCTTGCGAATTGTCGGAGAAGACGGAATTAAGATTGTGCGGGAGATTCAGCTGCCACAGCGATATCACGACATCGAGGAACGGTCCGCTTCTTATATCGCAGTTTCAAGTCAGCCACCATTTCTGGATGTGATCGACAGAAAGTCGCTCAGGATTCGTCAGCATGTTGATCTTGTCTTTCCTGAATTCAAAGTACTGAATGTCAGCGATCTCTGTATTCATCCGGATTCCGGGACCAGCTATGTCTGCGTGCAGAATGGAATTGAGCTGCCTCGATACACTGTATTGATCGTCAACGAAACGTCGGGCTCCGTAGAGGCCCCCGGAATCGTTGGTACTTGGGCCGAAGTCTCTCCGGACGGACAAACACTCTACACCGGCTACAGCGACATTTACGAAAAGGGAGTGCGTTTTCATATCAATCCGGGCTGGCGGCTGATCGAGACTCCGGAATACGGCAGTGTCGATATGCTACTCGGATGGAACATTGTCGGCAAAAAGCCATCTCTTGAACAAATCGTCCGAAAAGCAGGAGGCAACGGAAGCGGTATTCGCCTGTCACCTGATGGAAATCGCATCATTTACCTGTCCCACGTCGGCACACCGGCACATTCGAGTAATCTCATCGGGTTCGCAGCATCAGACTTTGAAAGTCGCGAAGTCCACTATGCAACAAAGGGCCGTGCTTCAACCAAAGATGCAGCCTTTCACCCGAATTTGCCATGGGTTGCGATGCCGGGTGATGGCTCAGTGACGATCTTCTCGCGAGAAACAGCCGAAGTACTTGAGCACAGGCTGCTCGCCACACTTGGCGGACTGGGTTCTGATGTGATCGAACGAATGATCTTTTCTCCCGACGGGAGATCCATCGTGCTGCTGCGAAGCGGTGGCGAATCGGGCAGATATCTGCAGCGAATTCCACTGATCATCTCAGACTCAGAAAACAGTATCGTCAACAGAAGCCCGGATCGCCTGCCGGTACAGAAATTGGAGCCGAAACCTGTTGCTGCCACAGAGCTGAATTCACTGAATGCAGCAACTTCAGATGTCAACATGTCACCCCTTGAAATTGGCAGAGACTATACAGGCTCTGTCGTGGTTGTCAGGACGACGGCATCCGCCGGAACCGGATTCATCGTCGGTGACAACGGATATGTTCTGACATGCGCTCATGTTGTTACTAAGGGGAGTGATCTCACCGTAATGTACAATGAGCCGGAATCACCAGACAGATTCAGCAGCGAAGCTGCTGAAGTGATTCGCATTGATCATGACCGAGACATCGCCCTGCTGAAGTTCAACCCCAAACGTCAAGTCAAATCCGTGCGACTCTGCAAAGATAATCAAATGGAGTCCGGTGAACCTGTGACAGTCATCGGCAACCCGGGCGCTGGTGATTCGATTCTCAGCCACACAATGACAAACGGAATCGTAAGCAATCCCAGACGCGAACTCGACGGCCAGATTTACATTCAGATCTCTGCAGCCGTGAATCCGGGCAACAGCGGCGGGCCACTGTTCGACCAACACGGAAATGTTGCAGGACTCGTAGCACTCAAGGCCGACATCGAAGGAGCAGCTTTCGCTGTCCCCTCAGAATCACTCCGAATGTTCCTGAATAATTGATGACCATGGCATCGCTCACCTCTTTGCGATGCCGATGGGAGGCCAGGTGTTGTTGTCGATTCGCTTCTTCCTGTATGGATCAGAAGCAGCTGCAGTCGCAGCGCAAGTCGAACCGAGCTGGCAGGCCTGGATTGCACACAACTTTCCAATGGCCATGCCAGGCAGCACGAACTGCTAAGAACCTGCTTTCTTCTGAAACAGCACCAGGTAAAACCTCAAATGAACGTCCTGCGAGTAATCGTGTCCATCGGATTGGCCCTGCTGACCGCAATAGCGGGATTTGTGCTGGTGGAGTTAATGAGTTCCATTCTGCATCCGGTTCCTTCCGGGTTTGATCACAACAGCATGGAAGCGGTCTGTGAGCACGTTGCCAATTATCCCCACAGCGTATTGTTCGCCTGCGCGGTCGGGTGGTGGCTGACCGTGGCCGCCAGCTGCTGGCTGGCAACTCGACTGGGAGTCTCCCGTCACCCGGCACATGGAATTGTCATTGGCCTGATCCTGCTGGCGATGGCTGTACTGAATATGTCAATGCTGCCATATCCACTGTGGTTCTGGATCAATGTGGTTGCCTTCCCAGCATCCACCGCCCTCGGAATCTCGCTGGCCCGCAGGCATTAAAGGGCGTTCGTCGATTTCTTTCTCATATTGTCAAGTGCCCGAGGGATTCATAAGATAGATTCCCCAGTCACTCTTCAAGCCGGAAAAGTCGATGAACCGCCTTTTGTCAACACTTCTAATGATTTCCTTCATCGCTTCACAGGGCGTGTTCTCTGTGCATTCGCATGGTGAGCTATCATCGGAAGGCGGCCACCATCATTCTCGCAGACCACATTTCCACTTTCATGGTCACTCTCACAACCACTCTCATGACAGGGGGCATGATGGGGTGCTGCAGGTTCCAGGGACAGTATAATCTCTTATTCTGAGCTTTAGAAAGGGACCCAGCGATGGCTCAGAAGAAGAACACATTGAAGACCAACGAGACTCGTCGACGTTACACTGATGAGTTCAAAGACGAAGCGGTTCAGATGATGCTGGATGGACATACAGCTTTGTCGGTGATGGAACGACTGGGGATTCCCAACGTGAACCTGCTCTATCGATGGAAACAGGAACGACTGCATCGAAGCGGACCAGTTGCGAGTTCGCTGGAAGCTCGTGTCCGTGAACTGGAGAACGAACTTCGAAGAGTCGAGCGAGAACGTGACATTTTAAAAAAAGCGTTGGCTATTTTCGGCCGCAGCGAGTAGCTGATGTCTACGCAGCCATTCAATCGATTGCTGCAGAGGAGGTGTTCTGGGTTTCTGAGGCCTGCAAACTCCTGACGGTGAATCGAACGGCATTCTATGCATGGCTGGACTCTCAACCGACAATTTCCGAAGAACAGGACTCCAAACTCTCGCCGTTGATACGAATCATCTTTAAGCAACACCGTCGCAGTTACGGTGCTCGAAGGATTGCTGATGAGCTGAAAGACCTGGGAC
>JAEUIH010000140.1 GCA_016795105.1 Planctomyces sp.
ATAACAATGCCGGCACTCTGCAAACAATGCGAATCGCCAAGCCTTTACAGCGGGAAGTGCAATCCATGGCGGTCCTATACGTCATTGTGGAGTAGGAAAGTACTTATCCAAAAACGGTGTCATGTTCTTCGTCGGCTCACTGGTAATGCCATCGAAAGAATGCCCCGGATCGTTCTTCTTTCCAACAACAATTGGGTCGTCGCTGTGCCAAATGTCCGATTCGACATATCGCTTCCAACCAATGACTCGTTTGACAAACACCCCTGTGCTCAGTACGAAGGCGTCACCCCAGGAAACACACGCATATGCCTCAATCTCGTAGAGCTTTCCGCTGCTCTACTTTCTACTCTCTCCCATCTACTCTCTATTTTTGGCCTTTGGCCAAAAATCGCAAGAGAGTAGAAAGTAGAGAGTAGACCGAGTAGATGGGAGAGGGTCGAACGGTTGGAGAGATAATCAATTCGCGAAGTTGTGTAGCTTCCCACAACTTCTACTTTCTACTCTCTCCCATCTACTCTCTATTTTTGGCCTTTGGCCAAAAATCGGGGTGACAGGATTTGAACCTGCGGCCTCTACGTCCCGAACGCCGCAAACACCATCGAGAAAACGCCGAATATCAGCGTTTTTCCGCATTTCTCACCATTCCACTCATCACATAAATCCCACAGACTTGCAGGATTTACACTCGTTTCGTGCATGATATCGTGCACGAAAAGGAGCCTCAAGTTCATTTGATGACGCGAATGCCGTTGAACTTTACTTCGGCGTACAAAGACATGGCTCCCAAGCCTGTGCCAAACGCGACATTGATATGCATGCCCAAGAAACGGTCAGGCTGGTGGATACTCCCATCGAAAGAACTTCCCCTCCAACAGTATTTGAGCGATCTGACACAATTGCGAAATGAGCTTCGAGGTAATCCCTCCGCTGTTGGATGAGCAGCGGAGGAAACGCTGTCGCCTTCAGATACTGCGGAGCAAATCAAGCGTTTTTGCACCAGTGTCGACGCTTCAGCATCGACAGATCGAGCACTAACGAAATCTGCTGTAGCGGAGAGTCCATTGCCAGTCGTGTGAGTAAAAGCCGTTTGGCCGTGGGAAGCGCCCCCGCCGAAACAGAGCTGAATGAGAAGTCGTTTGCAGAGCATGTGCTGCTACCGAGATTGGCCTTGCTGCCAGCTGACGTCAAGATTTCAGAAACCCCAGCCACACTGTGAAGACCATTAGCACCAGACATCCGGGGACACGATGATGTCGGAATCCGCGAATGTGGCCATTTGCAGACCCGCCTCCTCAGATTGACTCGCTCCTTACGGAGTATATCATTCCAACCTGACGGTGCACCGGATAACTCGTCCGACAAGCGTCAGATGAGCAGCGAAAATCCATTGAGACGAATGAAGGCTTCAAACATGAAGAAGGCTTGGGCTTTATGGCTACTCTGGGCACTTGCAATTCTTCCGCATATTGTGTTGCTATGTGAGCAATTCCGGGGATCTTCACTGGACCCCGCGAAGCTGGGGCAATTCGGTGACTTTGTCGGTGGCTACGCTGGCACCTTTGCGATCTTTTTGAGCGTATATCTCGTCTTGAAGTCCTACGAAGACCAAAAACGCACGAATGAACGGGGGTCTTTTGAAGGCCGCTTCTTCGAGTTGCTCCGATATCATCGGGAAAATGTGGACGAGTTGAGGGTGAAGCACCTCACAGGAAGAAGAGTCTTTGTGTCCATGATCCGAGAGTTTCGGGAAGTGCTGGAGATTGTAATAGAACTCTCGAAAAGTAAAAAGATTTCTGCTGACCCACAACCAGAAATGGCTGAAATTCAGCTTGCGTATCTTGCGTTCTATTATGGAGTGGGTCCCAACTCGACACGGGTTTTCGAGTCCTCCGTTCCTGAGCCATTTTACGATGAGTTCGTTCAGTCACTAACAAAAGAAATGGAGTCCATTCAGAGAAAATTCAACGATTTACCAACAGAGCATTCGGAAGTCGACCGCAGGAGGATTACCCGGCTTGACTACCGTCCATTTGATGGCCATCAATCAAGGCTCGGACACTATTACAGGCATCTCTACCAGACCGTGAAATATGTCGCATCGCATGCACCAGTAGACTTAGCGACAAAGAAGGTGAAACATTCGTCCCTGAGACGAGGGCGAGAATACGTCGATATCCTGCGTGCCCAATTGTCAAATCACGAACAAGCGATCTTGTGTCTCAATGCCATATCCCCACTTGGAAAAGCTTGGACCAACGAGGGTTTCATCGAAGACTTCGAGTTCATCAAAAACATTCCACTCGACTTCTTTTCCGAGTCCGAACTGAACCTCGAGGCCGAGTTCCCCAAAATCAAATTTGAGTCATCCAGACTCGAGTCGATGTGACGCAGAATACATGAAGATCAATCGTCCAAACGAATTGTGATTGGCTCGCTGCCGCTACAGCGCGTGCTCTATTCGCGTGCGCCGGCGAGTTACCTACGATGCCGTTTCAATTCAGTCCGTCTACGGATTGCCTAACCCACGAAGGACTTCCCGCACCTTGTTTCGTGAATAGCCAAACTGGCGAGCAATTTCCCGAATTCCCATCCCGTCAAGATGGGCTCGCCGTATCCGTCCGTATTCTTCCACTGTAGGCATCCTTCACTCCGAATCTGCCTGATTTTTAAGCAAATCCGAAGGTTCTATACGGTGGGTCTATTTTCGGCGCCGGTTTTCTCCCGAAGTGGGTCCATTTTGGGCGCCGATTTCCAACCGACGATTGGGGCGGGGGCTATAGCGAGTTTCCGAACATGAATCCCCGTCGGCCACTTTGATCCGTTTAAGTCGACCGTCAATGTCTACTGGCTGCAGCGCTCAGAGCCCCGCCGGAAGGCCTCCAACAAAGGCAGACTTTGGATTGCAGGAACGCGCGTTGTAACATGTCTCAGGCTGGAACTGATGTTGCGGGCAGGGCGTTCATCAATGCCGTCCAGTTGTTCGCCTACGTCGGCGGGCATCCATCGGGGGCCCCCGGGCGGCGCGAGCCCCAATGGATGCCCGCCGACGAAGGCAGAGAAGACTGATGAAGCAGAACACTTGACTAATTGCACTTTTTATGGCACTTGTGGATAGAGACTTGTCACAACGCTTCTGACAGACGCTCTTTGATAATTTGGCACGGGAAGAAGAACTCCCATCGGGACTCATGGAGGTGACTGACGGCCAGGTGTCGGGTTGGTCGCTTCGGTGAGGACCGGTGGTGCAACATTTGGTTTTCTCTGAGGTTTTTCTGTTTCACTTTGCTTTATCTGGAGCTCTTCCCATGTCGAATCTTGTGCGGGCTTCCCGCGAACTCTTTTCTCGAACACCTGATGAGACGTTCGATACGTTCGAACAGCTTTATCAGTACTGCAGTACTCTACAGGATCTCTCCATCGATCGTTGGGAACCACCTCAGTTGGTAGCACCAACAATCCTTGAAGGTGGTCAACTCGGTCTGTCGATCGGTTCGTCTGGCCAGTTCGCTCTGAATGACTGGTCTTTTGGGCAACTCTGCGGACTTTCCCGAGTCGACAAACAGACGATCAATCGCCTGCAGACTCAAACCGCGTTGCAAGCGTTTCATGACACTCTGCCGAAAGGACGAAAGCCGCTGCAGGTATTGACAATAGATGATCGGGTACGCTCGGTTCACGGAGTCAGTTATACGCGGCTTTACAACCTTGAATTGCTCGACATGGTGCGCGAACATGCCGGCGATTTCATGCCTCCGCAGAAGGGATTTAATGGAGCCACCGGATTGTATGCAGGCGAACAGGATATGTTCTGTTTCCTGATCGATACGACTGGCTGGGTGGAAATCGGCGGTGAGTCCTTCGCTCCTGGTTTCTTTCTTTGGAACTCCGAAGTTGGACGGCGAACGGTTGGCATCGAGACGTTTTGGTTTCAATCGGTCTGTGCTAATCACATCGTGTGGGACGCGATGGAGGTCACGACCTTCAGCCGCAAACACACCGCGAATGTGCATGACGCATTGCCGGAGATCACTGGTCTGCTCAGGCAACTGGTGGCTTCAAGCGATAAACGGCGTGATGCGTTCGTTCGACAGATGACGGCGGCTCAGACGTCTGTGTTGGGACAGGATCAGGAAGAGACAATGAAGGCTCTTTCTGGACGCGGCATTCCGATGCATGTTGTCAAGGAAGCCATGAAGATGGTGACTTCCAGCGGATCACGACTCACCGTGTTTAGCCTCGTAGACGCATTGACGCGAATATCGGGGCGAATCCGCCAGGCAGGCGAACGAGCCGAATTGGATGCACGCATAGGCCGCTTGCTGACTCTGGCGGTTTGAAAAGAAATACCGGCATGCCATTTCCCGCCTTATCGCATGGACGACGATCGCCGAATGGAGGTCTCGATGATTGGGTTGAAGGCGGGCCATGGGCACTTTTGTACACATGGTGCTCACTGACTCAATCCTTAAAGATTAAGTTCAGCGAAAGTCTGTGTCTTGGCGTCGTCTATTGGGTCATCTTCTATGACAGCCACGATCGCAGCGACTGGTTGGTGACGTTTGAGCGGGTGTTCAGTGACTCTTTCACTGGAACGCGTGATCAGATGAAAGCAATCATTCCATCGCAGTGCGATGAGGCTTCTGAAACGCCCCGGAAAGGAGGTGATTTCTGATGGATCCACTCGCTGCATGGAAGGAACTGCTGGATGCTCTAGCCGAGTTGGACTGGGAGCGAGTTCTGGAAACAGCGGAGAACCTACTCGAATGGATCACTTATGGAGGTTTCCCGCCTGAAGTGATCGCGTTGACAGATAACGGTCAGAACCATGTGGACCAAAAAATCTACGTTCAAGACCTCAATCGGTCCCTTGTCGAATTGGTGTGTTGTTTTGCCATCCGATTGGCAAAACGAATGCTGAAGAACAAGCTGACCAATCGACACGATGTACCTTTCAGATTGTCGTGTGTCGTCTGCAACGCTGATAGCCTTGTGTCATTTGGCGAGGCGATTCGAGTCGGATGGACTCGGATCGGTTTCGTCCCTGAAAGCCCGGTCGAGAATCTTCTCGGCCTGTGTCCACAATGCCGCACGCTCGACGTCCCCAGTCAATGATATGCGGCATTGTTTTTTGTGCTGATTTGAATCGTTCGAATCAGCTTGTACTGTTGTCTGTTTGTACTTGAAAGGCAGAATTTATGTCTAAAGGAAACGGATCGAGCAAAGGTCCCGTTCATGAAGTTCGTTTCGGGCGCATTAAGGCTGCCGTGTGGGAGAACTCCACGGAAAACGGCGTGCGTCACAATGTAACGATCAGTCGTATCTACAAGGACGGCAACCAGTGGAAGGACTCCACCAGTTTCGGTCGCGATGATCTGCCACTGGTGATGAAAGTCGCCAACATGGTTCATGACTGGATTTTCTGTCAGTCAACGAACGACAGTTAACGGTACTTCTTTTTTTTGGTGCGTCAGCGTCGGCATCTTGATGCCCCTCTGATCACCGAGGCCCCACAATTGCACCACCGGGCCTCTTTTATTCTCGGAAATTCATGCGGGTGCCCGCTTTCGCAATGAATTGCGGGAAGGCGATTTAAACCCGCTGCCTCTGATAGACGATTCAGATTCTCTGTCTCTGAAGACAATGCAGTGAAGGATCTCATCCAGTTAAATCATGGTGCCTAAGCTTCTTAAGCGTTCTCTCTTGAGCTTCAGTGAGGAATTTGATTTCGGAGTCGCCGAGTGGCTTGAAGGCAGAGCGTAGCCCACGGTAACGAGCTGCTTTAATGGACTTCCGATTGTGGAGTTTTCGGTCTTTGCTTTGCGAAGGCTAAACGGATGCCTGTCCGCACGAATCGCGGGTATCTTGTCGAGAGAATTCGAGCTCCATCGAAGCTGAATCACGTTGCGGCCACGCTGCGACGGTGTGGATCTGTCACAGAAGTGGCCCCTGGTTTTCGGGCTGACTTGCCCGCTTGCAAGAGAGAGTCGGGAGGGGCAGTTATCTCGCGCGGCTGTATAGCGAGGCAAGCCTTGTTAGCGATACACCGAGTTTGTAGGCGATGATGATCAGCTGATTGAGCAGCGTTGCCTTGAGTATTCCGATGCGCTGCCAGCGGCGGGCGGAGACTGTGGCGGACGATGGAGCGATCATAATTTTCCCGCGTCGGCGCAGTCGTTGTGCAAAGTCGAAGTCTTCAAGCAATGGCCAGTTCTGAAAACCGCTCATCGCATAGAACGCCTCAGACCTGACAAACATGGCTTGATCGCCATACGGTAACTGAAGCCAGCGTGATCGGACGTTCGCTCCAAACTCGACAAAGCGATATGCCCAGCGAGGATCGTCAATGCGCAGCCGGAAGGCTCCGGCAGCGCAACTTGATTCCATGCACTTCCAGATCGTCTGAGCAAAGTCGGGCGGAAGTCGAGAATCCGCATGAAGGAAGAGCAACACTTCCCCGCTTGCCAGTGCAGCTCCGGCATTCATCTGGCGTCCTCGTCCTTTGCCACAGCGAATCACTTTCACGCCCGCCTGTTCAGCGATCTGACAGGTCGAGTCGGAGCTTCCTCCGTCAACGACGATCACTTCCGTCTGAGGCACCTCCAGCACACTGCTGAGCAATCCTGCCAATCCGTCTTCTTCGTTCAGTGTCGGAATGATGATCGACAATAGTCCCTTTTGTTGTTGTGGAAGAGCTGATGCAAAGGTTTCAAGATACTGACGACAAATTACCAGGTCCTCGGGAAAATCCACGTCCGACAGCATGGCCAACAACGTGACCGACTTTTGAATCCGCTTCACTTTGTGAAGTGTTTCCTGAAGAACCGATTCACTTCCCCAGCGAATGTCATCGAACACCTGCGGACAGTGGTCTCGCATCCCAAGCAAATAGTATCCGCCATCAATGGCCGGACCGATCGTCACATCCGTTTCAGAAAGCGACGAAAGAGCCTTCTGCAGATGACTGGGCTGCAACTGAGGACAGTCGGTTCCGATCACAACCACACCACGACAGCCTTCCGCGAATGCCTTCTCCACCGCAGAATTCATGCGATCACCCAACGAATCGCCTTGCTGAGGCGTGAAGAGCAGATCTTCGCCGAACAGCCGTCGCATTTCTTCGGCGCTTCCTCCGGCGAACTGCACATCAATCCCACAGCCTGATTGTTCAGCAAATGCACGGACCGTACGCAGTGTGTGCTGGACCAAACACGAATGCAGGTTGGCGGCACCGTCCGGTCCCAGAGCTGGAATCAGGCGGGTCTTGGCCTTGCCAGCTTCGGGACAACGAGCCATAACAATGACTCGTTGATCGGCGACGTGCGTCGGCACAGCGGGAGCTGAAACGCCCGCCCCGGCTTCATGATTTTCGGCGACGACCGCCATTTGTTCTGATTTGTCCATTGGGCAGGCGGATGTCATCTCGACTGAGATGTGTGAAAACAACTATGGCAAGGTTTGAATGTCGGTCTGAGGATGAAAAGCGGCCCAGGCGAACCAGAGCGAATACATCCAGTGCAACCCAGAGTCCGCAGTGACAACTCGAAGCGACTTCGACTCCGAAGAATAACGAACCGTAAACTTCAAGCCATCCAGAGTGGATTCGAATTCCGTGTCCTCGCCGTTTCCTGTGAAGAGCGTCTCAGGCACTGCCAACTGAGATTTGTTACTCCAGATACCGAGTACGCGAGTCTTTCTCGGCAGTCGATTGTCTTCATGATTTACTGGGAACATCAGTTGAGGCGTGTTGAAGTAGCTGCTGTAAGGCGATGAGGAATAATCTCGCCGATGGCCGGTCTCCAGTGAAAGGACCTCCGACGCTGGATAACGTTTTTTCCAGTCCGTCCATGTGGTCAATTCGACGGGCAGTGTTTTCAGCGGCTTCTTCATGCCTGGACCGGTGACACCAGTTGTCCTGACCTGCGACCAGAGACTTTCCGGATTACCTCTGCGGTCATACATCAGCACATTGCTGTTATAGAGCAAACCGGAAACTCCGAATTCGCGTTCGCCCAGTGGAGTCCTTCGATCAAAGACACAGGCCGAATCACACAGCGGACAGTAGGTGACGGCAATGGGAGTATCCTCAATGCGATCATTAACGATCTCGTGATAATTCAGAATTCGAATTGGGTATGCGCGTGCAAGGCCCTTCAAAACAACGCCTATCACGCGATCTTCCGGCTTCAGAAAGGTGGCGTCGGCTGCTGAGAGGAGCTGACGGGGCGATATTGCAGGGATACCGTCCTTTGCCGGTCCTCCTCGGTGGATCTGCTCACGAGGTATTGTGGATTGCGACAAATCGAATTCGTCGGCGCCGCCGATCGTAACAGCATTCGAAGAAGTACCAGAGCGAGAGCCTGACATTGAGTCTGGACGACTCCACAGAACTGCAACGACGACGACAATGAGAATACCGCACCACGCGAGCATAAGAACTCGGCGAGAAGTCATCCCACCGACGGCCCGATCTGACTCCCGAAGAATTTCGGACTGCGATTCGTCAACGGACTCTTCGACTTCGATAAAGGTGCCGCTCATCGTACTTTCTTCAATCAAATGAGATCAGGATTCAATAATCACCATGAATGTGATGCGAGAAGAATATGTGATGAAAGATTTCTGTCTGTGAGCCTGCACACAGAACTCTGAGAGCATCCCAGCAATCATGTGATCATCTTCAAGCGAGCTGCTGACCGTCAGAGCTGTTTGGCATTTGTTCACATGAGAATGATGAGGACTTCGATGCGACGAACATTAATCGCTGGACTTGGCGGTGCGGGGCTGATTCTCACTCTGGGGCTTGCCGTGGGTTTCCCAGACTCAGTATTCGGGCAGAGTGGAACTCGAAGCCGAGCCTCTTCCGGACAGCAACCCGGAGCGGAGTCGGAACGGACCAGGGCTGGACAAAGTGGCACAAGACAGAATGCAGAGAGTTCCACGAAGGCACCGTATGAGACACGCCTGTGGAACTGGTTGCAGCAGGCTCAGTATCGAAACTGGGCTCCACCTGCGGGAGTGACCGGCGAAGCTTATGCTGGCCAGAGCCCGCACGGTGACATGGTCAAGCTGTATGCAAATCGGACTGCTGTCGCGACGGCAGATTCACTGCCCGTCGGATCCATGATTGTCAAAGAAAACTTCGGTCCGGACGGAACGACGCTGATGGCCGTCACGTTGATGTATCGCGTGGAAGGCTTCGATCCGGAGCACGGTGACTGGTATTGGGCGAAGTATGAGGCTGATGGGCAGGTTTCTCGCATGGATGGTATGGCAGTGGCCGGAACTGTCGGGATGTGCATCGACTGCCACTCCTCTGCGGCGGGAAACGATTACTCGTTCGCTAACGATCGATAAAGAGCGTTCCTTCGGGATGGGGACGGGCCGCTTGTGGGGAGCGCCAGTGGTTTTCGGATTGAGACATGCCAATCTCTGGCGTCCACAAGCGGCCTTCCCGGTCCTTTGCTGTTCCTCGACGGTATTTCACATCTCTGCTTTGAGGCGACTTGTGTCGCTTCACGGCAGAATCTTCAGGAAAGGTATTCCATGTTTAAGCGACTTTTGATTGTTGGGGCGTTTGCGACATTGTTGGTGGTTGCCAACCACGCCAACGCTCAGTCCGGGACGCGCGGCGGTACACTTGGCTCGGGCTCACGCATCTATGCTCCTTCACCGGCGTCTGGTATTCGCGCCTACGGGCCTCCTGCGTATGGCAGCTCCCCGTATGGATTTGGCTCCGCAGCCTACGGTTCGGTTTACGGAGGTGGTTGCTCATCTGCTGGACGCTCGGTGATGTACTACCCACAGGAAATGTCTGGTTGTGGCGTGTCATCGTATGGCAACGGCATGTACAGCGGTTCTTCATCTTGTGGCGGGTCATCCTGTGGAGCAACAGGAGATCAATACGAGTCACTTCCGGAAGCGCCAGTGCAACAGCGACCGATGCAGCAATCTCCTGCTGGAAGTGGAACGTCCAGCTCCACCTACCGACCCAACAGCAATGCTATTCGATACAGTGGCGCATCACGGCAACCGACCGACACACGTCGCGTGCCTTCCCTACAGAAGTCAAGTCCCGCTCCGATTCAGCACAATGCGCCGCCACTTCCGGATTCAGCAGCATTGACGCCGAATCTGAACACACCATCGGCGAGACTTTCGAGGACGAATGACCGTGCAGGTCAAAGGACATTCGCCCTGGATTCAGATATTGAACGTCGCCAGTTCATCCGCTGATCGCGACAAAAACTCTCCTCAGCGTTCTCCCAGGCATTGAACGATACTCCGCGATGCTTTGGGGGCACGCCACGGAGAAATTCCAGCAAGAATGATTGCGAATCCCACGATCCTACTGAATGCCAGAATGTGGTCAGCGAGCAGCGTCTACTTTTCTCCCGACGGATCGAATGACAGTCGTCGAGGGTGCTGAAATTCAAAGCTATTGTTCTGAATCATCTCCAGCGTCTTGTGAATACTGGGTCGGTCACCCCAGAAAGTGCCGTAGTAGGCGAATTGAACCGTTCCTTCTTTGTCGATGATGATGGTGCTCGGACGGTTGACGTATTCTGAATGGACCGCAAAAGCGAGCGGTGATGCTCCGTAAGTGGCAGCAATTTTTCCGGCAGGATCTGAAAGATGTGACCACCAGATTGATCCGGGGTAACTGGCTGACGGGGCCTTTTTTGCTCCTTCGTGAACAGCCAGCAATTCGTCACCAGTCATGACTCTGTTCCGAAACTGTTCATGACATTCAATTGTGGCGACAACAACATCATTGTCGATGAATTGCTGCTTCATCTGGATGAGTTCGCGAAATTCACCGTGACAAACGGGACACCAGTCGGCAAAGATCCAGATCAGGACAACGGTTTTGTCCCCTTTGAAATCAGAGAGCTTCCAGGGTTTTCCATCGGTATCAATCAGCGTGAAATCGGGGGCAGGGGCTCCGATGCTTACTCGATCGAATTCTGATTCATCCATAGACTTGTAGGCTTGAAGCAGTGAATCGTCGTCTCGGTACTTTTCAATGCGTTCAATTGCAATATCACATTGGTGGCGCACGTCTTTGCTGTCATCAGATTCGGATGCTTTCTTCAGGGCTTCCAATGCCGATTTTGCGTTCAGGCGACCCAACGCTATGACGGCTTCGGAGCGAATAAGCTGTTCCCGATCATTCCGCAGCACAGCAGTGAGTTCATTGATCCTGTGTTCGAACTGCGAACTTGAGTCGTTCTCATTGGGCAGAATGCCCAGCGTCAGTGCAGCGATGTGTCGAACGTGCAGGTTGTCATCATGCAACGCTTTTAACAGTTCCGGAACCGCTGAGGTGCCTTGCCGGCAGAGGTCACGTACAGCCAGTGTATTGATTCTCCAGTCGGCATTCTGAAGATTTGCCACCCCGTGTGTCTTCAGCGTGGCATCGTTCGTGAAGCCGTTACTTAATGGTTGGAAACTGTGGCTGCGAACGCGGTCCAGGATCGCGGAAGCCGATACTTCGGGTGATTGCGGATTCGTTGCAAAACAGGTGATCCACTGGCCCGCGGCGACAGTTCGTTCGACGTCATTTTCTTCAATGAATGACTCACCCAGGCCCTCACGTCTTTCCACTATTGTTGACTTTTCAATAACCGACACGGGGCGAGCCATCCTCATCGCGTTGAGAAGGCGAACATTCTCCTCCCTGGGCTTTCCCTTGAGCGTCACCTTGGCAAAGCCAGAAATTCCGACAATGACCGCAGCCAACACCAGTATCACTGTTTGCCAGAACTTCGCATTCCTTCGCATCACTTCAAATTTCGCGGATCGACCGACGAGCGCTGAAGCAATGAAGAACATTCCAAAGCCGAGCAGAATCTTCGTGCCAATCAACGGATGATACAGCTTGTCACCTTTGTGCGAAGGTAAAGCGACAACCAGATAATTGTAGAAACCGCTTACCAGGAAGAGCAGGATTCCGATGTGAATGAATCTCTTCCATAGGCTCTGCACATGAGAAGTCACCGAAGTTCGTTCCGCCTCTGAAAGCCGCTCTACTGCGGGGGTAAAGACGAACCGTAAAAAGACCGTTCCTCCGACCAGAACGATGGCCGTTCCGACGTGAGTCCAGCGCGAAACAACCGCGATCCAATCCATCAGAAAATACCTTATGATTGAAGAGTATTGGAACTTAGCGGCTCGGCGCGAGCCGTCCGGTGAGTATGAGAGCGCAGCAACGCGGGATTCACGCTATTCTCTCTTGACGAACCTATCTATCTCGTCCATGCCAGCCACTTCCTGAACAGCGACTTCACAAAAGGCGTCAGCCGAGTTCTGCTGTACTGATCGCCCAGTCGGCGAATGGCTTCGGCTTGGGTGGGATAGGGATGAATCGTACTGCCGATTTTGCCAAGGCCAAGGCCATGCGTCATCGCCAGAGTGATCTCGGAGATCATATCGCCGGCATGAGTGGCGACGATGGTTGCTCCGACAATCTTGTCTGATCCCTTCTTCACATGTACTTTGACGAAGCCATCGTCTTCGCCGTCCAGAATGGCTCGATCGACGTCGTGAAAATTCTGGAGATACGTATCGATCGCGATGTTCTGCTCTTTCGCCTGATGTTCGTACAAGCCGACGTGAGCAATCTCCGGGCTCGTGTAGGTACTCCACGGAATAATCAGCGAAGACGACTTTTTGCGTCCCTTGAACAGCGCGTTCTGGATGACAATGCGAGCCATGAAGTCGGCCGAATGAGTGAACTGAAACGGTGAACACACGTCGCCCGCGGCGTAGATCATCGGGTTCGTGGTCTGCATCTTGTCATTCACCGTGACGCCTCGCTTGTGATACGCGACGCCCACGGCTTCCAGATTAAGTCCTTCGATGTTGGGGGTTCGTCCGACGGATACCAAAATCTGATCGACGGCTTCGTCGTATTCCCTGCCGTAAGATTCGACACTCAGTCGCGGACCATTTTCGTTTCTGATCTTC
Source organism: Planctomyces sp. (assembly GCA_016795105.1). GTDB lineage: Bacteria > Planctomycetota > Planctomycetia > Planctomycetales > Planctomycetaceae > F1-80-MAGs062. Next base: position 12,967 of record JAEUIH010000140.1, read on the forward strand.
AGGTTTCTTCCACAGCACAGCAAACGAACGCCATCCCGTTTCATCGACGCCTGCACGATCTCAGCCGCATCGCGATCTTCGCGTGGCAGAATGCCGGGTTCGGATTCCACGAGAAACACGTCTGATCCGAGTCGAACGAATGCCTGTGCCATCTCGCAGCCGATTGGACCGGCTCCAATCACCCCCAGTCGCCGAGGCAGTTCAGTGAGCGAGAACAGAGTTTCATTCGTCAGGTATTTCACTGAATCCAGACCAGAGATCGGTGGAGCGGCCGCGCGAGCTCCTGTCGCTATGACGGCACGTTTGAAATTCAGCTTTGTCCCATCAACATCGACTGTATC
>JAEUIH010000141.1 GCA_016795105.1 Planctomyces sp.
AATTGAAGGCATGGTAATTCCCCTGAAAGCGTGGTTAAGAATTTTCTTCGAGGCCAGTGCGTTCCGTCGCAGATTGCACCCCGTACCACCGCATTCAGGTTCTGTGACACGCCTTTTGAAAAATTCTCTGCTTGCGTCGGAAAAGTAGCAGGCAGACTCCGTCTGCCGTCCGCCTGAACTCTGCAAATACAGTGAAGAAAACAAATACAGTGAAGAAAACAAAACTCAGAATTTCGGAGTTATTCAATAGGCTGCATGCAGGATTTGCAGGAGGTTGTCGGAAGTCCGCCTGAATCAATCTTCGTGGTTGCCTTAGGGGAGATTTGGGCGTACACTGCAGGAAGACGGAATTCAGGTCGACCAAGAGTCATTTTGTGGAGAATGCGAACGTCATGACGATTGTGATGACCTGCCAACACTGTAATGCTCAGATGCGGCTTGAAGATCAATATGCCGGCAAGAAGATTCGATGCCCAAAATGTCAGGAGGTGCTGACAGCCCCCTCAAATCGCTCTGCGCAGGCATCACCACGGTCTTCCCGCCAGAGCCAGCCGGTATCAAAGCCGAAGGCCACTGCTTCGAAGTCAGAGGCGTCGCAGGATCACGAATATGAATATCAGTATGACTATCCATCTCCAGGTGAAGGAGCTCGACGGACATCTCGAGGAGCATCAGATTCACGTCGTTCCGCTCCGTCATCCGGAGGGCTTAGCCAGGGGCTGTTGATTGGATTGGGAGCTGGCGGACTTCTTTTGGCATGCGGTGGATGTGTTATAGCATGGTGGCTGGTGATGCGCCCCGGAAGTTCAGATGATTCCTTGTCCGGCAATCTTGCGGCAAATCAACCAGCAACCAGTAGTCCGGCAGCTCCGGTTGTCGGGGGGCCGGGGACCGGTGGGAGCATAGCGCAGTCAGGGACGGGCATACCAGGCGGGACTTCTCCCGCGGTTCCGGATCCACAGAATTCCATCGCGTCATCGGGAAACGGGAGTTCCAGTGTAGCCCGTCCGGATGTTTCAAATCCGGGTCGTCCAGGGTTGAACGGTGCACCTGGCACCGCGACTTATGGAAAAGTTGAACCCGGAACGTCGCCACCTGGAACATTACCTCCAGGCAGTCTGCCGCCAGGCGTTGGACTTCCAACAACTCCGCCGCCAGGAGTTCCGTCCGGAATTCCGGCAGATTCGACCGCCTCCTCCAGCCCTGCCACACCGACAACTCCATCGTCGTCTCCGGCGACTCCCGCATCAGGAACTCCTTCTGCTGGTACTCCGACACCAACTCCTGTGGCTGGAATGCTGGCTGCATCGGAATCAGAGTTGTCGTTGTCCGATCTGTTTGCCAGGGTCAAGCCGGCAGTTGTTCGAGTCAATGTTGCCGCTTCGGGAGGGACAAGTCAGGGAAGCGGATTTGTTGTTGATCCATCGGGCATCGTGGTCACAAATTATCATGTGATTTCCGGAGGGAATCGGGCATGGATCGAGTTCTTTGACAATGAGCGAGTTGAGATTGATGGTGTGCTTTATCTGAACCATCAGAAGGATCTTGCCTTGTTGAAGATCGACCCCGCGAAAACAAAGCGTCAGCTGGTGGGGATTCCGGTCGCAAAACAACTGCCTGCTCAGGGAGTCACCGTTGCAGCGATCGGCGCGCCTTTGGGACTCGATATGTCCATCTCCGAAGGGATTGTAAGTGCAGTGAGAACTGCGGATGAATTGAAATCCGCAATTGGTCTGTCGGGTCACGACGGTACCTGGGTTCAGACGACGGCCGCAATTTCTCCAGGGAACAGTGGGGGACCCTTGTTGAATCGTTTTGGTGAAGTGCTGGCAATCAACACGATGACCTTTGCAGCACCGGGAGCACAGTCACTCAACTTCGGGATTTCATGTGCTGATATCCAGCAGGGTGTCACCGAACAAAAAGGAACAGCGGTGGCACTCAGTCCATTGTTGGCGCCAGAACGTGACATGCGAAATAACATCGACCCGACGGCTCAGGACGACCTGATTGATGTTTCCGGAACTGAAGAAGGCAAGCGGCTGCTGGCAGAAGTTCGCAAAGTTCAGGTTGCAATTGTCGCATCATCGGCCGCTGATCCGAACCGAGTTGTGACGGGAGCGGTTCGTGAAGAACTAAATAACGTTATGAAGCGACTGAAGATCGAGGAAAGTCTGATCAGCAATGATGTTTCGGTGTTATTCGTTGCGATTCGACTGGACCCTTCCGGCGACAAGCGATCCGTCTTCATTACTGCTCACATTTTCACCGAAGACAAATCAACCGGACTTCCGCGAGCTCTGAAGCTCTGGGAACGAACCGGTAACGCAGGTACCGTAACGGTACAGTCATTGCTGACCGGGAGGCTTTCCACAAATTTCAACAACGACCTGCGAGGATTCTTTGGGAAGCTCCGTGAAGACGTGCAGAATGCTCGCAAAGCCCTGGAGCCACCAAAGTAGCAGCGTCCGCCCGTGTTGGGTGGTTTGCGGACGGCAGACGGAGTCTGCCTGCTACAGTGGCAGGCACATTCCATGTGCCGTCCGCCGGGGTTTGTGCGTTTGCAGGTGGCATGATCGCTCCGGAGGGACACTCATCTGTTCTGAGTGGTAAGTTCCTGGTTGAACGTGCCGAGATCGAGTTCGACCGTTACGTTTCCGGCGTTGGGGTTTGCGTCATTCAGTGGTGGTAGCGGAGCCGTTGACCAGTCGAGATTTACCGAGGCGAGGCGATGTCTGAGTTGTCCCAGTTTCCAGGAATAAGCACTTCCAAAATCCGACGACCCGTAGAGGTGATGACCGTCCAGTTTTAGAAAGGAATCGAGTCAAATCCATGGCTATCGCTTTCGTCCGATTTCTGTTGATGATCAGAGGGCTTGTCGATCACGTCCTGATTTGGCTTAGGCTGGTCAACGGCACCGGAATCGGAGAATTTCGGTCGAACATACACTGAATCCTGCGGTATGAGTTCCCATTGTTCCGTCTCATGCAGCCATTGCAGATCCGCGTTTCGAGCGAGGAATTCATCGACCGGCATGCCGTGAATCATCGGTTCCCTTGGTACTCGCTTTTGCTTTCCGTTGATGAAGATGATTTTGAAGTTGGCTTTGCGCTTTTTCCAGTTTCGCTTTTCTGCTGATGTGCGTTTGCGTTTGTTCATCTTGACTACCAGACAGCGACGGCATTCATGATTAGCGGAGCTTAATCTCGAATTCCCAGTGCCTTGATTCTTGAGTTGAGTGTTGTTGGTTTTAGTCCGAGCAGCTCAGCCGCCCCATTTGCTCCGTAGACCTTACCCTGGCATTTCAGGAGTGCAGCCCGGATATTGTCTGCTTCGAACTCACGCAACTCTGCATCCGTGAGAATACGAGTCTCGGAGGGAGATTTTGAGGGTTTCGATTGTTGCTTTGAAGTGGCAGTTGGAAAATCAAATCGCAGACGACCGTCAGTGGCTACGATTGTGGCTCTTTCAAGGGCATGCTGTAGCTCGCGAATGTTTCCAGGCCAGCCGTATCGCTGCAATTCCTGCACATTTGCCAGCGTCAGTCTTGGGCAAGTTCGTCCCAGCTGTCGAGCGAATCGATTCAGGAAGTGCTCCGCCAGCAACGGAATGTCTTCGACTCGCCTGCGCAACGGTGGCAGTTCCATCGGGAATACGCTGAGACGATAAAACAAATCCTGGCGGAATCGCCCTGCTTCGGATTCGGCTCGGAGATTTCGATTAGTCGCCGCAATAATACGAACATCCGTTTTTCGAGTTCGTTCTTCGCCAATCCGCTCAACTTCGCCCTCCTGCAGAACTCGCAGTAGCTTTGCCTGCAGGTCGAGCGGTATTTCGCCAATTTCATCGAGGAACAGCGTGCCGCCATCAGCGAGTTCAAATCGGCCGGATCGATCACGGAGAGCGCCAGTAAACGAGCCCCGGGCATGTCCAAAGAATTCGCTTTCGTAAAGTTCCCGGGGGATTGCGGCACAGTTGACCTTGATCAGTGGCCGTTCTGCTCGCCGACTGCGTCGATGAATTTCTCTGGCGACGACTTCCTTCCCTGTGCCGCTTTCACCCAGAATCAGAACAGCCGAGTTCGTTGGAGCAACAAGCTCGATTTGTCGAGTCACTGCCTGCAGCGCAGGAGACTGGCCGATGAGTTCTCCGAAAACGGCAGCTTCTCGGACCTCTTCGCGAAGGTATTCGTTTTCCAGTTCGAGTCGCTTTCTGAGCGAATCAATTTCTTCCAGCGCCCGGGCATTCGCGATGGCAGCGGCAAGATGGTCTGCAATCATACGGAGCCATTCGAAGCAGGAATCGCCTGGCGTCTTGCGAGCAAAGAGACCAAGAACTCCCAGGACTTCACCTCGAAACATCAGCGGATGGCCCACAAACGAAGTGATTCGCTCGGCTGTGATCCAGTCCGGATTGGCAATCCACGAATGATCCTGGGTGACACTGGCAACCTCCAGCGACTGCCCCGTTGCTGCGATGTGACCGACCTTGCGAACGCCAATTGGAAATCGCCGAAACGCTCCATCAAGTCGATGCCAGTTTTCGTTGGTGTCGATGAGCGAGCATCCCGAACTCGCTGCCAGGTGAAGGCATCGCTCCCGGTTCGAGCACTCACTCGCAAAACGGCAGTTCGAACAATCGTTCGCCAGTGGTGGTCGCATAAGCCAAACGCGGACAAGTGCCACTGACGGGGAATCTGACAATCGCTGAACGGCGAGGGGAAGCAGGTCGGTGAGTTGATGTGACGCAGCGAGCTCCAGCAGGAGTTGCTTGGGGTGATCAATGATCCCGGAGTCGTCTGGTGGGCTCTTCATCTCCGGACTATGACGAAAATTCGCTGGTTATCAACGGAATTTCGCTGAATCACGAAAACTCGTTGCGTCTCGTTGCGGTTCTGGTTCAGCGTAAGCTGTTTTCTGTAAAAGACTTGTGAAAATATCTCTGATGTGGCACGGATTGTGATCTGTGGAGAAATGTTGCCTGCTGAATTGTCTGCTGGCAAACAAACTCGTTCAAGTCCGCTTTCAAAAGGTTCAGACGATGTCACGCATTCACCAGATTGTTCCCGAAACCGCCACCGGAAAAACTCTGCAGCTGTTCGACACTGTGCAGCAGGCTTTTGGAATGATCCCAAACACCGTGAGGGTTATGGGGAACTCTCCCGCTGTCCTCGACAGCTTTCTTGCGTTCAGTTCTGCGATGGGCACTGTCGGGATTGGAACGAAGTTGCACAACCAATTGAAGCTCACGACCAGTGAAACGAATTCATGCAGTTACTGTACATCGATTCTCAGTGCAGTTGCACCTTCAGCGGGACTGACTGCCGACGATATTCTTGCTGGTCGTACAGGCAAGTCGGAAGACAGTCAAACAAAAGCCGCTTTGGCGTTTGCAAACGATGTGCTGGAGAGCCGAGGAAAGGTGAGCGACGAGCAGCTCGCCGCCGTGCGTAAGGCTGGCTTCAGTGACGCCGCAATCGTGGAGATCGTCGCCAGTGTCGTACTGGGTTGTTTCACAAACTTTCTCAACAACGTAGCTGACACTGATCTCGACATCCCAAAGGCTGGCCCGGTTGACGTTTGTGAGACATCGACATGCGGCACAGAGGCCTGTTCGACTCACTAGGTTGATCTGCCCAACGCCTTTTGACAGGGGACTTCCATGCCCATTATTCGACCGCCATTCACATTAGAGACAGCCGAGGCCAGGGTCAAATCGGCTGAAGATGCGTGGAACAGTCGTGATCCATATCGCGTTTCACTGGGCTATTCGGAAGATTCAGAGTGGCGCAACCGTGACCAATTCATTCGGGGCCGTGAACAGATTCAGGAGTTCCTGGCAGGCAAGTGGGAGAGGGAACTTGACTACCGCCTGACGAAGTCTTTGTGGAGTTTTACAGGTCACCGAATCGCAGTTCGGTTTCAATATGAGTACCACAATATCGATGGTCAGTGGTTCCGAGCCTACGGCAATGAGCTCTGGGAGTTTGATACTGAGGGTCTGATGCAGCGTCGAGAGGCGAGCATCAACGATTTGGCGATTCAAGCCGACGATCGCAGATTCTTCTGGCTCGCTCCCGGTCCGCGTCCTGTGAACGACGCTGGGATACCATCGATCAAATGACTGTTGAGTGCGTTGCACAAGTGCCGCGTCAAACATCAATAACTTCAGCAAGCCAGAGGAAATCATCATGCGGCAGTTTTCCAGTGATATTGCCTTTACTCCCGCCGTGAAGGCCATTCAGACCGAGAAAGGTTCCAGAGCCAGCTACTCGAGGATGGAATCCGGAGGGAGTTGGTCAACAACTGTGACTCCGGAGCTGGAAGCATTCTTTGCAGACCTGGACATGTTCTATCTTGGAACTTCGAACCTCGAAGGCCAGCCTTATATACAGTACCGAGGCGGTCCGGCTGGTTTCCTCAGGAAGATCGATGAGAAGACTGTGGGGTTTGCTGACTTCGGAGGCAATCGCCAGTATATCTCACTTGGTAATTTGTCACAGAATCCAAAGGCCTTCATCTTTCTGATGGACTATGCCCGAAGTCGCCGCATTAAGCTCTGGGGGAATGCGCGTGTTATTGAAGGCGACGAAGCACTGCTCGAAAAATTACGAGATCCTTCCTATTCCGGAAAGGTCGAACGGGCGATTCTGTTTGAGATTGAAGCGTGGGACGTGAATTGTCCTCAGCACATCCACAAACGATTTTCGCAGAAGCAGGTGACGCCGGTGATCGAACAGCTTCAGGCGAAGATCGCAGAACTTGAGGCCCGTTTGAGTTCGTATGAATCAAAGTAATCCTGCATGATTTGGGAAAAGTGAACGCAGAGGCGCAAGGGCGCAGAGAAGGCAGAGGAACAATGATTTGATTCTTTGCGTCTCTGCGCCTCCCCACTTCTGCGATTCATGTTGTCGCAGGGCGTGCATGATCATTTGTGATCATGAGCATCGTGAGCTTCTTCCTTGAAATCCCCCGTGTACGGTGTTCCTTCAATTTCGGCACTTATCGTTCCGGCGTATTCCTGGACAGTGCCCAGTTTTTCGTGCTTGCCTACAAAGCGAGACGACCTGCCGTCAGTTTCTCCGTCGAGCGGCACTGGGAGCAGATCAGCCTGCAGTTCAGGGTCACCAATAGTAAGGGAGATCTTATCTGTCTTGATCGGGGCAGGAGACTTCTCGTCGCTGCCGAGCACATAGACAGTTGCTTCCTGTTTATCGTGATCGACTGTGAATTCGACATGATACTTGCCACCTCCCCAGTCGGTGAGTGTTCCGTCATGCGGGCCAGCTCCGTGGCTATGAGAGTGTACACCCTCTCCTTCTCCGTGTTCATGTCCATGATCTGCATCTGAGGTTTCAGTGCTGGAAGACGTACGAGAATCAGGGGCTGCGGTTTCCTGACAACCAGTGGTAAAGCTCATCGCAGCGAGTACTGTAGATGCAAACAAGAAACGGCCATACTTTTTCATTTCAGAAACTCCCTCATCAAGAATATCTCGAACCCACTCCGGTTCGAATTCACTAAACGTTGACAACGGACAACGCACCGTCGCCGATCACTGATTGACTAAATCACCTGGGCCTGTTCAATCTTCATCTTCGAATTCGTCTGCCGCACTATTCATTCTGGCCAGCCGGACAGCGTCCTGACCGCTGAAACACCAGAACAGCCCTGGATGAATCAGAAACTCACAAAAGGTTGAAGTCACGAGACCACCCAGAATCACTGTTGCCACCGGATAGAGGATTTCGCGACCGGGTTCCTGACCACCGACTACCAGCGGTACCAGCCCGATCCCGGCAGTTAGCGCAGTCATTAGAACCGGGGCAAGCCGTTCGAGACTTCCGCGAACGACCATTTGTTCAGTGAAGTCCTCCCCCTCTTCTTTCATCAGATGAAAATAGTGTGTTACCAGCAGAATTCCATTTCGCACGGCGATGCCACCAAGGGAAATGAATCCAACCAGGCTGGCAACAGTCAAAGTCTGTTGAGTGATCACTAATGCCAGAACGCCTCCAATGAAAGCCGTTGGAAGTGCATTCAGTATTTGAAGTACGACGCGTACTGAAGGAAACAAAATCATTAGAACGACAAACATTCCGACAACGGAGATTCCGGCAAGAACCGCGATCGTTCGCGTGGCACTCTGTTGACTTTCAAACTGACCGCCATATTCAACAAAGTAGCCTTCGGGCATTGTCACATTTTTCTGAATGCGTTGTTGGATTTCTGCAACAGCGCTGGCGAGGTCTCGATCCTGAGTATTGCAGCGAATAACAATTCGTCGGCGAGCATTTTCGCGGTTTACGGCGTTTGCACCGGCCCCTTCGCCGATATCCGCCAGTTCCCGCAGTTCGATTTGACCACGATTGTCGGGCAGATCAATGCGTAGCCGCCCAATATTGGCATAGTCAGTACGATAGTTCTCTTCAAGTCGCACCAACAAGTCGAATCGCCGCTGTCCTTCGAGCACTTGCGAGACTACTTCTCCCTGGAGGGCCGTTTGTGCAATCTGAGCGACATAAGCTCGGGTAACACCATGAAACGCGAGATCATCTGAACGCAGTCGAATATGCAGTTCTTCCGTTTGTCGAATCGGCTCGACAATGGGTGGAGTCAGTTCCTGCACTTCCTGCAATGTCTGTTTCACCTGCTCTGAGAGTTGCTGCAGAGTATCAAGATCATCTCCATGAATCTTAACTGCGATCTGGGCATAGACACCTGAGACCATATGACTGATCAGGTGTGCCAGTGGCTGTTCCACTTCAATGTCAACTCCCGGAGCCTCTTCTCCCAGTTCTTCCAGCAGCTTCTTGAGGATCTCTTCCCGATTGCTCCGAAGATCAGGATTCATGCTGAGAATGTACTCCCCTGCATTAACCGGAGATGCATGTTCGTCCATTTCTGCTCGGCCGGTTCTGCGAACGAAGTGCAGGATGGCACCATCCGGATTTGAAGCTGACTTCTGCATCTGCTGCAGCTTGCGGTCAATCACTCCGGACACCTGATTTGAGGCATCAAGGGACGAACCAGGCGGCAGTGTCAGGTTGATTTGTACGCTGCCTTCATCAAATTGCGGCAGAAAGTTTCGTCCGAGTTGTGACAGTTCAAAGCCCGCGTATGCCACCATCATCCATGTCAGCGCCATCAGGAACAGCGGGTGTGCAATGCTCAGCCGAATCAGATGGCCAGCGGCCCACTTAAAGGATCGCAGCAGCATTCCATCGTGTTCGACGTGGGTTGCTTTGGACTGAGGCAGCAGGTACCACGATAGAACGGGAGTGATTGTCAGTGAGACGATGAGAGATGCCAGAATAGAAACAATATAAGCGACGCCAAGCGGTGCGAACAATCGGCCTTCAACACCAGACAGTGCGAACAGCGGCAGGAACACAAGAATCACAACGGCTGTTCCAAACACAATCGCGCTGCGGATTTCGCAACTCGCCTCGTAGACAACAATCAGAGACTTCCGCGGTACGCTCAGGTTATTGTTTTCCTTGAGCCGCCGAAAAATGTTTTCTACATCCACAATCGCATCGTCAACCAGTTCTCCCATGGCGACTGCGATACCGCCAAGCGTCATAACGTTGATCGACAGATGTGTTCCGGTGAAATATCCCCAGAGGCGAAACACCAGCGTCGTAATGACGAGAGACAGCGGTATTGCCGTGAGAGTAATGAAGGTGGTGCGAAAATTGAGAAGGAACAGGAACAGAATGATGACAACAAGTACGGCTCCGATCACAAGGGCTTCACCGACATTGAAGATGCCTCGATCGATAAAGTTCTTCAGCCGAAATAACTCCGAATTAATGACAATATCTGCCGGGAGCGATGCTTCCGCTTCGGCAAATGCAGTTTCAAGGCTGTCTGTTAAGGACCGAGTATCAACATGGGGCTGTTTGACGACTGTAAAGACCACACCCGGATGTCCATTTATACTTCCGTCACCCCGTTTAAACTGAGGACCTTCAACAATTGAAGCAACCTGACTCAGCAGAATTGATCGATCGGCATGGTTCTTTACCGGGATTTTTCTCAGGTCTTCAAGGACCCGGTATTCATCAGGTCCCAGGCGCCCCAGTACTCGGATCGGTCGCTCTGTCTCTCCCTGAACGGCAAAACCGCCACTGGTGTTGATGTTGCTTTGTTTGAGGGCCTCTTCAACATCCTGAAGCGTCACGCTGTATTCAAGAAGGGCTGCCGGATCAATCAGCACCTGATACTGTTTCTTGTCACCGCCGAGCAAGAAAGCTTCAGCGACACCTGTCACTTTGAGTATCCTGGGGCGAACAACCCAGTCGGCAGTGGTTCGCAGCGACATCTGGCGAACGGCAAGTGATGGGAACTCTACGTCATATGGCCTGCCATCGATTTCAATTGTTGCCGCACGGTGTTTGTGCGAGTCTGTTTCGATTCCGGATCGAACCGTTGCCTTTTCTGTGGCATGCCAGGTGATCTGACCAACCGGAACTGGATTCCAGGTATGAGGTTGATGGCGGTCGACGGGCTGCCAGACAAGAACTTTTTCTGAGGTTGAATTGGCAGAATTCGGGGACTCTGCTTCAACCAGCTCTACCATGAAGTTCGTTCGTTCAACAGGGAACAAGTCGCCCCCTGCTGGTCCTCGTTGCCGGTACAGGCCCGCTACAACAATCTGCCCCATAATTGATGCAGGCGGCGTCATCTGCGGCAGGATGCCTTCCGGAAGCATACTTCCCAGAGTCGTCAAACGTTCCTGAACAGTCTGCCTGGCGGCTCGGATGTCGGTGTTCCAGTCAAACTCGATGTAGATGACGTTGAGCCCGGCGGTGGACTGACTGCGGACGGCCTGCACGCCGTTGGCTCCCAGAAGTGCGATCTCGATCGGCTGTGTGACGAGGGTCTCTACTTCCTCCGTTGCCAGACCAGGGCATTCAGTAATGATGATGACTCGCGGTCGGTCGAGGTCGGGAAAGACGTCGATTGGCATTTGAGTTGCCAGATACGAACCGTACACCATAAGAGCCATGCTGATTACCAGCACAAGCACGCGATAGCGGAGTGCAAACCGGATGACTGAGTTGAGCATTTTATGTTACCGACCGTAGATTGCAGATTGTGAACGGTTCATGGGGGGCTTTGGAGCGAGTTTCAATAGACTTCGAACGATTCATCAATTCTCAATGCGCTGCATGCACAGTACCGTCGGCGTGGACATGCACGTCGGCCCGTATACCGCTGGCGGCTTGTGCCTTAAGCACTCGGTTAAGTGAGGCTGCCGCGCTCTGAGCCAGATAGAAGCCCGCTTTGACACTTCCATCGTTGGCCAAAACGGTGTGCAGACGGTCTTCGTACAGCACATGTACCGGCAGACGATTGAACAGGTCTCCATTCTGCTGAAATACAAAGGCCTCTGGTCCTTCCCGGACGACCGCAGCCGAAGGCAGTATCAGCACGTCCTTCAACTCTTCGACAGGTACCTGAATTCTGACTCGCTGACCTGGTCGAAATCTCCAGACAATAAACATCTGACTGTCCTTGTCGTATGCCCGGGATTGATTTCGAAGAGGAATGAAGAAGTTGAACGTGCGAGACTCCGGATTGATCGAATTGGCCAGATGTCGAATCTCAAGTGTCTGATCAAAAGTCGGCCAGTCGATCTGATCATCTTCCGCAAATGCGCAGTGAACCGGCCATCGGTTCTCTGCTGCTCTGGCCAGAAACGAGGCTTCACGCTTAAAGGCATGCCCTTCGATCAACAGCTCCCGATGATTGGCCAGAGTGGAGAGCAACTGACCGGCCTGAACCTGCTGACCAAGCTGTACATTGAGCTCCTGAACTTCAAACGCCAGCGATTCACCCAGAGTGTCGAATTGCTGCGGGGCAGCGACATCATTCGAAACTGGCTGTTGGTTCTGAACAATCGGCGTCGGAGCAAAGACATCGATCGTTGAAATAAACGTGCCTTCCGCAACACTCCTGATCTGATCGGGTGTTAGTCCTCGCGACAGTAAATCCTGCTGGTCGGATTGAATCAAAACTGTTTGTCGTCGCAGTTGATTGTCCAGTTCTATGAGCCTCGACTCCGGCACGCCTCCGGACTTTGCAAGGGCTTCCAGCCGTTTTCGCTGCTCGGCGATCAATTCCACTTCCCGAGTTGCTTTGAAGAGTTCTGACTGTGTGTTCTGGAGGTATTCGCTGAAGAGTCTCAGAGTGAAAAGCCTGTCACCAGGTTTCACTGTGTCGCCAGGAAACGCATGAATTTCAGTGACAACTCCTACAGCAGGTGAGGTCACACCACGATCGGAAACGCCTGGTCGATCAACGATTTCACCCGGAACTTCAATGACTCGCCAGTAGCTCTGTGGTTTCCATGGCTTTGACTGGATCCCGAGGTTCCGGCGCGCCTGTTCGGTCATTCTGAGCGTCTTAGCTTCCTGAACGGGTGGACTTGTCGATGCAGCCGCTGCCGGGGGTGCGTTCTTTTGCCAAACAAGATGACTCCACGACTTGCGAGTCTGAACGGCAGCGACGGTAATCAAAATCAGAACGAAGGAAACGAGTGCGAGAGAAAAGCGGCGCATGAATACACCTCGAAGAGTGGGACGCATAACGCACATCGCTGGACATAATCGGAGCTTCAATGCCGAAGCTGTCAGGATCAGCCAGGTCGCGTGCGCTCGGAAACTGCAATCACGGAAGAAGCAGCCGGATTGAGGCTAGCAGAGGATTGCAAGTGTTCGCAAATACAGTGCAACGCGCGCACTGCCGCCTGAGCATCCTGCATAGTGTCGGTTCCGGTTCCCTGAACCGGAGCTCTCCATTGGCATCCTGATGCTATCCTGGGAGCCAAATACCACAGGAAACAGGAACTGCCGTGCTTTAGAAGCGAGGTTGTGAAGGTTAAAGGTCGGAACAGAATCCGGCAGGAAGCAGGTCTGTCCTTCGTCTAAGGGAACATTGAGTTCCAAAGCTTTGGGATATGACTTGCCGTTATGACCTTCATTTTCTTTATGCGTGTGACTCCTGTCATGGGGTGCTGCAGGTTCCAGGGACAACTCATTCTCTTATTTTGAGCGATGAGTGAGTTGCTCGAACCGTACCGGCGT
>JAEUIH010000142.1 GCA_016795105.1 Planctomyces sp.
TTCACCCGTATCCAGGTTCCAGTCGGTCGGCCCAAGCCACGACTGCTCGTTCCCGAAACCTCACTCGCCGCTGACCAACGTGGCCGCTACGTGCTCGTCGTCGATACCGACGACACCGTGGAGCAACGCCCCGTGCAAATTGAAATGAATCTGGAGCACAGGGGGTTCCTGCCGATTCGCGAAGGATTGACCGCGGCCGATCGCGTCATCGTAAGCGGCCTGCAAAGGGCACGGCCCGGAGCCAAAGTGACCCCGGAGTTGGTGCAGCCAGAAGCGGTTGTGCAGGTTGCAGCACCCACCGAGACGGCTCCGCGGAAAGTTCAGTGAAAAGGACTTCGTCTCGTGGTTTCCGCCTTCGCCCGCGGCTGGTTGTTTGCTGCTCGGTGCATGCAGTGGAGTTGTTAAGGTAATCCTATGCTGTCCAAATTCTTCATCGACCGTCCCGTCTTCGCCAATGTCATCGCGATCATCACGGTGATCCTCGGCGTCGTGGCGATATACAATCTGCCGGTCGAACAGTATCCCAAGATCACGCCACCGACCGTGCAGGTCACCACTGTGTACCCTGGAGCGAACGCCCGCGTCGTGGCGGAAACCGTGGCCGCACCCATCGAGCAGCAGGTCAATGGTGTAGAAGGCATGTTGTACATGTCGTCCAACTGTTCGGCCGACGGCTCCTACGCGCTGACTGTGACCTTCGACATCGGCGTCGACTTGGACACGGCGCAGGTCCTAGTTCAAAACCGCGTCGCGATTGCCGAGCCGCTTCTTCCCGAGGAAGTACGCCGCCAGGGAATCTCTGTGAAAAAGCAATCGACTGACATCATCCTGGTGATCTCGCTCGTTTCTCCAGACAAGACATTTGACGGCCTGTTCATGGCGAACTACGCGACCCTTCGGCTACGCGACGAATTGAGCCGCGTTTCAGGCGTCGGTGGCGTGGAAATCCGAGGGGGAACGGATTATAGTATGCGGGTCTGGCTCGATCCCGAGCGACTGAGCGCTCGCAATTTGACGACTCAGGATGTGATCGCCGCTCTGCGAGACCAAAACGTCCAGGTGGCTGCTGGCCAGATTGGCCAAACGCCCGCCCCGGAAAACCAATTGCTGCAGCTTCCCGTGACAGCGCTCGGGCGGCTCAGCGAGGCCGAACAATTTGAAGAGATTATCGTCAAGAAACAGCAGGGACGGGTTACATACCTCCGCGACGTCGCCCGCGTCGAATTGGGAAGCCAATCTTACGATTCCTTTAGTGTCCGATCGGGCACCCCGGCCGTGAGTATTCTCGTTTACCAGTTACCCGGCGCGAATGCGCTGGAAGTGGCGGAGAATGTGCGCGAATCCATCGAGCGCCTCAAGCAGGATTTTCCGACCGGTTTGGATTACACCATTCCCTTCGATACGACCAAGTTTGTCGAGGCAAGCGTCGAAGGCGTATACCGTACGTTGATCGAAGCCGGCGTTCTCGTCCTGCTGGTGATTCTCGTCTTCTTGCACGACTGGCGGGCGGTGCTGGTGCCCGCTACGACCGTTCCGGTGACGATCATCGGCGCGTTCGCCGTCATGCCCCTTCTGGGCTTCACGGTCAACTTTCTCACCTTGTTCGGCTTGGTGCTGGCGATCGGGATCGTCGTCGATGACGCCATTGTCATCGTGGAGAACGCGGCGCACCACGTCGAGCGAGGGCTCCAGCCACGCGACGCCTCCATCAAGGCGATGGAGGAAATGACGGGGCCGGTCATTAGCATCACGCTTGTGCTTACGGCCGTGTTTCTACCCGCGGCCTTTCTCGGCGGCATCACGGGGCAACTCTACCGGCAATTCGCCCTGACCATCACGGCGACAGCCATCCTCAGCGCGATCAACGCCCTGACCCTGAAGCCGGTGCAGTGCGCGACCTATCTTCGTCCGTTGCCTGAAAAACGTAACATTTTCGTCCGGGGGTTCAACCGAGTCTATGGCTGGGTCGAGCGCCTCTATGTGTGGCTTCTTGGTCAGTTCCTGCGCGTGGCCGTCGTCGGGATGCTGCTCTTTTTCGGACTGATCGCCGGCACCGCCTGGTGGTATTTCTCTCTGCCAACCGGATTTCTACCGACGGAGGATCAGGGATATGTTTTAGTAAGCGTTCAACTGCCCGACGGGGCATCACAGGAACGGACCAGGGCGGTCGTGGACAAACTGGACAAAGTGTTTGCGAATGAGCCAGCGATTGACAATTGGTTGGTTCTCGGCGGCCTTTCGATTTTGGATGGAACGACCGCTCCAAATGCCGCCACGGCATTCGCCGTCTTCAAGGACTGGGGCGAGCGTCATGACTCGCAACTCAAACAGGAGGCGATTGTCGCCAGATTGCGACGGGAGATGGGACAATTCCACGAGGCAGTGGTTTTTCCCATCGTCCCGCCGGCAATCCGAGGGCTGGGGAGTTCAGGCGGCTTTCAGATCCAGATCGAAGACCGCGCTGGCGTCGGCCGAGAAGAATTGTTCCAACGCCTTCAGGAGATTATCCAGGCTGCACAGAGCCAGCCTGCGCTCGGTCCAATGCAGACGACGTTTCGAGCGGGAGTCCCCCAATTGTTCGCTGATGTCGATCGGGTAAAAGCTCAAAAGCTGGATCTGGACCTGAGCGACGTTTTCAGCACGTTGCAGGCGAATCTCGGATCGTTTTATGCCAACGATTTCAATAAGTTTGGTCGTACCTATCAGGTCCGCCTTCAAGCTGAGCGGCAATTTCGTAACTCGGCTGACGACATATATCGCCTGCGCGTGCGTAACGCCAACGGGCAAATGATTCCGATTGGATCAGTGCTTACCGTTGACGAGGCCTTCGGGCCACAGGTGATTAACCGGTACAATCTGTATCCGACCGCATCGATCATTGGTTCGTCGGCTCCAGGACGAAGCTCCGGCGAAGCGCTTGAGGCGATGGAGAAGGTTGCCAGCGAAGTGCTTCCAAACACGATGGGGTTCGACTGGACGGGCATGGCCTACCAGGAAAAACTGGTGGGCGGCCAGGCGCTGGTGGTGTTCGCCCTGGCAGTATTGCTCGTGTACCTCGTCCTCGCTGCCCAATACGAGAGCTGGATTCTCCCCTTGGCCGTGATTCTCGTTGTTCCGATCGGAATGCTCGGCATCGTGGCCGCAGTTTCGTTCCGTGGAATGGACAACAATGTCTACACGCAGATCGGAACAGTCTTGATCATTGCACTGGCCAGTAAGAATGCGATTCTCATCGTCGAGTTCGCACGAGAATTGCGAATGCACGGGCGAAGTATTCGCGAAGCGGCAATCGAAGCCTCGCGACTACGTTTTCGCCCGATTTTGATGACCTCCTTCGCCTTTATTCTCGGCGTGGTGCCTCTGGTCAGAGCCCAGGGAGCGGGGGCCGCCAGCCAGCAGTCGTTGGGAACGGCCGTGGTTGGTGGAATGATCACTTCCACCATCTTGGCCGTCTTCTTCGTGCCGCTGTTCTATGTCGTCATGCAGCGGTTGAGCGAATGGCGAAAGCCGACGGCGAAGCATACTGAAGCGAGTGAATGCCACACTGACAGGCACGCCGGCAGACTCGGGTAATTCTGACACGTCGGTGCCGTCAATTGCGGGAAACTCGCAGTGAGATGCGGTAAACCCGTCAAGGTAGTTTCCAATTCCGCAACAACTCTGCTCATTCGCGCTCGTCGAGGAAGTAGAAATCAATGTCTTGGGTGAGGTCCTTATGAAATTAGAGGTTTCCTGCCAAGCGGGATCGAGCCCGCTCGATGAAACGATGGTTCTCTTCATCAGCAACCTTCGCAATGCCAGTAGTGAGGACACACGGAACATGCCGATCATTCTCGCTGGCGGCAGCTTCAAGCACGGTCAACACCTCGCCTTTGATCTCAACAACCCACCGCCGCTGTGCATTCTCTATTTTCAAAACTGCAACACCTCGGAGTGAAAACGGACCAGTTTGGGACGAGCAATTCCACTGGCCTTCCCGGCTTCATGGTCCGAGCGCGCATCACCATCTGGTGCGCCCAGCACGATTAGTTCGATCTCAGTCCTCGCTCATTGCGGCGTTTTGAGTTGGTAACGCTGAGTGGCGCGCAGTCGGTAAACATCGTGAAAGTTTTGATAATCTTCGAGCGACCCAGCCCGAAAAACGTGCGAGCCATCGAAGCTACGGCCGCGTGGCTTGAATCGGCGTTCATCGAAGGCCGGCGGGTGATCGAGCATCCGGAGGATAACAGCCAAGGAAAGAACTGGATGGCTTTTCATAAACTCACTTTCGCAAGTTATTGCTGGACAAAAGACGTTATCCGGCGTTACGGTCGGGTCTGGGAAAAACTCATGGGGTGACTGAATTCTGGCTGTTGGCGACTGCCTGAATCAGAAGCAAGGGGAACCGAGGAATTGCGGGCTACGCCCATTGCTTGCAGGTA
Source organism: Planctomyces sp. (assembly GCA_016795105.1). Classification (GTDB taxonomy): domain Bacteria; phylum Planctomycetota; class Planctomycetia; order Planctomycetales; family Planctomycetaceae; genus F1-80-MAGs062. The sequence goes on from JAEUIH010000142.1 coordinate 4,422, forward strand.
ACGTCATGCCGTGGTTGGAAATGGCAACGCTGGACGCCGCGGATGAAACAGTCGCATGAATACTCAAGGAGGACGATGCTGAGTCAAAGCAAGTTGCGGGTGGGTGGCCACAGTACGGAGTTGACAAAGACTCAGGATACGGACCTGCCAGAACTGATTCGCGATGCGGGTGCGGCGGCAAGGTTCGCATTTGAGGAGTTTCTCCATGGTAAGATTCGCAATCGGTTTACTCGAAAGGCGTATCTGCATGCAGTGAAACGGTTCTCCGATTGGTGCGTAGAACGGCAGATTGACTTGGTTCGGATTACTCCGGCGGATGTGGGTCGGTACCTGGATTCGATGACAGTTTCAACGCCGACTCGGAAGTTGCATCTGGCTGCGTTGAGAAGGTTCTTCGATGAACTGGTTATGCGGCATGTGGTGATTCTCAATCCTGCCCTTTCTGTTCGGACGGAACGGCATCAGGCGGTTGAGGGGAAGACACCGGAGATCTCCATCGAGCATGCTCGACGTTTGCTGAAGTGCATTGATGCTACTCACGACATCGGACGCCGAGATCGTGCCATCATTGGCATTCTGATTTACACAGCGGCTCGCGTTGGTGCCGTTGCAAAGCTTCGGCGGATGGACTTCTACAAAGCTGGAGAACAGTACTGCCTGAGATTTCATGAGAAGAACGGAAAGGTGCGAGAGATTCCGGTGCGGCATGACCTGAGTCTGACCATTCTGGAATATCTGGAACACAGTGGTCTGCAATACGCTCTACCGGCGTCACCGTTGTTTCGCACCACCGTTCGAAAGTCGCGAAGGCTCACCCAGAATCTTATGACTGCTGACGACATGGGACGAATGATGAAGCGAAGGTTGTCGGATGCTGGTCTTTCGACTCGACTGTCGCCCCATTCTTTTCGCGTGACGACAATCACGGATTTGCTGGAACAGGGCGTTCCTCTGGCTGATGTTCAATATTTGGCGGGACATGCGGATCCACGAACGACACGGCTGTATGACCGCCGTATGCAGCGGGTGACGAGAAACATCGTCGAACGAATCTCGGTTTGATGTAGCCAACTTCGGAAACCGTTGTCTGCGGGGCTCTGCCCCGAACCCCGGGATTTTCTTCAGGCATGGGCTCGCATCGAAGTGGCTGGGCTCAAGGATTGATGGTTGCGATCTGGCAAGGAATTGCGGTCTTTGGTACTGCCAGACCGCTGGGCAAAACCTTCAGGTGATGTTCAATCGTCACCAATGGTTGAAGAAAAACAGGCCAGCGTGTTCGGTGGCAGGGCCGCCGAATCACGCTGGCCTCAAACGTCACTCCGACGCTTCGGCGAGAGTATCCCTGACTGGTTGCGTCCCCGCAGAGCCAGCTTCCGTTTCCCCGCGCTCAGCCAGAATGCCACAGTTGCAGCATTCAGTCACCACTGCTTGATCAAGGCTCAGAATTGTGGCATGAACGAAGTCGGGATCTCTCCATTTGAGCGGAACGATGCTCAGGATTCGGGCAGTTCATTTCAGTCATCGCATTCTTCGGCTGCAGCATCAGGCAGTGTACGAATGCAGATGGCGTGCATGATTCGGTTTTAGAATTTTCGAAAAGCCTATCCCGTCGTCGGCTTTCTCAGTGTAACACGGCGTCAAGGTCCGACGCCTGCAGCGTCTGCTGCTTTCGCTGCGCGAAAGGCTCCACCTTGACTATGCCGCGTTGGCCCAACTGTGGGCCGCCGACGGGCCCATCGATCAACTCATTGGCCAGGAAGACAGTCGGCTGAATGGCTCGGAGATGGAACCCATGCAACAGTCACAAGTGATTCGAATCTCACAGGAAACCTACGCACAGATGTCCGAGAACTACGGCGGCTACTGCACCCAATGTGGTGACGAAGCCTCCGGAGTGGAACCGGACGCCCGCAAATACGTCTGTGAATCCTGCGGGGAACGAGCTGTCTACGGAATTGAAGAACTGCTGATCAGCGGCCTTATTCAGTTCACCGATGATGACGACGACGACTGACCAGACAGGACGCGGATCATTGGTGGCAAGTACTGCACCAGTGGCTCGCGTCCCCCCTTTTGCGCCGGTATTGCATCAAGGTTACCGAACGGTTTCGCATGCATGTCTCTGAATCTCGGTACTGTCGCCTACGCCCTGGTCGATCGTCGCTCTCTTCAACATCCGTATTGAGTTTATCGAAGGTCACAGGGCATCAGGCTTCCGGTCTCGCGGAAGCTTGATGCCGGTGGCGTGCATCGGTTTTCAACTGGTTTTCAGTGCTCTTTCACAATGGAAGGTAACTTCATGCTCAAACGAATTCGATTGGCCTGCAGTGAATGTGACACGGATGAAGGCGACGGAATCGACAGCATTCCGTCAACTTGGATAAACGTGACGGAGTTTCAAAGTCTGGCAGAATCCGAAAACGAGGTTCCTGCGGACGACAAGACGCGATCCGCCTTCCAATGGTACACACACCTCGGAATCTGTCCGCGATGTCAGACGTCGGAGGACACACCATGCCCTACCTGATGCTTTGGCACGGACGAACTGGACGCGATGAAGAAATGGACAACTGGGGAGAACTCGGCCCCGTGTTCGGGCCATTCCCTTTCTTCCACATGACATACAACTGCGACATCAAGTTCAGCCACGAAGAAGGCCACGTCCTGAATATCGTGGATGACCTCGTGTACTACGACGGTCTTTACTACGGCGATTGGTCTATCTTTGATCAGCCGGATGAGGAACAGCAATCGCGGCTGATCCCGTTTGATCCTCTGAAGGCTGTTCCACCGGAAGACGCTGACTGAACCGTCTGCCTTCCTTCTGCCACTTCTCATTCTGCCACGGCGTCAAGGTCCGCGTCCGCCGCTGGCGTCCGCTGCTGCTTTCGCTGTGCGAAAGACTCCACCTTGACCTGCCGTGGATGGCTCAATGTGTGAGCCTTCGGCAGGGCTCGAATCGCATTTCAATGCTGCAGATGCCGAATGCAGCCCAACGGGAGTTACTGACTTATGGTCATCCTGCGAATTCACCGAGATACCTATCCGAAGACGGACCACGGCTACACGTGGGTCGAACGCATCTGGTACGAGAAGGACGGAAAACGCATCAGTCCACTGATTCCCTCAGCCGGATGTTGCGAACGACTGGGCTCGATGCCTGGCGGTCCCGTTCGATGTGATTTCGTGCGTGAAGAGAAACTCTACGCACCTGAAGGAGTCACTCGCACGGAGAAGACCGAAGAGGTTCATGACGACGGATTCTATCGAGTGAACTCGGTCAGCATTTATCGCGATCCACATCGTTAGAACTGGTTCGCATCTGTCTTTGCAGATGGATTGTGACTGAAACAGATCAAGGACAGTGGGGACTTCCGCTCGGCCCTTCTCATTGTGCCACGGCGTCAAGGTCCGCTCCCGCCGTTGGCGTCCGCTGCTGCTTTCGCTGCGCGAAAGGCTCCACCTTGACTTGCCGTGTCTGGCTCAAAATTGGGCCGCCGGCAGGCCCGAATCTCATTCATTCGCTGCACACGCCGGATGCAGCTTTCCACGATTCGGAGAACAGTCATGAAGAAAGACGAAGCAAAGCAACTGGCAGATAATGCGATCAAAGCGTTGCAGGAAGAACTCAAGGCGGGACACAGCGAGAAGCTGATCCAGTATCTCAATGCGATGAGTCGCTTCCATAGTTACTCATGGACCAACAGTCTGCTGATCGCAATGCAGAATCCGGAGGCAACGCTGGTTGCGGGATTTCAACGCTGGCTGAAGCAGGGTCGATACGTTCGAAAAGGTGAAAAAGGAATCGGGATCATGGCACCGCTCGTGTATCGCAAGCGGGATAAGTCGGGCGGCAATCTGCCCGGAGCATCACAGACGGCTGACGCAGAGGGCAAACGGTCCATCATGGGCTTCAAGATCGTCCATGTGTTCGATGTCACTCAGACCGAAGGTGATGAACTGCCAGAATTTGCAAAGATCGGCGGCGAACCCGGACAACTTCTCGAAGCTCTGGAAGAGCTGATTCGTGCCAATGGGATCGTTCTCAAGTACGAAGTGTTGCCGGGCGGAGCCCAGGGCGTCTCACACAAAGGTGAAATCGGCATCTCAACGCATCTTGAGACCGCAGAACGGTTTGCGGTGCTGGCTCATGAACTGGCACACGAATGGATGCATGACGCTGAACAACGCAAATCACTTTCAAAGACGGTTCGTGAGACGGAGGCAGAAGCGGTTGCGTATGTTGTCTGCACTTCATTCGGACTGAATTGTTCCACACGCAGCTCGGACTACATTCAGATGTATCGAGGAGACGAAGCGACTTTGATTGCGTCGCTGGACAGGATTCAGAAGACGTCCAGCCGGATGATACATGCACTGTCACAGTCAGCATTGCAGCGGGAGGAAGATTCTTTGGTTGCCTAGAACTACACGGCAAGTGGCACTTCTCGATCCAGAGGCCCGCAATCCCATTGAGAAGCCGAAGCGGTTGCCATTCGCAACTTCAACGGCTTCTCTTTCGAATCGACCATTGAACTGACACAACCCGGAAGCAGTCAGAGGTTCACGCAGGCCATCCGCAATCTCTGGGCATGAACCTTCAGGAGATTTAGCGCCTTCGGCTCCACTTCGTCGCCAGATACAGACTTCCGACCACCATCATCGCGTGGTGTGGAAACAACAAACACAAAGCGGCAAGCACCAGAAACAGACACGGCATCGCGCGACATTGCCACAAACTCAGCCTGAGTGTCAGCCGCTGCCAAATACTTTTTTTGCATTTCCCACATGGCTGTGGTACTGATCAGAGATGATGAAATCTTATGTCGGAATTGTCAGCAAGAGCGGAATTGAACTCTTCTACCCGGAAGACCCGGCCACCGTCCGATTTCTGTGGCGACGTGCTCAACGACAGAATGGCCGAGTTGCCTGTTTCTGGGGTGTCCTTTCTGAGGAAGCAGCAGAGTTTATCCAGATTGAAGTGGCTCTCGGCTGGAATCGCGAAGCACTCGACCATCTGCAGCAACATGCCCGGGATTACGGCTTCATCCTTCCCTCACGCGAAGATCTCGCATTACATGCCACGGCACGCATGGCGAGCTAAGTCCCTGATTTCAGGGGCTTCAACTGAATCACTCTGGATCTCGTCATCAAAACGTGACATTCCCGTTGGCTCGTGGTAAGGATTTTACATCTACTCTCTCTGCTGTTCCTTGTTCCACGAATCTCGAGTAAACCAACACCTGCCACTCGATTGACGCTGATCCTTTCAATCGTCGCGTCATTCGAGAGGGCGGTGGTGCCCAATGGTTTTCTGCCAGACCGCTGAGTAATTGCTCACCCGTCCGGCCAGTCCTGTTTATCGATCCAAAGTTGTGGCGTTCACCTGCCGGGTGCCGGTGAACGCTGTGACTTTGGCACCCGAAAACTCGATTTTTCGAGGAGTATGGACTGATGGTTAATTTGACTCGTGCTAACCGAGAATTGTTTCGCCGGACTCCGGATGAAACATTCTCGTCTCTGAAAGAACTACACGATCATTGTCGGCAGGAACGCCACTACTCAAGTGACCACTGGCAACGGCCTCAACTGCTGCTGCCCGGTGTCCATGACGACGGATTGCAACTGACTCTGGAAACCGGCGAACGCGTCAACCTGACGGACTGGTCGTTCAGCCAGTTATGTCGGCTGTCCGGTATGAGTAAAGAGACCGTGAACCGCTTTCACCCCGAAACAGCCAAATTGGCGTTTCGGGATACTCTACCATCCAGTGACAAACCTATTCAGCTGCTGACAACCGGCCAGTCAGTTCGGTCACTTCACGGCGTGTCCTACACACGCCTGTGGAATTCTGAACTGCTGGAAGTTGTTCGCGACGTTGCGACGGATTTCCTACCGCCGCAGACTGCGTTCAATGGAGGAACAGGACTGTACTGTGGAGAACAGGACATGTTCTGTTTCCTGATTGATCCAACTGGCTGGGTGGAAATCGACGGCGAAGAATTTGCTCCAGGCTTTTTCGTCTGGAACTCCGAAGTCGGCCGTCGATCTCTCGGTATGCAGTCGTTCTGGTTCCAGCGAATCTGCCAGAACCACATCGTGTGGGATGCGACGAATGTCGTCGAGTTTACCCGCAAGCATACTGCAAGTGTTCGGGACGGTTTGAACGACATCCGTGATCACATTCGAACCCTCGTGGCCAAACGGGATTCAAGGCGTGACGCGTTCGCTGGTGTGCTTCGAAAGGCCATGGTGACGCGTCTTGGGTCTGATTCCGAGAGCGTTCAGAAGGAACTGAGCAAGCACGGTATTCCACAGCACTTCATCAAGGAAGCGATGGAGATCGCACGCGCTCAGGGTGGATTCACAGTCTTCTCGCTGGTCGATGCTCTGACTCGGCTGACTCAACGGCTGAATTACGCTGCAGACCGAGCAGAGGCTGACTACAAGGTCGCCCAACTACTGTCGCTGGCGCTCGCGGCCTGAAGGGAATCACCATGGACCCGCAAGCCACATGGGATGAATTGCAGGATGCCATTCATCGTGGAGATCAGGAAATCACTCACGAACGCGCCCTGTCCCTGCTGGGCTGGCTCGCCCGCGGCGGTTTCCCCCCGGTGACATCGAACGATCCAAACATGGATACTGATGCTCACCGGAACGCGGCCAAGGAATGTTGCCGCAAAATTCTGTGGTCAATGGCAGAAGCCTGATTCCACAACACCGTGTTCTGCAAACAGATCGACGGGTTTCACCGTGAAACCCGTCTTCACTTCTTCAGTGAGTTCGAAAGAGAGTCCAACGACGATGAGTACCAACACGAAAAACCGCACGCAGACCCGCGAAGTCAAGAAACGTCCTGTCCATGAGATTCGGATGGGACGCATTCGAGCCGCCATCTGGCCAAACCAGACAGAAGCCGGAGTGCGTCACAATGTGACCATCTCTCGCCTGTACAAGGACGGAGACGAATGGAAAGACACGACAAGCTTTGGACGCGATGACCTGCCACTGGTGGCCAAGGTCTGTGATCTGGCTCACACGTGGATCTACAATCAGTCCGGCGGCAACACGAATGGAAACGGACATTCCGATTCCGGCGACGACGGTCACTCCTGATCGCCAGAATCAGATCGTGATTACGCGAATGTGAACCTTTTAAGGTGGAGAGCGGCACCACCAGCCACTCTCCTGATCTGTCCAACGTCAGGGTTCCATTTCAGCGAGGCTGTCGGCCGATGACTGATTGCCCGCCGAACCTCGCCGACCTTTCAGAAGTTGCCTAAAGAACGCAGACAATTGTTCGTTCCGTTGATGCACCCATGCCCTCGCAGCGTGCCATAGTTTTTTGGGCCGTAACGCTTCGACTTCCAGAAGTTGCACCGCCGTTTCCAGAGCTCCAACGCGTTCGCCCAGGTCACTCACGATATTCACATGATTGTCCATGCGAGCATCAACTGTGCAAAAATGTTCAGCCGCTTGCGTTTCCAGTTGAGCAAGCCGTGCTTCACTGGCAGTTTGCTGGCTGTTCATTGATTCCATTCGTGCGGCCTGAAGTTCGGCGTATTTCATGACCTGTTCCTGATGGCCAACCGCCTTCTTCTGCACTTCCCCCAGTCGACTCGCGAGTTGATCCATTCGTTGAGTCAGACGCCTTGTCGTTTGCTGAACCGATTCTATCTCTGCTTGATGTAGCTGTGATCTGTGAGTCTCCGCCTGTTCAGAAGCGACTATTCTTTCCGCAATGCCGGTCAGTGCGTCCGAGTGATCCTCGATCAACTTCAGCATCCCGGTGATGCGTTCATTAAATTCCGCAAGTTGCTTCTGCGTTGCCGACGTTTGTCCCCTGGCAGATTCCGAAAGCGACGAAAGCTGCTTATCGACTTCGTCCTTCATCAACTGCACATGAGCCACGATGTCATCATCAATCTTTGACTGGTGTCCTTCCATGCCCGTTTCGAGCAGTTCAACCAAAGCAAAGCCAACTCGTTGAGCTTCCTGATAAATCGGACTTGTATTCAGCGATGGTGCGGGCGGCTTCGACGACTCAGTTGTCTTATGGCCGTTTCCTGCCACTGACGCAGAACGAGAGATCAGTTTCTTCATAACTGTGGACTCCGATAGGGGAATGAACGAGTTGGGAAAGGAACCGTGAAAGGTGTTGCAAAAACGTTCAAAATCATGCTTCGAGCCAAAACTCACGATGCAGTGAACCTGCTGAACGCAAACGAAACAAAGACGGACGGATCTGGTGACTCGCATTCGATACACTCGAAGGTCACCCAGCCTCTGAACTCGCTTGCAGTCGCTTCTGATGACTGGGCGTTCGATCAGCAGTCGCATTACAGCTCTTTGCGACTC
>JAEUIH010000143.1 GCA_016795105.1 Planctomyces sp.
GGGAACTCTCAGATCCCACGCCAGGTCAGTCCTTGATGTTTCCTGGACTTTTGTCGGGCGCGTCATTCCTGCCCGTCACGAACGCATTGCGGCGTTGGCGGACGGCACTTGGAAAGTGCCTGCTACTTTGGGACGATTGCTTTGTTCGGTGGTTAGAGAGTACGATCTCCTTTCGCATATTCGTCTCTTTGAGAAGGACTACACAATGGATGCTCTAAATCGTCGAGGCTTCCTGAAGTTTGCGGGAATCTCCTCAACCCTTCTCACCCTGGCGCCACTGCATTTGGCGGGGAAATCCGTCCTGGCACACCAGGAATCGTCAGACTCACTTGCGATGCAGCTCTACAAGAGCCTGACTGACGAGCAACGAAACAAGGTGTGCCTGCCAGCCGACCATCCTCGACGGCAGTATGTCAGCAATTGGTGGTATATCCATCCGGATCATCGAATTCCGGGAACATTTAACTCAGACCAGCAGGAGTTGATTCAGAAGATCTTTGACTCACTGCACAGCGATGAGTACGTGGAAGATATCCGAAAGCAAGTGAAGATCGATCAATATGGTCAGTTAAAGAACGCACCTGCTGCAGGCTTTTTTGGGACTCCGGATGATAAAGATTTCGAGTTCATCTTTACCGGCCACCATGTGACTCGACGCTGCAACGCTCACACAAATCAGGGGCTGGGGTTTGGAGGTGCACCGATCTTTTACGGCCATTATCCGCACGATGAAGAGCAAATGCGTGACAACTTCAACGAAGCGAGTGATCATCCTGGGAACCCGTATTGGTACCAGGGAAAGATCTTCAATCAGTTCGTACAGGGACTAAGCGCCAGCCAACAGGAGAGTGGCCTGGTGTCGGCGGAACCGCGGAGCGAAAATCCTCGCGACGTAATCACGAAGACAACACCCGCACATGGCCTTGACTGTTCCACATTAAGCACTGACCAGAAACAGTTGTTCGTTGATACGATGCGTAAGATGATGGCCATGTTTCGTGCCGACGATGTGAATGCAACCATTCAGTCGATCGAGCAGCGGAATATTGTCGATCGGCTTCATGTGTCATGGTTCGGCGGACAATACGACATCGGCTCAGACAAGGTCTGGGACGTCTGGCAGATCGAAGGTCCCGATATGGTGTGGTACTTCCGAGGAGAACCACATATTCACTGCTACTTTCACCTGAAGAGCTAGTACACGGATCCGGCTCCCGACTGCGAACGGTTGAATTCTTTCTACATGCATCGCGTAGTCAGCGTGATTGGTAACCACGAAAAACACACAACAGTACTCATAACGTTCCGCCGTGATGACGAGTCCCCCGGTCCGCCCCTTCCGCGTCTTCCGTGGTCAAAACGCCAAGCCTGCCCGCGACTTGAATTCAAAGCCACAAACTCCGTCCTGGAGCATTCTCAATTGGCAAGAGAATGGAGGCAGAAGAATGCAGGACTCAACGATTCTTCTGCCATATCCCGAGCTCTTATCCCCCTGCGATTCGAACTCACCCCATGCCCGATTCCACTTCCAGTTAACCCAACTCACCCAATCAACATCGCCTGATCGCACTACCGGAGGATTGAATCCACGACTTTTCCGTGGACGTCCGTTAGTCGAAAGTCGCGGCCCTGAAAGTGGTAGGTCAATCGAGTGTGGTCGAGTCCAAGCTGATGCAGGATGGTTGCCTGAACATCATGGACATGAACAGAATTCTCAACAACGTTGAAGCCCAGTTCGTCGGTCGCACCGAATGTCATACCGGGACGCATACCCCCTCCAGCCATAAACATCGTGTTCGAGAACGGATGGTGGTCGCGACCGAGCACATCACCGGCGGCTGTTCGGCCTTCGCGAAACGGTGTCCGTCCGAATTCGCCCATCCAGACAACCAGCGTTTCGTTCAGGAGCCCCCGCTGCCTGAGATCCGTGATCAGTGCTGCTACCGGGCGATCCATCAGAGCACATCTCTTTACGAATGCATCTCGAAGATCTTCGCCCGGATTCGTACCGTGAAAATCCCATCCCCAGTCAAACAGCTGAACAAGGCGGACACCTTTTTCGACAAGTCGGCGAGCCATGAGACAATTGTTCGCAAAGCTCGGAGCACCGGGTTCTGCACCGTAGTCGGCGAGAACATGCGCGGGCTCGGTCCTGAGGTCCATCAGTTCCGGCACTTCAACCTGCATACGAAATGCCATCTCATATTGAGCAATCCGAGTCAGTGTCTCGGGGTCTCCAAGATCTGCTGACTGCATCCGATTCAGATCATTGATCGCATCCAGACTGACTCGGCGCAGCGATCGGTCCATACCTTCAGGATTTGTGAGATAGAGGACTGGGTCACCCGAAGTTCTGCACTGAACCCCCTGATACACAGATGGCAGGAAGCCACTCCCCCAACCCGCCTTGCCACCGCTTGGCAGTGAACCACCGGATACAAAAACAATGAAGCCCGGCAGATTGCGATTCTCGGACCCAAGTCCATATGTCACCCATGATCCCATGGATGGCCGACCCGCAGTTCGAGGAATCCCGGTATACAGCAATAGTTCGGCAGGTCCATGGTTAAACTGATCGGTGTACAGCGACTTCACGAAGGTCAATTCGTCTGCAATCGTGGATAGATGAGGCACAGCAGCCGACATCCAGGCTCCTGAATCCCCACACTGCCGAAATCTCTGAGGAGTGCCGAGTAGTCTTGCGGTCGATCCAGTGAATGCAAATGGTTTACCTTCCATCAGTGATGCGGGACATTCTTCACCACTTCGGCGAACCAGTTCTGGCTTGTAGTCGAATAAATCGAGATGAGAAGGTCCCCCGGACATGCTCAAAAGAATAATGTTCCTGACACGAGCGGGCAGGTGCGGGCTCCGTGGCGCAAACGGTTCAGAGAGAGAATGCTCACCCCTTGCCGGTTCGTTCAGGAGTGATGCAAGGCCCGCAGCACCCAGTCCCAGAGATGCACGGTTCAGAAACTGAGACCGTGTGAGAGCTGTCAGGTGATCGCTGCTGGATTGATTCAGATTTTTCATGGGAGAATTATCGCTTCGCCAAAAATTCATCCAGGTTCATCAGGACATTTCCAACAACGGTCCAGGCGGCCGCATCCGAGGGATCGATCCCCTCAGGCAATGGTCCCAGCGGATTGGTGGCAAGTGCCGTCGCTTTCGATGAGTCCGTCGCCAAAGAAGTTCGAGCGGACTCAAACAGGGCCACGACACGCTCAATCTCGGCTTCGTTCGGAAGCCGAATCAGGCACAACCGAAGGGCATATTCCGATCGAGATTTTGTCGTCAGACCGCCTTCGGCAAGAACTCTTCGAGCAAACGCCTGAGCGGCTTCCACAAATACGGGATCGTTGAGTGTGACAAGAGCCTGCAGAGGTGTATTGGTCCGGATTCGTCGAACGCTGCAGACACTCCGTTCTGGTGCATCAAAGGCGATCATCGAAGCATACGGCAGGTTGCGTCTCCACCGAGTGTAGAGCGCACGTCGATAGCGATCTTCGCCTTTGCTGTTTTCCCAGTCCGTACTGGCACCAAACGCGGCGGCAAGTCCGTTGACGGGCTGTGGAGGATGCACGGGAGGACCGTACATCTTTGCGCTGAGTAACCCCGACACAGCAAGGGCCTGGTCTCTCAGCGTCTCCGCGGAAAGTCGGACACGTGGACCTCGCGCCAGCAGTCGATTCACAGGATCCCGCTGATTGAGTTCTGGTGTCACCTGTGAAGTTTGCCGGTACGCTGAAGATGTGACCATCAACTTCAGCATATGCTTCGTGTCCCAACCACTGCGAATGTACTCCGTGGCCAGCCAGTCCAGTAGCTCCGGATGCGATGGAGGATCGCCCTGATTGCCAAATTCTTCGCTCGTCTCCACAATTCCAATGCCAAAGATTTCCTGCCAGAGTCGATTAACAGCGACTCGAGCGGCCAGCGGATTCTCCGGGTCAATGATCCACTTTGCCAAACCAAGTCGATCCAGCCTGCCATCCTGAATCGCGGGATTGAGGACCGCGGGTACCCCCGCTGTGACAAGTTCTCCGCGATTTTTATAGTCTCCTCGCAGTGCAACATGCGTTTCCCGCTGTCCGATTTCTTTCATGATCAGAGTTGATGTACCGAGATTCGCAACTTCGGTCTGAAGAACGTCAACCACCGCTTTTGCTTCGGCCCATTCTTTTGACAATGACCTGTGATGGGCAATGACTTTGTCGGTCTCTTCCTTTGTTCGCTGCGTCTCAGGCTTCGCGAGTATTGTGGAAAGTTCAGATGGCAAAGCCGATACGTCCACTGACTGTTCCCAGGCAATGCGTTCTGCATCCAACCTGTGCGTCAGTTGGTCGAAAGCGGCTCGAGCCTGCTGCAGCTTGCCAGTTGCCGCGTCATAGTCATCATTGCGTCCAGCCTGAGCAACATCCAGGGTGGGAGGTTCAGAGTTATTGTCTTCAGTCCCGTTGAACACAGCGAACAACTGATAGTACTCGCGATGGGAGAAGGGGTCATACTTGTGACTGTGGCATTGAGCGCATGCAAGAGTCGACCCCAGCCAGACCTGCGCTGTTGTATTGACTCTGTCCACGACCGACGCGTGACGATACTCCTCGCCGATCGACCCACCTTCCGTGTTGTTTGTTGTATTGCGATGAAATCCAGTGGCAATCAGCTGAGAAGGTGTTGCGTTTGGAAGCAGGTCTCCTGCCAGCATCTCAATCGTCATCTGGTCGTAAGGCATATTCGCATTGAGAGACTCAATTACCCAGTCGCGCCACCGCCAGATCGTTCTGGGGGGATCATGAATATATCCCTGAGAATCACCGTATCGAGCAAGGTCCAGCCACATTGCGGCCCAGCGTTCTCCATACGCTGACTTCGCGAGAATCCGCTCCACTGCAGCGTCAAGCGCGCCGGGACTCAAGTCCTGAGCAAACTCATCGGCTTCTTTCAGTGTTGGCGGAAGTCCGGTGAGATCGAGCGAAATACGTCGCAACAGTGAAAGTTTTTCAACGGGAGCCGATGGCTTAAGTCCTTCGCGGTCCAGTCGTTCCATGACAAACGAGTCAATCGGATTCGATACCCACGTGGAATCAGAGACCGCCGGTAAACTCGGTTGCACAGGTTTGATGTATGCCCAATGCTGAGAGTACTCTGCACCCTGAGCGATCCATGTCTTGAGGATTTCAATTTCATCCGGCGTGGGCTTCTTGCCAAACTCCAAGGGTGGCATCGCAACTTCCGGATCGTCGCTCAACAGCCGATTCAGAACTTCGCTGTGAGCGGGATCACCAGCGACAATCGCTTGTTGACCGCTCGGCAGTTTCTGCATGGCAGCTTCCGCCAAATCTAATCTCAGATCTGCCTGTCGAGCTGCTTCGTCAGGTCCATGACATGCGAAGCAGTATCTCGACAAAATTGGGCGGACGTTTCGCCCATAGTGAAGCTGATCGTCAACGGGAGCTGCGTGTATGACCTTGAGCATAGCCAAAGAAAACGCCACAAAAACGCTGTACCGCAGTTGGTGTTTCATGGAACCTTCGCGCCAGGATTGAGTTGTGGCTGAATTCATTGGCAACACAAATTTTAGTATCACCTCTTTTACAGACTCTGCTCACTAAACGCAAATTTCCACGGTTTTGCGGGTCTGTCTTTGCTTGTTCTTTTCCGTTCCATGACTCGATATCGCTGGAATCTGGAACGGTTCAAAGTCCCCATGGTCGTCTTAATCAGGGCTTCCCAATAGGGGACTTCGACAGACACGTTCAGCCCGGTGTATGAGTTGCGAATTGGCATCATGGTGCGGTTCGGCAGCAACTGTTGAGTTCCTGTTGAAGTGATTGAATCAGTTGAAAAACCCTGTTGATAAAATAGCAAACCTGGGTAACCTGCGTCGAGTTGATTCCTTTCTCAGAAAATCCCATCCAAAAAAGTTACAACTCTGGAGTCCTCGTATGGTGTTGGCTCACTGGTTAGGCGTCCTGCGTTCACAACTCGGCTTATCATCTCGCTCAGCATCGCATCGAAAGCTTACGGTGGCAAACTTTGGGACTGAGGCACTTGAATTCCGTTGCCTGTTGAGTGCCACAGTTGGTTTCGAGGAGCATGGTGACGATGACCATGGGCACGAAGACATAAGAATTTTCTTCGATGCTTCGGGGAATGAATTGTGCGAGATGCCTGAGATTGAACTCGATCACCACGAGTTTGAGTTCGAAAATGAACTGCATGAATCAGATTCTGAGAATCAACCGGAAGACGCGACGACCATAGCAGGTGGAACCAATACTGGGGGAAGTTCACCGTTTTTGTTGTCACAGACGTTCTTCCTGCATTCGAATCCGGGTGCCCGCCATACGATTTATCTTGACTTCAATGGTCATACAACTTCGGGGACTTCGTGGAATTCGTCATTTACGGGCGGTGCTGCGATTACGACACCTGAGTACGACGTTGATGATGTCGCAGGCTTCAGCAATACAGAGTTGGCCAACATTCAGAGAATCTGGCAGCGTGTCGCCGAGGACTTTATCGCGTTCAATGTGAACGTGACAACCGAAGCGCCGGCGGACATCAATGACCTGATGAAGAGTGGTACAGGTGATACACGCTGGGGAGTGCGCGTGGCAATCGGGGGCAGCAGTTACGACTGGTATGGGGCTGGCGCTGGTGGAGTTGCCTACATCGGTTCGTTTAACTCCAATATCGACACTCCAACATTCGTCTTCACTGATCAGCTTGGTAACGGCAACGTGAAATACACTGCGGAGGCTGTTAGCCATGAAGTGGGGCATACACTTGGACTGCGGCATGATGGTACGCCAACAACGGGCTACTACTCGGGGCATGGCAGCGGCGACACTGGCTGGGCGCCGATTATGGGTGTCGGCTATTACCAGAACCTGAGTCAGTGGAGTTCCGGGCAGTACGCTTCAGCCAACAATCTTGAGAACGATCTCTCGATTATCACAACTCAGAACGGCTTTGGATATCGAGTTGACGACTACGGAAACTCAATAGTGACGGCCTCAGCGGCTAACATTGTGAACAGCACAACAATCGACGGCGCTGGCGTTCTTGAGCAAAACACCGATACCGATTTCTTTCAGTTTGTCACTGGTGCCGGCTCAATCAGCCTGACGGTAACCCCATTTGAAATTGGTCCGAATCTTGATATTCAGGCGCAGTTGTTTGATTCCGCTGGCACTCTGCTTGTTTCCGCCAATCCGGCAGCATCGCTGGGTGCCGCGATCAGCCTGAACGTTGGGGCAGGTGCGTATTACCTGTCAGTTACCGGAGTCGGCAACGGGGATCCACTTACGACCGGATATACTGACTACGGGAGCATTGGCCAGTATTCATTCGTCGGGACGATTATTTCAACCGGATCACTGCCTTCGATTTCGGTCGGAGACGCATCAACTGACGAGGGAGGGAATCTGACCTTTTCGGTCAGCCTGTCAACATCATCCGCAGAGTCGGTGACCGTCCAGTATTCTACTTCAAACGGAAGCGCTACAGCGGGTTCAGACTTCGTCCAGCAGAGTGGGACAGTTACGTTTGTTCCGGGTGAAACCACAAAAACGGTGACGATAACTTCTCTACAGGACTCAACTTATGAGTCGACTGAATCCCTTACGCTGAACCTCACCAATCCGATCGGTGCCGTGTTAAATGATGCACAGGGGAGCGGAACGATTCGAGACGATGACCCACTTCCACCTCCTTCCATCAGCATCTCTGATGTATCAGTCAATGAAGGAAAACTCAACACCAGCGGAAAGAACTCAGGCCAGCCTCAGTTGACGAATATGACCTTCACTGTGAGTCTCTCATCAGCATCAACTCAAACAGTCAGCGTCTCATTCGCGACTCAGGACGGAACCGCGACCGTCGCAAACTCTGATTATCGATCAGGCAGCGGGACAATTGTTTTCAATCCCGGCGAAACATCAAAAGCGATTTCCGTGGTCATTGTCGGTGACAACACAGCGGAATCGAACGAGAGCTTCAATGTCAGTCTTTCAAACGCCTCAAATGCGGTACTTGCTGACGCGATCGGAGTCGGCACTATTCTGAACGATGACTCCACAGGTGGAAAAGGTGGAAAGCCTTCCAGAGGTGCACTTTTGGAAGCAAAGGTGGGACCAATGACGACACCGCTCATTCGAGCTGCAGGGGCATCCCTGAGGATGAGTTCCGAGACTGAGGTCGTTGATGTCATCAGTGAGAGTACATCAGTTCGAGAGTCCATCAGTTACAACGAAAATCACGCCTCTGGTGAATCCGGGAAAAGTTGGTCGCGGAATAAATTGAAGCAGAGATCATCGGGAACGCACTTGAATTCGATCACAGATGCAAACTTCCTGTCCAGAGAATCAGAAGCTGACCAGGAGCATGGCTCTGATGAATATTCTCAAGTCGATCAGATATTCATCGAAGACATGCACATTGTGTGTTTTTCAGCGTGATTCATCAAACCTGACCATTGCTGCCTGATTGGCTGTCTTCACCGCAACTGTGTCCGCCCAGGAGCCTGCATTCTTCCGACGTACTGTCGTGTCGAGTGTGGGCTCCTCTTGTTGGCTATGTCACTTTCTTCAGGAACGTGACTCGACCTGTGGCGACCCACTCAACCACATAAATGTTCCCTTCGGCGTCAAAGCATGCATCATGCGGGTGAATAAACCGCCCGTTTTCCCAGCGTTCCGGCTGTTCTCGCATCTTAAAGCCTTCCAGAACCTGCTCAGTCCAGTGTGCATCGTATCCAAGATGCACCGAGGCATTGTTCTCTTTGTCGAAGATGGAAATGCGAGCATGTAAATCCGGGATCAGCAGATTTGTACCCCGAATGTCGAAGTGAGCCGGGAAACTGACGTTGCCAACAATACTGACGGGATCTCCGTTCAAAGTCATGTATTGTAAGCGAGCGTTGGCTCGGTCTGCGACGATCAGCATTGGATCACGACCAGGGCGATTATCGAGCCAAAGACCATGCGGTGTACTGAACTTTCCGGGCGCATCACCGGTCCCGCCAAACGTACGCATGTAGCGGGCTTCACTGTCATATTGATGGATGTAGTTCTGACCATAGCCGTCCGCCACGTAGAATCCCCCGTCCGGGGCAAATGCGATGTTCGTCGGGCTGTACTTCCCAGGTGATTCGTAAACATTTGATTCTTTTGGGTACGGGAGCTCCCAGACGGATTCGCCTTTAAGCGTTCTCTTTGTAACGAGCCCCGGACGTGGCTGGGAACCGTCCGGCGGCTTTGTTGTCGTGATTGAAAGGTAAAGAAATTCTTCGTTTCCATCTTTTCGAATATCAATCCCATGTCCGCCGAAGTTCCATTGGCTGCCAAACGACCGGACAAAGTTACCTGCTGGATCAAACACAACAACAGTATCGATGCCCGAATTAAAGGGAGCTCGATGCGTGATGTAGATCAAACCTTCAGCATCGACGGCAACACCGTGTGTGTTATGCCATTGAATATGATCGGGAACTTCCCCCCAGTTGTGATAACATTCGTACGTGAATTCACCTGTACCAATCACAACCGGCTTATTGCCAGCCTTGTCTGAAGCATGGACGAAGAAGCTCGACGTCAATGCAGTTGCGGCGGTCACACTCGCGGACTTTAAGAAATCCCGCCGCTGAGATTCGAGGGGTTCTGACATGCGATCGGCCTTCTGCTAACGACAGGAACTTACGAATTTTGAATCACGACGATTTCATGTAGGATACGCTGGCATCGGCACAAAACAACTGCCAGCCCAAAGTCGTGGATCGCTCAGCGATCCCGCGTAACAGCTGCCACTCCAAAGTCGTGGATCGCTCTGCGATCCCGCGTCGACGGCTGCACCGCCAGTCAGGTTGAATGCGGTGCGGCTGTGTCGATTTACAATATCCTGTGAGTTGTCAAGGTCGTGGCAACGGCTGGACATTTGTGGCGCGGGGGGCGAGACTGGTCAGGGATTCGAACAGGGCGCTGGATCACAGAGCGGCCCACGGGAATTCAGTGTTTCGGGGACGGGAGTGAAAGTGAATATGCATCGAGTGTTAGTGTTTCTCCTCGGGATCGTGGCTGCCCCGTATCGGATTCTTCACGCTCAGGATGAAGCAACGCCGGCCCACGCAATTCAGATTCACGACGGCTTCGAAATCGAACGCATTTACTCTGTCCCGCGGGAACAAGGGTCGTGGGTTGCCATGTGCTTTGATGATCGTGGTCGAATCTATGCTTCAGATCAGGGACCGAGGCTCTTCAGAATTACTCCACCGCATCCCCTGGAGAATTCTGACTGCAGGATCGAAGTTGTCTCTGATCAGTGGGGATACTCGCAGGGAATGTCATACATCAATGGAGCCCTGTATGTGGTTCAGCACGGTGACCGGTCTGAATCAAACTTCCGGCCAGACATGCTGCTGCGAATCCGCGATACGAATGGTGATGACAAGCTCGACACGGCCGAACAGCTCATAGAATTCCCCAGAGTCGAAGGCGATGCGGCAAACTGGGTTGAACATAGTTTACATGCGGTAATACCCGGTCCGGACGGTAAGTCGATCTATATTGTGAGCGGAGATCGCAACGGGCTGCCTTGTGAAAAGGGCAGAGTTCCAAAATACTGGAATCGAGACAGCTGGGACTTTGAGTATACAGAACAGCCCTACTCCGGCGGCTGGGTTTTGCGGACCGATCTCGATGGCAAAAACCCTGAATACATCTGCATCGGACTCCGAAACAGCTATGACATTGCTTTCAATCAGAACGGCGATCTATTTACCTACGACAGCGACCTCGAAAATGATTTTGGCTTGCCCAACTATCGCCCCACTGCAATTCGGCAGGTGCTCAGCGGAACAGACTGTGGCTGGGGAGGTCGTGCAGGTGAAATGCTCTGGAGCTGGACACCTGCATGGGAAGATATTCAGCCGCCTCTGAAGAATATCGGCCCAGGTTCTCCGACTGGAATCTGCTTTGGTTACGGCGCGAAGTTCCCCGCACGTTATCAGCAGGCGTTGTATGCATGCGACTGGAGTTATGGTCGTATGTTTGCTGTCCATCTGACTGCGTCAGGAGCCTCATACACAGCCGATCCGGAGCC
Source organism: Planctomyces sp. (assembly GCA_016795105.1). Taxonomy (GTDB): domain Bacteria; phylum Planctomycetota; class Planctomycetia; order Planctomycetales; family Planctomycetaceae; genus F1-80-MAGs062. The sequence continues at coordinate 11,104 of JAEUIH010000143.1, forward strand.
ATTCCTCAGTGCTCAGGGGTTACCCATTGCTGATGTCTGTGTTTCACCATTCGACGGTGCCCTGTACTTCCTGACGGGCGGGCGGGGTACGCAGTCTGGCATTTATCGCGTTACATATTCGGGGCCTGATGACACTGGTCCGGCAGCACCGGATACCCCCGATGCGTTCACCGTCACTGCTCAACAACTGCGGAGAACGCTGGAGTCATTTCATGGTCACAGTGATTCGACGGCTGTGTCTGCCGTGTGGCCTTATCTTGGGCATAGCGATCGAGCAGTCCGAAGCGCTGCCCGAACGGCTCTCGAATGGCAGCCGGTCGAGTCATGGAAACAGCGTGCGCTGGATGAGCCGGATTCGAGAACTCAACTGCAGGCACTCCTGTCACTGGCTCGATCTACAGATCATGATCGCCTGGTTCAGTCGGAATTAATGAAAGCACTCAATCGAATGGAATTCGACAGTTTGAGTCCCGATGAACAATGCTGGTACCTGCGAATCATCACGATCTCGGCCTCTCGTCATGGCGACTTTGATGAAATCACAGCAAAGAGGATGCTCCAAAGACTGGAGCCGATGATCCCGACATCAGATCGTCGCGTTAACGAGGAGTTAGTTGCGTTTTGCGCTGCAATGGGAAGCAAAGCGTTCATCGGGCCGACGCTGAATCTGCTTCAGGACAGTCGTACTCAGGAAGAACAGCTCGTGTATCTCAGGGCACTTTTGTCTGATGGACAGAATAGCAATTGGACGCCCGAACTCCGCGAGAGACTCTTCCGAATGGCCATTGATCAGGTTCCACACTGGAAGGGCGGCTTTACGACTCGTGCACGGAGAGACGAGATTCTTAACAGGGTGACTCAAATGCTGACGGAATCCGAACGTCAGAAATTTGCACAACTGATCGCAGATTCAAAGAAACCTCCAACCGTGATTCCCGCAATAAATCGCACTTTTGTTCGCAAATGGACTCTGGAAGATCTGGCTCCAACGCTTTCACAAAAATTGTCAGAACAGCGCAATATCGAAAACGGCAGGAAACTGTTTTCGGCAGTATCGTGCATCGCCTGCCATAGCTTTCGCGGAGAGGGTGGCCTGGGAGGACCAGATTTGACGAGTGTCGCGGGCCGGTACACGGCTCATGATCTTCTGGAAAACATTCTGAGTCCCAGTAAAGTCATTAATGAACAGTATAGTCTCCGGATTTACCTGATGAAGGATGGACGTACTCATACCGGACGTACCGTCAATATGGCGGGAGATACTCTGATGATTGCTACAAACCCAAATGATCCAGGTGGCAGCGAAGTACGATTCAGTCTCCACGACCTGGAAAGTTCCGCCCCAACACGAGTCTCCTTCATGCCCGAAGGTCTTCTGAATACCTTGACCCATGATGAAGTCCTTGACCTGATTGCATATCTGCGAAGCAGGTAGTCAAATAAATGTAGCTTGGGCATTCCTGACCGAGCACACTCCTGCCGCTGCAGGACTCGAACCAGCGCGGGACGGGCAGGAATGCCTGAGTGTTACCCACATTCTTTGTAAATCTTGCAACGAGCAGGTAGAGATTTCTTCGG
>JAEUIH010000144.1 GCA_016795105.1 Planctomyces sp.
GGATCAGTCAGATCAGTCAGATCAGTCAGATCAGTCAGATCAGTCAGATCAGTCAGATCAGTCAGATCAGTCAGATCGGTCGGATCAGTTCACATCTTTTCCGGTGAGTTGGTTTTCGATGTTGTCGGCGTTGGCTCCGATTTCCAGCACGCTGCGGCGGATTTCTTCACCGCTGACAGTGGCTCGCGGGTAGGTGTCGATCATAACGAAATATGGAACCCCGTCGATGTCGCGAATTGCCAGGCCGCCGTGCTTTACAACAGCATTCAGGCGGAGCGCTTCTTCGTAGAAATCGCGAGTGGCCCCGCAGCATGTGCTGTAGATCATCAACAGTCGATCACCGGCTCCGTGGTCGCTGTTCTCAATAAAGACCGTTTGTCGTCGGTTGTTTCGAAACGTCAGTTCGATGCGACAGCGAGCTCCCTCGGATGTCCATGTAATGCCTGGGATTCCGTGGAACGCGTCGTAGACAAGGACGTCAAGGTCCTGCGCATTCCCAAGAACGGCCTGAAGGAGTTGGGAGGCAGATGCGCCGTCTCGAGGACGATTGTCTGGATTTGCCGACAGCATCATGGAAACGCATTCGGCGACATCCAGAGGGATTTCAGGATTTCGACGGCGAACACTCACATAGTTGGATGCAAGAATCGCATTCATCACTGACCCAATTGATGATCCCTCGAACGGGAATGCTCCCGTGAGCATCAGGTAATAGCAAACACCGAGAGCAAACACGTCACTGGCGGGGCTTGCGGCGGCGCCTTCAAAAAGCTCGGGCGCCATAAAGTAGGGTGTTCCGGCCAGATTACTCGACGGGAGATCGTCGCCAAGAATTCTTTTTGCCAGGCCGAAGTCAGCGATCTTCGGAGTCCCGGCAGGAGTGACCATGACATTGTCGGGCTTCAGGTCTCGATGCACAATTCCGTAGCGGTGAGCTGCAGCGAGTCCGTTTGCGATGCCAACTGCCATTGCCGTCGAACGAATCGGGCCAAGTTCTCCGTGATTGTCGATCTCATTCTGGAGTGAAGACCCTGAAACGTATTCCATCTCCAGAAAGTGATGGTCGTCATACCTTCCGATGGCATGTGTCGTGACAATATTCGGGTGGACCAGAGCGGCCGCTGCCCTGCCCTCGTTCTCAAAGCGCGAGATGTAGTCGAAGTCCCGGGAGATGCGTTTTGGTGACAGAACTTTGAGAGCACAATAACGATGGAGCAATTGATTTCGAGCCAGATAGACGGCTCCCATACCACCTCGTCCCAGCAGCTTTTCGCACTGGTAGATATGTATCTGCTGACCGTCCAGCAGCAAAGTGTCGACAGCAATATCCACGTTGCTGCTGCGAGGGTCTTCAATTCCGTGCGGCATCAAAAGTGTGTCGGATTCGAGCGGAAGGTCAGAATCGACCATGCGAACTCCACATCGTGGGCATCGACCGTCGAACGATGAAAACAACTCATTACAGGCACTACAGTAAACGTTCTGCACCATCCACACTTTCAGAAGACTGTATTGGCAAAATGCGACAGGCGAGCCGGTTGTTTCCTCTGCTTGTGATCCTCGAACTGTGATGATAGCGAATCATCAGGAAAAACCTGAGCCGAATCTCAAAACGCCCTTGCTATGAACGCACGTTCACTTTTGTGTCGTTTGCTTTGGTGCTGTGTGGGCTATGGGTAGTTCGGGAGGAATGGCGGAATATTGCTCAGAACATGAAATGTTTTGGATTGCCTGCAAATGTCGATTCGAACTGAGCAGCATTGTATTCGTTGAAATTGCTGATCTCGCGAAAACCCGTCAATCTGTATTATCCTGCTGCATCGAATCAATTGCTGCAGGACTCATGACAACAGTGTGAATGGAGTGTTCTCAATGGCAGGTTCCGTACGGCTTATCATGGCATTTCACAACCACCAGCCGGTTGGGAACTTTGATGGGGTCTTTGAGCAGGCATATCAGGATGCGTATCTGCCGTTCCTGGATGTCATGCAGGACTATCCTGAGATTCCGTTTGCCTTGCACACTTCGGGGAGTTTACTGGAATGGCTGGAGCGGCAGCATCCGGAGTATATTGTTCGTCTGCGTGCGATGGTCGCGGCGCGTCAGACGGAGATCGTTGGTGGTGCGTACTACGAGCCGATTCTGGCCAACATTCCTCGACGCGATCGAATTGGTCAGATTCAGAGCTATTCTGAACATTTGTCTGAGTTGTTTCAGACATCAATTCGTGGTATGTGGTTGCCGGAACGAGTTTGGGAGCAGAGTTTTGCGGGTGACATCGCCGCTGCCGGCGTTCAATACACGATTGTGGATGACTACCACTTTCGCAGTGCAGGGATTCCGCAGAATGAGCTCTTCGGTTACTACCTCACGGAGGATGAGGGGCGAACTCTGAGCATGTTTCCGGGGAGTGAGCAGCTTCGATATCTGATACCATTTCAGGAGCCGGCGAAGTGTATTGAATATCTTCGGAAGGTTGCCGATATGCCTGGGGATCCTGTCATTCTGTTTGGGGATGACGGCGAGAAGTTTGGTTCGTGGCCCGACACGTTCAAGCATGTTTACACGGATGGCTGGCTGCGGCGATTTCTTGACGAGGTGCGCAGGAACGAAGACTGGCTGAGGGTCACAACGCCATCGGAGGTGCTGGATCATGTTGCGCCATCAGGACGCTGTTACCTGCCGGATGCGAGTTACCGGGAAATGACGGAATGGGTATTGCCTCCGGAAACCCAAAAGGAGTTTGTGGGGCTCACAAATGCTCATGCTGACAATCCGGAATGGAAGCGGCTGGTCTGGTATACTCGGGGCGGGTTCTGGCGTAATTTTCGAACTCGATATTCCGAAAGCCACGAAATGTACTGTCGGATGGTCGAAGTGAGTCAGCGTCTGGCGACGCTTGAAAATCGATCGGAGCTGACAGAGCAGAAGCGTGGACAGTTGAATGCTGCGAAGACACATCTCTATCGGGGTCAGTGTAACTGCAGTTACTGGCACGGTGCCTTTGGTGGACTCTATTTGCCGCATCTGCGGAATGCCGTGTACCGCGAACTGATTCTTGCAGATGCGATCCTGGATGATGTCGAAGATCGCGGTGCAGTATGGGTTGACGTTTCCATCGGCGACTTCAACTTTGATGCTCGACAGGAAGTACGGCTTTCAAATCAGCGCCTGCAGGCGTGGATTGCGCCAGCCGACGGTGGGCACATTTATGAGTTGGATGTTCGAAACATTGCCGTAAATGCTCTGGCGACTCTGAATCGGCGACCGGAGGCCTACCATCAAAGAATCCTTGACTGGGCAAAGCGCGATTCCACCAAAGAAACGGTGAAGCTGGCGAGCATCAGTGAGGAAGTTAAATTCAAGCAGCCGGACCTGGATAAGAAGATTGCCTTCGACACATGGCCTCGCAAGATGCTGGTCGATCATTTTTTTCGGCCGTTGCTGAAGTCTGATGAATTCCGCCGTGGTGATGGTCTGATGGGTGATTTTGCGACCGGGACCTATGAAGCCTTTGTGCGAAGAACGGATTCCCGAATCGCGGTGGAACTTCGCCGAAGCGGGCGTGTGGGTGATCTTGAAGGCGAGGTTCGGAAGATCATCGTGATGTCGGTCGACCGACCGAATGAGCTGTTGATTCAGTATCAGCTCACCGGCTTTCCTCGTCGAATGCCGCTGCACTTTGGCGTAGAACTGAATTTTGCGGCGATGCCCGGACATGCGGACGATCGATATTTCTACGATGCGCTCGGAACTCGTCTGGGAACCCTTGATCGTTGTCTCGATCTCGCAGGTGCTGATCGTCTCAGTCTGGTTGATGAATGGCTGGGGCTTGATGTTTCCATTGAGTCATCACGTCCGGGAGGTATCTGGACAATGCCGATTGAAACAATCAGTCAGTCAGAGGGTGGATTCGAAGCAGTCCATCAGAGTGTTTGCGTTGTTCCACACTGGGAATTTGCAGTGCCGGACGACGGAGCCTGGGTTGTCGACCTGCGAATCGTGCTCGACACTTCGGTAGCCACAGCACGACAGCTTGGCGATGTGGGGCAAAAGCAGCAGCGTCCAGTGCTTGCTGCAGCGTCTTCCAATTAGGTGGTCGGATGGCTAGCATTTGATAGTTGTCAGTCCCGGGAAATTGAGAAGGACCAGCTGTCGAAAGTGAAACCATGAGTCGAATTCATGGCAAGCGTGTGTGCCATCGAACACAGTACTCGCGCAGCATTGTTCAGGTGCTTCGTGCCCGTGCGATGCTTCGTGCCGGTGCGATGCCTCGTCTTACTGCGTCTGCACGGCTGCTGTTGACATATTGTCTCGTGTGGCTGTTTGCATTGATCGGCGATCGTCCCGGTTTTGGTCAGGAGTCGATTCCTGACTTTGCAAGGGACGTACGTCCAATTCTTGCCAGCAAATGTTTTCACTGCCACGGTCCGGATGATGAGACACGCAAGGCCGATCTGAGACTCGATCAGAAGGCCGGCATGTTCGGCATGGGGTCCGACGGGGCAATTGTGACTCCTGGAGATCCGGCTCGAAGTGATCTTGCGAGGCGGATCCTGTCGCACGACGATGATCTCAGAATGCCGCCTGCGACATCACCAAAGACGATCAGCGAAGCTCAAAAGCAAACGTTGATTGCGTGGATACAGAGCGGAGCGCGCTGGCAGGAGCATTGGGCTTTTCGGGCACCGGTTCGCGGCGAGGTCCCTGCCCTGCCTGAGGGATGGACTGGAACCGCCGTCAATGAGATCGATCATTTTATTGCTCAGAGACTTCAGAGCTCCGAACTTACGCAGGCACCAACCGAATCCGTTCCGGTTTTGGTTCGCAGGCTGTATTTGGATTTGATTGGCATTCCTCCAACGACTGAAGAGGCGAATGTCTGGATCAATCGGCTGACAGACTCCGAAGTCGAACAATCTGTGACGGTTGCTGCTGAAGAGCAAAGTTCAGAGGGGCAAATTTCAATAGACGAGCAGGAGTATCGTGCGCTTGTTGAGCATTTGCTTGGGCGTCCCGAATACGGTGAGCGATGGGCACGACGATGGATGGACCTGGCTCGTTATGCTGACTCCAATGGATACGAAAAAGATCGTCCGCGATCGATCTGGCCATGGCGTGACTGGGTTGTTGATTCCCTGAATGCCGATTTGCCATTCGACGAATTCACGATCGAGCAGTTAGCTGGTGACCTGTTGCCGAATCCCTCTCGTTCACAGTTGATTGCAACCGGATTTCACAGAAATACGATGCTCAATGAGGAGGGCGGCATTGATCCACTGGAGTTTCGATTTCATGCGATGACCGATCGCGTGGCGACGACTGGAACGACATGGCTTGGGCTGACACTCGGATGTGTCCAGTGTCATACGCATAAGTACGATCCGATTTCGCACCGCGAGTACTACCAGTTGATGGCATTTCTGAACAACGCGGATGAGCCTCAACTTGCAATCGATTCGCCGGATATGGACGAGCAGATCAGGAAGAATCGCGAAGCCGCAGAGAGACTACTGGGAGAACTTCCGGAAAAATGGCCGGTCGATTCTATTGATCCGTTTCCGCTGAAAGTGACCTCCGCTGCCTCAACGGGGGGAGAAATGTTGACAATTGCGGAAGACGGAGTGATTACGGTGTCCGGAGCTCCTGCGGCACACACCGAATATGTTGTGGAACTTGAAATCCCGGAAAGCATCTCTGACGGATTCGATACGTTTCAGCTAGTCACTCAGACGCCACCAGGCTCGGGTGGACCTGGCCGAACGCCACATGGAAATTTCGTGTTGACCGAGATTCAGTTATCGTCAATCGCGGACAGCGGCGAAGTTGTGAATCTTGAATTGTTCGATGGTCAGGCGACAGCCGAGCAGGAAGGTTATCCAGTATTGCTCGCGACGGATGGTAACCCGGCAACCGGCTGGGCGATCAATCAGGCAGGACGAGTTCCCTCGACAGCTGTGGCGACATGGAATGTTCGCGTAGCGAACGAACCGAAAGATCTGAATGTCGAGACGCCTCCAGACGAGAGCAAGGTTCCGGAAGACGGGACTCGATCAAACCGACTGCGAGTACGATTGACTCAGAATTATGGCGGCCAGCATACGATTGGGCAGTTTCGGATCATTGTCGGTCGCCGTCTCGGTGACGCTGAGATCGTGGAGCTTCGGAAGTCAGCAATCAATGAGAGGTTTGTGTCATGGGTTGCATCGATGAGCAAAAATGCGGTCGCATGGACGCCTCTGGTACCTGTCGATACTAAAACCAATCTTCCATTTGCTGAGGTACTTCCTGATTCGTCAATCCTCATGAGTGGCGACACAACCAAACAGGACTGGTATGAGGTTCGGTTTCGGTCGACCAATGATTCGATGACTGCGATTCAGCTGGAAGCGTTGCCGGACGAAAGTCTTCCCGCGGGAGGTCCTGGCACGACCTATTATGAAGGAGCTGCGGGTGACTTCTTCCTGAACGAACTAGTAATGAAAGCAAATAGCTCCGCGATTCCGTTTCGAAAAGCGACTCACAGCTATGCGAAGAATCAGTTTGGCAACACCGCGGTTGGAGCCGAGCTGACACTGGACGGTGACGTGCAGACGGGTTGGTCCGTTTTCGGGGCAACAGGGAAGCGGCACACTGCTGTTTTTATTCCGGAACGGCCCCTGCCACCTGGCGCAGAGATATCGGTTCGAATGACGTTTGGTCGGCACTTTGCAAGTTCCCTTGGACGATTTCGGTTTCAGGTGACCAGTGACCAATCTGCAGTCGCTGCTGGCGAAAAAGCGGTTCCTGATCTTCAGGCAGTGGCTGTAGCCGACGAAGTGCTGGCCGTAATGCGACGACCAATGACGCAATGGTCAAAGAATGAGCGGGAATCTGTATTCAGGGAGTTTCTGCTACAGGTTCCGGAACTGCGAACAGAGTCCGCGGCCATCGAGCGACTGCTGGAACGTCCGGCGGGCCCTTCAACGCTGATCATGAAGGAACGATCACACAGAAATCCTCGTCCCACATTTATTCACCACAGAGGAGAGTATCTGCAGCCAAAGCAGCAGGTTGAAGCGGGTGTCCCATCAGCCCTGCACGCCTGGCCAGTGGATACACCAAAGAACCGCCTTGGATTTGCAAGGTGGCTTGTTGATCGGAAAAACCCTTTGACAGCTCGAGTCACAGTCAATCGTCAGTGGGCTGCGTTCTTTGGACGTGGAATTGTTCCGACACTTGATGACTTTGGTGTTCAGGGCGGATCGCCGTCGCATCCGGAACTTCTTGACTGGCTGGCTGTGGCATGGATGGATGACGATCACTGGTCCATGAAGGCATTGCATCGCAGAATTGTTCTGAGTCAAACGTATCGACAATCGGCTCATCGATCTGACGCTGCTGCTCAGAGAGATCCAGAGAATACGCTGTTGAGCTATTCGCCCCGTTATCGACTTGATGCTGAAGTGATTCGTGATTCAATCCTTAGGGCGGCTGGTGTGTTGAGTCCACAGCGTGGCGGTCCTCCCGTTTTTCCGCCACAGCCTCCCGGGATCACAGAAGTGGCATTTGGAAGTCCAGGCTGGACTGTGAGCGAAGGGGAGTCCCGATATCGGCGAAGCATCTACACGATGATCAAGCGGACAGCTCCGTTTGCAATGGTGCTGACATTTGATGGGCCCAGTGGCGAATCATGTGTAGCGAAACGTACTCGGTCCAACAGTCCACTCCAGGCATTAACGCTGATGAATGACGTGATGTTTGTGGACCTCGCTCGAGTGGCGGGCCGCGAACTGTCGTCGATGAGAAGATCGATGTTGGCCGGAGGGACAGACGCGATCGAGGCGGATCGGCAAACGTCCACAGAGATCTTTAGACGAACGTTGACTCGAAAGCCCGACGACATCGAACTACGGATGCTTACAGATTTTGTCGTGACTCAGCGAATGGCATTTGAAGCCGAACCAACACGAGCCGCTGAGTTGATTGGCGCTGTGAATCATGCGGTTCCTGAGCAGGGGGCATCCGAAGAGGAACGTCAGCAGCAGGTTGAGATGGCGGTATGGACTGCTGTGGCTCGAGCCGTGTTTGCTCTTGATGAAAGTGTGACTCGACCATGAACTCCAGCATGAATTCCATCGCGAGACGGTTTTTTCTGGGTGAATGTGCAGCGGTTCCGGGGCTCGCTGCGCTCTCAGAACTGCTCAGCCGTCGGACCTATGCCGCCACACCGGTTTCCTCCGCTCGATATGCACAAGGGGGGGCGGTTGCGTCCGAAGTGGAGTCACTTAGCGTGCGTGCTTCCCATTTTCCAGGGCGTGCGAAAGCCATGATCCACCTGTTCATGGCGGGTGCGCCGAGTCAGCTGGAACTTTTCGACAATAAGCCGATGCTTACGGAGTACTCCGGTAAGCCGCTGCCTGCATCGGTTATTGGTGGGCAGCGATATGCGTTCATCCAGCCGGATGCCGCAGTGATGGGCCCACAGTTTGCGTTTCAAAAGCACGGTTCTTCAGGGACGGAGATTTCAGACGCTTTGCCGGGGTTAAGTCGTATTGCGGACGACGTTTGCCTGATTCGTTCAATGCATACGGATCAGTTCAATCACGCACCTGCTCAGATTCTGATGACCAGCGGGTTCTCTCAGCCTGGGAGACCCTGCCTTGGATCGTGGTTGTTGTATGGACTGGGATCGGAGACTCAGGACCTGCCCGCATTTGTGGTGATGAGTACCGGCGACGGGATCAGTGGCGGGACGGCATTGTGGTCCAGCGGCTTTCTGCCGACCGTTTACAATGGGGTACAGTTCAGAAATCAGGGTCCTCCGATTTTGAACGTAAATCGACCTGCTGGCGTCAGCGAGGGACTCGAACAGGAGACGTTCAGGCTGGTGAATGGGTTGAATCGTCGACGCTTCGAGATGATCGAAGACCCGGAGATTGCAACACGAATTGCATCCTTCGAGATGGCGGCTCGACTTCAGACCTCGGCACCGGAACTGATGGATTTATCAAGTGAAACAGCAGAGACGCTGGAGCTATATGGCTGTGAACCAGAGAAGCCGTCGTTTGCACGCGCCTGTCTGCTGGCACGCCGGATGGTTGAACGAGGAGTTCGTTATGTGTGCATTTTTCATAGTGGCTGGGATGCTCATAGTAACGTCAAGGGGAACGTTCAGGCCAACGCACGGGTGACGGATCAGGCATCGGCTGCGTTGGTCAGCGACTTGAAGCGACTGGGGATGCTGGATGAGACACTGGTTCTGTGGGGCGGAGAGTTCGGAAGGACTCCGATGGTTGAATCCAACGCCGCTTTAGGCAGGGCGCTTGGTCGTGATCATCACCCACAGGCGTTTACAGTCTGGATGGCAGGCGGTGGCATCCGTTCAGGAATGACACTGGGCGCTACTGATGACTTTGGGTTTCATGTGATTGATCAGCCAGTTCACATCTACGATCTGCAGGCAACGGTTATGCACTGCATGGGACTGGATCACGAACGATTGACATTTCACCATGCAGGTCGCGATTTTCGACTGACGGATGTGCATGGACGCGTGATCGAGCAAATTCTTGTTTGAACAGCAGAGCTCAATATAGAGGGGGGCACACCGGCAAATGGACTGGAGTTTCCTGGAAGATGGATTGGTGTAAGCAGCATGGCAGAAAAGGGCAGGAAGGGAAAACGGAGTGGTCAGTCGAACGCGAAGAAAGTTCGCGTGGACATGCAGAAGAACCGGCAGGCTCGAGCGAGACAACAGAATCTCACTCGCGAACTATTAAGCGATGACAACAACGCGGAAGATGCAGCAACCAACGAGCGAGTAACGTCTCGAAACGAAATGTCTCGTCGCCGCACGGTCGTTGGCGTTGAATCATCTGGCGAGCAGCTGCTTCGGGTTGTGGATGAACAGGAGTGCTTTGAAGGTCGTGTGATTAGTTTTATTGGGCTAAACTGCATGGTGCTTGGTCCGGATGGCAGGCAGTATGAATGCTCAGTACGAGGTGTGTTGCGTTCGTTGACTCGGGATAGTCGCAACGTTGTGGTGGCGGGCGATCGCGTTTTATTTCGTCAGGAAGGAGATGCCCATCAGGGGGTCATCGAGCGTGTTGAACCTCGGCATGGTCTGCTTTCACGCGGTAGTCATGGTCGGGAACATATTCTTGTGGCAAACATCGACCAGGTCCTGGTTGTTGCGTCAGCTGCCGATCCTGAATTCAAGCCGCAGCTTGTGGATCGTTATCTGATCAGTGCAGAACGCCACGGAATTCGGCCGTTGATCTGCATCAACAAGATTGACCTGATCAATCCGGCTGAATTGCTCGACGCGGTACGCATCTATGGTCGGCTTGGGTATCCGGTTGTTCTGACCAGTAATCTGGATGGCCGCGGGACTTCACAGCTGCGCAGTTATCTTCAGGGACGTCAGACGGCCGTTAGTGGTCAGAGCGGTGTAGGAAAATCATCGCTGCTGAATGCTGTTGACCCGGAATTGAATCTTCAGACCGCTGATGTCAGTGACTGGACAAGAAAAGGTACTCACACCACACGGCGAGCTCGTCTGGTTCCGCTTTCGTTCGGAGGCTGGGTTGTTGATACCCCGGGGATCCGTCAGTTCGAGTTGTGGGGAATCAGCCGGGAAGAAGTGGATGGATACTTCATCGAATTTCGTCCGTTCATAACATACTGCCGATTTCCGGATTGTAGCCATACTCACGAGGAGGACTGCGGAGTGAAGCTGGCAGTACAGCAGCATTTGATTTCTCAGGCAAGATATCAAAGTTATTTGCGGTTGATCGAGGAAGATATTTTTGTCTGGAAGAATCCGGCACGTGGTACGAATCAGGACTAGCAAAGGGGCACATATGCTGAACTCAGAGTGGAATGTGGTTTCAACCAGGGCCGGTATCCGAACGACTGGCTGTCTGCTGATGTTAGCAGCGTTGATGCTTGCACGACCTGGGATCTGTCATGCTCAGGTGGAGCTTCCAGCCGGATTGTCAATTGAGGCATATCCTGATCGACTCAGTCTTGTTGCCGGTGATACTCTGCGGCTGCATACATCGACAACTGCAGCTTCTTATAGTGTTGAAATCGCTCGACTTGGTGCCAGTCGCAACGTTGTGTTTCAGCAGGCAGCGGTTGCCGGCGGCGGACTGCATCCGATTCCTGAGCATGCAAGTTCACGGGGTTGTGGATGGCCCGTAACATTTGAGTTGCCTGTACCCGCCGAATGGGAGTCGGGGTATTACTCCGTTGTCTTGAAAGTTGCTGACGGAGGAGGTCAGTTCGTTGGGAGAAATCGCCGAACTGCCGAGCTGGAGACCTTTTTCGTTGTTCGTCCTTCACAGCCTGGGACTCGAACTGCGATCCTGCTGCAGTTATCGACCAATACTTATAACGCCTACAACAACTGGGGCGGGAGCAGTTTGTATGCGTTCCATGGGCGAGCCAATCTTCAGGGGAATCGTGTCTCATTTCAGAGACCTCAGGCAAGTCAATTTGGCAACTGGGAACACGCGTTTGTCAGTTGGGCGGAATCAAACGGATATGTTCTTGACTTCTGTGCGAATCTGGATTTGGAACAGCACCCGGAGTTGCTGAAGAAGTATCGACTGGTGCTCAGTGTCGGGCATGATGAGTACTGGTCGAAGGGGATGCGGGATGCTCTGGAAGCATTTATTACAAACGGAGGCAATGTCGCTTTTTTCAGCGGTAATACGTGTTGCTGGCAGGTTCGTCCGGAGGAAGATGGACAGGCCCTGGTGTGCTTTAAGCAATCATTCAATCTGGATCCAGTGTTTCGGACAAAGGATCATTCGACGCTCACTTCAATCTGGAGTCACCATTCGATTCAGCGTCCTGAGAACCAGTTGACAGGTGTTGGGTTTCTTCACGGTGGATACCATCGCAGTCATGGCCAGTTTATGGATGGCAGCGGAGCGTTTCAGGTCCATCGGCCACAGCATTGGATCTTTGAAGGGACTGGTCTGAAACAGGGAAATGAGTTTGGGGGGAAGGACTCGATCGTTGGATACGAGTGCGATGGCTGTGAACTGGAATGGCGCGATGGTCTACCGGTGGCAACTCATCGGGATGGAACTCCGGAGACCTTTGAAGTCCTTGCCACCTGCCCTGCCGCCTGGGCACCGGATGACTGTGAATGGTACGAGAAGTGGGAGCAGGGACGAGTCGGTGCGGCTTGTCTGGGTGTGTATACACGTGGAGGAACCGTGTTTACTTGCGGCTCGACAGACTGGAGTCACGGGTTGCGAGGCGAAGATCCCAATGTCACTCGAATCACTCGAAACATACTCGACCGGCTCGGGAAGGCAGCAAAGTAGCAGGCACATTCCATGTGCCGTCCGCGCCGCGGTGGCTGCGTTTTTGGAGGATGTGGGCAGGGAAGGTGCGGACGGCAGACGGAGTCTGCCTGCAATAGTAGCAGGCACATTCCATGTGCCGTCCGCGCCGCGGTGGTTGCGTTTTTGGGAGGATGTGGGCAGGGATGGTGCGGACGGCAGACGGAGTCTGCCTGCTAGTGCGTTTGCGAGTGAATCAAATCAGCGGGGTGCAAGTCCCCGTCAGGAGGTTAGAGTTTGAAACTGT
>JAEUIH010000145.1 GCA_016795105.1 Planctomyces sp.
CATTCGCGAATTTTTGCCCGACCTCAATAATCACGACCGTCACAATGTCGGGCGCGTCAGGAATGCCCATCCTACATTTGTGACGGGCAGGAATGACGATACACTGTGGATGAAGCTGATGTGTAGAACGCTGATGAACGGGGGAGAACGGCCATGCAACGACGACAATTTTTGACAACGGCTGCTGCGGTGACCACTTCAATGATCGGTGGAATTCCGGCGGCGTCTGCATTTCCGGGATTGTATGCTGCGGGTGAAGAGAAGAAGTATCGAGTCGGATTGATTGGGTCGGGATGGTATGGCAAGTGCGATCTGCTTCGATTGATTCAGGTCTCTCCGGTTGAAGTCGTTGGTTTGTGCGATGTGGACAGCCAGATGCTTCAGGAAGCCGCTGACATCGTTAGTCAGCGACAACTGTCGCGCAAGAAGCCGGCGATGTGGAGCGACTATCGGAAGATGCTGGCGGAAGAGCAATTCGATATTGTACTGGTGGACACACCGGACCACTGGCATGCGCTGCCTACGATTGATGCTGTATCTCGAGGAATTGATGTCTGGGTACAGAAGCCCATCAGCGTCGATATCATTGAAGGTCAGGCGATGCTGACAGCTGCGAGAAAACATGGGCGAGTCGTTCAGGTTGGAACTCAGCGTCGAAGCACTCCACATCTGATTGAAGCCAGAGACCGAGTCGTCCGGGAAGGATTGCTGGGCAGGATTGGGATGGTCGAGATCTGCTGTTACTACCATATGCGTGCTCAGCAGAACCCACCGGACTCAGCGCCTCCGAAGCACCTGGACTTTGAGATGTGGACCGGTCCAGCTCCCATGATGCCGTATAACTCACTCATTCATCCACGGGGATGGCGAGCGTTTATGGAATACGGCAACGGGATTGTCGGAGATATGTGCATCCATATGTATGATATGGTTCGATGGATGCTGAATCTGGGCTGGCCATCAACCGTTTCATCATCTGGCGGTATCCTCGTGCAGAAAGGTTCGCGAGCCAACATCAGCGATACTCAGACTGCCACATTTCAGCATCCGGACTTTCCGGTCATCTGGCAGCACAGAAGCTGGGGCGACGCTCCTGATCCGGAATATCCGTGGGCCGCGATTATTTACGGGGAAAACGGCACTCTGAAGTTGAGTGTGAACAAATACGACTTTATTCCGCGCGGCCAGGGACAGCGGCTGCACGGTGAGCCGCTCTTTGAATACGACAAGTATCCGGAAGATGAAACGGAGAAAGATCTCGAACGCCATGTGGCATCCGCCATCCGAGGTCATATGCGGAATTTCCTTGAATGCATCGAAAGCCGACAAAAGCCGGTCGCAGACATTGAAGAAGGCCATATTTCGACCACCAGCTGTATTCTGGCAAACCTGTCTATGCAGCTTGGCAGGTCTTTTGCGTGGGATCCTGCCACACATACAATTGTGAATGACGCGGAAGCCAACAAATATCTGAGACGTCCGTACCGCGAACCGTGGATTCACCCGGAACCTGTTTGACGAAGCGAGCCTTGAGGATCACAATTGCCGGTTCAGAACGGGGGAAACTCCGATTTGTTACGGCAGACTCCAATTTGTGGCGGAAGTCACCGCATTGTTGCGGAAGAACCGCGGCAACCTGCCGCAATCAGGCCGCTTTTGGTGATTCTCAGGGCGTATAACGTTGACAACCGGCTCTCACTACACAGTACTGGCACGCAGATTCCGACCACAGGCATTTGGCGATGTTGTGGGTCAGGAACACGTTGCGCAGGCACTTCGAAATGCAATTCGTTCCGGCCGTGTCGCACACGCGTACCTGTTTACGGGAGCTCGCGGGGTTGGTAAGACTTCCACCGCCCGAATTCTGGCGAAAGCACTCAACTGCCCCAACGCCGACGACGGCGTCCCATGCAATGAATGTGACATTTGCAAAGGCATCTCTTCCGGCCAGGACGTGGATGTACTGGAAATCGACGGTGCATCAAATCGAGGTATCGACGACATCCGTTCCCTGAGAGCAAATGTCGGCGTACGTTCGATGAGGACACAATATAAAGTCTACATCATCGACGAAGTGCACATGCTCACCAAAGAAGCATTTAACGCACTGTTGAAGACCCTCGAAGAACCACCACCGAACGTCAAGTTTGTCTTTTGTACAACGGAACCGAATAAGGTTCCGGACACGATCCTTTCTCGCTGTCAGCGTTTTGACTTTTCAGCCATCAACGAAGAGTCGATTGCTCGACGACTGGAAGAAATCGCCAAAGCAGAAGGCTTTGAAGTCAGCGCGGACGCTCTGGAGCTGGTCGCTCGAAGAGCACGCGGCTCTATGCGAGACAGTCAGTCACTGTTTGATCAGTTGCTGGCCTTCAGCAGCGGAACCGTTGAATCTGAAGATGTTCATCGGATGCTGGGCACAGCCGACGACGATCGACTTGTTAGTCTGATGGATGCAGCCATCGAACACCGTCCGGGTGAAGTTCTGGTCCTGATGGAAGCTGCAGTGGATGCCGGCGTGCAGGTCAGTGAACTGGCCGAACAGCTGATCAGTTATATCCGCGACCTGATGGTCACTCAGTGTGGAGGTGATGCTGTTTCTCTTAGCAGCGTCGCGGCACGACACCGCCCAACACTCACAGCCCAGGGCAGGAAGCTCGGACTACACTCCGTGATGGCCGCATTTCAGATTCTGAATGAAGCTCGAAACCAGATGTTCCGCAGCACATTCGCTCGAACCATTCTGGAAATGGCGCTTGTACAAATCTCCGTCCTCGAAAACCTCTCAGCCATCAGTGAAGTGCTCTCCGGCCGACTTCCAACACTCCCGGATCTCACCAGGTCACAGACAGCAACACCACAAGCAGCCACACCAGAATCGGGCAAGCCGGATCAGGCTGGTTCCGATCCTCAAAAAAAAAACAGTGAACTGAACGGTTCTGCGGCCTCAGCCGTTGTGGAAGAGCCGGTCTCGCAGAAGCCGCCGGAACCGATTCGAGAGATGTCCGCAGAGGCTGCAGCCGCTCTTTTGAAACAGGTCTCAGGAAAAGTAGGGATGTCCGCTGGCAGCGCACTTCAAAAGGCGGCCGGATTTCGCCTGAGCGGGCCCAATCGCTTTGAGATTGCTCTCGAAAGTACCGCCGACATGGCTCGCCGAGTCCTTGAACAGGCGGAGACACGAAATGCGATAGATGCAGAATTGAGTAAACTTGTTGGGCAACCGGTCACAACTGGTTTGAAGGTTGTGGCGGCTCCGACAGAAGCACCCTCCGCTCCAGCTGTATCACCGTCCGCTAGTTCAAACGGAACGGGAACAACACAAGCGAATGTTCCGACATCCGGATCTTCCGCCGGATCTGCTCAGCCGTCCTCGAAGCCGAATCCCCCAAAACCTGCGGCAACGAAACCCACCACGTCGTCGCAACCACCTGTCAATCTGATCAACGACATTGATCCGAAACAGGACCCGTTTGTCAAACACGTGATGGATGCCTTCGGTGCAACTGTTGTTCGCGTCATGCCGGCACCCGAAGTGAAGGGCGCGAATGTTGAATGAGAAAGTTGAGTTCGATCGTCGAGAAAGGATCTGGTTCAGATGTTTAAGGGACTGAGTAACCTCACTGGCATGCTGCAGCAGGCCAAAGAGATGCAGGAACGAATGGCGGTTGCCAAAGAACGAATCGCCGAATTGCGAGTTGAAGGTTCTTCCGGTGGTGATATGGTTCGAGTGGTCTGCACCGGGGACATGCGAATTGTTTCCATTCAGATTGATCCGGCCATACTCGCGTCCGGTGACCGCGAGATGATTGAAGATTTGGTCACGTCGGCCGTCAATCAGGCGATTGGCAAAGCCAAAGAAGCGGCCGCAGCTGAGATGGCTTCGATTGCCGGTTCGATGAATATCCCTGGCATGCAGGAAGCCCTTTCGAAATTCGGGTTGGGTAACTAGGGTGGGGTGGAGATTTCCTGAGCTATCGTGGGTTGGGCGGGAATCGCAGGCTGCAGCGGCTCGGGAACGCTGCACTGCAGCGGCTCGGGCAGGAGTGCCCAAGCTACATTGGGGGGGCTCGGGCAGGAGTGCCCAAGCTACATTGGGGGGGCTCGGGCAGGAATGCCCAAGCTACATTGGGGGGGCTCGGGCAGGAATGCCCAAGCTACATTTTTATTTGGGGAGAGATTGAGCATGGCGGCGAAACGTATGGAGGCGGGCGACCATCCTTATGGTCCGACAGTTGCACGACTCATCGATGAATTCGGGCAGTTGCCTGGAATTGGTCGGAAGTCGGCTGAACGTCTGGCGAATCACATACTGAACTGCTCCTCTGAAGAGGCAAACGCACTCGCGGATGCGATTCGGGATGTGAAGACGTCAGTTCGACGATGTTCGGTCTGCTTTAACCTCACGGAGTCAGAGGTCTGCCGAATCTGTCAGGATCCTCGCCGAGATCGCCATGTGGTGTGTGTTGTCGAACAGCCACGCGATGTCGTTGCTCTGGAATCCTCTGGCGCCTTCAACGGCTTGTACCATGTTCTTGGCGGCAAGATCGCTCCACTTGAAGGAACGGGGCCGGAAGATCTCACTATTCACCAACTGGTGCAGCGAGTCCGCAAGCAGGGCGTAACGGAACTTGTCATGGCAACCAATCCGACACTCGAGGGTGACGGGACCGCGTTGTTCATTACCAATATTCTGCAAAACGACAATGTCCGCATCACGCGTCTTGCTCGCGGCATTGCATCCGGCAGCGTGCTTGAGTTTGCAAACCGCGAGATGCTTGCTGACGCACTTCGGGGAAGGCAGCAGTTCTGATCCCTGAAATCACCCGCGGATTCTACTCGATGAGGAATTTGCTCGCATTTTTGAGAATGCGGGCGTAAACTCAGCGTTCTCTGAATCCAGATGACCGGAATTTGGTGTGTCTGCTGGAATCAGTCCCCGCCTGTTCCATACCTGCAATCCCACCCTGGCAGGATCAGAAGATATGACCTCGACCAGCATCCTGCGGCACGTGTTTCAGTTGTTCTCGTTGTCGTTCCTGATTCATGAATCGACCGTTGTTGCTCAGGATCCAGCTGAGTTCTTCGAATCTCGAATTCGCCCGGTACTGATTACACACTGCTATGAATGTCACTCGCAGGAGTCAGCCAGTCCACGAGGCGGACTGAAACTCGATTCACGCGAAGCCGTACTCAATGGGGGAGATTCCGGTGCCTCGCTGGTTTCCGGAAAGCCTGAAGAGAGTCTGATCATCAGCGCCATGAAGTATGATGGGCTTGAGATGCCGCCTGCCGGGAAACTGCCCGACAATGTAGTTGCGGATTTTGAGACCTGGATTCGAATGGGAGCTCCTGACCCGCGAACAGACCATCCTGAAGCAAGGACTCCAGCTCCCGCGACGAATCGGGCGGACGAGTCCTTCTGGGCATTTCAGCTTCCGCAAAAACATACACCACCTGCGGTCAGACAGGATAACTGGGTTCGAAACGACATCGATCGATTTATTCTCGCTCGACTGGAGTCAGCCGGACTTCATCCGGCCCCCACAGCCGATCGGCAGACGCTGATCCGACGAATGTACTTTGACATGACTGGACTACCACCTGAACCGAGCGTTGTGGATCGCTTCGTCCAGGACGGTACTCCGGATGCTGTTGAACGGATGGTCGACGAACTGCTTGCATCACCTCATTACGGTGAACGATGGGCGCGATATTGGCTCGATCTTGCTCGGTATGCGGAAGATCAGGCTCACACGTTCAAGGCTCGCATGTATCCTCAGGCATGGCTGTACCGGGACTGGGTTGTGCAGGCTTTGAATGAAGACATGCCGTATAATCAGTTTCTGAAACTGCAGATCGCCGGCGACCGTCTCGATGTTGCAGACAAACATCGGCACCGTGCGGCACTTGGCCTGTTTGCACTTGGCCCGGTCTACTATCAGGACAATGGTGAACAGGATAAAGCGCTCGCGGATGAATGGGACGATCGACTGGATGTTCTGATGCGGGGAACTCAGGCCATCACCGTTTCCTGTGCTCGATGCCATGATCACAAGTATGATCCTGTCTCAATGAAGGACTACTACGGGCTTGCCGGCATCTTTGCCAGCAGTGAATACGAGGAAGTGCCGGCCGTTCCGGAGGAAGTTGTAAACGCTCGACGGCAGGCGGAATCCGCGTTGAAGGATCAGGAACTGCGGATTCAGACATTCCTTGCAGCAACTGCACCTGCCGCGAGGCTGAAAATGGTGTCAAAGATTCCCGATTATCTTCGCGCTGCTTCGTCACTTGTGAATTCATCGAACCAGCCCGTTGACGACGCGAAGATCAATGACGCTGCGAAACAGCATGCTCTAAACAACGAACTTCTGAAACGCTGGACAATGTGGCTCCGGAACGATCCTGCATTTGGTGCGGTCGGAACAGAGCGTCCCTGGATCAACCGCTGGCAGTCAGTGTCGGCTGCCGCCGAGTCTTCAACAGAGATCGATCAACTTGCGCGGGAATGGGTATCGGCGATTGAGCAACTTCTGCCAAAGAGGGAGAGCCTGCGAACAGCATACGGCGACGGTGTCGCTTTCATTTCTCCGGAAGATCGGGTGACCGTTGAACCGGGTGTTGTGCCGCTTGGCAATCTCTTCGACGACAACACGGGCGCCCTGCTTGCGAGTGCGGTCTCGACGGATCCTTTTCGATCAAAGGCTCGAGCCAACGGGCTTGCCATTCACAGAATTGCTCAGGGCTGGGGTAAGTCTGCTCAGATCGTCGACGGCGTTCAGTTTGATTTCGGTCCCCTGGGCAGCGATATGCGACAGCATGGTGAAATCACGAATGATGGCTGGTCGGCTGAGGGTGGGATTCGTACCATCGGACAAAAGTGTGCGAGCAACATTGGACGCACGGAGCAGGGAATCGGGATGCATGCAAATGCATTGATCACGTTTGATTTGGATGAGCTTCGCAAATCTGGCCAACTGCACCCATCCGTTCCCGCGAGGTTTCTTGTCGATCGTGCGGGACTGAATGACGACTCTTTAGGAGCGAACTCGTCCGTCCACATTGCAGTCCTTGTTTCAAAGACTCCGAATCAACGGAATGTCTTTGATTCAGTCATTGCAGGCTACATCAATGGTCAGCCGCATCGAGTCACCGAGAATGACACGGTTTATGCTTTTGCTGACCCCATCCCTGAACCACTAAAATCGGACGGACGATTCATCTCATTTGAAGTTCCGATTCCCGAAGACGCCCGCTATCTGACGATTGCTGTCACAGGAGCACAGATTTCCGAAGAAGAAAACACGATCAGCAGTGATCATGCAGTGTTGTCGGGAGCTCGAATTGTCTTCGCTGTTGAACCGCCGCCTGAAACGGCAGTTGCATCACAAACCGTGGAAGAGGAACTCACACCAGAGGAGCAAAGACAAAGAGAACTGGACGCTCGCTTCCTCTCGGAACTCTTCGATGAACGCGGGATACTGGCGATGCCTGTGGAGTCGATTGACTCACTGCTTACTGTAACGGAGTCACGATCGCTCAAGGAACTGAGAACCACACTGGATCAGAAGAAATCGGCCGTCGAAGCAATCCAGATTCCGCAAGCTCACTCCCTGACTGAAGGAAGCATTCGAGACCTGAACATCTATCTGGCGGGTGACCCGAAGAAGAAGGGGCCAGCAGCACCACGAGGCTTCCCGGCGATTCTGGCATCAGGTTCAGTACCTGCCGTCGCCCCAACTTCGAGTGGTCGCATGGAACTGGCCGACGCTATTGTTGCACCTTCCAATCCCTTGACTGCTCGAGTCATCGTCAATCGTATCTGGGCTGGCCATTTTGGCACAGGAATTGTCCGCACGCTCAATAATTTTGGTCAGCTGGGCGATCGTCCGTCTCATCCTGAATTGCTGGATACGCTTGCCGTTGAATTGATGGAATCCGGCTGGTCTCTGAAGTCGCTACATCGAAGAATTCTTCTGTCTGCCACTTATCAGCAAAGCAGTTCGAACTCCTCCGTATCGCCTGATGTTGATCCCGACAACCGTCTGCTTTGGAAGATGAACAGAAGACGACTGGAAGTTGAGCCCTGGAGAGACGCGGTATTGGCGGTCTCTGGCCAACTGAACCGTGTGCCCGGTGGTCCTTCATCGGAATTGAATGGGGATCATCGACGGCGAACCCTGTATGGTTATGTCAGTCGACATCGACTCAATGACCTGTTGCGTCTGTTTGACTTCCCGGATCCCAACCTGACAGCAGGGGAACGCTCTGTCACGACCGTTCCGCTTCAGCAGTTGTTTGTCCTGAACAGTGATTTCATGGTGGGTCAGGCCAGGACGCTGGCCGCCAGAGTTCAGCAGGAAGCAGATACAGAGGAGATTCAGATTGAGCGTCTCTTTAAGCTTTGCTTTGGTCGCAATCCAACTCAGGATGAACGAACACTGGGTCGGGAATTTCTGCAGTATGGAGATCCTCAGTCAACTGACAGAATGACGCCCCTCGAACAATATTGTCTGGCGTTACTTGGCACGAACGAGTTTGCCTACATGGATTAGAAACATGCAGCAGATTGATCACAATATGCAGACAATACATCCTTCAAATGCGGATATGGATTTGACTCGCCGCGGGATGCTCACTCGCGTCGGCGCTGGCTTCGGCATGCTTGGCCTTGCAGGCGTGCTTGCTGAAAAGTCCATCGCTTCCGAAAGCCCTGAACAGTCCAGCCCGATGGCCCCGCGACCGCCTCACTCCATGCCACGGGCAAAGCATGTCATTTTTCTGTTTATGAACGGAGGCCCATCGCACGTCGATACATTTGACTACAAACCAGAGCTGGTGAAACAGGCGGGGAAGCCTGGCCCTGGCGGCAATTTCATGCCCAGTCCATTTTCGTTCGATCGCTATGGGGAAAGCGGCATCGAAATCAGTTCGCTGTTTCCTCACGTCAGTCGCTGTGCTGATGACCTGTGTGTGATTCGCTCGATGTATACGAGCACTCCGAATCACGAACCTGGGCTGTTCATGATGAATTCCGGAAACCAGCAACCGATACGCCCCAGTCTTGGCTCTTGGCTAACGTATGGACTGGGAACCGAAAATCAGAATCTTCCCGGCTTTGTTGTACTCTGCCCAGGAAAGCCGGTGGTTGGTCCCGCACTTTGGTCGAACAGTTTTCTGCCGGGCATCTTCCAGGGCACCCACGTCGACCATGCCGGGCTCGACCCCGCTAAAGTCATCGGGCACTTAAAGAACACACAACTCTCTTCTACTTCTCAGCGGCGTATGCTCGATGTTATGCAGCGAATGAACCAGCTCCATCGGCAGCAGCGTCCGGAAGATGCACAGCTGGAAGCCCGAATCCAGTCACTGGAAACGGCCTATGGGATGCAGACAGAAGCTCAGGAGGCATTTGACATCAGTCGTGAAACCGAGGTCACCCGCAGTCTCTATGGTTCGGGCGAATTCGCTGATGGATGTCTGATTTCGCGCCGCCTGATCGAGCGGGGTGTCCGAATGGTCCAGCTGTTTTATGGAAGCGGGCAGCCGTGGGATGCTCACGGCGACATTCAGGATCATCAGCGAGACGCCAACCTGAG
Organism: Planctomyces sp.; assembly: GCA_016795105.1. Taxonomy (GTDB): domain Bacteria; phylum Planctomycetota; class Planctomycetia; order Planctomycetales; family Planctomycetaceae; genus F1-80-MAGs062. Next base: position 9,597 of record JAEUIH010000145.1, read on the forward strand.
CGATCAACCGATTGCAGCCCTGATCCGGGATCTCAAGGAACGGGGCCTCTTCGATGAAACGCTGATTATCTGGGGCGGCGAATTCGGGCGAACACCGACGGCTCAGGGAGCAACTGGACGAAACCACCACGCGACGGGATTCAGCATGTGGCTGGCCGGAGGCGGTGTTCGGGGCGGCATGACTTATGGTGCCACGGACGAACTTGGCATCAAAGCGGTCGAAGATCGTATGAGTGTCCATGATCTGCATGCTACAATCCTGCATCTGATGGGAATCGACCATACTCGACTCACCTATCGTTATTCAGGTCGTGACTTCCGTCTGACCGATGTCCATGGCAAGGTCGCCGAGCGAATTCTTGCGAATGCATGAACAGGAACCAGCGGGATCGTGCAGTCCAATCAAACGAGCTCTGAACTGCCGGACCGCCACATCGTTCTGTTTGGTGTCGGTCACACAAACGCTCACATCGTTCGCATGTGGGTTCAGAATCCGGTCCCGCGTACCTCCCTGACCTGCCTGTCGGACGGACCCACTGCAACGTATTCAGGCCTGCTGCCGGCAGTCCTGTCCGGGCAGCACTCGGAACAGGACATGCAGATCGATCTTGTAAAACTATGTGCCTCGGCGGGCGCCCGACTCATTACTGAAGAAGTCTCGGCTGTCGATCTGAAACTCCGCCAGATCCAATTCAAGAACCGGCCTGCAATCCCGTTTGATGCTCTCTCCATTGGAATCGGGTCTGTCCCGACCACCGCTGGAGTCCGGATTCAGGACCATGCTCCGATTGTGGCCATCAAACCCATGCGAACGTTCCTGCAACGCCTCGCAACCGCTGTAGATGGTGCCCTTCAGCGCACGGAAAAACTGAGTGTGGCTGTGGTAGGAAGTGGTGCCGGGGGTATCGAGATCGCCTGTTGCCTTCATCCGTATCTTCGAAACCGAAAACTAAAGAGCTATTCCATCAGCATCATCTCCGCCACGTCTGAAGTACTCCCGGGATCCGGGCAGGGAGTCCGGCGAAAGATTCGCGAATTTATGGAGCAACCGGATTCGAAGATCGAGCTGATCACTGGTCTGCGAGTCGTCGAAGTTACTCCATCCCATGTGGAGCTTCAGAACGGAACGACTATCAAAGCCGATATTGTCATCTGGGCAACAGGTGCTGCAGCTCCATCCGTCCTGTCGATGTTTGATTTGCCCAAAGATGATCATGGCTTCCTTCTCACGGATCGCACTCTGCGCACGTTGAGTGGGCACCCGATTTTTGTTGTGGGCGACAGCGGCTCGGTTCATCAGAACAGCTTTCCGAAGGCGGGGGTCTATGCTGTACGCCAGGGTCCGGTGCTTTGGGAGAATCTTCAGCGACTTCTCAGTGGCAGGCAACTGACCGAATTCGTCCCGCAGAAATCATTCCTGAAACTGCTCAACCTTGGAAACGCGGAAGCAATTGGCGAATGGAAGGGGTTCAGTTTCCGGGGGCGGTGGGTGCTCAAACTTAAGGACTCAATTGACACTCGCTTCATGCAGATGTTCCGGAATCTGATGAATCGAGATTACTCGTCCACAATGCAGTGCCGAGGATGTGGCTGCAAATTGAGCTCTGACATCCTGAAGTCTGCTCTGAATCAGGTCGGCACTCAACAGTCAGGGGAAACACCGTTACTGACTGAAAACCTGACACTGGATGACGGCGCTGAAGTGCTTCTTTCCGGTGGCCAGTCCCTGATCACTTCCACAGATTTTTTTACTCCACCATTAACTGACCACTGGCTCAATGGCCGTATCATCGCTCAACATGCGATGAATGATTTGTTTGCAATGGGAGCAACGGTCAGAGGTGCCCTGGCCACGATCGTTATTCCGGAAGGCAATTCGGAAACTCAACAGCAGATGCTTGCAGAGTTGTTGACAGGGATTCATCACGAGCTTGATTCGGCCGGTGCAAAACTCAATGGAGGACACACCATCGTCGGTCCCCGATGTGAGATCGGACTCACTGTCTTTGGCGAACCACTTTCCGGTGAGCTGATCCGAAAGCTAAACGCTCAGGCAGGCGATTTCCTCTATCTGACCAAACCTCTTGGAACGGGCGTGCTGCTGGCAGCACATGCGCAGGCCCGATGTCAGGCTGATCACTTTGAGGAACTAATTCGCGTGATGCTGCAATCTCAGCAACAGGCCTCTGCGATTGCAGTTCACTGTGGTGTGATCGCCGGGACGGATGTCACAGGATTTGGACTGCTTGGACATCTTTCGGAGATGCTGGTTGCTGGCCAATGTGCAGCCACTGTCGAGCTGAATCGAATTCCTCAGCTCCGAGGAGCCGAAGAACTCATCGGTGAAGGATTCGAAAGTTCACTCACTCCGGCAAATCGCCGAACCGAGCTACCAGTCTCGGTACTTGCCCAACATCCCAATGCGGCGACAATTGCACTGCTGTATGATCCTCAGACATGCGGCGGTCTGCTGCTTTGTGTTCCGAAACGTCAATGTCATTCATTCGAGGCCGCTTTCCTTGCCGAATCCCTGCCTTGTCCAGTCCGAATCGGTCAAATCGTCGCCGGATCTCCGCGAATTGAACTCGTCTGACGGAGCAACGCGTTGCCTCAACCAGCACCGCACCTTAAGATCGCAGGATCTTTTGACTGGCTCACCATCGGTGCTCGCGAGAATGCTCGCAGACAATGGGACTTCGGAAGTGTATGCAGGTCTGGTGACTGCCTCGGTCTTCAAAACCGCAGAGTGACGCTTCGCGCCACTGGTGGGTTCGATTCCCATCCACTTCCGCCATGTCCAAGGATGCCGCGGCGACTCGGGGTCGTGCGGACGGCATTCGGAGAATGCCTGCTACCGTAGCAGGCACATTCCATGTGCCGTCCGCAACGCCCTGGTGCCCTT
>JAEUIH010000146.1 GCA_016795105.1 Planctomyces sp.
TTCGTGCTATCTTCGTGGAGCCTTTTTATTACTTTTACCAGTGTTTTGTCTGCTCAAACACATTTCCGGACAGACACAAGCTACGATTTGTCGCGCGTTGGTTCGAGCATTGCGGTGGCTCGGGCAGGAATGCCCAAGCTACATTTGTGGTGTTGCGGTTGCTTCTTCGCGTTCCAGACGTTGTGGTAATGGGTCATCGATTGACATATAGACGCCGTCAGTTCGGCCGGGAGCTTCCTGGTAATTCCATCGCCAGAGCCGATGAGGCTGGAGCTCGTGCATAATCGAACTGCAGCCGGAGAGCAGGCTCACGAGCATCAGCCCCGGTATCGCCAGTCTGTGTTTCATCAACGCATCCTCAAACTCAAAAGCAGACGTTGCATCAGTCAAGAACCTGCCATTCGAACGGGAATCGCGCAAGACAATTCCCCCGGCAGGTACACCACCTGAGACATTAAATGAAGCCAGCCGTTGCGAGAACCCCGGATGTTTGCTCTGGAGCCAGAATCCCCAATCCGTGTCTTAAGACTTACCGGCGACGAGCATTTTCTGCTGGAGTGCGCGGCATTCAGAGAACTGTTCGCCGGTTATTGCGGCTTCAATTTGCTGAGATCTGCTGGATGGTTCGTGCGACTCGTGCCGTTGAGTTTGCGACGACAGTGTGCGACGCCTCCACAAAACAGGCTTATTCCAAAGATCAGAATTGAAGCAGGTTCGGGGACGGCCTGAGTGAAGGTCAAATCGTCAAATCCTTCGGACTCGGTTGTCACCTGAAAGAGCGCGTATGAAAAGCTCTGACCATTCAGGCTGATTGTCAGTCGATTTGCCGGGGACGAGGTTGCATTGTCGAACTTCTCATCGTATCCCAGCACCGTAAACTGATTTTCAATGCCGGTTGACTTAAGAGCGCCCAGACGGATGATGTCAGCGGACTCTGGAAAGTAGTTGTCTGAAATTAGACTGACTGAAGTCACTGGGGTTGTAAAAATCATCAGCAAATCACGTGTCCCGCCCCCTCGGGCAATCGCAAAATTGGGACGGGAAATCGCCGGTTGCCCGGCTCCACCGAGCACTTCAAAGGAATCATTCGGATTTGTCAGAGTAAATATACCTCCGCCTGAGGCGACAAGTTCACCGGTTCGAAATAACACGCCAGAACTCGCATAGTGGTTGCCTGAATAGACGCCGTTTGAATTCCCGATTACACCATCGGCGGAGAGTTCATCAAACCCAATCTGAACAACCCCGGCATGCGTCACGATCTGTGCCGAGAAGAATACCAGACAAAAGAGTAGCCATTCTGACCTGATCACGAGCGTGTTCCTCCGGGATTGTTGTTTCACACGGTTCACTGGAATGCTGAATGCATTTCCGCCACCAGGAGTGAGTACTCGTTGTTTTTGGCCGCGCAACAGGAGATCTCCGGGATTTCATCAGAATTTGACAATCGCTCACGCAACTTCCCAGGGTATGGCAATTCGTGACAGAATTCTGTGTAACATTTTTGGGGTTCTCCCGGAGATCTCTGCAGACAGTCATATTGGACCGTCAGATTCAGGATTGTTTATGGTGTTTCCACAAACTCGATGGACTTACATTCGACAGGCGGGATCGGACGATTCGGCCGCCGCAAATGCCGCACTGTCAGAGCTTTGTGCAAGCTACCGGGATCCCGTTCTGACCTATGTACGAATCCGACTGGGAGCAGACCGGGACGCAGAAGACATCGTTCAGGACTTCTTTGCTCGACTGATTCGAGGTGACCTGCTGGCGAGGGCGAATCCGGATCGAGGCACGTTTCGAAGTTTTCTCTTGCATGCTGTGAGTCAGTTCATAAGTGACTTTCGAGATCATCAGAACGCTGCGAAACGCGGTGGGGCTCATCAGCGTGTCTCGACAGAGACCATTGATGAAACGCCTGACCGTCGTTCGATGACCCCGGAACAGGAGTTTGAACGCAGATGGGCTCGAACAGTTTTGCAGAGGGCACTTGATCGGCTCGAAGCGGAGTATTGCTCCAATGGCAGGCAGGAATTGTTCAATGTCATCAAGGATCAGCTTGACGGAACAACGGCTCGCACGGGGGCAGCGATGGCTTCCATTCTGGGAATCACCGAAGCAGCCGTTCGGGTTGCCGTCCATCGAATGAAACAAAGACTTGGACAATTTATTCGGGAAGAGGTCGCGGAAACCGTTCCTCATTCTGTTGAAGTGGATGACGAACTTACTCGACTTCGTCAGTCTTTATAATTGCAGTTGTTCTGTTCGTAACCGAGGATCAAATCCAATGGCAGCAGAAGGAAAGACTACACATCTCGTTGATCAACTTAACCAGCGAGCTCTGTTTGATCTGGCAATGAGCCAGAACGATGCTGCACCCCGCAGGACTTTTGCAATACCCAATCCAGATGATCTCGCTCGACGTTTTCCCGATCTGGAGATTCTCGAACTCGTTGGATCAGGTGGTATGGGGTGCGTCTTCAAGGCGCGACAAATTCGTCTTGATCGGTATGTGGCACTCAAGATCCTGCCTAAAGAGCTTGCTCGTGATGAATTGTTCTCCGAACGATTTGCACGCGAAGCCCGAGCCATGGCAAAACTCAACCACCCAAATGTGATTCGTATCTATGACTATGGCAAGGCAGAGGATGTCTGTTTTCTGCTGACGGAATTCATGGATGGGATGAATCTCCGGGAATTGATGGACGCTGGAAGACTACCTCCACACGAAGCGATTCGAATCTTTGAACATGTTTGTGCAGCACTCGATTTTGCACATCGAGAAGGCGTTACGCATCGAGACATTAAGCCGGAGAATATTCTGTTTGGGAAGTCCGGTAATGTTGCGCTGGCTGACTTTGGACTTGCCCGCCTCGCTGTCGACTCCGGCTGCGAAGTTTCCTTAACTCAGACTCGTCAGGCGATGGGGACGCTCAACTATATGGCGCCCGAACAATGGGAGAATCCCAAGTCGGCCGACTATCGGGCCGACATTTATTCTATGGGAATTCTGCTGTACGAGTTGCTGACAGGGCGCGTGCCGCGTGGCAGTTTTCCCCCCGCTTCTGCGTTGGCATCAATCCCGGTGAGTGTCGATGAAGTGATTCACAGGGCGCTCCAGGTCGATCCGGAACAAAGATATTCGTCAGCAGCACTGATGTGGAAAGCTCTGGCCAGTGCCACAGCGTCAAACTCTTCTTGTTCTTCTGCACCAGACCATTCAGGTCGGGCCGTTCCATTCGGCGATCAGGGCACATTTACACGATTCCGTACCATTGGAGAGCAATTTGCCCACAATGTCGCGGCTCCGTCAGCGTCCGTCGGTCGAGGAATCATGGCGAAGATCTTTACTGCGATTCACTCCAAAGATGCGCCGTACTGGCAGCCTGTCTGGATCAGTTCGGCCATCAGCAGCCTGATCTGGATGACGATGTTCTTTCCATGGACAACGAATATCAGCCGTCGAACGGGCGTCGACTGCTGGGTACTGATGTCCAGAACTCATGTGCCTGTCGTCGTTGTGGCATTTCTTTCCATGTTAATCCCAATACTGATTGCTTCTCGCAGTTATCTGAAACGGCTCCGAGCAGATGGATTTTCTCTCCTGCTGAGCTTCGCGTCGCTCTTCATTATTCTGACGGCTGTCAATGGATATCTGATCATTGGCCGAGATCATGTTACAGGCGGATTCGTCACGATTTGTGATCAGCCAGATTCTTCATTCCCCATGGAGCCGACAGCGATGACGATCGTTCCATATATCGCTGCGATTTTCATTGCCATTCAGACGATTGAGCTTGTTGCCGGATTACTTGTGTACCTTGTCGGCATGTTCTCAGACTACCAGCGCCAGCTCAGTGAAGAACGCCGTCGCCGCTGGAAGAGTCGCTGGGAGACTCTCAAGAAGTCTCTGTTCGGCAAGGAGGAAATAGGAGATGACGAAGAAGCAGGGGAATAGCGACCACTATGTTGTGGTTTCAGACAGGTTGTGATCCACCATTTCAACAAGCAGATCGACAGTACGCCGAGTCGCTCCCTGCTGTTGCTGGACGACATCCTGGGCACGTCGGCCAAGTTCGGATCGCTTTTTAGCATCCTGCAGAAGTCGTTCGATCGTTGGCTGCAGCTGAGCGGGTTCTGAAACCTCAATGCATGCCTGTGCCTTACGAAACGCGGCAACCACATCCCGGAAATTTGATGTATTTGGTCCGAACAGAATTACGGCCCCGTATGCCGCGGGTTCAATCATGTTCTGACCACCTCGATTGCCGAAGCTGCCGCCAACAAATGCCAGATCGGCAAGGCCCCAGCAGGCTCCAAGTTCACCAATCGTATCGAGCAGAATCACAGGCCGAGCTGCCTTGATGTTCAGTAGTGACTGGCTCTCGGACGCATCGCATTGGCTCCGCCGCAACAATGGGATGTCTCGGCTTTGTACCAGCGAAGCTACAGCCTCAAATCGTTCACGGTGTCGTGGGACAAGAATCAGGCGTAGCTCCGGCCATTGATTTCTCAGTGCAGTCCAGACGTCCAGTGCCAGTGCTTCTTCCGGATCCTGGGTACTGCCAGCCATGAAGACGATCTCAGTGTCCGCCAATCCAAACATCTGGCGAAGCTGCATCGTCTTCAATTGACCGCGATCCATTGCCACACCATCAAACTTGATGGATCCCGTTACGGTCGTGGACTCTCGCGATGCACCGAGTTCAATCAAACGTTCCGCATATTCGTTCGATTGGGCCGCAATTCGAGAGATTCGAGAAATGACAGGAGCGATCCAGCGACGAATCCGACGGTAGCCTCGAACACTGCGATCACTCATGCGAGCATTGACAACCACAACCGGAATGGCAGACTGATGACACTGGCGTATCAGGTTCGGCCAGATCTCCAGCTCCATCAGAACGAGCATGACCGGTCGGATTCTCTCAAGGGCAGCATTCACGCTCCACGAGAAGTCCAAAGGGAACCATGTGACAGTGTGTTCGCCGAATCGCTTCAGAGCAAGATCGTAACCGGTGTCAGTGGATGTCGTGACAACAATTTGAAAGCGGCCACAGGTCTGCTGAGTAAAGCCAGCCACCACCTTTTCCAGCTGAACAACTTCGCCGACACTGACCGCATGAAACCAGACTGTCGGTTTTGTCAATCCGGATACGGACTGCGTCGGAAGGAATGGCGGACCAGTCCCCAGCAACTTTTCACGGAGTCCCCTTCGGTATCGACCATGGCGCAACATACGCCAGACAACGACGGGACTCAGTAAGACCAGCAAAAGAAGATACGCGAAGTTCAGGCACCATCGCATCGGAAGTCCATTTCCTCGAGGGCACTAACTTCCGCAACACTTCTTGAACTTCTTTCCACTTCCACATGGACACGGATCGTTACGACCAACTTTCGGAGCAAAGTTCACGATCGGGTCGACGGCCGTCTCAGGTTCGCCAATCTCTGGTCCTGTACTGCCCTGTTGAGGTTCCGGCATCGATTGTTCGACCGGAGGAGCGACATCATGAGCAGTGGCCGTAATCTTCCAGAGCGAACCAACAAACGCAGGGCTCTCATGCTCAATTCGGAAGATGGCGCCCGTCACTTGTTCGCCGGTTCGTTGCCACATCGAGTTATATGCACGACGCCCTTCCCGCTTGTATTCTGTGCGGGGATCCTTCTGAGCGTAACCCACAAAGCCGATGCCCTGTCTGAGATGTCCCATATAATACAGATGGTCTTTCCATGCGGTGTCCAGAATTTCAAGCAGCACGGATCGTTCTGTCTGCTGCATCTCAGGCCGAAATGCTCGATCAATGCTGTTGAGTACGGTCATTCGCACACGATTGGCCGGCAGGCTCTTCAGCACATCAACGTTGAATGTGAGCTTATGTTCCTTTTCTCCCCATGACACGATCTCGCTGATCTGAGCGTCAGTCAGCGGTTTCATGTCCGAAGGGTTAGGTCCGATGATGGAGTCAATCTTTGCTCCAACACTCATCAATGCAGGTCGGCCGGCAAGGAATTTGCGACTGACTTCTGCCAGAGTGTTGTAGATTTCTTCACTCGACATTCCAGAAAACTGTTCCGGGTTGAAGCTGGTGCCAAATCGTGTGTTTGCCCAGCGTGCCAGTGTTTCGCGATTTGCCTTTTCGCCTTGAGCACCATCTCCCTGTAGAAAGCTGTGCATCCCCACTGAAACAGGGTAAATGACTTCCTTTTCGTCGTACCGTTCTCTCACCTTCTTTTTCAGAAGCTCAATGATCTGGGGAGTTTCAAGTCCGTTGAGTTCGTCGACTTTCAGGGTGAGAGTGAAGTGGTAACCGGCCCATCCTGCGAGACTCTTTTGTGGATATTGTGGGTCGAGAAACGCATCGAGGTCCGACAGATCCCAGCGTTCAATCCAGTTTCGTGCTTTCTCGAACAGGAATTCCGGAATGCGTTCCCGAGACAGAGCTTTCAGATCTCGATCCTGGAGATTCTGTCCGTAGGTTCGGTTGACCCACTTCACAAACGACATCCAGTTCCAGTCGGACTTGTCTTCCGAATCGTCCGGCAGATGAATATCGAGCTGCTCGTAGATCTCCGATTCCGACTGGCGTTGCCCCTCTTCTCGAAGGAACTCAATTAACTGCCCCTTTTCCATTCCTCGAATGTCACCGGTGACAATTTGAATATTCAGCTTCTGAGCGACCCACTGAACGATTGTGTCCCAGCGATAATCCTTCTCCAGGAATTGGCCGGTTCCCAGATTGATCTGTTCGTCCATCATGTTGATGACGAATTCCCGGCAGTCCGCACCGTCAAGGATCTGTTGACGATATGAATAGGTTCGCTTTCTCTGCTCATCCATCACTTCGTCGTATTCGAGAAGGTTCTTTCGCTGATCAAAGTGTCGTTCTTCGATCTTCTTCTGTGCACCTTCGACTCGACGAGTGACCATTGGGCTTACGATTGGTTCGCCTTCATTGAGTCCCGCCCACTGCATGACTCGCTTTACAAAGTCACCTGCGAACAACCGCATCAGCTTATCGTCGAGCGAAATAAAGAAGCGACTTGATCCTGGGTCGCCCTGACGTCCAGCTCGACCGCGGAGCTGAAGATCGATACGTCGCGAGTCATGTCGTTCTGTGCCAATCACATGCAGTCCGCCGAGCCCTGCGACTTCTTTGGCTTCTTCGACCATTCCTTCACGTTCTGCGATCTCTTTCGTCAATGCGTCCCATTCAGACTTTGGTACATCGAGTCGAGAAGCGTATTTGTCTTTCAGGATTTCCCATGCAGAGTGTTCGGGATTTCCGCCAAGGATAATGTCGGTACCTCGACCGGCCATGTTGGTCGCAATGGTGACTGCACCCTTGCGCCCAGCCTGAGCAACAATTTCGGCTTCGCGTTCATGCTGCTTGGCGTTCAGAACGTCGTGCCGAATACCTTTCTTCACGAGTTTATGGCTGAGCATTTCAGACAGCTCAATGGACGTGGTACCGACGAGAATGGGGCGACCCGTTGCGTGGACTTCCACAATCTCTTCAACGACGGCATGCCACTTTTCAGCTTCCGTTCCATAAATGTTGTCCGGGAAGTTGATTCGCTTCATCGGACGATTCGTCGGAATTGCGACAACGTCAAGCTTATAAATCTTCCAGAACTCTTCTGCTTCCGTCATCGCTGTTCCGGTCATCCCGGAAAGCTTGCGATACAGTTTGAAGTAGTTTTGAAGTGTGATCGTGGCGAGTGTTTGTGACTCTTCCTTGATTTTGACGCCTTCTTTGGCTTCAACAGCCTGATGCAGTCCATCACTCCATTGACGACCTTCCATCTTTCGACCAGTGTTTTCGTCGACAATGATCACTTCACCCTTTTCGACAACGTAGTTTACGTCTCGCTTGTAGAGGAAGTGAGCTTTGAGTGCGTTATCAAGCAGATGCGGCCATTCCATATTGCCGGCTGTATAGAAGCTCTCTACTCCTGCCAGCTGCTCTGCTCTTCGAACTCCCTCTTCCGTCATGTGGCAGGTGTGTTCTTTTTCTTTGACCTCGAAGTCAACGCCAACACGAAGCTGCTTTGCAATCTCGTTGGCCCTTGGGTATCGGTCGAGGTTGTCGTGTGCAGGTCCTGAAATAATCAGTGGAGTACGTGCTTCGTCGATCAGGATGTTGTCAATTTCGTCAACAACCGCATAGTGCAGAGGCCCCTGAACCTGCTCATTGCGCGTTGGTTTCATGTTGTCGCGCAGATAATCGAAACCGAACTGGTTGCTCGTGCCGTATGTGATGTCACAGGCGTAGTGCTTCTGCCTCTCAAAGGAATTCATTGATGACTGAATGGCGCCAACTGTCAGTCCCAGGTTCAGGTAGATCGGACCCATCCATTCCATGTCGCGGCGAGCGAGGTAGTCGTTGACAGTGATGACATGCACTTTACCCGCAATCGCGTTCAGAAACGTCGGCAGCGTGGCCACCAGTGTCTTACCTTCGCCAGTCACCATTTCGGCAATTCCGCCGTTGTGCATGATGTATCCACCGATCATCTGCACTTCGTAGTGACGCATCTTCAGAAACCGGCGACCCGATTCGCGAACTGCTGCGAATGCTTCCGGCAGCAGATCATCCAGAGTCTCACCATTCTTCAGGCGTGCTCGAAACTTCTGCGTTGACTGTCGAAGCTCTTCGTCAGACAACTTCTGCCAGGTTGGCTCCAGCGAATTGATTCGGTCCAGCATCGATCCCGGAACGATCGTGGTCTTTCCGCTCTTATCCCGAACAAATCCCAGCTTCCTCATCCGGCGCTCGTTGGATGAACCAAACAGCGACGTAATTCCACGTTCAATCTTTGATGTCGTGGCCGTGAAGAAGTCACCAACTTTTTCGAGCAGTTCCATAGTCGTCCCGCAATCCTCAATGCATGACTTCAGACAATTCTGACAGCCCGCGCTGAATTTCCCTGACTGCCACTACGACAGTCATCAGACGCGTCTCCGGCCTTCAAACGGTTTTGCCGTAAGTCGATGAGCGGCAAGTGTATTTGAACGATATAACGATGGTCAATCCCGGACCGACTGCCCAGCCTGGACTGTCATGACCTCCCAATTTGTCATGATTTCCGGGCCAAAACGCCATTCGCAATCCCCGTACCGTTCTTCGCTCAACAGTCAAAATAAAGCGCGAATTCGTATGGATGCGGTCTTTGAGCGATCGCTTTAACGTCGTCGTCTCGCTTGTGTTGAATCCATCGCTCAATCACGTCCGGCGTGAAAACGTCTCCACGCAACAGGAAATCGTGGTCCGCAACCAGCGCCGCAAGGGACTCCTCAAGGGACGATGGCGTGCCAGTCAGTCCCAGTCTTTCTTCAGGTGCAAGGTCGTACAAGTCTTTATCCTGAGGACGGCCGGGGGATGTTCGATTCTGAATTCCATCCAGCATCGCCATCAGGATTGCGGCCATCGCAAGGTATGGATTGCACGAGGAGTCCGGACAGCGGAATTCAAACCGTCGCTGAGATTCCGGACCGGAATTTGCCGGTATCCGAATTGCGGCTGATCGATTTCGGTAGCTGTATGATAAATTTACGGGCGCTTCAAACCCCGGTATTAATCGCTTATAGCTGTTCGTTGTTGGACAACAAAACGCAAGCAAAGCAGGCGCATGCTGCAGAATTCCGCCCATGGCAAACATCGCCACTTCACTCAACCCACCATACCCGGATCCGGAGAACAGCGGTTGATTGTCTTTCCACAGCGACAAATGCATGTGTAGCCCGGAACCGTTGTCATTCCAGATTGGCTTTGGCATGAATGTCGCCGTGCGTCCACTGCGAGCCGCAACATTTCGCACAATGTATTTCAGACGGATGACCTGATCCGCTGATCGCAGGAGTGTCTCTGACTTCAGGTCAAGTTCGCAGTGGCCGCCCGTCGAGACTTCTCGATGCTGGCCCATCGTCCGAATCCCACTGTCTTCCAGGGCAAGCATCATCTCCGTGCGAAGATCCTGAAGACTGTCGCCCGGTGGTAATGATAAGTAGCCTTCTCTTGTTCGCGTCTGGTAGCCGTTCGAGTTCGTTCCGGTTCGACCTCGGTTCCATTGCCCCTCTGTACTCTCAATGTGGTAATATCCTTCGTGCTCACGCTGATCAAATCGAACGCTGTCGAAAACGAAGAATTCAGCTTCCGGCGCGAAGCACACTTTGTCGGCGATCCCGGTCGCATGCATGTAGGTTTCCGCTTTGCGTGCGATGTTCCGAGGGTCCCGAGGATATGTCTGGTGAGTGATCGGGTCTCTCACATTGCAGATCATTGCGAGCGTTGATTTCATGAAGGGATCAACAAAGCATGTCTGCGATTCCGGGACAATCAGCATGTCACTTTCATGAATCGCCTGCCATCCCCGCATCGACGATCCATCAAACGCAAAGCCATGCTCAAAAGTCTCTTCCGTTAACTGCTCTGCCGGAATTGTAAAATGCCTCTGGCCACCACAAAAGTCCGTAAACCGAAGATCGATTGCCCGAATCTCCTTCTGCCGGCAAAGGGCCAGAACTTCGCGTGGGGAATGCTGATTGTCTGTCATGGATTCAATCGGTTCAGATGAGGAATAAAGTTCCCGTGAGATCGCGTTCGGCTCGTCTCACGCCGTCCTCAACAGTGTACATCCCAGGCTCCGCTACTGCGATCACAGTCCGTACCCAAAACGTTCGAATCCTGAACTCGGTGCTAACAACAAACGTTCACCCATCAGCACCCTGCGCCGCTGCAGTACTCGAACCAGAGCGGGACGAAATGTAACTTGGGGATTCTTCCCCGAGCACGTCCCTGCGCCGCGGTAGTGCTCGAACCAGTGTGTGGACGAAATGTAGCTTGGGGATTCTTCCCCGAGCACGTCCCTGCGCCGCTGCAGTGTTCGAACCAGAGCGGGACGAAATGTAGCTTGGGGATTCCTCCCCGAGCAC
>JAEUIH010000147.1 GCA_016795105.1 Planctomyces sp.
CATTCCTGCCCGAGCACACCCCTGCGCCGCTGCAGTGCTCGAGCCAGCGAGGGACGGGTAGGAATGCCCATCCTACTTAGTGAGCCACCCCTGCGCCGCTGCAGCACTCGAACCAGCGCGGGACAAGTCGTAGCTTGGGCATTCCTGCCCGAGCACGCCCCTGCGCCGCTGCAGTGCTCGAACCAGCGCGGGACGGGCAGGAATGCCCATCCTACTTAGTGAGCCACCCCTGCGCCGCTGCAGCACTCGAACCAGCAAGGGACGGGCAGGAATGCCCATCCTACTTAGTGAGCCACCCCTGCGCCGCTGCAGAACTCGAGCCAGCGCGGGACGGGCAGGGATGCCGATCCTACGTGGTTGTCACTCATCTTCGGTACGGAGTCGGGCGAGGACACTGAAGTCTTCCAGGGTTGTTGTGTCCTGAGTGGACTCCCGTCCTGCCGCGATGTCGCGAAGCAGGCGACGCATGATCTTGCCGCTGCGAGTCTTCGGCAAGGTTGTTGCAAATCGGACCTGGTCTGGTTGAGCCAGTGCTCCAATGTGCTGCCGAACGTGGCTGATCATTTCTTTCTTCAGTTCATCGTTGCCTTCGCCGTTCTTTAGAGTCACAAAACAGCAGATGCCTTCCCCCTTGATCTCATGCGGGAAACCAACAACCGCGGCTTCTGCAACTCGAGGATGAGAAACCAGAGCACTTTCAACTTCCATGGTGCTCAGCCGATGCCCTGAAACGTTGATCACGTCGTCGACACGTCCCATGACCCAGATATAGCCGTCTTCGTCGCGGCGAGCACCATCGCCGGCAAAGTAGCATCCCTGAACTTCGCTGAAATACGTCTTGATGAAGCGGTCATGGTCTCCATAAAGAGTCCGCAGCATCGACGGCCAGGGTTGTCGCATCACCAACAGACCACCTTCATTTGGCCCAAGACTGTAGCCATCGCGAGTCACAATATCCGGGACCACACCGGGAAGCGGTCGAGCACAACTGCCGGGCTTGGTTGCTGTGACACCCGGCAGAGGACTAATCATGATGGCACCGGTTTCGGTCTGCCACCAGGTATCCACGATCGGACATCGCTCCTGACCAATCACGCGGTGATACCACATCCACGCTTCCGGATTGATCGGCTCACCAACACTTCCCAGCAATCGCAGACTCGAAAGATCGTACTTCTCCGGCCACTCATTGCCCCACTTAATGAACGATCGAATCGCTGTCGGTGCCGTATAGAAAATGCTGACACGATACTTTTCGATGATCTCCCAGAAACGGCCTTCATCCGGCCAGTTGGGAGCACCTTCATACATCATCACAGTTGCACCGTTGGCCAGCGGGCCATAACAGATGTAGCTGTGCCCGGTCACCCAGCCAATGTCAGCAGTACACCAATATGTGTCGTCTTCTTTGAGGTCAAAGACCCAGCGAGTTGTCATCATCGTACCAAGCAGGTAGCCAGCAGAGGTATGCATGACGCCCTTTGGCTTCCCGGTACTTCCTGATGTATACAGAATGAACAGCGGATGTTCGCTGTCGACCGGAACCGGGTCACAATCCGGCGAAGCATCCTGCATCAAGTCGTGCCACCAGTAGTCACGGTCCGGGACCATATCGCAGTCACCGCCGGTCCGCTTTACAACAACAACTTTTTCCACCGACGGACTTCGCTCCAGACTTGCGTCAACTGCTGTTTTCAGACCAATCTCTTTCCCGCGGCGCCAACCTCCATCAGCGGTTACGACAACTTTTGCCTGAGCATCATTGTTACGGTCCGCAACTGCGTCAGCGCTGAACCCACCGAAGATGATTGAGTGCACAGCACCGATTCGAGAACATGCCAGCATCGCAATCGCAAGTTCCGGGATCATCGGCATATATAAGGTCACTCGGTCACCCGTGTGAACGCCCAGCTTCTTCAGCACGTTGGCGAACTTGCAGACCTCTCGATGCAGGTCCTGGTAACGGAGCACTCGAGTATCCCCGGGCTCGCCTTCCCAGATGATTGCCGCCTTGTTCTTGCCCGCTCCCTTCAAGTGACGGTCAATACAGTTGTAGCTCACGTTCAGCTTGCCGCCGGTAAACCACCGAGTATTTGGCATATGCCCGTCCATGACGGTGTCAAATCGCCGAAACCAGTCCAGGTTCTGAGCCATTTCACCCCAAAAACCAGCCGGATCGTCCTTGGCGTGCAGCCACATGTGCTCGTACTGCTGCTCAGAACTGATGTGAGCTGCCGCAGAAAACGTGGCTGGAGGTGCAAACGATCGAGTTTCCTTCAGGCTGCTGTGAATGCTCTGGTGCGAGGGCTGAGTCATGCCTGGTCTGGCTCCTGTGCTGTAGTGAATATTGTTCTGTTGTCCCCAAAGGGACTGTCGATATTTTGAATTGCCGATACTTTCCATTGGCGATCCGAGGCGACATTTTTGCGCAAGAGTGAGCGAATGTCCAATGGTGGAGCAATTTGCATCGAAACTCAGGCACCGGATTTTCGCATTTTCTTTGATCTTCCCCTACAGTTCTCCCCGTTTCCCGCCTTCCTGCTGTTTGACGGGCACCGCCGGACATCGTGGACGGGCACCGTCACTGGATTTTCATGCCCCTCATCTGTTTGTTGGAGGAGTACAGCGTGGCCAGTATTTTCAATCATCCGGCAATGGGCATTGTCACGCTGTCGATCGGATGCATGACTCAGCTGATCACCACCATGCCGTCGGCCGTTGCAGATGTGATCCTGCTCCAACGACCTGCTGCCGGGCACTTTGTTGTTGACGCCGCCGGGCTCATCGAAGACTCAACCGAGAAGTCGCTCGATCAGACCTGTAGTTCTCTGCAGCAGGACGCAGGCGTCCCGATCTACATCGTGACAATCCGAAGGATGTCGGATTATCAAAGTGGTCCGGACCGGAAAACTCACAATATCGAATCCTTTGCCGTGCAGCTTCTTTCTCAGTGGGATTTCGACATCAACGACCAGGCAACTGGTGCAAAGTCGATCCTGTTTCTTGTCAGCCATGACGATCGACTAGCTCGCATTGAACTCGGAAATGGCTGGAACCACCGAGTCGATGATCAGTGTGGAAGGATTATGAACGAGAGAATTGTGCCAGAATTTCGATCCGGCAGATACGAAGCGGGTATCTCGGCAGGCGTCACTTCCCTTGCACAAATGGTGCGGTCAGGATCACAAGACGGCGGACTGCAAAACAACAAAGTCATTGGCTCTCCACAGTTCTCTCCGTCTCAAACCAGACGACCGTTTGGCTCTTTCTCTTTGCGCGATCAGGTTCTTATCTGGTCAACAATCATTGGCCTCACCGTGTTTACGGTCGTCTCAATCTCTCGCCATGGCTCTGACGGATGGGCATGGACCTTCTGGAAATACGTTTTCATCATTCTGGGAATCATCATCATCGCCATGCTGACGTCACGTCGAAGGTCTGGCTGGCGTTATGGCGGCTATTCTTCCAGGAGCGGATTTGGAGGAGGATTTGGAGGAGGTAGAAGATCGTCCGGAGGCGGCGCTACCGGCTCATGGTAACTCCGCACTCTGTCGCTCGTCCCCAAAATCCACTTCCGAATGACGCTGTCTGAAAGGCTCTCCCAATGAACTCAAACCCGCAGCAGTTTTCGCCCGAAGAACTTCACCAGATCAATGCCGCAGTTTTGACGGCCGAGTCGACGACTTCGGCTGAAATTGTTCCAGTGATCGCAAGCCGCTCCGGAAACTACGATCGCGTGGAAGACCTGTTCGGGGTGTTCACCGGCAGCGTTTCTGCCTGTATCGCAGCATATCTCTGGCCGGTGATGAACATCTCAGAGAACTCCGGGTACTGGGGATATTCTCCCAGCCTGCTGTTCACCATCCGACTCCTGCTGGCATTCTATGGCGGGTTTATCTTCGGAGCAGTTGTTTGCTCCAGGTTCAACTCCCTTCTGCGACTGCTCGCGCCGGACGCCTTGATGCGAGCGGAGGTGCACCAGCGAGCTCAGTCCGTCTTTATGGATCAGCGTATTCATCACACATCCAGGCGATCTGGCATTCTGATCTACTTGTCCCTGGCAGAGCACATTGCGGTAGTACTCCCTGATCAAAATATGGAGACCGTTATGGCCCGGGAAACCGCTGAAGACATCTGTCGCCAGCTGACGAGAGAAATTCGCACTCATGGCGTGATTCCTGCCCTTGACCGAACAATCAGGCTTACCGGTGAAAAACTGGCGGCAGCGTTTCCGGCAATCGAAACCAGCGAAAATGAACTGCCAAATGCACTGGTTGTGCTGGATTCATGACTCTCAGCCGACCTGTTGTTCAGAGATTTTTCCGATTTTGCGAACAGCAATTTGAGTTGGCGGAGTTCTTTCTTTTGCCTGGGCCGGTAAGTAAAATCAGAGTGATCCTCCAAAGGGATTCCCACCTGTTGATTTTCCTTCAACCCTTCCGCAGCGAGTCCCTCCCCATGTTGCCTCGCAGAAATCATTGCTCAAATCATTCACATCTCACTGTGAACTCATTCATCACTGTAAACTCATTCAATAGAATTGAGTCACTCAAAAGAGTGCCTCACTCACGCCGCCGTGCGAATTGGCAAATCTGTGCTGCCTTCGTTTTCGTCGCGTCCAGTCTTCTGATTCAGAATGGCGTGCTCGCAAACGATCCAGGAAGCTCACTCGTAAATGGTCAGCCGAAAGAACCGGCCGTTCAGCGTGTGGAATACCTGCGTGATGTTCAGCCAATTCTTGCCGAACACTGTTTGCATTGTCATGGAGTCGATACAGAGACTCGCCAGGGCGGTTTACGCCTGGACCTGCGCGACGCAGCGATTGCTGGAGGTGAATCCGGCATGGCAGCACTCATTCCCGGGAAACCGGACGACAGCGAGCTGCTTCGACGAATTCACTCGACTGATGAATCTACGATCATGCCGCCTCCGAAAGAGAAGAAGCCGCTCACCGATCAACAGAAATCCATACTTCACAACTGGATTGCTCAGGGTGCAGAATATGAACTGCATTGGGCCTTTACTTCACCTGAAAAAGCCGACCTGCCCGCAAACACGGCCAGCCATCCAATTGATGCCTTTGTTGTAGATCGTTTGCGAAAAGAGCAGCTCAGCCTCAGCCCGACTGCAGACTCCGCAACGTTATGTCGACGACTGTATCTGGATGTCATTGGCCTTCCGCCTTCTCCTGAAGAGATTCAGGCATTTGAAAAGGAGGGGCTCGACGCGACACTGGAAAAATTGCTTGCAAGCGAACGCTACGGCGAAAAATGGGCTCGACACTGGCTGGACGTCGCTCGTTATTCCGACACGAACGGTTATGAAAAGGACATGCAGCGAGAACAATGGTCCTGGCGTGACTGGGTCATTCGATCGATCAACCAGGATATGCCGTACGATCAGTTTCTGATTGAACAAATCGCCGGGGATCTCCTGCCGAATGCTACTCAGGATCAGGTCGTCGCCACCGGATTCCTGCGAAACAGTATGATCAACGAAGAAGGTGCCATCGTTGCCGAACAGTTTCGAATGGTGGAAATGTTTGACCGTATGGACTGCATCGGAAAAGCTGTATTGGGCCTTTCAACTCAGTGCGCACAATGCCATTCTCACAAGTTCGATCCGATTGCACACACTGAGTATTACGGGATGTTCGCATTCCTGAACAATTCGTTTGAGGCTCAGTCCTGGGTCTACACATCGGAACAGCTTCAGCAGATCGAAAACATCAAATCAGCGATCTCGGCCGTGGATTCTGAAATCGCGAATCTTCGCCCCCAGGCCACCGATGAACAGGCGGCGTGGGAAGCATCGATTCGAGATTCGCTGATTCCATGGGAAGCACTCAAGGCGACCGAACTCGGCAGCATCAGCGGACTCAACCATCCGACTCAGGAATTCGACGATTCACTGCTGATGAAGGGTCACACCAGCGGTGACATCTTTATGGTGAGCAAACCCGATCTGAAGGGTGTCACCGGACTGCGACTGGAAACTCTGCCTCACAAGGATCTCCCTCACAATGGCCCCGGTCGGAGTCATGTTGGCACCTGGGGAATTCTGGAACTGGAAGCGTTCGTCAAAAAGCCGGACAGTAAAGACTGGGAAAAGCTTAAGCTGATCAACGCCTCAGCAGATTTTTCGAATCCGGATCAGAAACAGCCGGATGGCAAGAAAGCCAGTGGCCCGGTTGCATATCTCATCGACGGAACCGATGAAACGACGTGGACCTCCGATCGAGGAATGGGGCGTCGCAATCAGGCGTCCGTGGCCGTTATGCAATTTGAGAATCCTCTTGATTATCCTGAGGGGACAGAATTCAAAATTGCACTGCGAATGAGCGATATGCTGGGCTGCGGGCGTCTGAGTATTACGCGATCACCAGCTCCAACAGCTCCCGTGGTCGATCATTCTGCAGTTCTGGCAATTCAGAAGGCTCCCGCTGATCGATCTTCGGGAGACATCGATGCACTTAGAAACGCCTGGTGCAGATCAGTGGCAGAACTTAAGCCTCAAATGGAAAAGATTGATGGACTTCTGGCATCATGGCCCCAGGCTTCTACGTCAATCCTGCATTTCATTGAACGCAGCGGTGGCTACCAGCGGACAACTCACTTGCTCGACCGAGGTAATTGGGATCAACCAAAGACGCCGACTCGCCCTCACGTTCCAGCCTCATTTCATGGATGGCCTGAAAGTGCTCCGGAAAATCGACTTGGTTTCGCAATGTGGCTGACGGACCGTCGATCGCCTCTGACAGCCCGAGTTGCTGTCAATCGAGTCTGGCAGGCAATGTTCGGGGAAGGACTCGTGGAAACGGCCGAAGACTTTGGAACTCGGTCCGCTATGCCCGAATACCAGAAGGTTCTTGACTGGCTGGCCGTTGACTTCATGGAGCACAACTGGAGTCAGAAGCATCTGATCCGGACGATTGTCACAAGTCAGGTGTGGAAGCAATCATCAAAGTGTTCGCCCGAACTTCTGGAACGCGATCCGCGAAACCGACTTCTCGCACGCGGTGCCCGATACCGTGCGGAAGCGGAAGTCGTTCGTGATATCGCACTCACGGCCGCAGGACTGATGCACCATAGAGTCGGTGGTCCGGGTGTGATCCCTCCGGTCCCTCAAAACGTGCTTGACTATAATTATGTCTATCCGAGTTACTGGAAGCCGGCTGAAGGGCCTGAGCGTTATCGTCGGGCTGTCTATGGCTTCCGAAAGCGTTCGATGCCCGACCCGGTAATGACTTCGTTTGACTCACCAAATGGCGACTTCTCGTGTGCTCGGCGAGTACGTTCCAACACGCCATTGGCGGCGTTAACCGGATTGAATGAAACGATCTTCGTTGAAGCGGCGCGAGGAATGGCTCTGAGAGTCCTTCGCGAAGCTGGAACTGATGATTCCAAACGGGCCGATCATGCGTTCCTGTTGTGCACTGCCAGATACCCAACCGATGCAGAGCGATCCGAGATTCTGAATCTTCTTGCGTCACAGCGAAAGCGATTGGCCGATGGCTGGCTGAATCCACGTGAAGTCGTCACGGGAGACCCGGCAAAGCTGCCCGACCTTCCCGAAGGTTCCACACCTCAGGATGC
Source organism: Planctomyces sp. (assembly GCA_016795105.1). Taxonomy (GTDB): domain Bacteria; phylum Planctomycetota; class Planctomycetia; order Planctomycetales; family Planctomycetaceae; genus F1-80-MAGs062. Next base: position 7,596 of record JAEUIH010000147.1, read on the forward strand.
CGCTGCATGGACACTCGTTTCCAGAGTGATGCTCAACCTCGACGAAACAATTTCAAGGAACTGATCAGCATGAACATGAATCGGGATCTTCAGTCTGTTCAGGCAAGCTATCTGCGTCGCCGCTGGTTCCTGAGGGAATGTGGCGTTGGACTGGCGGGACTTGCAGCTACGTCTTTGCTGGCCTCTGAATCAAGAGCCGGGGCCATGACCACACCTGGGGCGTCAGCCGACGCTGGGCCTCTGGCTCCTCGGCAACCACATTTCCCTGGTAAAGCCAAACGTGTCGTTTATATGTTTCAGGCCGGGGCTCCCAGTCATCTGGAAATGTTCGACTACAAGCCGGAACTTGTGAAACGTGACGGCCAGCTTCCTCCGGCTGAACTGCTCAAAGGCTATCGAGCAGCCTTTATCAATCCCAATTCAGCATTGCTGGGGCCAAAGTTTAAGTTCGAAAAGTACGGCCAGTGTGGTATGGAACTGAGTGAAGTTCTGCCACACACAGCGAAAATCGCTGATGATCTCTGCTTGATTCGCAGCCTTCAGACCGATGCTGTCAATCATGCGCCTGCACAGATCATGATGAACACAGGCTCTCAGCAGTTCGGACGCCCCAGCTTTGGATCCTGGACACTCTATGGCCTCGGAACTGAGTCCCAGGACTTGCCGGGGTTCGTGGTTCTGACAAGTGCAAAAGGTACAAGTGGCGGTGCCAGCAACTATGGAAGCGGGTTCCTTCCGACAATGTACGGAGGCATTCCTTTCCGCAGTGCAGGGGACCCAATCCTCTATCTGTCAAACCCGGCCGGAATCGATGGAGAAACTCAGCGGGCCACACTGGATTCTCTGCACCGCCTGAATGACCTGGCTCTGAACCAGGTGGGTGACCCGGAAATTGCAGCCCGAATCCAGAGCTACGAAATGGCATGGAAGCTTCAAAACAGCGCTCCAGAGCTGATGGATCTTGGAAGTGAATCCAGGGAGACTCTGGAACGATATGGAATTAAGGATCCCAAAGAAGCCAGCTTTGCACGCAACTGCCTGCTGACTCGCCGCCTGCTTGAACGCGGTGTTCGGTTCGTGCAAATGTTTCATGAAGCCTGGGACCAGCATGGGAACCTGACAGCCGGTGTCAAACAAAATGCGATCGATACAGATCAAGCCAGCGCGGCACTTGTCACAGACCTGAAAGAACGCGGTCTCCTTCAGGACACAATTGTCATCTGGGGCGGCGAATTCGGACGGACTCCGATGGTTCAGGGTGGAAACGACGGGCGAGACCATCACAACCGCAGCTTCAGTATGTGGCTGGCCGGAGGAGGAGTTCGAGCAGGACATGTTCATGGTCAAACCGATGAACTTGGATTCAATGTGACCCACGATCCTGTTCACGTACACGACCTGAATGCCACACTCATGCACCTGCTGGGCTTCGACCATACTCGACTGACATTCCGTTTCCAGGGTCGAGACTACCGTCTGACTGATGTCCACGGCCACGTCGTCGAAGGCATCCTCGCCTGACCAAAGTAGCAGGCATTCTCCGAATGCCGTCCGCCAAAGCAAACCGCAGCAGGCATTCTCCGAATGCCGTCCGCCAAAGCAGACCGCAGCAGGCATTCTCCGAATGCCGTCCGCCAACGCGCGACCCAAATCTCGCGGACGGCACATGGAATGTGCCTGCTACTTTAAAACAAACGTAGTTGACCGGATTTGGGCCTGGGTGGCTGGAACAGACCACAGTTGTGAGGTGGGAACGAAGAATCAAGCTCAAGTCTGCGGCGGAAGAGACTGAAGATTGAATGAATCTGATCTGCGATCGGCCCTTCGCCCCGCATACGTTGCCCCCATTCGGAGCTGTTGAGTCTTCCACCTCGAGTCTCACGGACTCGGCCTAGAATCATATCTGCCTTTTGTGGCTGAGTCCTTCTGAGCCACTCCTGAAACACAGGCTCCACAGTCAGCGGCAGCCTCAACATGATATAGCCGGCTGTCCTGGCTCCGGCATCCCGAGCAGCTTCGAGGATTGCGGGGATTTCTGAATCATTGAGTCCCGGAATGATTGGAGCTGTCATCACGCCCACCGGGATACCAGCATCCGACAGCATTCGAATTGCACGAAGCCGCGCCGCAGGAATACTGGTCCCCGGCTCCATATCTCGCGCCAGTTGAGCATCCAGCGTCGTGATCGACAAGTACACATGAACCAGATTGGAAGCGCCAAGAGGAGCCAGCAAGTCCAGATCACGGACGATCAGTGCATTCTTGGTGACGATGCTCACGGGCTGCTGACATTCCGCAGCAACCTCCAGACACTGCCGAGTCAAAAGAAATTCGCGTTCTGCCGGCTGATAGCAGTCTGTTACACCAGAGAATGCAATCTGTTCAGGCTTCCACGAGTCTCGTGACAGAAACTCACGGAACAGGGCAGGGGCGTCCTGCTTAACAACAATTTTCGTTTCAAAGTCCAAACCTGCGTTGAAGCCCAGGTATTCATGACCTGGTCGAGCATAACAGTAGGAACAACCGTGCCGACAACCACGGTACGGATTCAGGCTATAGCGAAACGGAATATCGGGAGACTGGTTTTCGCTGATGATGGACTTCGAGGAATCAAAGATGTATTCAATCCGACGACCTTCCGTCAGAGCCTGTTGATATTCCAGGTCCCATTCCATGTGGTCGGGATCACATTCCCGCTGAACCCTGTCAAATCGATTGGGTGGGTTGAGCTCTGATCCAAAACGCATCTGTTTGTCCTGTCCGATCCGTCCGATCTGTCCGATCTGTCCGATCCGTCCGATCCGTCCGATCCGTCCGATCCGTCCGATCCGTCCGATCCGTCCGATCTGTCCGATCTGTCCGATCCGTCCGATCCGTCCGATCCGTCCGATCCGTCCGATCCGTCCGATCCGTCCGATCCGTCCGATCCGTCCG
>JAEUIH010000148.1 GCA_016795105.1 Planctomyces sp.
GGTCAGACATTGCCGATTGACGCTAAGCGAATTGAGCGTCTGGCGAATGCAGCCAATGTCTCACCCATTATGGCTGCATGCCGTATCGTCAGCATGACAACTGAACTTGGACTTCAAAATACCGCAGTCGTATTCTTCGATAGAAACGGCAACTACAAATGGCGGTATTCAACGGGATTGAAGTTTACCGATGACGAAGCCAGTCGCCTATACCCGAAAGTGATCGCATCTGCATCTCCACTTCGCGTTCCGAATGGCGATGGCAACACGATCGTCTGTTCTGCAATCAACGCTCAACAGTATGTGGCATTGCTGCTGCAACTCCTGCCGCCGGAGATCGCTGAACAGCTGACGGTAGAGGAAAGAACTCAACAACTACGCGTTTTGCTGTTCCAGGAGGACTATTCGTTCCAGCAAAGTGTTGCTGCATCGACCGGCTGGGTTCGAAGAACGTTTCCCCACCTGACGGTGGAAAATGCGATGGCAGAATTTGACAAAAAGTATCTTCAGTCGAAATGGACTGAGAATCAGCGGCAGAAATTGCTATCACCTGAGGGCCGCGAGTTTCTCCGGCTTGAGCTTGCGAAGTCGTGCCGAAACGACTGACGTCGCTGTTAATAGTTGAGTGAGTGGTGAGCCAGGTCTGTGACAATCAGGTGATCCAGAAGTTTGATGCCGAGGATTTCACCGGCGTCTTTAAGTCGATGTGTGACCTTGTGATCTTCGTCGCTGGGGGTGAGGACTCCGGAGGGATGGTTGTGGGCGATGATGATGGAGATGGCTCCGGCGAGGATGGCTCGCTGGAAGACTTCTCGTGGATGTACGACCGCCATATTCGCTGTGCCGATAGAGATGATCGAGTAGCTGACAACCTGATGGGCTCCGTCAAGGTACAGGGCAACGCAGTGCTCTCGACTGTTGTCGGTGAGGACTGACCTGACAAAGTCAGCCACGTCGTTCGGTCCTTTGATCGTGAAGAGCATTGACGCTGTCTGCTGATAGTTGGCTCGGACCTCGCGGATGAATGTGTCTGTGTACCGTGGTCCCTTCTGAGTCTTGCTGGTCTTCATGATTCCGTTCCTCCATTTCCTTGTTACTGTTTTGTGAACTGCAGCGGCTTGCTGCAGCCTTTGATGCCAGCGTTGGCTTCGAGTCCCGGATGCACGACAAGTCAAGGTGGAGCCTTTCGCGCCGCGAAAGCAGCAGCGGACGCCAAAGGCGGGAGCGGACCTTGACGTCGTGATAGAATCAGGACTGCCAACGAACGCACTTTTCCTTTTGCTGATCGTGTCCCCGATGCGAGTCTTCCCGTGACGCAGTTACTGCCGCGTCTGATTTCCCTCTGAGGATTGAAGATTGCGTTAGGGATGCGGAGGGTGCGAAGCAGTCCGGCTTGCCGGACCGAGCGAATGCGGAGCCGGAAGGAGCCCGGGCCCGCAGGGTAACGCCCAAATTTGTTTTCAACTGGAGTAGCGTATGACGATTGCGAATCTGACTGAACTCAATCGAAGGTACTCAATGGCGAGTTGCCAGGGATCGCGGCACTTTCAAGGCATGCATGGGAACTGGCGAGGTCATTAAAAGTTCCTGTGGCGGTGATACTCGAACCCAGCCATGGTCATAGGCCGTGACGACGCAGCCATGATTGAGCCATTCCCGTCGAGCTTCCTCGGCTGAATTCGACGTTCGAACGGCCTCCTGATTGGCGAAGAGAGTAATGCGACTCCTCATCGTTTCGTGCGGCTGAATTGGAATCCAGTGCCTGAGCTCCGCAGGCAAATCCAGCATCGTGAAACCAACAGGATCATCGACTAGGGATGAATCATCAGCGTTGGCTGAAAACTGATTGCGACGCCTGAGCTGCTCCACCGCCGCCGCACTGGCGGAAAACAACGGAGCCAAGTTCACTGTTTCACTGTGCCCGGTAAGCTGTCCTCCATCGAGCTGTTCCGTGAAGATCAGCAACGGGTCGAGGTCACTTCCATTCCCGGAGTTTTCCCGCAGAGTTTCCCTGATGATTTGCTGAGGTCGATTTCGGCTGATGAATCCGACTCCCATGGGCTGACCGGCTCGCATCCATTTGTGGCACCCGGTGACAACAAAGTCGGCCACGGCCAGACAGTCATCGATCGGCACCTGACAGAAGGCCTGAGCAGCATCGACCAGAACAAACTGCAGGTGACTGGTGTTTCGGATTTGTTCAACGATGGCTCGAACGGGGATTCGAACTCCCAAATGGTCCACGGCCGGCAGGAATAGCCCGTCACATCCGCTCTCAGCGAATAACCTAGCCAGGAACGACGCCACGTCGGCCGCAGTCCATCTTTCTCGGAAGATCGCATCACGAAGTGGGACCGTTGTGATCTCAGCACCAGCGGCCAGTGCCTGCCTTGAAACAGCATCCTGATATATGGGCCAGCTCAGGTCCGTTGTCATTACGTGACGACAAGTCTGAAACATGCTGCGAGCTGCCAACTGCACCAACGATAGCGACCGACTGGCGAGCAACACATTTGAATCTTCCGGGGCACCGGCCAATTGGTGGAGCGACTGCTTCAGTGCTCGAACACCGCCCCATGTTTTTAGGGCAGAAAACTGGCTCTGGTAGCAATTCGGCCACGCGTTGTAGCCGTGTTTCAGGAATTCTTCGAAGTACAGCGTTGAGGGCTCTTCGGCCGTCAGTCGAACGAAGTCTATTTGAGCATCACGTGCGGCCGGTAATGTCTGGCCCAGCCGCGCCGTATCCAGGTAAAGGAGCGGTCGCAAGCCTGAACTTTCTGCCGAACCAAACCGATTGGCTCGGGTACAGGATCACTTTAGCCAGGAATGTCGTACCGATCCAGGAAACTTCCCACAGATTCTGCGTACACCGAAAGTCGGTTCCAGCGTTCCTCCGCTTCCGTCACCTTTGTGTAGTCAAACGTCAGTGTGAATTGTACCGTCTGGCAGCGTTCGTCCAGCACCTGAGTCCCCAACGCTCGTGAACCATAAATGCCAATATCCGCAATAAGATCAGACTCTTTGGCGAGCTGCGACCGGCGGACCAGCTTGATCCAGATTCCAGCGGTATGCTGCTCCAGCATCCAGCGACGCACCGAATCGACGGGCCACGACATCGAGAGCGGCCACAACTCGTCTTCCAGAATAATGATGCGTTCAATGTTGAGAGCACCCCGGTCCTGAAGTTCGAAGTTCACCGCCATGCTCTTCCGGCCGGGTTCATCCTGCCAATAGTCAGCCGTCTTCACCAGTGAGACCGAGCGATACAGGTACAACCCTGGACTGCGAAGCAGCCGCTCATAGACCAGCCGCCAGGTTTCTGTGCCTTCAAACACCAGAGTCCCAGCAGCGATGGTTGTAAGCCTGCGAATCAACTCGTCAATTTGTTCGAAGGCAATGTCCCGGTAAATGGGATCATGATGGCGACTGACCTTCAGCATCAAAGCCGTGGCTCGGCGATACCGTTCGAACGCATGCTCATCCCGAGCCAGCAGGAACGGTGTTTCAAGATCCGTCGGAAGCTCCGCCCGCAACCCCGGCTGAGGCACAGGGCTGACCACCAAAGCAATCAACACGCTAACTAGCACTCCGACCGCCAGAACTTCACCGCCAGCAGGCAGCAGCCACCACGAGATGACAACAACCAAACAACAAACAACTCCAACCACCGCAGGAAACCACGACGACTGAACCAAACCATCACTGTGAGCCCCAAATTCCTTCATCCCCCGACCGTAGATCAGATTCACGACAAAGGCAATAGGGTACTGGCGTTCGTGCTGTTTCGAGAGATTGTGTCAGTGTGAGCGTAACGATGCAGCATGAGTCGTGACGATGGAAGCTCAGTTTCTCATCTTGGTCAACACAATTCAAAACGACCGGCGACCCGCAGTTGCGTCCTAGAGCATGAGTCTTAGCCAGAAAAATGAGGCATTTTTGCCACCGCTGCCGGAAGTCGGCGAAAATGCAATTTCACGCTTAGCACTCGCTTGTAGGCTTCCCTGAACCTGATCAGCTGACGTGTGTCAAATTTCTATTTTGTACGGGTTGTCGATTTCGTCGCGGTAAGCGGCGGCGACTAAACTATTGCGTGACGCATGTGCAGCGTCTCCCGGCAAAGAACTAATGAGTTGGTACCTTCTTCAACAGTGAAGATGCTGTTCCCACTTAACTTCGTGAAGAGAAGGGATTGAGGATGGTGGACTTCGAGAAACTGCGTACGAAGAAAAAGAAGACGAAGGCGATTGATCCGATAGAGATCTTTCGACGACTTCCCAAGCCTCTGGGCATCAACGATCTTTACACTAGCCAAGCTGAGGTGCTCAAGGGCTGGTTCGAACGCAGAGAAGACCGCGACATCGTACTGAAACTTCACACTGGCGGTGGAAAGACGATGGTCGGCCTATTGATGGCTCAGTCCACACTCAACGAGACTGGTGAGCCAGTTCTTTATTTGGCTCCGACCATTCAACTCGTGAATCAGACCCTTGAAAAGGCAAAAGCTCTGGGGATCGCTGCCGTTCCCTACGAGAAGGGACAAGATCTCGACGAAGATTTCGTCAACGGCAACGCCATCATGGTGGCCACGTATAACGCGCTCTTTAACGGTAAGAGCAAATTTCGCCTTCGCGGTGCAGGCCACCCGCAGTCTGTGTCGGCAGTAATTCTCGATGACGCCCACGTGTCGTTCTCGGTCGTTCGAGATTCTTTTACTCTGCAGGTCAGTTCAACGGAAAGTCGTGAACGCTACAACTCGCTCACGAGCCTTTTTCGCAGAGCTTTCAAGGAAGCAGACCGTTTGGGTACGTTCGACGACGTCGTCGGCGGAGGTGAATACGCCGTTCTTGAGGTTCCATACTGGGCGTGGCATGAGCAGATCGATGCAGTCAGAGAACAGCTGAGATCTGATGCAGACAAGTACCCATTCGAATGGCCTGTCCTTCGAGATGAGCTCCATCTGTGTCACGCTCTTATCAGTCGAGATGCGTTCTCGATCACCCCGATTGTACCCTTAGTGAATGCGTTTCCGACATTCGCCGAAGCTACTCGTCGCATCTACATGTCGGCCACAATTGCGGACGACAGCGATATCATTCGGACATTCGACGCCGATCCAGATTCCGTGCGTAGGCCACTGAGTTCTCGGTCGTTAGCAGGTATTAGCGAGCGTATGCTGCTAATTCCTGACCTGATGCCCTTTGATTTTGATACTCACGAAGCGATCGGGAGAATCGCAAAATGGACGGCTGAGCAGCGCAAGGGGGCAGTGATCCTCGTGCCTTCGGACAAAGCTGCCACTCACTGGAATGACATTGCTACAAGTGCGCTCGGCTCTCGGCAGGTCGAAGAAATCGTACATCACTTGCAGGCGGGATCCACCTATGGTCCAGTGGTGTTCGCGAACCGGTACGATGGAATGGACCTTCCTGGCGACTCTTGTCGTCTGCTCGTGCTGAGTGGGCTCCCTACAGGAACATCGACGTATGAATTGTTTCGAGCCGCTGCACTGTATGGTGGCACCACGATCAGTCGTATGCTTGCACAACGAATTGAACAGGGTATTGGCCGCGGCGCAAGAGGGTCGGGAGACCATTGTGTCGTCATGCTTGTTGGTGCCGATTTGGCTGGCTGGATTGCGAAAGACGCAAACTTTCAACTTTTGACAAGCGCGACGCGTGCCCAAATGGAAATGGGGATCGAGATTAGTAAGGAAGTTCAAGACTTGAAGGATCTTGCAACTACCATCAATCGAAGCTTTAAACGAGACACCGACTGGACCGAGTATCATGCTGAGACTCTTGCAGAACTCGTGGACGACGACGAATCGACGGCTGTGCATTTTGCACATGTAACAGCAGAGAGGAAAGCACTGAATCTCTGGCAAGACGGCCATCCAGACAAAGCAGTCGCGAAGATCGAAAAAGTTCTCCAGGAATCGGTCGACTTGGATCGACAGACTCGTGGCTGGATGGAGCAGTTGGCCGCGAGGATCGCCGATCACTGGGGACAACGCGAGCTCGCTGAGAGGCTGCAACAGGACGCGTATGCGCACAACAGAAACCTGATTCGACCAAAGGTGCGTCCGCCGTATCGGCCTCTGGCTGTACCTGACAAGCAGTCGCTTGCCATTGTTCGACAAATAAAGGCGTACCATATTCGACGTGGTTTCCTGAAAACATTCGATGACACGATCGCTTACCTTCATGACAAAGCGTCCTCGAACCAGTTTGAAAAGGCACTTGCGGATCTGGGTGCGATGATCGGGCTCTCGACAGAGCGACACGATGTGAACGGGGAGGGGCCCGATGTGCTGTGGTTGTTGCCTCATAACGTGGGTCTAGTCATCGAGGCAAAAAGCAGAAAAAAAGCGAAAAACGCGCTCACAAAGGAAGAGCATGGACAGCTGTTGGTTGCGGCTGAATGGTTCGCAAAGAACTATCCATCATTTACATGTGAACGAATCAGCGTTCACCCCAAGAACCAAGCAACCAGAGCTGCCGTTGCGGGCGCATCTCGCGCATTGACATATGAGAAGCTCTCGGCGTTGATTGCGGACGCAAGGACATTGCTCACTCGATTATGTGAATCTCAGATGTCAGAGAGGGAACTTACCGCGGAATGCAGCCACATTTTGGAGACATCGAATATTAATGCGAAGAAGATTGTAGATTGCTACTTCCAACCGTTCCGTGACGAGTGACTGTATCCGACGGAATTGAGGACCTCAGAAAGTGACTTCTTCACTGGAGAGAGGCTCGGTGGTGCCGCTCTCCTGTTCCTGTGTGAGTCATCGACGATACGAAGCGATCACGGCTGGTTAGAACCGTGCTCCGTCTTCCGCGAATTCGTCATGACCGTTTCCGTTCTGTGAACTGCCGTTCTTTTCCGACATGTGACTGAAGATCCACGTGTGTGCGAGGTCCGCGACTTTCGCCAGCAAGGGCAGGTCGTCGCGGCCGAAACTCGTGGAGTCTTTCCAGTCATTGCCTTCTTTGTACAGCCGAGTAATCGTCACATTGTGACGGATTCCCGTTTCCGTGTTGTTCTCCCAGATGGCTGCTCGAATGCGGCCGAGGCGAACTTCATGGACGGGGCGTGTTTTTGTTTCCCGTGTTCGTGAACGTGTGGATGTGGACATAGACCAAGAACCTTTCCAACAGTGAAGAATTGAAAAAGGCCAGGTCCCGATAGGGAACTGGCCGATAAGTGGACATGTGAATGAGCCCGTGACAACATGTCAGGGTTTGACCATCTGCCACAGCAAATTGCGGCAGTAGTCTCGAACAGTTTGCCGATGCTGATCGGCGGTCAGGGAAAGGTTGTTACCTGTGACAGGAGGAAATCCACCGCGAGCGAGCCATTCCATCAGGGAAAGGGCGCGGTCGCGTGCGGTTTCTATGTCGCTGGCTTCAACAGCTTCCAACAGTTCTACCCAAGTTTGCTGAGGATCCATGACTGGTCCTCAGGCCGCCATGGCCAGCGACAACAACTGGGCCGCTCGATAGTCCGCTTCGGCTCGATCAGCCGCGTACGTCACTCGCTGTGCCAGCCGTGTCAGAGCATCCACCAAAGCAAAGATGGTATATCCACCCTGTTCGCGGGCGATTGCCATGGCTTCTTTGATGACATGCTGCGGGATTCCGTTCTTCGAAAGTGCTTTGGACACTTCCTCCGCGTCGGATCCCAGCCGAGTCTGCATGGCCTTCTTCAGGACATTCGCAAACTGGTCGCGTCGAGCATCTCGTTTGGCCACCAGCGACGAAATGTGTCGACGAATCTCCTGCAGGCCGTCACGCACATTCGCTGTGTGCTTGCGAGTGAACTCAACCACGTCCACGGCATCCCAGACGATGTGGTTCTGGCAAATTCGCTGGAACCAAAACGACTGCATCCCAAGCGATCGACGGCCGACTTCGGAGTTCCAGACAAAAAAGCCCGGAGCGAATTCTTCACCGTCAATCTCAACCCAGCCCGTGGGGTCGATCAGGAAGCAGAACATATCCTGCTCACCGCAGTACAATCCGGTTCCGCCAGTCATCGCAGCCTGCGGCGGACTGAAATCCACCGCCACTTCGCGAACGACATCCAGCAGTTCCGCATTCCACAGACGCGTGTAGGACACGCCATGGACCGACCGGATGGTTTGGCCAGTGGTCAGCAACTGCATGGGTTTCTCAGCCAGTGGCAGAGTATCGCGGAACGCCAGTGTGGCCGTCTGAGGCTGGAAACGATTGACCGTCTCCTTGCTGATCCCGGAGTAACGACACATCTGGCTGAATGACCAGTCGTTCAACTGGGCGGTTCCTCCATGTTCCAGCGTCAGGCTGAGTTCGCCACTGACGACCTGCGGCTGCAGGGTCTGTGGCAACTGCCAGACATCGGACGAATACTGCTGCTCCTGCCGGCAGTGTTCGTGCAGTTCTTCCAGGCTGGCGAACGCCTCATCAGGGCCTCGCCGGTAAAGTTCTTTGTTCGCTCGAGTCAGAGTCACCATAAAGTCGTCTCCTCAGTTTTCTTCAATGAGGAACGAGGGTGCCAAAACCACAGCGTTCACCCGGCACCCGGCTGGATGAACGACAAGGTTCTGGCCCCAAATGAAAACCTGACAAAACCTGTAGGGCACCACCGCCTTCTCAGCTGTGTGTCGTCGGGACTCAAACAGCAGAGTGGCGGATGGGTAAGTCTTCTCGCAGCCGTGGAGAGAAAGAACAGCAATTGGCTTCGGGAGATTCCTTATCACGGTCTGCGGATTCTGGCAAACCGGCATCCGCAAGATCAGAATTCGGATGTTGGTGTTGAATGATTGCGGGAAGTTATCGGAGCTCAGTTCCTGCCAACGTAAACAGGCAGATCGGCCGGGACTGGGTTCGAGGGCAACAGGTAGCCACCTTCCAGGCAGGCTCGACGGAGAATTTCCAGAGCTGCCCTGGTGCGGAATCCTTCAATGCTGGTGCGAATGAGCTTTGCTGCGTCGTCCGGGAGAACCGCCCAGATGCATTCGGCCTCTGCAGACAGCCGTCGAGCACGTCGCCAGAGAAACCGCAGTGTTTCCGGATGTTCAGGGCAGAAGACTTCCAGCCCGCGAGGTGTGATGATGCCAAGGTAAGACTGTTTCATACTCCAGTGGTATCACGGAGCCGAAACGAACGCCAGGAATGTTCACTGCCAACGAAATATTTTCGTGTTCCACGGTATTGCATGACTTCGATCAGGTGCGCAACCCTGAATTTCAACAGGGACGGTGACAAATCGTCGGCCGCGCGTTATGGAATTGGCATGGTTCAGATCAGTATCATCATTTCGGCTTTGGGATTGTTGTCTCCCGAAGAACCGTTTCTGGCGGTTTCTTCAATGCTGGCGCTGACTTGGCTCAGTCGTCGCTGAGAATGCCAGTGGCGTGCGTTAACCTCCGTCATATCTCCTGTGTGACGGGAATGCTGTCATCAGTCGACCGTCATCGCTTCCAGCCGTTCTTCCGTTTCGGCTGTGGTTGCCTCCGAGAGGGAGTGAATCATGCGAGCCGATGTTCGCTGAATCCGTTCCAGAGACGCAATCAGCGTCGCTTCATCGCCGCGATACATCTGGATGTAGTCCGAGCTGCGTGTGGAGCAATCCAATCCGAAGGATCGGCACACGACATAGGCCACAGCTTCTGCCTCTGTTTCTCGAACTGTCTTCGGAAGGTTCTGACGCTGATCCACGTCATGCATCCACTCGTGAGCCAGTTCATGAGCCAGAACGGCAAAGCGTTCTGCGGAATCCAGGTTCATGGCAATCCCGATCTCGCCTTTGCGTGAGACACCTTTGGTCCCGATCGGCAGTGCTTCGTACCGAAGTTCGATACCATTCGACCGGATCAGGTCCTCCAGTGAGTCGAGCAAGTGTCCCGGATCGCCCGCAATCCTGGCTGTGTCGGGCAGGTCTTCACCTTCGGTCTGAGAAACATCAAAGACATGGACCATCTTGAATCCGCGGATGGTGCGTTCACCTTTGCCAGTTGTCTCTGATGAAGGTCCCGAGTGCTGATCACTGGAATCAGAGCGATCGCGATAAACGAGCGGTGCCATGATCCCGATTCCCTTTTCACCCTTTCGGACATGTCGTCCCATTCGCAGCCAGCGTTGAAAGCCGGCGACGAGTGTTGCTTCCGGGTTCTGTAGCATGATCAGCAAGCTGTTGGTCCATGAGTAACTGTGAAAGCGACTCATGGAATCCAGATATCGCAGCAGTGATTCGCTGCGTCCGGCCTTGAGTTCTTCCTGCAGTTGGGTGATAGCCTGATCTGCAAGTTGTTTGGCGTCTTCTTTCTTCATGTTCATTCTCCGAATCGTTAGAAGCTGCAT
>JAEUIH010000149.1 GCA_016795105.1 Planctomyces sp.
CGCTCCCGGCGACCGCGTCGCCGTGCCCCCCGACACCCTGCCCGCAGAACTGCGGGATTGGCTGGAAGCCGAGATCAGGGCTCAGCGTTGCTTGGCAGGGGCTTCGGGCATGATGTCAGTCCCGGTTCGTCATTTCTGACGGACGAATCCCGGGGGCGGCTTTCCCGGATCTGGACAACGTATCGTTTCAATCCACGTCCGTCATTTCTGACGGACGAATCCGCCCCGAAAGGGGCGCTTTACTAGGGGAAAATCATGTTTCAATCCACGTCCGTCATTTCTGACGGACGAATCTCCCAGTTGGCACGGCGCCTCAGCGCGCACAGAGGTGTTTCAATCCACGTCCGTCATTTCTGACGGACGAATCCGGCAACTTTGATAGACCGCACTCACCGAAAGGAGGTTTCAATCCACGTCCGTCATTTCTGACGGACGAATCGCTATCTGTTGTACCGTGCAGGCAAGCGGGTAGATGTTTCAATCCACGTCCGTCATTTCTGACGGACGAATCGAAGCCGGAGATGTTTTCGGGCACTCGCAAAGAGAGTTTCAATCCACGTCCGTCATTTCTGACGGACGAATCTGCTATTGGTGCTTTCTATGCGCCGCGAGTGATGCATGTTTCAATCCACGTCCGTCATTTCTGACGGACGAATCCCGCTAACGGCGGCGCTACCCGAACCGTTTCGTGGGTTTCAATCCACGTCCGTCATTTCTGACGGACGAATCCGGGATGCTTGCCCAAGCTCAGCGCGCAGTCGGCACGTTTCAATCCACGTCCGTCATTTCTGACGGACGAATCCATTTCCGCCGAGCACCCGGCCAGCGCGGCCCCAAGGTTTCAATCCACGTCCGTCATTTCTGACGGACGAATCTCAGCCTGGGCATGCGGGGCCGGGTGTAAGCACGGGTTTCAATCCACGTCCGTCATTTCTGACGGACGAATCTATCAATGTTACCGTTACCGCCGTCAATACGTCAGTTTCAATCCACGTCCGTCATTTCTGACGGACGAATCTCTTTTCGGACCGGAAGTCGGGCAAGCGTCCGATGTTTCAATCCACGTCCGTCATTTCTGACGGACGAATCGGGTTGCAAGCGGGGTCATCGATAATCGACCGGGCCGAGTGTTTCAATCCACGTCCGTCATTTCTGACGGACGAATCCAAAGGATTCAATCACCCCGTCCCGCACAAAAACGGTTTCAATCCACGTCCGTCATTTCTGACGGACGAATCCCAGCAGGATCGGGAAGTCGCTGGTCGTTTGGGTGTTTCAATCCACGTCCGTCATTTCTGACGGACGAATCCTGTTCCGCATTGCCAAAGCCAGCCCTGCCCAGCTGGTTTCAATCCACGTCCGTCATTTCTGACGGACGAATCCCGGCTCCCACTTTGCGATATTTTTACGACGGATTGTTTCAATCCACGTCCGTCATTTCTGACGGACGAATCTCTTCGGCACTTTCGCGGAGCGCCTCGCCAAGCGCGTTTCAATCCACGTCCGTCATTTCTGACGGACGAATCGGGGTCGGATGTCCTGTCGCGATGGCAAACATTCAGTTTCAATCCACGTCCGTCATTTCTGACGGACGAATCCCCTGACGGACTGGGAAAAGCAGGCCGGATCACAAGTTTCAATCCACGTCCGTCATTTCTGACGGACGAATCTCGAGCCTCCTTTGACAGGTGCGCCGGGATCGACGGTTTCAATCCACGTCCGTCATTTCTGACGGACGAATCTACGGCGGCCAGCAACTTGGCGCCAACCTGGCCGAAGTTTCAATCCACGTCCGTCATTTCTGACGGACGAATCCAAAGCCATCCTCAACGCCAAGTGAGCTAAGCCATGGTTTCAATCCACGTCCGTCATTTCTGACGGACGAATCACGATGATGCGCTTGTCGAGGCGCTGCACAAATGCCGGTTTCAATCCACGTCCGTCATTTCTGACGGACGAATCCAATAAAACTGTTGTCACCGTACTCGTTGCTCTGGCGTTTCAATCCACGTCCGTCATTTCTGACGGACGAATCATGATCCGGGATGCCAATTTGCTTAAGCGGTCCTGTTTCAATCCACGTCCGTCATTTCTGACGGACGAATCGGGCCGCAACGAGATCGATAAGGACATGGCCGAACTGTTTCAATCCACGTCCGTCATTTCTGACGGACGAATCGCCGAGGCCCAGCGGCAGCTTGTCGCCAATGGCGGGTTTCAATCCACGTCCGTCATTTCTGACGGACGAATCGACTGGCACCCAGGCCATTACCGCCGCGACCTGGCTGTTTCAATCCACGTCCGTCATTTCTGACGGACGAATCGCCTTGGCTGCCGCGAATCCGCCCAAGGAAGAAATTGTTTCAATCCACGTCCGTCATTTCTGACGGACGAATCGGGGTCAAAGAAAGCGATGCGTGCCAGCTCCTGAAGTTTCAATCCACGTCCGTCATTTCTGACGGACGAATCGATCTTCAAGAAGCTGCTCAACCTCTGCATCCGTGAGTTTCAATCCACGTCCGTCATTTCTGACGGACGAATCACACTTCCTGCGTGAGCATTTCTCGGTTAGCGGACTGTTTCAATCCACGTCCGTCATTTCTGACGGACGAATCGCATCTGGACCACGCTATGCAATCACCCCAAACCGTTTCAATCCACGTCCGTCATTTCTGACGGACGAATCGAAGCACCTCGGGATGTTCGAGCGCGACAACAAGCAGTTTCAATCCACGTCCGTCATTTCTGACGGACGAATCCACTTGGCCAGGAGTTTCAGGCGCGTCTCGACCTGTTTCAATCCACGTCCGTCATTTCTGACGGACGAATCTATGTCCGCCCGTAGCTGTCGGTGTCACCAAAGTGGTTTCAATCCACGTCCGTCATTTCTGACGGACGAATCACAGGTATTGCACCGACGCCCTTCATCGCCAAGAAGTTTCAATCCACGTCCGTCATTTCTGACGGACGAATCCTGATGCACACCGACCTGGAAGGCACCGTTCGCGAGTTTCAATCCACGTCCGTCATTTCTGACGGACGAATCCCACGACGCAACGCGGCTGCTTGAGCGTGCTGAATCTGTTTCAATCCACGTCCGTCATTTCTGACGGACGAATCCCTCGCCGCCATCGGCGAACATGTCGCGCACGGCGTTGTTTCAATCCACGTCCGTCATTTCTGACGGACGAATCGCTGCAGGGCCGCCCGCTGAACGTGGATTTGATCGGTTTCAATCCACGTCCGTCATTTCTGACGGACGAATCAAAAGCATCGTCAGGTGGGTGTCAGCCATGGCAAGTTTCAATCCACGTCCGTCATTTCTGACGGACGAATCGGGGAGAGTTGGCGACAACGGTCGCCAGGTCGATCAGGTTTCAATCCACGTCCGTCATTTCTGACGGACGAATCAATTCCCACAGGTGGCACGGCTCGGTGTTGCGCGGTTTCAATCCACGTCCGTCATTTCTGACGGACGAATCGCGAGTGCCGGGCGCTTGGGGTGAGCAAATGAGCTTGTTTCAATCCACGTCCGTCATTTCTGACGGACGAATCCCCCGAAGCGGATCAAGATGGAGATCTATCCAGCTGACGTTTCAATCCACGTCCGTCATTTCTGACGGACGAATCTAGTCAGTAAGCCTTCGATCTGCGGGTTTGGTTTGTTTCAATCCACGTCCGTCATTTCTGACGGACGAATCCACAAAACCAACTCGATCCGCCGCCGAAACATTGCGTTTCAATCCACGTCCGTCATTTCTGACGGACGAATCCCGGAGAACAGAATCTCTGTGCCGTTCTTCCCTCGTTTCAATCCACGTCCGTCATTTCTGACGGACGAATCTCCGAGTTTGACACATATGTGTCATACGAGGATTTCACGTTTCAATCCACGTCCGTCATTTCTGACGGACGAATCCCCCGACGCCCAGCGCGCCGAAGCCCAATCCAAAATGTTTCAATCCACGTCCGTCATTTCTGACGGACGAATCGTTTGTCAGCACCATCCACGGCACCCTGATCGCGGTTTCAATCCACGTCCGTCATTTCTGACGGACGAATCCCGGATGTAGGCTTGGGCGGCTTGGTATGCGCTCTGTTTCAATCCACGTCCGTCATTTCTGACGGACGAATCTCACTGCAAAGTCCCTCGGGGCCGTCCGCAAGGATTTGTTTCAATCCACGTCCGTCATTTCTGACGGACGAATCCCAGGCGTACCCGATCTACCGTCTCCCCAAGCGCGTTTCAATCCACGTCCGTCATTTCTGACGGACGAATCGTAATTATTTCTCTGACCTTCTTCCTGTGTCCAAGTTTCAATCCACGTCCGTCATTTCTGACGGACGAATCCGACTGGCTCGCCATGCTGGACGACATTACCAGCATGGTTTCAATCCACGTCCGTCATTTCTGACGGACGAATCGAATGATGTGCCGGCGTCGATTTTCATTCATGACAGTTTCAATCCACGTCCGTCATTTCTGACGGACGAATCCGGGCAGCGGTCGTTGCTGGTGTACCAACGGGTCGTTTCAATCCACGTCCGTCATTTCTGACGGACGAATCTCTACGACTACGAGTTTCACGTCCGGATCGGGCAGGTTTCAATCCACGTCCGTCATTTCTGACGGACGAATCGTCGCCAACGTTGAGGCCCTTGGCACCGTAACCGGTTTCAATCCACGTCCGTCATTTCTGACGGACGAATCGTCGATGACGCCAAACACAGAGCCATACCCAGAAGTTTCAATCCACGTCCGTCATTTCTGACGGACGAATCGCGTCGGTGTAGCGGGTTGACGGCTTGCCAGACATGTTTCAATCCACGTCCGTCATTTCTGACGGACGAATCATTTGGACACGGAGTGGACGGATGGCCAGTATTGAGTTTCAATCCACGTCCGTCATTTCTGACGGACGAATCTCACTGCGCAACAGAAGCCGATGACGACCTCAATCAGTTTCAATCCACGTCCGTCATTTCTGACGGACGAATCAAATCATCAGCACTGCCATCGATGCCGCCAAAGCCGTTTCAATCCACGTCCGTCATTTCTGACGGACGAATCCAGCCATTTGCAACTGCTTACGCTTTATCCGTCTGTTTCAATCCACGTCCGTCATTTCTGACGGACGAATCCCCTGCTGAAAGTGGCGCGGATGGCTGAGGATTTGTTTCAATCCACGTCCGTCATTTCTGACGGACGAATCCTTTGCCGCCGGATGGGCCATGACGCCATCAGGCGGTTTCAATCCACGTCCGTCATTTCTGACGGACGAATCGTAGTGCCGCAGCGTCGAAGGTCGAAACCGCATTGTTTCAATCCACGTCCGTCATTTCTGACGGACGAATCTTTTTGGGGTTGATGCGGATCCACTCGTTGGTAATGTTTCAATCCACGTCCGTCATTTCTGACGGACGAATCCCGGGCAACGGCGCCGGCCGGGTATCAGGATTCGGGTTTCAATCCACGTCCGTCATTTCTGACGGACGAATCTTTTGGGGTTGATGCGGATCCACTCGTTGGTAATGTTTCAATCCACGTCCGTCATTTCTGACGGACGAATCACCAGCACCAGGCCGGTGGGCATGCCGATCAGGTGGTTTCAATCCACGTCCGTCATTTCTGACGGACGAATCCCCGCCCGCCGCGAAGCATGGCTCACCAAGCGGGTGTTTCAATCCACGTCCGTCATTTCTGACGGACGAATCCCTGGGCCTCCCGCAAGCTCTTCCTCATCGCCGACGTTTCAATCCACGTCCGTCATTTCTGACGGACGAATCGGCCGGCGGCCATGCGGCGGTGCGCGCTCTTGATGTTTCAATCCACGTCCGTCATTTCTGACGGACGAATCCGCTTCCAAAGTGCGGGCCTCCGGCCTGCAAACCGTTTCAATCCACGTCCGTCATTTCTGACGGACGAATCCGCCGCCGGTAGGCCCCGGGATGTCCGACCAAGAGTTTCAATCCACGTCCGTCATTTCTGACGGACGAATCCAGCACCAGTGGGACCACAAGCTGCTGACGAACCTGTTTCAATCCACGTCCGTCATTTCTGACGGACGAATCTTGCCGAGGCCCACCCGCTATCCCGCATCGCATGGGTTTCAATCCACGTCCGTCATTTCTGACGGACGAATCAGCTCGACATGCAGCGCCTGAGCCTCAAGGGCATGTTTCAATCCACGTCCGTCATTTCTGACGGACGAATCGCCCTTCCTTGCACTGCCAGGCCTGCCTTACGCTTGTTTCAATCCACGTCCGTCATTTCTGACGGACGAATCCGCCGATGATCTGGACTTCATCTGGCGCACCACCGGTTTCAATCCACGTCCGTCATTTCTGACGGACGAATCCGCACGACGTGTTCATTTTTCTTGATTGCATCACCAGTTTCAATCCACGTCCGTCATTTCTGACGGACGAATCCTTCAGCGATGCGACGGACGCAGGCGCAGACGGTGGTTTCAATCCACGTCCGTCATTTCTGACGGACGAATCTCAACTGTGTTCTGGCGGGTTTCTTCTTCGGTACGTTTCAATCCACGTCCGTCATTTCTGACGGACGAATCCCCCGCAATGCACGGGGTGCGCGAATCGGAGGGATGTTTCAATCCACGTCCGTCATTTCTGACGGACGAATCACCAGTTTGCGTGGGCTTGAGCAATGAAGAACCTGTTTCAATCCACGTCCGTCATTTCTGACGGACGAATCAATGACCAACGCATCAGTCTGCCAAACCAGCGTCAGTTTCAATCCACGTCCGTCATTTCTGACGGACGAATCCCTCGAACAGGTCCGCCGTGGCGCTTGGCGCATCAAGGTTTCAATCCACGTCCGTCATTTCTGACGGACGAATCTTCCAGTTCGGCGCCTTGCCTGTTTCCTCATGCACGTTTCAATCCACGTCCGTCATTTCTGACGGACGAATCAAGGAACGCGCGCACGTCCCACGTGCGATGAACCCGTTTCAATCCACGTCCGTCATTTCTGACGGACGAATCGGCAAGCGCTGGCAGCCCGAGGTGGGCATGAGCAAGTTTCAATCCACGTCCGTCATTTCTGACGGACGAATCTCGACGCGCACCATATTGCAGCAGAGCTTGGGCGCCGTTTCAATCCACGTCCGTCATTTCTGACGGACGAATCCCCTGGGCTACCAGCACACCATGAGCTTCGACACCCCGTTTCAATCCACGTCCGTCATTTCTGACGGACGAATCGGGGATTGTCGTCATCGATGAGGCGGCGTTTCACCAGTTTCAATCCACGTCCGTCATTTCTGACGGACGAATCTACAAACTGGTTTGGCAGCGCCTTGTGACCATGCTGTTTCAATCCACGTCCGTCATTTCTGACGGACGAATCTCGGCTGGCGATTTTGACCGCCGCGTCATTCGGCTGTTTCAATCCACGTCCGTCATTTCTGACGGACGAATCGTTCGTTTGCTTCGGTTTCCACGGCTTTCGTGGAGTTTCAATCCACGTCCGTCATTTCTGACGGACGAATCCCACCAGCCTACTGGCTTCTTTCTCCCTCCCAGTTGCGTTTCAATCCACGTCCGTCATTTCTGACGGACGAATCGTTCAAGCAAGCGCGCTCCAGAAACTTCTCACCCTGTTTCAATCCACGTCCGTCATTTCTGACGGACGAATCCTACAGGAGAACACCACCATGGCCCACCCTATCACAGTTTCAATCCACGTCCGTCATTTCTGACGGACGAATCACAACTGGAGCAAAGCTCCACTCAGGAGATGCTCTGTTTCAATCCACGTCCGTCATTTCTGACGGACGAATCGCTACAGGAGAACACCACCATGGCCCGCCCTATCACAGTTTCAATCCACGTCCGTCATTTCTGACGGACGAATCGATCTTGAGCATATTGACTCGGCCGTAAACAGCATGTTTCAATCCACGTCCGTCATTTCTGACGGACGAATCCTGTCGCAGAGCTGAATACCCTGCAGTACCCAATCGTTTCAATCCACGTCCGTCATTTCTGACGGACGAATCCTTGCCGCGGCCGAAGGCAAAGTCGGCCATGATGCCGTTTCAATCCACGTCCGTCATTTCTGACGGACGAATCTTCTTTCCCATCCTTCTTTGATGCACGAGTTGCACGTTTCAATCCACGTCCGTCATTTCTGACGGACGAATCGGTTCAAGCAAGCGCGCTCCAGAAGCTCTTGACTCTGTTTCAATCCACGTCCGTCATTTCTGACGGACGAATCGCATCCTTCGGCGCGCTTGCAAGCAGATCAGTCGGTTTCAATCCACGTCCGTCATTTCTGACGGACGAATCTACAGGAGCAACCACCATGGCCCGCCCTATCACAGTTTCAATCCACGTCCGTCATTTCTGACGGACGAATCGATCAAGCACCTAACCAGCTAACCAGCTACAGGAGTTTCAATCCACGTCCGTCATTTCTGACGGACGAATCATTTCCTTGCCATCCTTCTTGCTGGCTCGTGTTGCACGTTTCAATCCACGTCCGTCATTTCTGACGGACGAATCATGTCGCGGGGACGGATCACCTCGCTTTCGAGGCCAGGTTTCAATCCACGTCCGTCATTTCTGACGGACGAATCCGATTATATTTAGATTTTTGTTAGCGGTAACGCTAGTTTCAATCCACGTCCGTCATTTCTGACGGACGAATCTCGATTCAAACTTCTTGTTGGTGATCGAGTACCCGTTTCAATCCACGTCCGTCATTTCTGACGGACGAATCCCGGCCTCACGGGTCACGTTGCCCATCTTGGCGAGGTTTCAATCCACGTCCGTCATTTCTGACGGACGAATCGGGGCCCAACCCTGTGCGTGCTGCGGCCCGGCCTGTTTCAATCCACGTCCGTCATTTCTGACGGACGAATCTCTAGCCTACTGGCTTCTTTCTCCCTCCCAGATGCGTTTCAATCCACGTCCGTCATTTCTGACGGACGAATCCTTGCGGATCTCGCCCAGGATTCCCTTGTTCATGACGTTTCAATCCACGTCCGTCATTTCTGACGGACGAATCCTCGTGGTAGCGGCGGTGTCCGGCGGGGTCTCCAGAAGGGTTTCAATCCACGTCCGTCATTTCTGACGGACGAATCCTCAGACATCCCAGGACTGACCGGCGGCGCATCTGTTTCAATCCACGTCCGTCATTTCTGACGGACGAATCAACTTGAACAGCTTGATGGAGGTGGAGTCAGCCAGGTTTCAATCCACGTCCGTCATTTCTGACGGACGAATCCTCCCGCAGCGGCGCTCGTAGCTTCGCTCCTCGCAGTTTCAATCCACGTCCGTCATTTCTGACGGACGAATCGTAGCTGAGGTGCGCCGGCCGACTCGGCCAAGTAGTTTCAATCCACGTCCGTCATTTCTGACGGACGAATCCTTCCGGCACAGAAACCTTTCCGTAATGCGGCTTGTTTCAATCCACGTCCGTCATTTCTGACGGACGAATCGCTTCACCTGCAACTGTCTGATCCGCTATCAAAAAATGCTCGCTTTGCGCGAACCAGCAGGTGAAGCTTGACGGCGGATGTTTCATGGAAAGTGGACTGGCTAAAACAGCTTTAATAATCAGAGGCTTG
>JAEUIH010000014.1:0-22500 GCA_016795105.1 Planctomyces sp.
TCGAGACTCGCGACGAACTTTTGAGACCGCGATTTCTACGGTTTCATGCATTTCAGGACAGACACAAGCTACGACTTTTTTTACATTAGGTTGCGCATTTTGATGCTGAGGTATTCGTTGATGAGGCGTTCGGTGAGGAGGTCCGGAGGCGTGTCAACAATCATGACGCCTGCTTCGCGGAGGTTGGCGACTTCCTGCGACTGTCCTGAGAGGATCTGGGCTGCTGCTGCTGTGTGGAACGCATCCAGATCGTTTTCGGGGACTCGTTCTGCCATCGTTCGCAATCCAACATCCTGCAGCAGAACGCACATTGGCAGGTAGGGGAGGCTTCTCAGCCTGAGGCTTTCGCCAATGACTCTCAGCTGCAGTTCGTCAGTGACAAAGGTGATCATGATCACCAATGCCCTCTTACGTTGAACGGTTGTCAGGTATTCCAGAGCGAGGCTGTAGTCTGCGGTGTGATGGGACGCCTGGATATCGTATGTTGACCGCAGGATGTTCTGAATCCCTGGTTTGCCTCGTACTGGTCGGATGAATCGTTCGATTCGGTTCGAGAATACCATCAAAGAGACATTGTCACCCTGACCGAGGGCGATATAGCTCAGCATGATGGCGGAGTTCAGTGCTCGGTCTAGGTACGAAATCCCGTCCGTTTCGTTTCTCATGAATCGACCGCTGTCGACCATTAGAACGATATTCTGGTTACGTTCGACGTTAAACTCGCGACTGACGAGGGCTCGCTGTCGTGCCGTGGCTTTCCAGTCAATCTGGCGGATTTCATCACCGTACCGGTATTCTCGGAGGCGTTCAAACTCGCGACCTTGTCCCGGCATGCGAACCATTCTCACGCCGATTTCGGCGAGTCGGTTTTGTCGAGCCATCAGTTCGAAGCGATAGACGGCACGAATGTCGGGATAGATTCGGATTGGAGTTGGAATCCGTCGTACCTGGTGCCTGGTCCACAGCCCGAGTTGTGTCGGAAACCGAAGGTGGACGGCCACCATTTCTGACGCACCGCGTTTCCGAGGTTGTACGGTATAGTGAATGTTGACAGTTTTCGACGGTTCCAGTGGTACAGTCTGTGGCAGGCGATCTGTGTCGCAAAGTGGTCCTGGGTCATCATGGACGGAGAGCTGGATTCGTTTTCCGGATTTGTTATGGATGTGCAGAGTTGCAGGGTTGGAAGCACCGACGCTGAGCACCTCGGAGATCTCGCGGCTGATTTCGAGGTCTGATGGGGACGGGCTGATGAGGAGATCGACACAAGCGACAATCAGTAAAAGCAGATTGAGCAACAGGCCGATTTCCCCGAGCTGCGGCATAAGGCCGGTCGCCATGAGGAACAGCGTAAAGACTGCTGTTATCACGATCAGTCGGCGTGATGGGATCATGACTTCGGAGCCTCAACGCTTTCCAGGATCGCTCGAATCGTTTCATCGGGGGTGCTCCCTTCGATCTCAGCTTCAGGCCGGAGTCGGAGACGATGTCTCAAAACCCAGGGTGCCAGTTCCTTAATGTCGTCTGGTGTCACGAAGTCACGTCCTCGACAGGCGGCAAGCGTACGTCCCGCCAGCAGAAGGTTTACTCCGGCTCGCGGACTTGGGCCGATGGTAATCGATCCCCAGGACCGCGATGCGGTGAGCAGGTCAACGATGTATTTCAGAATCTTCGGTTCAACGATGACCTGGCGTACTGTTTGCTGGATGCGGAGAACATCCGTGGACTGCATGACAGTATTCAGGTCAAAGTCACTGAGTCGGCGAGGGTCGCGCCCGGAAGCGTAGTGTTCAAGGATTCCTACTTCATCGGCGTGTGAAGGATAGTCGACAAGCAGCTTAAACATAAAGCGGTCGACCTGTGCCTCCGGCAACGGGTAAGTTCCCTCGTGCTCGATGGGATTCTGGGTGGCAATCACAAGGAATGGACGATCCAGTCTGTGAGTGTGTCCATCAACGCTGACTTGCTGCTCCTGCATAACTTCAAGAAGAGCAGCCTGAGTCTTTGGGGGAGAGCGGTTGATTTCATCGGCCAGCAGAATATTGGTGAACACCGGACCTTTATTGAAGCTGAATGCCTGCTGCTTCATATCATAGATGCTGTGACCGGTGAGGTCCGAAGGCATCAGGTCCGGCGTAAACTGGACTCGACGGAACTCACATGAAACAGTCCTTGAGAGCACGTTGACAAGCAGCGTTTTTCCGAGTCCCGGGGGGCCTTCAATCAGGACGCTGCCTTCAGCAAATAATGCGATCAGAACACCTTCAACCAGCTCGAGTTGTCCGACGACAACCTTGCCGATCTGTTCGATGGCATTATCAAACATCAGCTTGACATCGCTGAGCTGCATATCACCTTTGTTCAGGTCCATGGATTCGATTTCCTCAAAGTTCTGTTTTAATTTTTCTGTTGATCAGGTTTTGTGGCCAGGCTTCGGGTGCGGGACAATCGAGCATGCAACTCACTCAGCCATCGAATCATGGCTGCAGCCTGGGCCGATGGGACCTTGAGTGATGCGGCGAGCTGTTCTGCCTCCTTCAGTTTCATAGCGATCTCTTCAGCCGGCAGTCCGGTGCGTGATGAGAGTGCTTCGGGCTGTTCAAGGCGAACGTTCGGGCCGTATCGGCGTCGAAGCTGGCTGCGAAGATAGTCGAGCTGACTACGAATTGCTGCGCCTCCATCCTGTTGCCGAAACTGAAGATTTCCAACCGCAATGGCACTTTCTGTAAGTGATCGACGCTGGGTGACTTCATTGACAACGGCAGGGCCAAATCGGTGGAAGCCAATCCAGCCGGCAAGAATCGCAAGAAGGACCAGCTGCAAACTGCCATTTCGCAGTGCGGGGCTGAACAACACTCCTGTATTTCGGTACGAGTTGCTGGCGTTCAGGAATTCGCACAGCACGATACTCTTTGGCTTCCCCTCAAACTCGGTCGCCGCGGATGTATGGAGTTTTTCCACGAGGCGAACGGAGAGTCGGCGGGAATCGTCATACAGCTGGCTGCGATTGGAGAAGATATCCGGACTGCTGCTGGCCATCACAGTGCCCGCCCCAATCTTCCACATTGCAACTTCTACATCGCCGGATTCGTTGGCTGTGGTGGTGGGTATGCTTGTCGTGTTGATTCTGACAATTGGGGTCCAGTGATATCCGACCGGCGGTGTCATTGTACTTCGCGTACGCCATGTAATTGGTCCGGAAACAAGGTCGCTTGTGGCTTCGATTTCTTTAATGCGTCCTCGATCGGAGGGGGGCGGTGTGTTTGGGGCCGTTTTCGCCGGATCGGCAGTGTCAGCACTGGGTTCGTCAGACGAAGTGATTGATCCGGGAGGCACATCTTCCGTGCTGGAAGACTCTTCTTCACCGCTCACGGCATTGGGGCTTGTGGGCGTCTCCGATTCTGTTGTCGACTCTGTATCTGTTGACGGCTGTTGATCTGTTGAATCGGAAGGAGCGGTTTCTGATTCCGGGGTTGAGGATGCGTCCGCAGCCGGAGTTGTATTGCCAGTGGGAGTTGAAACGGTACCGGTGGTGACAATAAACCGACTTTGAAAGTCGACACCAAGTCTCGGAAGTTTCATACTTGAGATAGAGAGATTTGGAGCGACCAGCAGATTTCCGCCGCCGTAGACAAACTGGTAGATCTGTTCCTCTTCCTGCTCGGTCGGATACCTGTCGGGAGCAATCATGAGGAACGTGGACGGTGTCGTGGGGCAGATGCGAGACTGATCGCGAACGACCTGCGGGAACAGCTGACTGAGAGTGCGATAGAACCCGAGCTTGCCATCCAGAGTCGTGCTGTATGAGTCGCTGGTTGTCCCTTTTTCTCCCGGGAGCCACCAGAACTGAAGCAGCACCAGGATCGCAGCCAGCGACGCCCAGACGACGTCAGATTGCTGGAGTCGACGCTTCTTCACGGAAGGCTCCTTGAAAGTGGTTCAGGCAGTTCTGGAACATCTGCTCGGTGGCAGTGCGACGTCCAAAGTAAATTCGTTCGAATTCAAGGGCGGTTACTGCGTATGCATCTCGTTGTTTCTTCTTTCTCCAGACGGCGCGAACATAGTCTCTGTTGGTGAGTCCTTTTCGATAACGAATCATGCCGGCTCTTTCGACCCAGCTCATACTTCCGAGGAGCAGTTCTCGAATTGCGGCTCGAAAATTGCCGTCTCGGGCAAGTTGCATGGCACGCAATTCATAGGACAGAACCTCCTGTTCGCCTGGGGGTACGGTCAATGCGATGGGCGCTTCTTCGCCATCAAACAGGATTGTGGTTTCACGGTTTCTTTGTTTCCTGCGTTCGGCGGACTTCAGAATCATTGCCACGACAAGAACGATGACGACGACCAGGGCCAGAATGGCAACAATGACGATCAGGTTTGCGATGCCGCCCAGCAGGCCGGTGGATGTTGCAGTCCCCGGAGTGACTGGTTGCTGAGGACCCCAGCCGACCAAACTGCGGAAGAAGTTGCCGATGGCATCAAAGAAGCTTTCGGTCATCCCACTCATCCATTCCGAGACGCTTTGCAGAAATCCCTTATCTGCATTTTCAAGTTCGGAATCGGGGATCTTGTCAAGAATCAGTCGGCGTGCAGATCTGAAGTCATTGTCCTGCATCACCAACTCGCCGACACGGTCAATCTGTTCGTCTGAAAGCATACTCGGTGACTGTTCAGGCGCGTTTTCTGTTTGCATGTTCGCTGCTGAGAAGGGCGAGAATCCGCAGAACAATAACATCAGGCTGACAATTCGGAACAGTCCTGAAACAGGGAGTGCTTTTTGCGGGTGGGAGCTACTCATGTGAGTCCCTCCAGACGGTTTGCTTCTGCTCGAAACTGCAGATCGAGATCCCAACACTCATTTCGAATTCGCTGGTCAAGGTAGCAAAAGAACCATGCGAGTCTGAGCAAAGGGTACGGGAGCCAGATGGACAGATGGAGTGACGTCAGGAAAAGAGGGTCGTCGTGAGTGAGTGAAGTCAGTCGTTCTGAGAAATCGACCGACAAATCTGTCGGAATCTTCGTAAAGAAGATGGGGACATTAAACAGAGTGTATGCAAGCAATTCGATGATAATGAACAGGCCAAAGGAAAAGATGATCCACAGGAACATCAGCACAAACAGTCTACCCAGATATCGCGAATATCCTCCACCCCTGGACAGCCAGTTCAGTCGTTTCATGACGTTGTCCATTTTGGACTGTTCAAGAAGGATGACCTCCGGAAGATGTCCGAGCAGAGCCGTCACGAAGAGTGCCGGAACAGTCGTATAACACAGGCATGCGCCGAGGAAGAACTGCAGCATTCTGAGGAGTGTTGAGTACGCCAGATAACTCCAGATTCGACTTCGGAGAGTCCTGATGGATGCTCGGGCTGACATCGGTACGCCGAAGACCTGAGGTCCAATACTGCTGACAAGAGTGCCAGCGAAGAACGTTGAAAAGAACATAAAGATCAGGATCGACGGAAGCAGCATTGCGAAGCTGAACGACGACAGCAGGAACACTGCAAGGCATGATGGAATGGCAAAGATGAGCCATTGTCGGAAAATCGGTCCGGCAAATTCCCGACAGAATACGAATGCCAGGTCAATACACCCTCCAAGAGAGCGTCGTTCAACGGTGACGATGCATTCTTCAATCTTCATGGGGATTCCTCAGTTGTGACGACTTCACGTCCGGCTAGACTGAGGTAGAGGATTACAAGAATCCACATAGTGCTTCCGACAACATATTTAATCATCGGATGAATTGGCATCGGCGAAAAGAAGCCTTCGATCAATGCCGCAATTCCCAGCATCACGCCGGCACCGAGTGCCAGCTGAAGGGATTCCTGGCCATGATGCCGAAGTGAAGCCCCTCGGGACATATTTCCGGGAAACAGCATTCCCTGTCCGAGCACAAGTCCACCAGCTCCCGAAATGACAATGGCGGTTAGTTCAAACGCACCATGAGTAATTACGAAGCTGAAGAAGTTGTTGGTCAGATCAGGTTCTGAAATCACGTAGCCAGTGATCATCCCAATGGTAATGCCGTTTGACAGAAGAATGAAGGCCGTGCCAATTCCAAGAAAGCTTCCAAGCGAATAGGCCTTGAATGCTATCCCAACATTGTTGAACACGTAGAAGCCAGCCATCGAGGTTCGTTGACCAGCAAACTCTGTGTCAAAACCCTCATAGAATGACTTTCCGTAGGCCTCACGGACCTGATCCAGCGATTCGCGACCCACAACAAGTTCGGCAAGATCCGGTCGCATGGCGCCAGCGATGGTCCCTGCAAGGAAGGGTATGAGAAACAGGCCAAGTGCCAGCAGAAACGAGCCGATCCGTTTTCGCAGCAATCTTGGAAACCCCCTTGCCAGAAAGTTCCAGACAAGATCCGGTGATTGTGGTGGTGAACGATAAAGACAGTTGTGTCCCTGTGCTACAAGATCATTCAGGTACTGTTCCAGCCGTTGCCCCCATTCGCGAGACTGAACAAGGGAAAGATCGTAACAGATTGATCGATAGAGTCGGGAGAGATCAGCGATGTCGCGGCTGCTCCACTTGCTGAACCAGCTGGTCTTGAGTCGCGAAAGGAGCGTTTCATACGTCTGCCAGTCCGACCTTCGCTGCTTAATAAATCGTTCGCGATTCACAGGTTTGAACTCCGTTGATCGCCATAGGTTTCGAAGTTCTCGCCCACAATCCAATCTGTATTGGTGTCGATTGTCTCGATGTTTGCTGATGACACCCATTGATCGAGCGACACATCCTGGTCGTTTTCAGAAGTTTTGCTGAGACCCGGTCTGCGGCTGGACGAATTAGACCTCAATGCGGTTTCGGCAACTCCGGTTTTCAGCCGATTTCGTCTTGCTTCTTCGTCCGTGTTCTTGTCGTCGACAAACGTCTTCAGGACACGTCGCAAGAACAATGTATGGATCAACGGGGAGCGTTCGAAGTAAGCGTGCGGATTTCGAAATTGTGGCGGAGCAGGTTCTTCATAACCGAGTCGCTTTCGAAGCGAGACGCTTAACGTCTTTGCGATCTCTTCGCGGCGGAGATCGGGGATGATTCGATCGCTCTCAAAAAGTCGCTCGATGACGGCCAGTGTTCGTTCCGGGACATGAAATCTTCGAGGGCATTCCGCTCGAGTCAGTGCTTCAACACCCTGAGTGATTCCCGGTGATCTGGTGATCCAGTCACGAGTTTCATCGACAACCATCGTGTCGAATGCTCGATCGCCGAGCCGCTGCATCCGACGGCTTGTCAGGGTTGCTATGATCCCAACAGTGAACAATGGAAAGATGATGGCAGGCTGTTGATCTGCGGCCAACAGGAAGTTGCGACCGACGGCGGTCAGAAACGTAATCGGTGTTCCGTTTGTTCTTACAACACGCAGACTCAGTAGTCTTTTTCCGGGCGTTTGGCCGTTCCAGAATGCTTCAAACAGACTGCCGTAACCCCAGTCGAGAAGAAAGAGAGTGATCAGAAACCCAAAGCCGAAGAATCCCTGTCCAAGGTCGCCGAACAGAGCGAAAAAGGTGGAGATGAAGATTGCAAATCCGACAACGGTCGCCTTAAGCAGCCAGTCAATCAGAAACGAGATTCCTCGTTTTCCCGGCCCGGCAATCACGAATCGAAAGTCAACACCTTCCGGCGTTTCGACGACAACCCGAGTATCAACCTGCGCTTTTGGCTGTGTTGCCATTGCTTTTTGAGTTGCTTTCTGTCGTGTGTCGTGTGTTGGCTGTCGTGTCGGTGTCGTGACAATCAATCGTAAGTGAGTCTGCGACGATCTTAAGGGGACGAAACTGAAGCACCACCATGACAGATTCGGCGAGCCTTTTCAAGCGCCGTTCGGACGAGTCATCGTGATCAGCTGAAAGCTGACATGCGATGGTTGCGAAAGGATTCGTCCGTCAATGTCGGAGAGTTCGATCATCCAGCCGATTGCTTTAGCTTTCTCCAGAAAAATTGGGGCGTTTGCTCGGCCTGCATCCCCGATCCAGACCATTCCATCAGGTGTGAGCATTCGGGACAGAACGTTCAGCAGTGGGTCATGATTTTGAAGGTCATAAAGCACATCACTGGCAAAAATAAACGGAAATGTTGTGTTTGTCGGGGAACACCAGTCCAGTACATGGCCTTGTGCATTCTGGAAACCATTATCTCGGGCATTCGAAATTGCCATTTCGACGGCTGCTGGAACGAGGTCAGTAAATGTGACATCGAGTCCGGCGATGAGGCCTGCAATACCCGTCAGTCCGACACCACAGCCGAGTTCAAGAGACCGAAGACCGTTTTGCCATGGGTGCCGAAGGATCCGTTCTGCGGTTCTGGGGGCCGCGTCCCAGAGGAGCCCCCAGTATGGGTCAACGTATCGGTTTCCGGCTTCCGTTCCTTCGACGGCTTCCTGCAGTACCTGTTCGGGGTCTGCGGGAATCCGAAGTCGGATCACAGACTGGCCAAGGATCAGATTACGCTGAATCGTGGCGACCATGTCGGTTGCTGTTTAGTATCGTCGTTCGCTGTTTAATGTCGAAAGTGACGTACGCCAGTAAAGATCATTGCCATGCCATGTTCATTGCAGGCAGCAATCACCTCGTCATCATTTCTGGAACCACCTGGCTGGATCACGGCTTTGATGCCTGCTCGAGCAGCTTCGTCAATGCCGTCTCGGAAGGGGAAGAAGGCGTCAGATGCAACGACGCCACCTTTACTGCGTTCACCCGCTTTGTGGGCTGCGATAAACGAAGAGTCAAGTCGACTCATTTGTCCGGCACCTGCGCCCAGCAGCATTCCGTTCTTCGCGAAGACAATGGCATTCGATTTCACATGGCGGCACACGGTCCATGCGAACTTGAGGTCGAGCAGCTCTGTCGTTTCCGGAGCTCGCGAGGTAACAACTTTCCATTCCGCATCCGACTGAGGCAGGTCATCTCGATCCTGAACCAGCAGGCCGCCCGAGACTCTGCGATACTCGGCTGCTCCGCGGCCTTCGCTGGAGAACTCTACTTTCATCAACCGAACATTGGACTTCCACTTTGGTCGAGTGGTGAGAATGTGAAGTGCTTCTGTGTCATAACCGGGAGCAATAATGGCTTCGATAAATCGTCCTGGCTGGCAGAGCCGTTCGGCGGTTGCAGCATCGACGACTCGGTTGAGTCCGATAATTGAGCCGAACGCACTGACGGGGTCCCCGTCATGAGCCTTTTCAAAGGCCTCAGCAAGTGATGTGGCGACAGCACAGCCGCAGGGATTTGTGTGTTTGATGACGCATGCAGCCGGGTCAACAAAATCGGCCACGATTGCTCGAGCCGCGTCAAGGTCCATCAGGTTATTGTAGGAAAGTTCTTTTCCATTGAGTTGCTCAGCGCAGGCGAGTGACGTCCGTGGTGGATTTGATTCGACGTAGAACGCGGCCTTCTGATGAGGGTTCTCGCCGTAACGCAGTGTCTGCCTGCGGCTGAACGACAGATGCAGACTGGAACCGAACACACTTTCATCTTCTGTATCCGCTGTATCCGCGGTGATGCGGCTCATATATGAGGCGATTGCTCGGTCATAACTGGCTGTTACTTCGAATGCCGCAGCGGCCAGACGACGGCGAAACGACGCGTCCAGTGTTTGCTGCTGGAGTCGAGTCAGGACTTCGGAGTATTGCGATGGTGATGTAACGATCGCGACGTGAGCATGGTTTTTTGCGGCGGATCGGACCATTGAAGGACCGCCAATGTCGATCTGTTCAATCGCTTCCGGAATCGTGACGTCAGGTTTTGCGATTGTCTCCTCGAACGGATACAGGTTCACAACAACCAGCTGAAAGGGCACGATGCCATGTTCGGCAATTGCTTTCGCATCGGAAGGCAGGTCCGGTCGCCCAAGGATTGCTCCGTGCACCTTCGGATGCAGCGTCTTAACGCGACCATCCATAATCTCCGGGAAACCCGTGTATGTTGTGACATCAATGACCGGGATTCCAGACTGCTCGAGGAACCTATGCGTTCCTCCCGTCGAGAGGATTTCGAATCCGAGTTCGGACAGCGCTTTTGCAAAAGGTGCGAGTCCTGTTTTGTCACTGACACTGATCAGGACGCGTTTGTTGAGATTGGTGGTCACAGTCGTTTGAGCGTTCATCGGCCTTTGATCCAATAAAAAAAGCCGCCCGCAACGGGCGGCACGGCTGGAATTTTATGCCGATCTGCAAAGGTCGTCAAACGTCCAGTTATGGAGTTGGCGCAGGTTCCGCAGCCGGTTCCGGATCCGCGTTGAGCCCTTCCGGCATAATCGGTTGTCGGCCTCGGTTCTGGTGGTAGGTTGCAAACGCAGTACCCTTTTCTGCAAGGCAGACCACCTGGCCGGAGTTATTTGCGAAGTAGAGCCGGTCAGTAAGGAGATTTCGGACGGAGATCGGGAAGCTTGCCGTTGAGACGTTTGCTTCGATACTTCCGGTTTCACGGTTGATTGAGAGGATACGATTTGCATTGTCGAGAGCAAAGACTCGAGTCTTCGAAACCGCAAGAAGCTTCTCAATATCAGCCACGTTCCATTGCCGATTGCCATTCGCCCGGACCTCAACAGGCAATCCAGTGACGACAGACAGCATACGCAGCCCGCCACCTTCTGTTGTGACAAGAATGTGTTCATCAAAGACCGGCATTGGTTCGGTGATTTGTCGGCCCATTGGGTAGGTCCAGACCATCTTTCCGTTGTTGCTGAGGCTGATGCAGAACACGCGATTATTTTCCGCTGCTGTAAGCAGGAACTCTTCACTCGAACGCGAAAAGTAGGTGACAGGAGCAGAGATCGGACTCTTCATCAGGAACTCAAATCGCGAGTTACCTGCGGTGGCGCCGGAAGCCGTTGAGGCCGCGTGAATGTTGCCAAGGTCGGTTCCGAAGGCGATCAACTGTGAGCCCACAACGGGAGCGTGCCGAATTGTTTCGTTGCAAATGTACCGCCATGCCATTGTTCGGGCGACACCGGGAGGCAGTGAACCATAGCGTTCGTAGTGTCTGAGCGTGTTGATTGAGAATGCCCCGAGTGATCCATCAACCAGCGGGACATAGATTGATGAGTCGTCCAGACCTGGGCTGGCCGACGGCTGAACCGGGAGCCGGTAAGCAAAGAGTTCATCGCCCGTGAATTTGTCGATTGCATGAATCACAGGACCGGTTACGACCATGAGCAGCTTGTTGTTTGAGATTGCGGCCATTGCGTGTTCATCGCTGGCACCAATCTGCGAAGACCAGAGAACTCGCCCGTCCTCGGCATTTAATGTCGTGACAACTCCAGCCGAAGACTGAACATAAACGTTGTCTACGTCGTTGGTCACATACTTGACTTTGTCGCGTTGGCTGTTGATCACCGCCTGGGCGGACCAGCGCTGTTCAAGGCCAAGGGAAGAGACTCGCTGGGTACTGAGTTCTTCAGTCTGAGCGCAGGTGACCCCAGGAAAAGCCAACAGCAGGACAGCCAGTGGGAGCATTTTGTTCATAGAACCGTGTTCCGCAGGAGTGTGTAAGCGGTCTCAGAGTATCATCCGCGCGCAGTTTGCTCGTCGATACCAGTTTTCTCAATCGACTATCCTACTCTTGAGGGAAAAGCGAACTCCAGATGCCAATCGACCGAAATATGTCGGAACCTGAAAACTGCTGGTTTCCCATGCAGGTTCGTCATATTCCGAGCGGCCTCGAAAGACTCCCAAACGCTTTTTGGGCTCCCAAACCCGCTTAATCGCTAAATTTGGCCGAACCGGACAACCCGTCGGAGGCGGCGAAGCCTGTGAAAACGAGCTTCAAAGTCGGCTCAGAGATGGAATCCGAGGCCTGGCCCATTGAGTTTACTGGTATCGACTCGGCCATTCTTCAGCACAAATAACCCAGGAAACCGCTTTGCCCACTTTGAATTTGCTGCGGGGCAGTACTGGCGAGCATTTCCTTCAATCGCCGCGATGCCGGGAATGCGGGCGGCCAGACTACAGGAATGCAGGAACGAGGCGCCAGGGCATGTCAGGTCCTGCACACAGAGGAACATCCCAAATTTTTGTGCGGCGGCCGCCATCAAGAGTGATTCCGTCTGACCTTTGCAGGCTTTGAGGGCAACTCCCGAATATCCAAGTTCCCGAGCTGTCAGAAGCGATTCGAAAGATGTCAGAGCTTCGTCAATGACGACCGGTTTGATCTTTGCGGCCTCATGCATATCGATTGCGTTGGGAGAATCCAGATGCCTGCTCGTTGGCTGCTCAATGTATTGAATCCGCTCAAAGGCGGCTGGAATCCCAGACTTAATACGGTTGAGGAATTCAATCACGTATTCCGCAGAACTGCACTTCTCATTGAAGTCGCAGGAGTAAAACCACTCGGAACATCCTCGAGCGGATTGCGCCTCTGAAGCGACTCGCTCAATCGACAGAACACGCTCTACATCCCAGTCCAGTTGATCGCCGGCAAGCTTGATTTTCAAATGCGTGAGTCCATCTGCCTTGATCCATTCTCCAAGTGTTACCGGTAGGCCATCTGAAGGTCGGGACGTGACGTCTGCTGCCGTGAGAGGATCCAAAGCGCCGATCAGATGATACAGCGGAAGAGAAGAGACCGGCTCGCGAAGCGTGTATTTGTCAGCGTATTCGCCCTTGAATGAGTCATCGAGGAACTCGCTGAGATCAACGTTGCAAAACTCTTTCGAAAGCGTATTAAAACTGTTGGCCTTGTGGAGTCTCCCATAGGCGTCATGCAGGGCTGCGTCGATCGGGCTTGCGCAAACAAGTTGAGCGAGTGCAGGTATGGGTTCGGAATAACCGAGAGAATTCGGTACTCGACGGGCCTGATGGTCGTATTCCGCTGAGACTTCAAACTCTATCTCCAGCGGATGGCCAAATCCGGGGTAACTATCGAACAGTTCTGCAACAGCAGATGCGTAAGCCTTCATCAGCTTTTCGGTGTCTGCAGGCTCCAGAGAACTGGAGGGCCACGCCCAGACATTCCCAACCGGCATACTTCCGTGACCCACAGCGTATCGCCCATTGTGAGTTTCAACAGTGATGTCCGCATTGATCAGGTTTGCGTGGTCAACGATGCGACCACCAAATTTAAGTGGTGATCGATACGGGATGGATTCAAACGCCACTCGGATGTCTTTTACACGAACGTCCGTGGCTTTACCCTGACCCATTTGAAATCACCCTTCTTTCTGCCGTCGGCTGATTGGTTTGATGCTGATGCGATCATTGATTCGATGGTGTTCGAAGGGGAGTATGATCATTCTTCTGATTTATGAGAAGAAACCACACGCGAGATTCTGCGAAACTCAATCGCTCAGTTGGAATGTTCCCAAAATCGTTCAATCAGTCCATTGACCTCCCGAATGACGTCCGTTCCACGAAGTTCAGGAAGAACCCGGCGTTCAAGGTTTGTGAAACCGGGCGAATCCAGCGGCTGAAGGATTTGCGCGTGAGATCGAGCTTCTGCGTTGAGGTTACTCTTAGAAGTGGGGCCATTTACGGAATTGTAGTAACTCACTGAGAGGAAAGGAGTTCCAGCAGCAATTACGCTCTCCGGCCGGGGGATATCCGCCAGCCGGAGTCGGGGGCTTCGGAAGGTCATCAGTGACTGCGTTCGCTCCATATTCATTCGAATTGTCTGGGGAGCATAGAGAATCAGCCGAAACGACGTCGGGATTCGGCTGGGGGACCGTCCAGCGAAGGCGGAAACGCGAGTGATGTCTGCGTTTGGAACGCCTGTACATGCATCAAGATGTGTTTGCAGCAGCGGCTGAGCGGAGCCATGGTCGAAGTGTTCATGGGTCGCAGTCAGACGCGGATTGATTTCGAGAACGATCAGACGGCCGTGCTGGAGGATGAAATCAACACCAAAGACCCCCCGAAGTTCGGCGAATTCGAGGAGCCTTTGCCCCAAAGACTGCAAGTTTTTTGTTGATTCTTCTGGCAATTGCACGGGGCCAACGCTTCCACAGAACGAAAAATCCGGCGAGTTCAAAGATGCAAGCCCATTTAATTGTATACAACATCCGATGAGTCGAGCTGATGTGCCGTTGGTAACATATGTCGCGGACATGGGCACACCTTCTTCGAAGGCCTGGAGAAAGCAGTCTGTTGCCACGAGTTGATGATTCAAATGATGAAGGGCTTCGGAGATTCCGAACGGTGGGTTGGGATCCTGATTGGGGATTCGATGAATTCCCAGGCCACCAGAGCTGCTGATTGGCTTGCAAATCCAATGTTTTATCTCCTTCTTCTCGCTGTTGACGACAACGTCGGGGCGAAACACTGAGAGTGGAGTTCGGAATCCACAATTCTGGAGAAACTGAAAGAGAAGTGCGTGGTTGCGGATCGTTCGGAGAGCTTCAGGAGGTGTTCCGAGAAGGGGCCGAGTCTGGGCGATTTCCGTGAGGATTGATGGGTAGTTTTCGAGTCCTCCACACCAGACAAGCGGGATTGAAGTAGGAATGTGCTGGAGTTGTGATGGGATCTCCCCAAAGGATTGGATGGGATCCAGAAGACGCCCGCCGCAGGAATTTAGGCAGAATTCCAGGTCTGCATCGTTAAAGAAGTCGCAACAGATGGGCTTGTAGCCAATGGCAGATGCTGAGGCTGCCAGGCTGCGGACACTGGCACCCGCCAGAATGATGGCTGAGAGTTCCATGATGGTTGAGATTTGAAACTCGCGTGAAATCTGTGGGGAGGCATTCAGGATCGGTTGAACAACGCGGCAGAAAACGCAATCCTGTTCATATTGGCGATTGCCGCCATCGGAGTTCAGCCCGCATTTGGTCTGGCACGGTGTGGGCATTCTTGTGTTGACGGCTCACTTTGAGAAGGATGAATCGAATGTCTATGTTTGTTGGCGAAGCGCTGGCAGGTGACGGAAATGAAGTAGCACATATTGACTTGCTGATTGGCGACAAAAGCGGTCCAGTTGGGGTCGCTTTCGCAAATGCGCTTGCGGATCAGAAGAACGGGCACAGCAATTTGCTGGCGGTTTTGACACCAAATCTGGCGGTAAAGCCATCGACCGTCATGATCACGAAAGTGACGCTCAAGGGTGCAAAGCAGGTTGTACAGATGTTCGGTCCTGCTCAGAAAGCCGTTGCTGATGCAGTTGCAGACAGTGTGAAGTCTGGGGTTATTCCAAAGGATCAGTGCGAAAATCTGTGCATTGTCTGCGGAGTTTTCATTCACTGGCAGGCTGACGACGACAAGAAGATCTACCAGTACAACTACGAAGCAACAAAGCTGTCGATCGAGCGAGCGATGAAGAAATCGCCAACGGTCGATGAGATGCTGAGTGGTCGAGATTCAGCCGCACATCCGTTCTACAAGGCATAGTCCTTTATCGAGCGGACGGTTTTCGTGCGAGCGTCAGGCTATAGCCTACCTTGGTGACACAAAAAACGGATGCGTGCATTTGCTCGCATCCGTTTTTTCGTTTCTCGGGGATGGTATGCGTATATTCCAGGAAATGAGTGCTACTTGACACAGTGGGTGAGCCTTTGTCACGCTTTGGGAAACGAGGAACGGGCGACCCAAGCAACGAAGAGAGCGAGACCCAAAGATGAGCAAGTCCGCACAAGTGCTGTCTGGAACATTGTTGATTTGGCTCGTAATTTCACCCGTGCAGGGCCAGCAGAAGCTGGAATACAATCGGGACATACGTCCGATTCTGATGGACACATGTTTCGCATGTCATGGTCCGGACAGTGCCTCTCGAAAGGGGGATTTGCGGCTGGATCAGCACGACGCGGCGGTTGGTGCGGGAGCCATAGTTCCGGGCAAACCTGCTGAGAGTGAGATGATTCGGCGGATTCTGAGTGAGGATCCGGAAGAGGTCATGCCACCGCCGGAGCTGAAGAAGGTTCTGAGCGAACAGCAGAAGCAGATGTTGATGGACTGGGTGGAGAGTGGCGCGGAGTATCAGCCGCACTGGTCATTCATTGCGCCCGTGCGGCCGCAGGTTCCTGAGTTCAGTTCAGAGATTCGGGGGGCATGGGGAGAATGGGTGAAGAATCCGATCGACGCATTCCTTCTGCAGCGGATGTTACGGGACGGGTTGACCCCGAATCCGGAGGCGGATCGCTGGACTTTGGCGCGTCGAGTGAGTCTGGACGTGACGGGACTTCCTCCCGAGCCGGAGGAGGTTGATGCGTTTGTCGAGGATAATTCGCCGAACGCGTACGAGAAGTTTGTTGACCGGATGTTAGCTAAGGAGCAATGGGGCGAGCACCGAGCTCGATACTGGCTGGATTATGCTCGTTATGCTGATACACACGGAGTACATTTCGATAACTACCGTGAAATGTGGTCATATAGAGACTGGGTCATCAGGGCATTTAATGAAAACATGCCGTTTGACGAGTTTACTCGACAGAATCTTGCCGGCGACCTGTATCCAAATGCAACGCTCGACCAGAAGATCGCCTCGGGATTTAATCGATGTAATATGACGACGAACGAGGGCGGTATTATCGACGAAGAATACGCAGTGCTTTATACAAGAGACCGCACTGAGACAGTATCCCAGGTATGGATGGCCCTTACAGCAGGATGTGGAGTTTGTCATAGTCATAAGTTTGACCCGCTGAGTCAGAAAGAGTTCTACGAACTTTCTGCATTCTTCAATAATTCGACACAGCCGGTTCGGGACGGGAACGTCAAGGATACGCCGCCGATCATTGTGGTTCCGGAGCGAGCAGACCGTGCACGCTGGGAAGTTCTGCCACAGCTGCTTTCGGAGGCTCGCAGTGCAGTCGACCAGCGTCGGGCAACTGCGCGTGCGGAATTTGAACAATGGCAGGCAACCGCATCACCGGAAGTGCTTGGGGAACCTGTCTCACAGGATGGCAGGCAGGTTTGGGCGGCTCTGACTGAGGGAGACGGGGCCACGGTGAATGTGACGATTAATGGGCAGGTGGAGCAGCTTCCGTTATCGGGCACAGCGAAATGGCGAGACGGGCAGGGCGGGAAGGCTCTGGCTGTTCAGGGGGCTGCGATCGAGATTCCCGGAGTCGGCGACTTCGACCGAGACAATTCGTTTAGTGTATCTGCATGGGTGAATATACCGGCCAACGACTCCACGGGTTCTGTTTGTGCTCGAATGGACAACACAAAGGAGTACAGAGGATGGGACCTATGGATTCAGCAGCGGAGGCTTGCTACACATCTTGTAAATAGCTGGCCCGGGAATGCGCTAAAAGTTGTAACAAAGAACCAGATTCCAGCGAACGAGTGGGCGCATGTTGCGATGACATGGGACGGAAGCGGTCGTCCGAGCGGTGTGAAGCTCTATATCAATGGAGTTCTTCAGGAGACGAACACCGAGAATGACTCGCTAAAGGAAGCTTCACTTCGGACGGACGTGCCATTTCGAATCGGTTCAAGGCATACAACGGATGAATTCAGCGGTGGCTTGCAGGAGTTGAGCCTCTACGGCCGGCAGCTGAACGAATCTGAGGTGAGTGCGCTGGCGAAGCTAAGCCGATATCAGAGTACACTGGCTCGACCGGTTGCCGAGAGAACCGATGCCGATCGCGATGAGCTTTATGGGTATTGGCTGGTACGCTTCGATCAGCAGTACCCCCAACTGATGCAGTCCGTTTCAGAACTGGAACGCGAAGAGGCCGACATTAAGACTCGCGGAACGATTGCACATATCATGAACGAGCGAAAAGAGCCGGCATTGGCGTATGTGTTGTTTCGCGGTGAATATGACCAGAGGCGAGAGCAGGTGAGTCCGGACACACCGGAGGCGCTTCCTGCCTTTCCAGCGAGCTCTCCGAGGAATCGACTTGGATTTGCTGACTGGTTGTTGTTGCCAGAGCATCCCTTGACGGCTCGAGTAACAGTGAACAGATATTGGCAGGAAGTCTTTGGTTCAGGGTTGGTAAGAACCACGGGTGATTTTGGTGTATCCGGAGAACTTCCGTCGCATCCTGAGTTGCTGGACTGGCTTGCGGTCGAATTTCGGGAGACCGGCTGGGACATCAAGCGGCTGGTACGGATGTATGTGATGAGTTCGGCTTACCGGCAGTCGGCTACAACGACTCCGGAGAAGCTGGAGAAAGATCCCGCGAATCGGCTTTTGTCCCGGGCCGCACGATTTCGCATGGATGCAGAAATGGTGCGAGACTACGCATTGGCGGCAAGCGGTTTGCTGGTCAGAAAGATTGGAGGCCCGAGTGTAAAGCCCTATCAGCCGGACGGGGTTTGGGAAGCGATTGCGATGAACGTGAGCAACACTCGAAGCTACAGTCGTGACACGGGTGAATCCCTGTACCGAAGGAGTATGTACACGTTCGTCAAGCGAATGGCGCCGCCCGCATCGATGGACATCTTTAATGCTCCGAATCGTGAATTGTGTGTTGTCCGAAGAGAGAGGACGAATACACCGCTGCAGGCGCTGGTCACCTTGAATGATGAGCAGTTTGTGGAAGCGGCCCGGCATCTGGCTCAGCGAGTTCTGCTGCATGGAGGTCTTACTACAGACGAGAGACTGCGAGCGTTGAGTCGGCGTCTGTTGTCGCGGGAGTTTCGGCCTGAAGAACAGCGAGTGGTGACGGGGTCGCTGGAGCAGCTGTTGACCTGGTATCGAGACCACGAAGATGAAGCAGCCTTACTCCTGAAAGTTGGAGAGACTCCATCGGATGCAGGCCTTGATTCCAAAGAGCTGGCCGCATGGACGATGTTGTGCAATGAGTTGATGAACCTCGATGAAGTTCTGACGAAGTAACCGACCCGGCAGAGACCCTTATAAAGTGGACGGGAGAAGAGCGGCCATGGCCATATTTGAAGATCTTCGGCAGAACATGACTCGGCGATATCTGTTCTCGCAGGGATCGCACCTGCTGGGAACAGCATCACTTGCGACGCTGCTTGGCGGTGATCTCAGGGCGGCAATCTCTGAGAGAGAAGGTGACCGTGAAGTCGGCGCAGAAGGGCATGGTGCAGTCCCGACACACTTCCCACCGAAGGTGAAGCACGTCATCTATCTGCATATGGTTGGAGGGCCTCCTCAGATGGACCTGTACGACTATAAACCGGTGATGAATGACTGGTATGACAAGGATCTGCCTGAGAGCATTCGCAATGGGCAGCGACTGACAACGATGACGTCCGGGCAGTCGCGATTTCCGATCGCGCCGTCAAAATATAATTTTGAACAATGCGGTCAATCTGGAATGTGGGTTTGTGAATTGCTCCCGTGGACGAAGAAGGTCGTCGACGAGATGGTGTTTGTACGCAGTATGTATACAGAAGCGATCAACCACGAACCGGCCATCAGTTTAATGCAGACGGGCAATCAGATTACGGGACGACCATGCCTGGGCAGTTGGGTGTCGTATGGCCTTGGGTCACTGAACGAGAATCTGCCGACGTTTGTTCTGATGGTTGCTCGCCCTACAAATACAGAGCAGGTGCAGGCGATTTCTGCGAGACTGTGGTCATCGGGTTACCTGCCGGGGGAACACGCAGCAACCGCATTTCGGACGTCTGGTGACCCAATTCTGTTCATCAATAATCCAGCAGGCGTGCCATCGGCGGTTCGTCGCACGACACTGGACGGCTTGTCTCAGCTGAACGAGATGAACTACCGACTTGTTGGTGATCCGGAGATTCATACTCGGCTGCAGCAATACGAGCTTGCCTTCCGAATGCAGTCGAGTGTACCGGAGCTGACGGATATCGCGTCCGAGCCGCAGTCGACATACGAGCTGTACGGTGAATCGGCGAAGAAACCGGGGAGTTTTGCGAACACCGCGTTATTGGCGAGGCGGATGGTTGAGCGGGGCGTGCGGTTTGTCCAGATCTATCATAACAACTGGGATACTCATGCGAATGTTGCTGGCCGTTTACCGGACCAATGTCGAGACGTGGACCAGGCGACTTACGGGCTGATCAGTGATTTAAAGCAGCGAGGAATGCTGGACAGTACTCTGGTGATCTGGGGTGGGGAATTCGGGCGAACCATTTATTCGCAGGGAGGTCTTTCCCATGAGAATTATGGTCGAGACCATCATCCTCGTTGTTTTACGATGTGGATGGCAGGAGGCGGGTTCAAGGGAGGCACGATTTATGGGGAGACGGACGAGTTTTCCTACAATATTGTGAGAGACCCCGTCCATATCCGTGACTTCCACGCGACGGTGTTGAAGCAGTTGGGGTATGACCACCAGCGGTTGAGTTTCAAATACCAAGGGCTGGATCAAAGGTTGACCGGCGTACTTCCAACACGAATCATCGACGAGATCCTGGCGTAGGAGTGGTAGTTCTGGCGGTTTGAGGAGAGTGCGAGGCTTCGAAGCTGCAGTGTTGAAGGCGATCGAAAAGGGAAAAAAGTGGAAAAGGGTTGAAGACGGAAGGTGAATTCACCGATTCTTCTTTGGCCTCGGTTCGGCGGGCGTCCGACACGAGGTGAGAGGGCAGAGCGGAGAGTCGCGAATGAGAATTTTTCGACGACACGACGCTGAGACTGGACAATCCAGTGATGTGTTGCCAAAATGCCCGACCCGAATTCGATCTGCGATTCGGGCGTATAGCTCAGATGGTTAGAGCGCAGCTCTGATAAAGCTGAGGTCCGTGGTTCGAGTCCACGTACGCCCAGTGCGGCTTGTGAGGCAGGAGTAAAAACTTCTGAAGATCAGGTCGGTAGATTTTTGGGGGACGTAGCTCAACTGGGAGAGCGCCGCCCTTGCAAGGCGGAGGTTGTCGGTTCGATCCCGATCGTCTCCACTAAAAGCGAATCTTCAAAAAAGAAGATTCGGACTGTTGACGAGAAATTAAAAGCTTGTTACAGTTCCCCGCTCGCCGAAACGAGCCAAGCTCGATGAGGCGAAAACATCTGAAAAGATGTTCAGAAGTCTGAAGAAATTCAAAAAGAAGTTCGACAAGACTTGTAAACATCTGAACAGTATGTTAAACTCTTCGAAGGCCAGAAACTGGCTGACGAAAAGTGATCTTTGACAATTTGAAAAAGTCTAAGTGGCATCTGAAATCGTTTTCCGAGCGGATGTTGACATAGGGTGGATTTTGGTGCAAGCCGAGATTTGCTTGAGAGTCACATCTTTATCGTTAAGTACTTGCAGATTCGCAGCTGTGGTTGTGAATCAATGTGGCCAAGTACATAAGGGCGTGTGGGGGATGTCTAGGCACCAGAAGGCGATGAAGGGCGTGGAAGGCTGCGATAAGCCTGGGGGAGCTGTCAAACGAGCACTGATCCCAGGGTCCCTGAATTACTGCATGCTAAATTCATAGGCATGCAGGGCGAACGTGGGGAACTGAAACATCTCAGTACCCACAGGAAGAGA
This sequence comes from Planctomyces sp., assembly GCA_016795105.1. Taxonomy (GTDB): domain Bacteria; phylum Planctomycetota; class Planctomycetia; order Planctomycetales; family Planctomycetaceae; genus F1-80-MAGs062. The sequence continues at coordinate 21,292 of JAEUIH010000014.1, forward strand.
AAGCAAAAGCGACTTCCCCAGTAGCGGCGAGCGAAAAGGAAATAGCCCAAACCGTCGGCTTGTCCGGCGGGGTTGTGGGGCTCACATGTGGAGTTACAAATCCAACGGCTAGAAGAATCCAGCGGAATCTGGAACCATAGAGGGTGATAGTCCCGTAATCGGCAGCTGATTGGACTCCGTGAGGTTCCCCGAGTAGGACCGGTCACGTGAAACCCGGTTTGAATCTAGGAGGCCCATCTCCTAAGGCTAAGTACTCTCTGGTGACCGATAGTGAAGAGTAGCGCGAGCGAAAGATGAAAAGTACCCCTGTTAGGGGAGTCAAAAGTACCTGAAACCACACGCTTACAAGCTGTCGGAGCACATTTATTGTGTGACGGCGTGCCTTTTGCATAATGATCCGGCGAGTTACCGTCGATGGCCCGGTTAAGACCTTAAGGGTCGAAGCCTCAGGGAAACCAAGTCTGAATAGGGCGTCATGTCAGCGGCGGTAGACGCGAAATCTGGTGATCTACCCATGGGCAGGTTGAAGCGCGGGTAAGACTGCGTGGAGGACCGAACCCACTAATATTGAAAAATTAGGGGATGACCTGTGGGGAGGAGTAAAAGTCTAATCAAACCAGGAGATAGCTCGTTCTCTCCGAAATAGCTTTAGGGCTAGCCTCAAGGAACTACGTTACGGGGGTAGAGCGACTGACCTCGTTTGGGGCCCTTCCCGGGGTACCCTGCGTATCCAAACTCCGAATACCGTAACGACTATCTTGGGAGTCAGTCCCTGTGGGAGAAGCTGCAGGGTCAAGAGGGAAACAACCCAGATCGCCTGCTAAGGTCCCAAAAGTTTGCTCAGTCACAAAGGATGTCTGAATACTGTGACAGCCGGGATGTTGGCTTAGAAGCAGCCATCATTTAAAAAGTGCGTAATAGCTTACCGGTCGAGTATTCTGGCACCAATAATGAACGGGAGTAAGCAAACTGCCGAAGCAGCGGGCTCGAAAGAGCGGTAGGAGAGCGTCCTGATTGCGTAGAAGCCGTACCGTAAGGAGCGTGTCGAGCGATCAGGAGTGATTATGCCGGAATGAGTAACGATAAAGCAGGTGAGAATCCTGCTCGCCGTAAACCTAAGGTTTCCTGGGGAAGGTAAATCCGCCCAGGGTTAGCCGGTCCCTTAGTCCAGGCCGAAAGGCGTAGACGATGGAAAGCAGGTTAATATTC
>JAEUIH010000014.1:23557-143332 GCA_016795105.1 Planctomyces sp.
GTTCGGCTGTTCGCCGATTAAAGTGGTACGTGAGCTGGGTTTAAACCGTCGTGAGACAGGTTGGTCCCTATCTGCTGTGGGCGTACGAAACTTGAGGGGTATTCTCTTTAGTACGAGAGGATTTGGAGGGACGTACCTCTGGTGTTCCTGTTGCCACGCCAGTGGCAGCGCAGGGTAGCTATGTACGGTTGTGATAAACGCTGAAAGCATATAAGCGTGAAGCCATCCCCAAGATAAGGTTTCGTTGAGTAATATCTGAACTCCCCTGGAAGACTACCAGGTTGATAGGCTGGCTGTGTAAGGCGTGCAAGCGTTTGAGCTGACCAGTACTAACGGAGGAATGCTTGGCCACTTTGATTTACGATCAAGCTGACACTTAGACTTTTTCTCGCAGATGAATGCGGCTCCGCTGGCGCATCTGCGTTTTCCCGGTGAATTACCTTCGAGGAAACACACGTTCCCATTCCGAACACGATCGTTAAGCTCGATGGACCAATGATAGTACCCAAAAGTGCGAAAGTAGGCTATCGCCGGGATCTTACACTAAGCCGGACCTTTTAGGTCCGGCTTTTTTTACGCGCCAACGTTTCATTGTCGGCCCGTTGAAAACAGGCATGCCCGCGCATCCCCTTGCCTCGAACTCAACGGAATCATGGCGGTCTCTCAGGAACTCGATTGAGTTCCTTTTTTTATGCGCCCATCACTCCTTCAGTTCATCACGCGACTTTCCATTCGGTCGGAAATTGTCATCCAAAACGGAGCCGTTCAACACGGAGCTGGCTCCAGCAAAGTGAATTTGTCCCTCTAGATCTGTGATTGGAGTCATGCAGCTTCCCAATTCAGTTTTCTAATAGAGCAAGAGTTCTTGGGAGGGATCAATTTGCAGAAGAATGTGATCCACAGATTTACGGTGTCGAAGAAGGGATTGCCTGGGCTAGGACGGATCCCGGTGGTCTGACCCCGGGAATTTTGGGTCTGACCCTGCAGCTGGCGTCCAAGAACAGAATTTGCGTTTTGGAGATTTCGTAGCCTGGACCGTGAGGCCGATCATCTGGCCGTTCTCGGTTGGCCGAAATTCCGTAGGCTTCGTCTTTCGCTGCCGATGTTTCGGATCTTTTCAAAAAGTCCGCCTCGGGGGCGATTCGTGAGGGTGGCCTGACCCGCCGAGTTCGAAAATTTGAGGGTCTGGCCCCGGCAGCCTCTTTTAAGCGGCAAAAACTCGTTGTGGCTGCACAAAGGAACTCAATGAGTTCCTCTTTTTTATGCGCAGAGCACTGTGCCCTGCCACGTGCGGAATTTCACATCCAATCGCATTCAAAAACAGATCGTCAGAAATGCGTCGATGCAGATTGTGTTTCACGTTTCAGTCTCAAAAAAGAGAGCTGCGCGGACATCATTGTCTCACGGGCCAGCGACCGCCATCTCCTCGAAATTTGTCCAGCCAAGTGCGATTTTGTTGCTGGATCTGGCTGTAGCTCGACCCGCAATCCCCATTGTCTCATCCCCAGTCCCCGATGGACTGGCTCCCGGTGGTCGGACCCCGTCGCGATTGCGCAAAATTCTGAATCCTCAACTTCATTCCGTCTTCCGCTGAAATGGGAATTGGGCAGAGTGCGGGATTTCAGAATTGATGACGTGCCTGTCCTGATTTGCGTTCGTGATATCTCATATCAGAATCGGGGTGGCCTGACCCCGACGAGATCCCCTCGAGTCTGAATTTGAGGGTCTGGCCCCGGCGCGCCCCGGCGGCGGCTCGGTGGGACGCTTTAGTCCGGAATTTCTTTTCGCAGAAGCTTGAGGAGGCAAATGTCCGGAAGCTTGAATGATTGCAATCTGATTGATGAAGAGCTGGCTCATGTGTATCGTGATGTTTGCATCCTACTGAATCTGCACCATCGCGAATTGACATTTCTGTGTCTCCATGAGTGCAAGCAGTCAGGAGGTCCTGATGTTAAACGACGAGGGACGAACGCCGGCGGACAGATTTTCGGATTCAACATATGTTCCTCAGCGAACAGCCGCAGCGGGTCAGTTGATCGCCGGTCGGTATAAGTTCATCGAACAGATCGGTGAAGGCGGGATGGGAACGGTTTGGCTGGCTGATCAGAAGGAACCCGTTCGTCGTCGTGTTGCAGTCAAACTCATCAAGGCCGGAATGGACTCTGCCCAGGTGCTGTACCGTTTTGAAGCGGAGCGGCAGGCTCTGGCAATTCTGGACCATCCGAATATTGCAAAGGTATTCGACGGTGGGCGAACAGAAGACGATCGCCCGTTTTTTGTGATGGAATACGTCAAGGGAATCCCGTTAACGGACTTTTGTGACCGAGAGAAGCTTCGAGTTCGCGATCGACTGCAGCTCCTGATTTCTGTCTGCCAGGCGGTTCAGCATGCACATCAGAAGGGGATCATCCATCGCGACCTCAAGCCTTCAAATATTCTGGTGAGTATGCATGAGGGAAAGGCAGTTCCCAAGGTGATTGACTTTGGGCTGGCAAAGGCATTTAACCAGTCGCTGACAGAAAACACACTCCATACAGCACTGGGGACGATGCTTGGGACACCTATGTATATGAGTCCGGAGCAGGCCGAACAGAACAATCTTGATATCGATACTCGGACGGACATTTATTCACTGGGAGTGATACTCTATGAGTTGTTGACAGGAGTGACGCCCATCGAGCGGCAGGCTTTTCGAGATGCAGCTCTGAATGAAATGTTGAGGTTGATCCGGGAAGTTGAACCTCCACGTCCGAGCACTCGCTTAAGCAGCATCGAGAATCTCCCGAACGTAGCGGCGTCTCGCGGGATTGATCCTCGATCACTCAATCGGGAACTTCATGGTGATCTGGATTGGATCGTTATGAAGGCGATCGAGAAAGAGAGAGGTCGGCGTTACGAGACTGCTGATGGTTTTGCCAGAGATATCCAGCGATTTCTGGCCTTCGAAACTGTTGAGGCAACTCCGCCACGTCTCGGCTACCGGCTTCGAAAACTGTATCAGCGCCGCAAGCAAATCATTCTGATTTCCGGGGTGTTGCTGGGACTTTTGCTGACTGCGTGCGTTGTAAGCATCTGGCAGGCGATTCGGGCAACGAAGGCTGAAGGCGAGCTGTTGGTGCATTTGGAGACGGAGTCCGTGCTTCGAACTCGCGCTGAAACGGCGCGTGACAGGTTGCGCAGCATTCTTGACCTGATGACTTCATCCGTGACTCGTGAAGCACTGCTTACACAGCTTCGCCTGACCAAAGAGCAGGAAACTCTGCTCAACGACATTGTCCGATACTATGAAGAACTGGCAATTGAAGATTCAGCAGACTCAGATCAGCGACTGCGAGTTGGCACGGCTTCGTTTCGAGTTGGTGAGATACAGTTTCGTCTTGGACGATTTTCTGATGCGAAGACGTCGTTTGAACATGCGTACGAGATTCTGAGTTCTATGCCAGACAACAGCACAGAGTCGGAACCATCAAAGGTCGCTGCCGCTGCGGCATTGGTCCGTCTGGCATTCATCAGTTCACAATTTGGTGATCGAACGGGAGCAATTGAGACTCATAAACGAGCACTTGCCTGTTTCGAGACCGTGAAAGGCCCCGCGGCATCCTCTGAGATTGCTCTCCAGCATAAAGCGAACTGCCAAAGTTCGCTGGGGCTTGAGTTGATTGCTGTTGGGAACAACGAAGAAGCACTGCAATACTGCAATGAAGCAATTCGAACGATGGGCGACAAGTCAAATGAATTGTCATCGCGATCGGTCGAATTTCGAGTTCAGTTGGCGAGGTGTTTTGGTAACCGGGGAATTGTTCTTGAACGGACTGTCAATATTCCCAATGTCATCGAAGACTTCATGCAGGCTCGGCAGATACTCGAGACTATGACTGAAGAGTCATCCGGGTTATCGATCTATGGAGAATCTCTTGCGAAGACTTATAACAACCTTGGATTTATGAATGGCAAAGTTGGTCGCTGGGAGGAATCAATTGGTTACTTCAGGAAGGCGGTTGAGATTCGCGGACTGATCAGTGCCATGTATCCCGGCGTTTTTGAGTACAAGGTGTACCATGCTGATACAGAAGCAAGCTTAGCAGAAGTGCTCTTTCTCCGCGGGAATCGAGATGAAGCCATGTTTCATTCGAAGCATGCGATTGAGATTCTGAGAAGCCTGAAAGTGCCTGATTCGGGGACTCAGGCATTCAATCGGCAGTTACTAAGGGCAACAAGTCTTGCAGCAGGGTATGCCTCGGCGATGAATCGTCCTGAAGAAGCGTTGAGCCTTGCACAAGAGTCGGTAGATATTGCGCATAAGCTCTCTTCAGAGTATGCTGAAGTAGTCGATTATGCTCGTGAAGAGGCCGTGTGTCTCAATAATCTGGCCAGGGTGTCTGCTGACTTCGGTCTCATTGAAGACTCAATCCGGCATCACACTGAGGCACTCAGAATTCGAACGCAGTTATGTGTTCGTCCGGAGAGCACAGCAGGAGATCTCCAGAATCGCGGAATGTCACTTAATAATCTGGGGTCTGCAAATTGTGATGCCTGCAGATTCTCAGATGCTGTCGTACATCTGGAAGAAGCATACAAGATCCGATATGAACTATGGGGTCAATATAAGTCTGTGCCATCGGTGGCCTTGGACCTGAGTATGACCTGCATCAATCTTGCAGAACTCCATCGGCTCTTAAAGGACAATGCTCGTGCTCTGGAGTTACTTAAACAGGCTGAGGAAGTTTTAAACTCGCAGCCGAGCGAGACACATACATCTGACGAAGGTTTTTCGCTGTTGCAAAGAGCCCGAGAGAGAGCGATGGCGCGGGTACTGATTCAGGCCGGAGAGAACCTGCCTCCCGTGGATGAAATCCGTCAACTACTGAAGTCCGATGCAAAATGGCAGACCGCAGATTTGCTGGATGCAGCTTCTTTGGCGGCAGTTGCCGGGACAACGACGGCTTATTCAGACGAACAGAAAAGCGAAATTTCTGACATGTCGATTCAGCACCTGAAAGCGGCCGTTCAGCGTGGGTGGAGACCAAATCGCTTTCTGCTGGAGCATCCTGACTATATTCTGTTTAAAGCACGCATGGAAACGGAAGTTCCCTTTCCTGTCGAATAGGCTTTCGGTTGAGAGTGTTGGGGTATATCTGCATGTTCTGGGACGCAACTGGAAGAACTGCTGCTTTTCGGCTGTCTGCAGTCCTTTACGTAACTGTGTTGTTCAGTTGTTCCTGTCAAGGCGACGAGCACGGAGGGAGTTCGCGTGTTCGTTTCAACAAACAGATTCGACCGATCCTGTCTGACAAATGTCTTCAGTGTCATGGCCCCGATGCTGGCAGTCGAAAGGGGGGATTCAGAGTCGATGATCGTGAATCCGTTGTTGGGACGGCGGATTCCGGCTTGCGGCCGGTTGTACCTGGCATGCCTGAACAGAGTCAGTTGTTGGTTCGCATTCACTCCAATGACGCCGACCTGACAATGCCTCCGGCTGCGAGCGGCAAGTTTCTGACTGAGGAAGAGAAAGGGCTGCTTCAGCGGTGGATTGTCGAGGGTGCCGAATATGAATCACACTGGGCATATCTTCCGATCTCTCGTCCTCCGATCCCTGACGTCAGCGATTCCGGATGGGTGCGGAACCCGATTGATGCATTCTTGCTTTCGAGGCTTGAGCGGGAAAATCTTCATCCGTCGGTCGAGGCGTCTGATTCAGTTCTGCTGCGACGGCTTTCACTTGATCTGACAGGATTACCGCCATCCGTCAATGATCTTGACCAGTTTCTTCTGGAGATGAACACTGCGAACGATCGAGCTTCTCGCGATGAAGTGTATTCTCGATGGATTTCACATTACCTTGCATCGCCTCACTATGGCGAACGTATGGCAGTCGATTGGATGGATGCCGCGCGTTATGCAGATACGAACGGTTACCAGGTGGATCGAGACCGCGATATGTACGCGTGGCGAGACTGGGTGATCGAAGCATTTAATCGGAATATGCGATTTGATGAGTTTACGGTGGAGCAGCTTGCGGGTGATTTGCTGGCCGATGCGACACTGAGTCAGAAGATCGCAACCGGGTTTCATCGCAATCATATGCTGAACGAAGAGGGTGGAATTATTCCGGAGGAATTTCTTGCCGAGTATTGTGCTGATCGAGTCGAGACAACGGCTACGGTCTGGCTTGGACAGACGATGAATTGTGCTCGATGCCATGACCACAAATTTGACCCGATCACTCAACGAGATTTCTATGGGCTGTACGCTTTCTTCCATAACATCACTGAGCAGGGCGTGGGAAACTATGGGGCTGTCTATCGCCTGAGTGCTCCACCATTGATTCGGCTTCCATCGCCGGAAATCGAGCGACAGGTGAGCGAGCTGGAGAAATCAAGAGACGCTGCAGCTGATGGAGCCGAGCGTACAAAGATTCAGCAACAGATCGACGCACTTCAGCAGCAGATTCCGACAGCCATGGTCATGGAGGAACTATCTGTACCTCGAGAGACTCGAATCATGCTTCGCGGGAACTATGCGCAGCCGGGAGACATCGTCACCGCGTCAACGCCGGAGAGACTTCCTGGAATGCCTGCTTCTTTACCAAAGAATCGTCTTGGACTGGCGCGATGGCTGGTTGATCCCGGCAATCCGCTGACGGCACGTGTTATCATGAATCGGCTTTGGCAATCGGTGTTTGGAGTCGGAATCGTGAAGACGTCGGAGGACTTTGGTACTCAGGGAGAGCTGCCCGTTCATCCGGAACTTCTGGACTGGCTTGCGTCGGAATTTGTTTCGAGTGGCTGGGATGTTCAGCATATGTTGAAACTGATGATGACCAGTTCCGCTTATCGACAGCATTCAGGAGTGACTTCGGAGTTGCTTTCGCGAGATCCGGAGAATCGACTGTTAGCCCGCGGCGTACGGTATCGCCTTCAGTCAGAGTTCATTCGAGACCAGGCACTGTCTGCCAGCGGCTTGCTGGTTGCGAAGATTGGGGGCCCGTCGGTTAAGCCTTATCACCCTGCGGGGTTTTATGAACAGGTGACAGCCGGAAGTGGCACGAATGTGTATGTCGAGGGGCAGGGAGAAGATCTTTATCGACGGTCGATGTATACGTACTGGAAACGCTCAGTTCCCAATCCGGCAATGTTGATCTTTGATTCACCGTTTCGCGAGACATGCTCAGTTCGCAGAACGCGAACAAATACGCCGCTGCAGGCTCTGAATCTGATGAATGACCCAACCTATATTGAGGCAGCGAGGGTACTGGCGATGAGGATTCTGCGAGAGGGAGGTTCGACGGTCGATTCGCAGGTGAACTACGGGATGCGAGTTGTACTGTCGCGTGAGCCGTCTGAGCCGGAACGAGCGATTTTGGTAGCGGCATATGAACGAACGAAGCTGGATTTTCAGGGCGACCCGGTTTCTGTGGATGGATATCTGGCAGCGGGAAAGTCGTCAATTCCGGAAGGTACTGACAGAGTGGCGCTTGCTGCGATGGCAGTGGTGTCGGGAACGATTCTGAATCTCGACGAAGCAATTACTCGCGAATGACTCAGATTCGTGAATGGGGCCTGAGAGTAACACACAATGAACGTATTGTTGCGTGAGAGGAAAGAACAAGTGCCTTTGCAGACATCACGTCGACAGCTTTTGACTTCATCATCAATGATCGCAGGGTCTGCAGCGCTCGCGACTCTGTTGGATCAGGATATTGTTGGGGGTGGGATGAGGTCAGGAGAAGAGGTGGCGGGACGTATGATTGCCGGAAGCAATCTACCTCATTTCATTCCTCGAGCAAAAAGAGTCATATGGCTGACGCAGGCTGGTGCACCGTCTCAACTGGAGCTGTTTGATCACAAGCCTGAGCTTCATCGACATTTCGACCGGGATTTGCCGGAATCGGTTCGAGGCGGACAACGATTAACGGGGATGACATCGGGGCAGGCGAGGCTGCCTGTGGCGCCATCTGTATTTCGATTTCGTCAGCATGGACAATCCGGGACATGGTTGAGTGAGATTTTGCCCCATACCGGGCGAATCGCCGACAGGATCTGTGTGATTCGGAGTCTGCACACAGAGGCCATCAATCATGACCCGGCAATGACTTTACTTCAGACTGGCCATCAGACGGCGGGTCGTCCTTCAGCGGGAGCGTGGCTGTCGTACGGGCTGGGTTCAGAGAACTCGAATCTGCCGGCGTTTGTTGTCATGATTTCGCGGCCCAGTGGTCCAACGAATGCTCAGCCTCTGCATGAGCGGATGTGGGGATCAGGCTTTCTGCCACCTCGCTACCAGGGTGTGAGATTTAGTCCCGGATCAAGTCCGGTTCTTTTCCTTTCAAACCCAGCCGGTATCACTCAGACTCGTCGACGGGCAATGCTGGACGATCTTTCCGCTTTGAATACTCTGCATTTTGAGGATGTGCGAGACCCTGAAATCGCCGCCAGGATTGACCAGTACGAGATGGCGTTTCGGATGCAGAGTTCGGTTCCTGAACTTGCTGATTTTTCAACGGAGCCGAAATCGGTGTTTGAACACTATGGGCCGGAATCCGAGAAGCCCGGGACGTTCGCTGCAAACTGTATTCTTGCCCGTCGTCTGATAGAACGCGGAGTTCGATTTGTTCAGCTTTATCATCGTGGCTGGGATCAGCATGGGAGTTTGCCGAGCGGGATCAGGAGTCAATGTTATGACACAGATCAACCGTCGGCTGCGTTGGTGGAAGACCTTGCATCCAGAGGACTGCTGGACGACACGCTGGTTATTTGGGGTGGTGAATTCGGAAGGACCGTATATTCTCAGGGGAGTCTGACAGCCACAGACTATGGACGGGACCACCATCCGCTTTGTTATTCGGTCTGGCTTGCCGGCGCGGGGATTCGAGCCGGACAAACGTATGGTGAGACCGATGATTTCTCATACAACATCGTCCGTGACCCGGTGCACATCCATGATCTGAATGCGACGATACTTCATCTAATGGGACTTGATCATACGCGATTAACGTATCGGCATCAGGGACGAGATTTTCGCCTGACGGATATTCATGGGAGCATCGTGACTCCGATTCTGAGTTGAAGCGGGTGAAGGTGACTAGTTGGTTGCAACTTCGGCTGTGTTGAGACACTTGTCAATCTGTCGAATGGCCTGACGAAGCCGCTGACTGTTTTCGACGATTGCCAGTCTGAGGAAGCCTTCGCCTTCAGGCCCGAACCCCCGGCCAGGGCTGACAGCAACACCGCCTTCATTCAGAAGTTTCATGGCAAAATCGATGGATCCCATTTTCTTCCATGGTTCCGGGATTTCAGTCCAGACGAACATTCCAGCGCGGGGCGGGGTGACGTTCCATCCAATACGATTCAGGCCTTCGCACAGAACATCGCGGCGCTGTTGATATTCGACGGCGAGGCTTTCGATAGCTGCATCACAGTGCCGCATCGCAACTATGGCTGCGATCTGAATTGGCTGAAAGATGCCATAGTCGTAATAGCCTTTAATTGTTGCCAGGGCGCGGACCATTTCTGAATTACCGCAGCAGAAGCCAATTCGCCAGCCGGCCATGCTGTAGCTCTTGCTCATGGAAGTCATTTCTACACCGACGCTGAGAGCACCAGGAGTAGAAAGGAAGCTGGGAGCCATGTAGCCGTCGTAACAGATGTCTGCGTATGCAAAGTCGCTGATCACGAGGAAGTTGTGTTTCTTTGCCAACCGGACCAGCTCGACATAGAAATCTTTTTCAATAACTGTCGAGGATGGGTTGTGAGGGAAGTTGACAACGACCACTTTTGGCTTGGGAACGAGGTGTTCGCACGTGTAGGCAATATTGCGAAGGTATTTTTCAGGATCGCGAACATCCAGAGCAATGACGTTTCCGGACGCGAGCATTACCGCGTAGACATGGATCGGAAACGAAGGTGCCGGGACAATGGCCGTGTCGCCTGGGCCCATCAATGCCAGGCACATATGGCTGAAGCCTTCCTTCGAGCCAAGGCAGGCCAGGACTTCATCGTTCGGATCAAGGCGGACCCCGTAGCGTTTCCAGTAGCGGGCGGAGACTTCTTTCCGGAGATTTCCAATACCGTTCGAAACGGAATATCGGTGGTTCCTTGAATCAGCGAGCGCTTCTTCAATTTTTTGCACGATCAACGGATCGGGTGGATCCGTCGGATTTCCCATGCCAAGGTCGATTACGTCAACGCCAGCAACTCGCAGCTGGTATTTTCGCTTGTTAATTGTACCGAAGAGGTAGGGCGGAAGCCGTTTGACGCGGTCAGCAACCGGGATCGAAAACGGATTGTCTTCAAACAGTACTTCAGATTCGCTTCGCATGATTCTCTGTCCGTTGTGTATGAGGCCGACGGACACATTTTAGAGAACGAAGGGCGTTCAGGCGATGCCATCTTCTCGATGTTTTTGGTGCAAAATCTGCCGAAGTACAAAGAAACACGGCTCAGACAACCCGAAAGTTGCTGAGCCGTGCTCCTCGAAACAGGAGATCGCATAGATGTCAGATGTGTCAGGTTCCTGTTGATACGAGCCGGGCACGTGTCCTGATTGCCGGAATGACCGTTTTGGGAAGTCGGCCGTCAGGATTCGAGTCCGTCTGGAAGTTCGTTCGAAACATGCAGTCTGGAATGTTGAGATTTTTCAGGCATCAGGACGCCTGTTGAATTTACATCAAAGGGGCTCTGAACAATGTTCATGAGCCCCTGTAGAGATGTATCAATGATCAGCGATTTCCGTAGTGACCGTTGTTGTCGCCGTATCCCTTTTCGCCACGTGCACCGCTGTTGCATGTGAGGTCGCAGGAGTTGTCGCACTCATCCTGGAAGTCGAGGAAGGTCGATCCGACAACTTCACCCTTCTTGCCACTTGCGAGTGTGAAATAGTATGTCTGGTTGATTCCGCCAATCGCAGAACCGAGGTCTTCAAGCTCTTCATTGACGCCATAGGACAATTCAGTCAGTCCTACGATCATGCCGATGACACAGATGGTTCCCACTAGAACCAGTTCAGCGGAGACAACAAAGCCGTTTTCGTCGTTCTTCAGTGCATTCAGAATGTTCATTTCAATTTCCTCTGTCTTTGGATTCAAAAGTGATTTGATTTGTAGTGTTCAGGAGTTGAAGTTCAGGAATATCAGGTGATTAGAATTGTCAGGCGTTTAGTAACCAGTTTGTTCAGTCCGACCAGCAGAGTTGCAGTTGATGTCACAGGCGTTGTCGCATTCATCCTGGAAGTCGAGGTAAGTTGAGCCAACGACTTCACCCTTCTTTCCGCTGGCAAGCGTGTAGTAATAGGTCTGATTGATTCCACCGACAGCAGAGCCGAGGTCTTCAAGTTCCTGATTCACGTTGAAGCTCAGCTCGGTGAGTCCAACGATCATTCCGAGTACGCAGATGGTTCCCACAAGAACCAGTTCAGCAGAGACCACAAAGCCGTTCGTGTCGTTCTTCAGTGCGGTAAACAGTTTCATCTCAATTTCTCCCGTTTCATTGATCGACGAGTCTGACTGTTTCGGGGCCAGTTCGTCTTTATCTTTTTGCCTTCGTCACTCTGACGTTTGGCTGATGATGGGAGTAAAAGCAGGTCCGATGCCAAATGGTGCTACGCGTGTTCAAAAAACTTAGCGCCGGTCTTCAGTTGGTGTGGCTAAGTGCTTTTGATGCAAGGGCTTACGGAATGTTTCAGAATTGTCGCCCGGGTTTCGGTTTGTAAAGAGCCTGAAACATGGGTGTTGATCAAAGGCAACAGACAGACGAGCCGGGAATGGTGCATCATCACTTAACTGCTTTGATGGCAGTTGTTTACAGCGCTCCACTTGAGGGGACGTCACATGATGCAGGATGTCAACAGTCGGTGATTCGATGATGCAGTGGGAATACGTCAACAATCAAAACAACACCAGAGAAAGCAACAGGAAGGTGATCAGGAGGATTGAAATGGGAATGATCCAGCGGATGCGGAGAGGAATTCGAACGCGATCGTCAGTCAGAGGTCGGCCACTGAAATCGATCACCGCTGCAGATGGTGGTGTGGCTTGAGTCTCTGAATCCGAGACGATTGAGAATTCTTCGTGATTGAGGAGCGTGCGTTCTGCTCCGCAGTTCCAGCAAATTTCGAACGAGCCAGCGTTGATTTCGTTGCAGTGATTACAGGCCCATTCAACAGACCGTAACTCAGCTTTGTTACGATGAAGATCGTTCTGGAACTGAACCAGAAGTCTGGTGGCTTTTTCGAGTTCTGCTTTTCGAACATAGAGTTCAATGAGTTGAACGGCTGTGCCATAGTAGTTGAGAGTCGTTGAAACATCGGTGCCGACGATGTGGACATCGACTCCATGCTGCTTCAGGAAGTTCCATGCGAATTCCGCCGTGACTGAGTGCCGGAATTCAGCCAGTCGAATGACCTCCGAATCGGGATGAGATGAAGCAAATTCGCGTTCGGATACATCTTCCGGGGGAACCAGTGGCGGACGATACGGGTTTTCAGACGGTCGTGATTCGTCTGGCATTAGAGCTGGCCTCAATTGGAAGGACGACAATTCGAGTTTGAGTGTACGTTTCTGAACCTTGAAATATTAGGGTCTGCGACTGTGATCAGGGAACTCTCCGGGGTAAATTGCTTCTGGAGAGCAGCGAGACGACTGCAAGACTGGGTTCTTTCAATAAAGAGATACGATAGTGGGTCGGAAAAAAGCCGTTGTACTGGTGAGTGGTGGACTGGATTCGGCGACAGTGCTGGCAATTGCACGTCAGCAGGATTACGAACTTCATGCAATCTCTTTTGACTACGGTCAGCGACATCGATTTGAGCTCGATGCTGCTGAAGCAGTATGTCGTGCGAATCATGTGTTCGAGCACGTTGTTTTTCGACTCGACACCAGCATATTCCGCGGGTCAGCTTTGACCAGCGACATCGCCGTTCCACACAATCGGACTGACGAAGAGATTGCCGGAGGAATACCGGTCACCTATGTTCCTGCCAGAAATACGATCTTCCTTTCGATCGGACTGGGGTATGCTGAATCGATCGGTTCAGCAGATTTGTTTATCGGAGTGAATGCGATTGACTACAGTGGGTATCCGGATTGTCGTCCGGAGTTTGTCAGGGCTTTTGAAGACATGGCAAATCTCGCAACAAAGGCAGGAGTTGAAGGACAGAGGTTCCAGGTTCATACACCTCTGATTTCCATGACGAAGGCGGATATCATTCGCAAGGGCCTGACATTGGGTGTCGACTACGGGTTGACTCACAGTTGTTACGACCCGTCGCCTGATGGGGCATCCTGCGGAGAATGTGATTCGTGTCGGCTGCGGCTGAAAGGCTTTGAGGATGCCGGTGCGAAGGATACTGCAAGATATGTGACGGGGCGATCTTGAACGCTGAACGTATGAATCCAGAGCAGGCAGCGTCGACGGTAATACCCGACTTTGCGAAGTGGATTGAAATCCTCTCGACACCGTTAACGCGTTCGACGCATACACTTCCCGGACGTCTTCGCGCCGACGCCAGGCGGTCAATGCTGGATGCGGCGCGAGAGTACACATTGGGGTTGGCCGACACATCGGGGCTGGAGGTGAATCCGCGTGAGGCCGATTCATCACAGATTCAGGACATTGATGCGGAACGACAACGTGTGATCATGACCGGACATCAGCCGGTGATCTTTCATCCGGGACTTGCTTACAAGTACCGTGTGACTGAGCAGGCGGCAATGGCAGGCGGGGCTGTAGCGATTGCCGTCGTGATTGACACCGATGAGGGACGATCAGGGGCGTTCTCTTACCCGGAACTCGACAGGTTGGTGACTGAAGCACACGCAATTCCGCATTTGGTTTCTCAGACGAGAACATTGTCGCGTGAATCCACGTCTTCAAGTGCTGGATTGTATGCGAATGAGTGGCTGGCGGATGCTTCGATACTCTCAGGTGTTGAGGAAAATGTATGTCGTGCTCTTCAGGATTGTGGTCTTTCAGAGTGTGAGTCGCGATTCAGAACGGTGATCGGCGACTATCGGAGGATTGCGGACCGAGGCCCGTGTCAGATGAGTCGCGCGAATATTGCTGTCCGCAGAGCCGCCGGAATTGGACGTCGGATGTTTGAGATTCCGTTCTCCGAACTCTGCCGTCAGCGGGCAGTCATGGTATTGATCGCGGACGTTTTGAACCGATGTGATGAATATCTGACCGTGCATAACTCTGCGATTGAACGGTTTCGAGCTGTCGAAGGGATCCGGAATGCCGCAAATCCGTTTCCAAATCTCGGCGGAGGAGAGGGGCGGATTGAATTGCCCTTGTGGCTGATTGACTGGCGGAATGAAGGAAGTCGACGCCCCGTTTATGCAACGAGGCATGCGGATCAGATTTTACTGGAGACCGACAGCGAGGTGGTCTGTGAATGCCGCCGCCCGGTGGATGTTGATGAGTTGTTGAACAACATTCCGGATGAGAGCCAGCTGATTCCCCGTGGGGCTCTGATCACCGGAATCATGCGGACATTGTTTGCCGATCTGTTTGTCCATGGAACCGGAGGGGGTAAGTACGACCGTTTCACAGATGAACTGATCCGTGACTGGTGGGGTGTGGAACCAACTCCGATTGCGGTGGCGAGTACAACAATGCGATTGTTTGAAGGACCTCGAAACGAAGTTGCTCGGCTCACAACGATTGAACAGCAGCAACGAGACCTGATGTACAATCCGCAGCGTTCGTTTGGTAAGTCGATTTTCTCACAGCAACTGGAAACGGTGTTGCAGAAGCTGGTCGCGGAGAAGAATCAGTTGAGCGAACAGGTGCGAGTTGCCCGTGAATCGGGGAACTCTGCAAAGGAGATCGGGACACGAATGCAGCGACTTACGGATGAGATTCGAGGAGCCGTACAGGCTGAGTTCGATCCTCAGCTGAGGGAACTGAAGTCGCTCACCGAAAGCCAGCGGGCCGTTCTGGATTCTCGAACGTGGCCCTGGTTCTTCTTTGATTGGAATCCACTGGGGTGATGAGCGTTTTCACCGAGATCACAGCGAAGCATCAGGCTTTGGACGATCTATTTCGACTGTAATTCCCTGCTCTTCAGCCCATTCCAATATTGCTTTCTTTGTTTCTTCGCTTTCGAATTTGTACCAGGAATTCATCAGGTTGCGAACTTCGAGCAGTGCCTTAAAGCGGCCATAGCCGCCTTTGCGACGAAAGATGTCAGAGACCTGATCCAGTTCATCTGGCAGGTATTCTTCTACGAATCGAATGGCCAGCATTTTTCCGAGATCCAGGTCATTCTTGTTAGGTACAAACCAGTACAGGTCCGAATCGTCGCAGTCCTCAGGGATCTCCTCCTCCTCCGCATCTTCGCTGTCAGAGACAAAGTAGATTTTCCCCGTCTCTTTTGAGATATACGCTTCCATTTCAGAAGCAAACCCTGCGGAGGCCCACTGGAATGCTTCTTCAAGTTTCGAAAGGGGGATAGTAGGCATCGAGGCTTCCTTTTGCCTGGAATGAGCTGTCGTGGCTCCATGGTTGGACCAGCAGCTCTACAACGTGATTCAGTCTGAGAACAATGAACGTGGGGCACGACGATCGCTGCCGGATGCTAAGCAACATTCTGCAATTCGTCGACCCTGATTTCACTCATGGAAGACGTTGGTCTTTTCTGAAAATCACATAAGTTCGCTGGGTTCGGGCCAGTTGTGTTTTGGGTATCTTCGTCGGAGATCTTTGCGGACTTCGGCGTAAGTGTTTGCCCAGAAGCTGGCGAGATCATCGGTGATTTGTTGAGGTCTCATGTTGGGGGCGAGCAGGTGAAGCAGGAGTGGGATTCTGCCGCCGGCGATTCGGGGCGTTTGTTTCCAGCCGAAGACCTCCTGAATTCGGACAGCGAGGACAGGGGGTTTACCGGCTTCATAGGTAATGCGAATTTTGTTACCTGACGGGACCTGGAGTTTTTCAGGGGCCTCTTTATCGATGAGTTGTCGAGTTTGCCAGCTGCAGGACGCCTGAAGAGTATCGAGCCAGGGAGCCTGGCGAAGTTCTGTGAAGGATCTTCGACGTTCGCAGAGTTCCTTCAGGATCAGGTCAAGGTGTTCCTGGTCAAACCGGGGCAGTTCGAGTTCCGGCATCCAGCCAGCGAGACACCGGGTTCTCATCAGGAAGCTGTTGAGTTCCTGATTGTTGGCTGGAAACACGGAGTCGAACTGCGTTCTGGCCGCTTTATAGAGAAGTTCAGAACAGAGTGTTATATTCGAAATCGAAGTCGGGGTTTCCTCAAGGCACAGATCGGCGAACCATGTGCAGCGTCGCGCCACGATCTGGTGTTGAGAGGGGTGGAAGAACAGTTCTTCGGATGTGCGTATTAGTTCGGGGGGTAGCCATGTTCGATCAACAACAGATGCGAGTCTGACGTTGGCGTTTGCACCTTTGTCGTCGATGTCGATCGACAGGAAGAGCGGTGGCTCAGCGACAGCAGAGCTGGGCGCGAGCTGCACACCTCGCCCCCCGACCATCAGGCCGCGAGTACTGCCTGGTTCTCTGCGGCGAGTGACGCGATCCGGAAATGCAGCGACAAGACTTTTTAGGAACGCCGTGTCGGAATCCTGAGCTGACAGGGGTTGATGTTTGTTGGTTGGCGGAAGTGAGTGTTCGAGTTGTCTGGCAACCTGTTGAATTGTCCTTGCTGCTCCAATGTGTACTGGACCGAAGTGAGACCCTGATTCGTGGTTCGAAGATTGATCCCGGCGCTCCCAGGCTTCGAAGGCGGCAACGCGGTCGAGGACATCAGAGACGGTTCGTCGCGAGGACACTGTGTGGATCGATTTTCCCGGATGGCCCGATTGTTGACTGGATGCGGCGTTCTTTTGAAACGGGTCACGTTCAGACAGCATTGCGGCGAGGAGGCAGGTGCGACGGCTGATGCCTGTGCGTTGACCTTCGATCAGCAATCGAGCGAGTCTTGGAGAGACCGGAAGGCGAACGATATCGAGTCCGAGCTGAGTTACTGTGGTTCCGTTCACGGCACCCAGCAGGGTGAGCAGTCGAGAAGCGTGCTGGATGGCATCAGCAGGAGGACGCTCGTACCACGGGAATTCCATCACATCCGATTCGCCCCATGCATAGAGTCGCAGGACTGCGGACGACAGATCGACTCGGTTGAGTTCCGGAACTTCAAAATCCGGTCGATGTCGATGCGAGGCTTCATCCCATAATCGCAGGCAGAGGCCTGGTCCCGTTCTGCCGGCACGACCGGCTCGCTGATCTGCGGACGCTTTTGAAATGGGGATTAATTCAAGTCGATCCAGACCCACAGATGGGTCGAACAGCATTTGGCGTGCGTAACCTGTATCCACAACGGCGGTGATACCATCGATGGTTACGGATGTTTCGGCGACATTGGTGGAGAGGATAAGTTTTCTTTTGGGGCATAATCGCAGGACTCGATCCTGATCCTCGGGTGACAGATCACCGTAGAGAGGCATGACAGCAAGGTCGAAGCGGCTTGCGAGGTTTTTCACTTCGGTCTGTGTGCGATGGATTTCACCCACGCCCGGCAGGAAAACGAGGACATCGCCATCGATTTCGTTGAGGACACGTTCGATTCCCTGGACAGCGGCTTCAACGACAGAGCGTCTGTCGTTTGGCTTTGAGTAGTGAATTCGGATTGGATACGTGCGTCCCTGACACTCAATTGTGGGGCAGTCCCCAAGAAAAGCGGCGACGGGCGCCGGGGCCAAAGTTGCAGACATAACGACAATTTTGAGATCGGGCCGAACGGTCTGCTGAATCCGACGAGTCATCGCGAGAGCGAGATCGCTTTCAAGTCGTCGTTCGTGGAATTCGTCAAAGATGACGACTGAAACGTCTTCAAGGAACGGATCATCAAGTAGACGTCTGAGCAGAATTCCTTCGGTCATTACAACAATGCGTGTGTCACGACCGACCTTATCATCGAATCGTACTCGGTATCCCACGGTGTCACCCACACGTTCGCCGCGTTCGAAAGCCATTCGTGCGGCGGAAGCTCGGGCCGCAATACGTCGCGGCTGGAGCATCATGATTTTTCCGGAGAAGTTTCCTTGATCCAGAATCGCGGGTGGAACACGCGTGGTCTTTCCGGCACCGGCGGGAGCTCGCAGAACGAGACAGTGGTGATGCTGCAGTCGTTCGACGATTTCCGGGAGAACTTCGTCAACAGGAAGAGGGGGATTCATTTGAGAGGGGTTGAGTTGGTTAGATCGGGACGTTTCCATAGCAGGCGAATGACGCTATGCTTCGCGCTCCGATGATAGGGGAAGACAGATGAAAAAGAAGGCGGCGGATCGGCCAATTGAGAAGGTGTGGGGATTTTGCCCTCGGTGTGGAGCAAAGGCATCAAAGCGGGGAGTGAATCCATTTCATTGCCGTGAGTGTGAGTATACTCATTACTTTGGTCCGTGTGCGGCCGTGGGAGCGATTACAACGGACCCGGAAGGCAAAGTACTGTTGCTGATCCGGGGCAAGGACCCCGGCAAGGGGATGTATGGACTTCCTGGTGGATTTGTGGATCAGGGGGAGACGGTCGAGGATGCGTTGCGGCGGGAAGTGATGGAAGAGATTGGACTCACCGTCACTGACTATCGTTACCTGGCGTCGTTTCCGAATCAGTATGCGTACTCCGGAGCCGTGTTGCCGGTGATGGATGTGTTTTTTGTGATGACTGTTCGTTCATTTGACGAGATTGCCGTTGTTGATGGCGAGATTGACGCGTGGCACTTTTGCCATCCAACTCGACGTGAGCTTCAGAACATGGCGTTTGAATCCAATCGGCGAGCACTCGAGTTGTTTTTGAAGCAGCGATCTGTCAGGTCCCGCGAAAGAGGAAGCAAATGAATTTTCAGTATACCGACATTTCCCGGATGATTGATCACTCGCTCCTGAAGCCCACAATGACGGTTGATGACTTTGAGGTTGGTTGTCGGCTGGCGGTTGTTTACCAGGCGGGCAGTGTGTGTATTCAGCCGTATTATCTGAAGCGATGTGCAGAAATTCTGCACGGGAGTGGCTGTCGAGCCAGTACTGTGATTGGTTTTCCGCATGGCGGACATACGACGCAGATCAAGGAGGCAGAAGCGATCCAGGCTCTTCGGGATGGCGGTGAAGAGCTGGACATGGTCGTGAACATCAGCAAGGTGTTAAGTGGAGACTGGGACTTTGTTCGGACAGATATCAAAGCGGTGATTGATGTAACTCATGCCGCGGGCCAAAAGGTGAAGGTGATCTTTGAGAACTGCTATCTGAGTGATTCTCAGAAGATCCGGCTTTGTGAAATCTGCAGTGAGTTGAAGGCAGACTGGGTCAAGACATCGACAGGATATGGGACCGGCGGCGCAACGCTGGACGATCTGCGTCTGATGCGAAAGTACTCGACCCCCGAAGTTCAGGTGAAGGCTGCCGGTGGAGTTCGGGATTTGGATACGCTGCTGCAGTGCCGTGAAATAGGTGTCAGCAGAGTTGGGGCAAGTGCTACTCAGGGAATGCTGGATGAGTGTCGAAAGCGGCTGCAGCTGCCGGCGATTTCCTTTTCCGGCACTGCAGGCAGTGTGTCTCCGGGCTATTGATCTTTTTGGACTGGAGCCTATTTTTCAAGAGTTCCTTCCATACTCTTCTTGAGTCGATCAAACTGTTCTGAGAGAACGCCGTCGACAGGCGCTGACCATTTGGAGATACCTCCTGGGACATAGCCTGTGACGTTGTATGTGACGTCAACGACAGTTTGATCGCCGTCTTTGCGAAGTCGCACGGTCATAGAACCGTGGATCGCCTGTTCCTGAAGCGGTCCAAGACCTCCGTGCATGCGGAGTAGTTTGCCTGGTTCTGCATAGACGACTTCCATATGGCGGCAGAAGCCGCCGTCGGGCAGTTTTTCAAGAAACGCGCCTCCAGGTACCGGGTCAATGGACATATTGGCAGCATCGCCCGACCACGAATGAGCAGGATTCCACCATTTGGAAGGTTTTATCAGTGTGTCGAAGACAGTCCTGGGATCGCCGTTGACCGAGATACTCACTACAGAGGAGAAGCCTTGATCGGAGGAATCTTTGACATCGGCCGAGGATGTTCTAACGGCCGAAAGAGTTCCGATTGCAAGCAGGATCGCGATCAGAATGTTCTTGGTAGCAGGCATTTTGGTGCTTTCAGACAGTAGGATGTGGCGACATTCAATCTGGACGACAGGTTCACAAAGAGCTTATTGAGAGTTCCTGAGTGTTTCAATGTGTTTCTTGACGGTCCGCTGGTCAAGTCCAACGACGCGCGCCGTTGCTGCATAGCTCCTGTTTTTCTCAAATACTGACGCGCAATAGAGTGAAACGAGTTCTTCCGCGGTGACGTCACCATTTCGAAATGAGTCCACGAGGTCAGTTGTGGAGTGGGACGCAGGCTGTAAGGGTCTGTAGACCTTTCTGATGAGTATGTTTCTGACGCATTGTTCGAGTTCTCGGAAATTGCCTGGCCATTGATAGTCCGGCCCGAGTTGGTGAGTGATCCAGCGAATCGTATCGGATGTCACTTCGTCGGCCGCGTCGCTGTCGGGCAGCAGGCGACGAGCGATTTGCCGGACAAGCGGAAGGAGTTGAGCCGGTTCATCTCGTATCTGTTCGATGAGCGACGGGGTCGTAATGACGTCTGAGCAGAGACGATAGTAAAGATCTTCCCGAAATCGGCCGGCAGCAAGTTCGCTGGAAAAGTCTCGATTTGTGGCAACAATCAGTTTTCCGCCAAAGCGGCGCACTTGAGTTTCTCCCAGACGCTGAAACTCGCGATTTTGAAGTACTCTTAAAAGCTTCACCTGAAGCGAAGCCGAGAGTTCACCGATTTCATCAAGGAACACGGAGTGTCCCGGTTTGCAGGATTCAAACAGACCGGTTCTTGCTGCGACAGCGCCCGTGAATGCGCCCTTTGCATGCCCAAATAAATCAGACTCGACCAGGGTCTCTGCAAACGCCGAAATGTTTGAAACATGAAACCCCTCAGAGAAGTCTTCACGAAATCTCCTGTGTCGAGAGTCGAAGGGAATATGCCGCGATAAGCCAATGGCGCGGGCAACGAGCTCCTTTCCTGTGCCGGAGGGTCCTGAAATCAGTGTCGTGATTTCCTCCATTCTGTCGTAGAGAAGGAGCCCATATCGTCGGAAGTCATGAGTGAAGATTGACTGCCATATTGAGGCTCGAAGTTGTTGTATCAGAGAAGCGTTTCCCCAGATGAATTGATTGATGCAGAAGTGTGCTCGTCGGATCTGAAAGAGGCAGGCAAATGTGTGATGACATGAATAATGGGCGTCGTTTTGAATCCCCGTGTCGTTCCAGAAGAACTGCCATTGTTTTTCAAAGTCGAGGTAGTAGTCGACGCTTGATCGGTTGGTCTGAGTGACTTCGTGACTGTGCAGAGCCTGCTCAATTGTGTTGAGGAATCGGTCGCGAAATCGGTAGTAGAGTACGACCAGGATGAGATCCTGATAGAGCCAATGATCCTTGTCGCTGAGTTTGGAACCACTGCGTAACGACGAGGTCAAATTGTTCAGCATATTTGCAGCGATGCTGAGCGACTTACCGAGTTCGTCGTTCCCCGGCACAATGAGCCGTTCAGGATTGCTGGTCGAGATCGCAATTGGACCAGATCGCTCCAGCATCTGCCTGAGGAGACGACTGGTTTCATCCGGCTGAAACGGGTTTGCAAATGCAAACTCCGACACGGCCTCCGCGAAATCACGTTGAGGCTGAGTGAACAGGGACATTTGTTCGTCTCCTCGCGAAATCAGAAACAGGCTTTGGAACTCTGATCGGTCATGTCACCACATGCTATTGATGATGGCATCCTATGTCATGCTTTGCGGGTCGCTTTTGATTGGGATGAGATTCTGTTTGCGACGTAAGATGTTTCTCATAAGAGAGTTGCGTGTGTACTGCCGTGTTCGGCATGGCAACTGCATTTGAGACAAATCGTGAGCCGTGTTTGGAAAAGCCTGATGATGGCCGCGTGTCGGCTGACAGGGTCCAACAGACAACATTCATCGTATGGAGTGTGTCCAATGCAGTCAGAGAGTTTGTGCACAGCTCCCGAGGTCCCAGGTCATTGGCTATGGGGTAGTTTGCCGGAGTATCAGCGGGGGCGGCTCAAGTTTCTTGAGTCAGTCCGTCGGGAATTTGGAACTGCAGTTACGTACAGACTTGGAACTCATCGAGTGTTTCTGAGTTGTGAGCCGGACGTTCTGAAAGAAGTTTTAGTGACTCGGCACCGCGATTTTGGGAAATCAGCTTCCACGTTGATGCTGAAGGACTTCTTTGGTGAGAGTCTTTTGACGAGCGAAGGGGTTCGGTGGTTCGAGGATCGGCGACTGATGCAGCCAACGTTTTCAGCTGATCAGGTCCGGAAGTTTGGGTCAACGATGGTGGGTCAGTCGCTGAGTTATGCCGGCAAGCTGTCCAATGGCGAACATCGCGATGTGTTGCGTGACATGCAGGAACTCACCATGTCTATTGCAGCAGAGACCCTTTTGGGCGTCACGCTGGCGGACGAAGTGCGGTCAATTCACGAACCGCATGATCTGATTCGTTCGAGTTTTGATGCTCGTGTCGAACATCCAGTAGCGTCATTCCCCTGGCTGCCGACTCGCCAGAATCGGCGTGTCAAAGAAGCGACTCGTGAGATTCACGGCATCGTAAACGCGATCATCACCAGGCGGAGGGGAGATCGCGTTTCGGGAGGCGATGTCCTTTCCCGGATGCTTCAGTTTCAGGAACAGAATCCTGGGCAACTTTCGGACGAGCGAATTCGAAATCAGGTGTTGACGTTTCTGTTTGCCGGACACGAAACGACGGCCAGCGTTCTGGGATGGGCATGGTACATGCTTGCTGTTCATCCCGACGTGGAGAATCGACTTTACGCGGAACTGGATGAAGTTCTGGGAGACCGTGATCCTGAGATTCAGGATATTCCGAATCTGAATTACACGGCCCGATTCGTTCGGGAAACTCTGCGACTCTACCCGTCCGTTTACATGATGAGTCGTCGATCGCTTCGAGATTGCCAGGTAGGCGGTTTCAATATCCGTCGGGGCACAACCATCCTGATGAGTCAGTGGTTGATGCAGCGTGATGCGAGGTTCTATGAGCGTCCGTTGAGCTTTGATCCGGACCGATGGACGGCTGACTTCCAGCAGAATCTGAATCAGTTTGGCTGGTTTCCATTTGGTGCTGGCCCGCGCAAATGCATCGGTGACAGCTTTGCGATTCTGGAGACTGTCCTGGTGATTGCCACGATTGCTTCCCGTGTCAGATTCAGGCTGCAGGAAGGTCAGGCAATTGTGCCATATCCATCCGTCACGTTGCGTCCGAGTCCGGGAATTCGGGTGTTCTGCGAACAGCGTCGTGCCGATTTCGCAAAGTCCGAGAGTCAGATCCCAACCAGAGTTCAATTCTAGAAAGGCGAAGTGATGCACACGTTTAAAATCTCGTTCTGGAAACCTCTTCTTTTGTTTTTCAGGACTCGAAGGAGGCGATCGATGGCAACCATGTTTGGTGTCGCCATGCTGCCTTTGCTGATGCGACAAATGCTGCGACCGATTCCGGATGAACAGATGGAGGTTCGGGTCGCGATTGGGGAAGGGTCAGTTTCTGTTCGAGTGGATGTGTTTCTGCCGGAAACAGAATTGGTCGGTGACGAGAAGTCTCCGGCTGTGTTGCTGCTCCATGGAATCGAAGGAGCGAGTCTGTGCAGGAGTCATCACTACCAGACAGCACAGTCATTGGCAGATCGGGGTTACGCTGTGTTCTTTGTTCATTATTTTGATGTGGCGAACTACGAAGACTTGTGGTTGACTCGAAGCGACGGAAGTGTAGACGTGACGCAAATCGAGTCGTTTTGTCGGAATGACTCTTCACTCTGGACGTCGGCCGTCACTTCGGTTGTCTCTGCGGTGCGGACCAGGCGTGACATTGATGATTCCAGAATCGCGCTGAATGGGAACTCACTTGGTGGATTCGTTGCGATTGCCGCGGCATCGCAACTATGTTCACATGATCAATGTGATGTGAGCGCCGTTGTAGTGAATTGGGGGGCAATGTTTGATACGACTGTTTGTCGAACGGGATTCCCTCCGACACTGTTTGTACATGGCGAACTGGATGAAGTGATTCCGATCGAATGGGCGCGGCGTGCAGAAACGAACATCAGAGCTGTGCAGGAGGATGTTCAGTTCATTGTCATACCCGATGCCGATCATGTTGCTCGCTCCCCTGAATCTGATCGCGAGACTCTGGAATTCCTCAATCGATGCCTGTCGAGTAAGAAACACGGGTTACAGGGAGCAGCAATTCGGCAACAGCCGGTTCAGGAAGTGATAAGTCAGCGAATGCTTCGAGAGCTGGGTTTTTCGTTTTTCGACTATCATTAGCGGCTTAAGTTCAAGGTTTGTCCCATGGAATGGCCTTGTGAAATGACCTTATGAAATGATGTCATGAATGACATTTCCGGCGAGGCCGGTGAGTCGGAAGTCTCGACCGCTGTAGTGGTAAGTGAGTTTGGTGTGATCGAAGCCCAGCAGGTGCATGATAGTGGCGTGAAAATCGTGGATGTGGACGGGGTCTTCGGTGATCTTTTCGCCCATGTCATCCGTTGCGCCGTGGACGTAACCGCCTTTGACACCACCACCCGCCAACCAGCAGGTAAACGCATCTTTGTAGTGATCGCGGCCATCGACCTGTGTTTTGGGAGCAGAGGGTGTACGGCCAAATTCGGTACACCAGACGACGAGTGTTTCGTCAAGCAGTCCTCTTTGTTTGAGGTCTGTCAGGAGACCTGCGATTGCCTGATCCGTGTTGCCGCACAGTTTTTCGTAGCTCTTCATGTTCGAATGAGCATCCCAGTTTCCTCGGTCGACAATTTCGATGAACCGTACTCCGCGTTCGCTCATGCGGCGAGCGGCAAGGCACTGCCAGCCGAAGCTCTTTCGATCGTTTCGCCCGATTCCGTAGAGAGCGAGAGTTTCGTCGGATTCGTCTGAGAAATCGAGGACTTCGGGTGCCTTCTTCTGGAGACCGGTTGCAGCGTCGAAGGAGTAGATTCTTGCAGCGAGTGTGGAGTCATGCTGGTGGGACTGCATGTGGCGCTGATTGAGTCGGCGGAGAAGATCGAGTTCCTTCTGTTGCAGAGCGGCCGTGGCAGAGTCGGGTGTCAGATTGGGGATTGGGTCGGCACCCGGAGTGATTCTGGTGCCTTGATGGCAGGCCGGCAGGAAATTGCTGTCCCATGACTGAGCTCCGGCATATGGAAGAGTCTCAGCAAAGACCACGTGTGAAGGGAGGTTTGGATTGGTGGTGCCCAGTCCGTAACTGACCCATGCACCGATTCCCGGCAGGGTTTCGGCGCGAGTGCCGGAGTGCATACTCAGCGTTGCTTCGAAGTGATCGCCTTTGTCTCCATGCATTGATCGAATCAGGCAGAGATCATCGATGCATGATCCGAGGTGTGGATAGAGGTTGCTGATGAGAGTGCCGTTCATGCCGCAACGATGATTTCCCCAGAGACTCCCGGCGAAGATTCGATCTTTGGACGCGTCTCGACCATGGAATTTCTGAAGTTCCGGTTTTGGGTCGAATCCGTCAACATGCGACGCGCCACCCGGCATGAACAGAAAGATGACTCGCGACGCCTTTGGTGCGAAGTGTGGTTGATCGGGTGCAAGAGGATTTGTTGATTCCGCTGCCGACAGTCGAGGGAGCAGCCCGAGCAGGGAGAGTCCGGAAGCAGCCTGGCCGGATTGAGCGAGCAGGCTGCGACGAGTAATTGAAGACTTGGAGAACAGATTCATGTCAGGACCTCGCTGGCTAATCAACATAAACAAATTCATTACTGCTCAGCAACGTTCTGGCGAGGCTTACCCAGGCCAATTGATGAGCATCCGCATCAGGTGTACCTGAAGAGATCAGGTGCTGGCTGTATTCCTGAAGATACAGCAGACAGTCTGCGACATCTTCAGCGGTGGCTGGTCTGGAAAATGCAAGTTGCCATGCATGTTGAATTCGCAGTTCAGGATCACTCGAGTAACTGATCAGACGGTTGGCAAATCCCGTTGAAACGTCTCGAACGAACGGGCTGTTCATCATATAAAGCGCCTGCAGCGAGACTGTGCTTTCACGGCGATTTTCGGTGGTCTTGTTTGAGTCCGGGCCATCGAAGAGTGCCAGAAAAGGGTGCTTATTCAGGCGAGCTGTCATGAGGTAAACAGAACGATGGCGATGGTCAATCGTTTCGTTAAAAGGATTCCCCTGGGAGTATTTGAGCTTATCGGTCGGCTTGAATGGATGGCGACCATGGCCACCAGGTTCAAGCAGCATGCTGACATTCAGAAGATTATCGCGGAGTGTTTCTGCATCCATCCGTCGTCGAGTAAACCGCCAGAGGCCGGTGTTGGCCTGATCGTTTGATTCATTTTCCGCATGTTCTGCGCTGGACAGCTGATATACCGATGACAGCATAATCTGACGATGCAGATGTTTGACGGACCAGCCATTGCGAACAAAGTCTGTGGTGAGCCAGTCAAGAAGTTCAGGGTGTGAGGGTTTGGAGCCCTGAAGACCAAAGTTACTGCTGGAGGCGACAATGCCCTGACCGAAGTGGTATTGCCAGACGCGATTGACGATGACTCGGGTAGAGAGTGGGTTCGAGTCGCTGGCGAGCCAGTTTGCGAACTGAAGTCGACCGCTCTCGTTCTCCGGAATCTGCGGAAGGTCCTTCGTAATGATGCTCAGATAGCTGCGAGGGACTGTGTCACCCTTCCTGTGCAGGTCGCCGCCAATACGAATTGCGGCGTTGCCCGTCAGTGCGATTTTATCACTCACAGCCCAGGCTTCGAGTGACTCATAGTCAGCGGGCAGAGCATCGTTTTTGGTGAGAGTCGCAAAATGACTGCGATCCTTTTGGTGCTCCGTGCCGGCATGTGGATATTGAGTGTTTTCGAAGTATCCGTAGATGCCGTAGTAGTCGTTCAGTGTAATGGGATCAAATTTATGGTGATGGCAGCGTGAGCAGCCGAGAGTCAGACCGAGTGTCGACTTGCCAATCGTGTCGATAGTGTCATCAATAATCAGATTCATTTCTGCGAATGCAGAGTTACCGAAGCGTCGACTGAGAGCGATGAATCCGGTCGCGATGATGCGGTCATTGCTTCGAGGATGTGAGGGATCCTGCTTTGCCATCAGGTCGCCTGCAATCTGTTCTTTCAGGAATTCGTTCCATGGCAGGTCGCTGTTCATGGAGTTAATCACATAGTTGCGG
Source organism: Planctomyces sp. (assembly GCA_016795105.1). GTDB lineage: Bacteria > Planctomycetota > Planctomycetia > Planctomycetales > Planctomycetaceae > F1-80-MAGs062. The sequence continues at coordinate 50,842 of JAEUIH010000014.1, forward strand.
TAGTAGCGAGCTTCGGGAATGGGAGTGTCGGTGCCGTCTCCGCTGGTGTCTGCATAGCGTGCGAGGTCAAGCCAGTGTCGTCCCCATCGTTCACCGTAAGCTGGACTGCTGAGCAACCTATCGACGACTTGCGAGAATGCATCCGGCGCGGAGTCTGATTCGAAGGCGATCACATCTTCCGGGGTTGGAAGAAGTCCAGTCAGGTCAAGAGATGCTCGCCGAAGCAGTGTCCGTTTATCGGCAGCAGCGACTGGCTGAAGACCTCGAGCCGAGTAGCCGGCGAGAATGAAGTTGTCGATCGGTGTACGACAGAGGTCCTGCTGATTGACTACCGGAGGAGAAACATCCTGGACTGGCTGAAAAGCCCAGTGAGACTCGCCGGATGATTCTGACTGCATGGGTAGCGAGGACTCCGGCCAATGAGCACCCGTCTCAAGCCAATGTCTCAGGTCTGCGATTTCCGAGTCTGAGAGTTTCTTCTCAGGAGGCATCTGCAGTTCTTGATCTGAAGTGAGCACACGTTCGAGAATTGCACTTGCAGCGGGATGATCTCGATTGATGACGGCGCCCAGCATACCGCCTTTTTCGAAACCCTCCCGGGTATCAAGATTCAGGCTGCCCTCAGGTGTCTGACCGGCGTGGCACTCGAGGCAGTTTGAAATCAGCAGCGGGCGAATTTTCGATTCGAAGAACTCGAATTCATCGGCAAAGCTGAGTTCCGGTGTCGAAGTGATCACAACAGTGACAGCAAATGCTGACAAGTATCGAAGAGTGTTCATGGGCGATCACTCCAGTCGGTTTGCAGAATTCAGGAAGGCCATCCGGGATGAGTAGTATCATTTCCAGATGGATGGTTTGAGGCAGGATGAACTGAGTTATGCGACATTGAGCCAGCGGATCGCAAAACCCGGATTCACTGGTGACACTGTATCAGCGAAATTGGGCTGCTCCAATCAAATCTGGTCGGCAGAATTGGTGTTTATTCTGAATGCGAAATCGAATTCGCAGAAATCTCACTGTCTGAATTCGCTCAGTTGTGTGCGGTCCTGAGGGGGAATTCACTGGGAGGCAAAGCGTGCTGCAGCGTCACAAGTTGAGCGGTTCCGCACACCGTTTGGGAAGATTGGTGAGAAGAAGATGGAGGAAAACGCTGATCGAATGATGAACAGGCGGTTCGGCACAGTGTGTGCAGATGAAATGTTCAGTGTGCCAAAGGCGTGACATTTGTGGTTGTTGAGTGAAAGTACAGTTCCATGAAGAAGAACGATCCGGTTTCCAACGTGATGACCAAGACTCTTGTGACATTGGATATCAATGAGCCCATATCGAAAGCTCGGCAGTTGTTTGAAACATCCGGTGTTCATCATTTGCCGGTCGTCAGTGGTGATGAGCTTGTCGGGATCATGAGCTGGACGGATTTCCTGAGGATCAGCTTTGGTGAGTTCGGAAATCAGGATGTTCGCAGTCTGGATGCGGTACTGGATCATACCTATAAGCTTGCAGACGTGATGCAGAAGAATCCGACGACGATTCCGGTGTCAGGAATGGTCCGAGACGCGGCCCATGTTTTGGCGAATGGTGGGTTCCATTCACTACCGGTCGTTGATGGCAAGAAGCTGGTTGGTCTGATTACGTCAACGGATCTGATTCGGTATTTGGTAGAGCAATACTAGAGTAAAACCATACTGACGTAGTTGTCGGGAGGCAGCCATGTTACCACGGTTTCGACATATACTCGTGCCGCTTGATTTCACAGCCAAGAATCAGGCGGCGCTGGATATCGCGTTTGACTTTGCTGTTCGAGAGCAGGCCGTGGTTTCGTTGCTGCATGTCATTGAGACGATTCACGGACCTCAGGATCCGGAGGACCCTGAGTTAAGAGACTTCTATGGTCGACTGAACCACAATGCTGAGTCCGAACTGGACTCGAAGGCTCAGCGGTTCATGGCTGCGGGAGTGCGAGTGAATCAGCGAGTGAGATTTGGGGCGAGGCCGACGGAAATTGTGCGATATGCGTCTGAGCACGCCGTCGATTTGATCATCATGAGTTCCCATGCCGTTGATCGAGCACACCCAGCCACAAGTCTGGCCACTGTAAGTTATCAGGTTTCAGTGCTCTGCGATTCACCCATTATGCTGGTGAAGTCTCACCCGCAACGGGTGTGAACTCCACGCCGCCGATACCAGCAAGTGATTCCATGATGAAATCGGTCATCTCAGAGAGAATCTGGTGAGTGGGCTTTCGGCCCTGCCATTTCGAAAGGTCGAGCGGTTGTCCGTAGGTGACTCGAGTATGAGTCCACGTGAAGAAAGCTCTGACCATGGAGCTGCTTCTGGGAGCGTCGTGGATGAAGACCGGTATGACCGGCACGTTTGCCTTTAGAGCAAGCCATGCGACGCCTGTACCGCCGGGCAGCAACCGTTCGTTTGGGGCGGAGGTGTTGAGTCTTCCTTCAGGGAAGAGGCCCAGCAGGCGACCTTCTTTCAGGCGTTGAAGGGCGTCCTTCGCCGGAGCCATATCCTTGCCATCGCGATCTACAGGGATCGACTGCATTGCTCGGCAGACCCAACTCACCACACCGCCCCGAACGTAATATTCGCGGGCCATCATGAATCCGATGACTCGGAGGCGGCGCACCTTGAACTGATCGAAGTGCCGAATCCAGAGAATTGCGGGGTCAACGGGGCTGGTGTGATTGGCAACAATAATTGCCGGCCCATGCTCTGGGATCGTGCACGTGTTGGTGGCCTTCCAGTGGAAGAACAAGAGTGACTGAAGTCTGGCAATCTGATAGCAAACCCAGGCCTCCCATCCCTCGGCGCATTTCAATGCTCGAAAGATTCCAGTCGCAATAAGCACCGATAGGGCGATGCTGATCCAGAGAATCCAGTTCATTCAATCAGATACAGAGGTTCTGGCGGATGCAGAAGATTCCGGGGACCGGAAGGAGTAAGGGAGGGAGCGACATATGGTGGGAGAAATTCGTTGATTCGTCAACGAAAATCAGCGCATAAAAAAAGCCCTTCGGGGCTAAGCTTTGTGCGGGGACTGAACGACGAAGGGAACTGGGGATGTTGACATTGGATGGGTCAGCCACGGTCAACAAGTGTATTCTTCGTTCAACACAAGCTCAGTAAGCTCGAAGGGCTCGCTGGGATGCTCTTTAGAGGTAGCACGAACTGTGCCATTGACAGGAAAAATTCTGAGAAACGAAGCGTTCATGCTGAAAGAAGCCAAAAATCGTTGGGCGCTGGCAGAGTGAATAGGCAAAAGACTACACAAATTCGCTGAGCGCCGATGGTCTCAAATCTTGAATTATCGGCGCCGAAGGCGTAATGTGGGTGTCGAAACGCTTCGGCGCCGAACTTCGGCGCTAGTGATTTCGGGTGAATTTGGGGGATTTGCAGGTGCTTTGGTTTGGAACAAACGCTGGAACAACGCACCGCGACTTGAGGGTTTTGGTCGGTGCTTGTGTTGGACTTGTGGTGACATATTCGGTTGCGGTGATGTGGTATGTGGCCACATTTCCAGACGCCGGCGTTCGTTGTTTGTTGCCTGAAAGCTCGATGGCTCACACGGGTGGCGGCGTCGAGGTTGCTCAGTTTGTGGATGAGACAGTTGTGCCATCTCCAGGCAAAGGCGACCGGCTGATCAGCATTAATTCTCGGCCAGTGACCACGTTTCTCGATGTCGTGGAACAATTGTCATCGCTTCGTTCTGCGAAGATTGAGCCTGGGGGGCAGTTAGCTCCGGGGTCGGACCCGAGTGAGGAGCCAGTACCTGGACTGGTGGAGATCTTTGGGCGAGACGGCAAGTCGGCGCCGGAGCGGCTGGTGGAGGTGAAGTTCCGGGTGCTTTCTTCGGCGAAGCCAGAGTTGGAGAACCGAGTCTACATACCGATTCGTCCGATCCACATATTCGATATTTCTATGACGATGGTTTGGTTTGTTTGCCAGTTGTTGATTCTGGGCGTAGCTTTGGCGGGTTACTGGCACAGGCCGTTTGACCGGGTTTCTCAGAACTTCTGTCTGATGTGTTGTGCATCGATGGGCGCGTTTGTCGCGGGGTTTCATTGGTGGATTCTGGCAAGTAGTCCTTTGCTGAACATACCGTTCATTATTTGTGCTGCGATGTTGCCGGCGATGGTGTTGAACTTCTTTCTCGTGTTTCCGGCTGAGCCGGAGTTTGTGCGTCGACATCGTCCCTGGATGCAGTTCCTGTTGTTTGGGCCGGCGTCGATTTGCGCGATGTTGCTTGTGATTGTGTATTGGTCTGCGTGGTGTTTGAACGGCCGGCCGGATTCGACAGGTGCTTTGAATGTTTATCAGCGGATGGCTGTGATCGTGCGAATGGTGCTGCTGGACGGGTCGGGAGAGGTCGACTTTGTGGGACTCTCGACCAGTCTGTTGTCGCTGCTGCGAACGCTGGTGCATGCATCGATCGGGGTTGCTTCAGTGTACTTTGGGGCCACTGTCGTTCAGCTGGGGACGAGTTTTCGGCGAATCCAGAATCCACGGGAGCGTTATCAGGCGATGACGATCCTCGTGGCGGCACTCGTTTCCACACTGCCCATCGGCTACACGCTGTATCTGGCCTACTTTCGAAAGATCGACTTTGCACTCGGTCATGCTCAGGCCCCGATGTTTATGGCGAGCATGTTGTTCATGGCTGCATATGCGCATGGAATGTTTCGGCATCGGCTGATGCTTGCGGACGATGTTTCGCGGAGCGGCCGTTATACATTGATGTCGCTTGGAGTATCGGGGAGCTTTGCGACGTTTCTGGCGATCGGTGGTGTGGCGGCACATGCGTATCAGTTGCCCCTGAATTCTTCGACAGCGCAGGAAATCTCTCTTTTCCTGATTTTGCTTCTGGCAGCGTCTCTGAGTCTGTGGGTGAGGGACCGGCTGCAGTCGGTGGTCGATCGACAGTTCTTCAGTGAGAAGTATCAACTGGATCGAACGTTAACTCAGCTGAACAGAGCGGCCGGGATTCTGGCTGACCCCTCAGGACTGGCCGACATTACATTGAAGACGTGTCAGGATGTGATCGACGCATCGTTTTCCGCGATGTATGCGCGAGACACTCATGGAGTGTTTCGACTGATGGGATCACGCTCAGCAGCATCGTTGCCGACCGTTCTGAAAGCGGACCAGGTTCCGGGGGATGATGGGCCTGTGGTTCAGAGAGTTCCCACATCGAATCGCGAGTCGATGACCGTAATTCAGAAATTGATGTTTGAACTGAAAGCGGAGTTACTGCTGTTCCTGCAGGACGACAACGGACCTGGTGGAATCATAGTTGTTGGTCGCCGGCGAGGCGGGACGTCGTATTCGGCGGAAGATATTGCATTTCTGCAGGCGATCGGGCAGATGAGTATGCTGGCTCTGCAGAGTTCTCGTGCCAATCAGACGCTGGCAAAACTGGACGCCGAGTTAAAAGTCAAAGTGGACCGCATTTCCGAACAGCAGCGACAGTTGGCAATGCTCCGAGCGGAACTAACCAATCTGCAGCGGGATGCAGGGCAGGTACCGGCATTGGCCGGCGATGAGACGTTTATGCGAGACGGTGTTCGAGGCAACAGTCCGGCACTTCTGGATGTCCTTGATCAGATTCGCAAAGTTGCTCGAAGTTCTTCAACAGTACTGGTGCGAGGGGAGAGCGGAACAGGCAAGGAATTACTGGCCCGGGTGATTCATCGTAACAGTGAGCGATCAGCAGCCCCGCTGGTTTCGGTCAACTGTGCTGCGCTGTCGTCATCGTTGCTGGAAAGTGAACTGTTCGGGCATGTGAAAGGCGCGTTTACGGGCGCTCATGCGGACAAGGTCGGGCGATTTCAGGCTGCCCATGGCGGAACATTGTTTCTGGACGAGATCGGAGACATTTCTGCGGAGACGCAGGTCAAACTTCTTCGAGTCCTGCAGGAGCGGTGTTTTGAACCGGTTGGCAGTGATCGAACGGTTCAGGTGGATGTGCGTCTGATCGCCGCTACGAATCGGGATCTGGAGTCGATGATTGCGGCCGGCGAATTTCGTGAAGACCTGTACTATCGACTGAATGTGGTCAGTGTTACTTTGCCTCCGCTGCGACAGAGAAAAGAGGACTTGATTGAGTTGATCTTTTTCTTCCTGAGCCGATCATCGCAGAAGGCTCGGAAGCAGATTCGTCAAATCGACCCGGAAGCGATTGCCGCTCTGGAACAGCACGACTGGCCCGGGAACATTCGCGAGTTGGAGAATGTGATGGAGCGAGCGGTGGTGTTGGCAGATACTGATGTTATCCGGGTGCAGGACCTGCCGCAGACGCTGCGACAGAATACTCAGGCACAACGGCCAATTGTGATTCAGGCGGTTTCGAGACCCGTCAATGCATCGGAATCCCGTAGAGGTTTCTCCGAAGCTGTGTCTGCGAGTGAGTCAACAGAATTGCTCAGCGGAGGCATTGACGGACTGGGTGCTGAAGAGGAGGAGCGTTTGCTGCGGGAAGTCCTGAGGTCATGCGGGGGCAATAAGGCGAGTGCGGCCCGTCGACTGAATCTTCCTCGAAGCACGTTCTACAGCAAATGCAAGAAATACGGGATTCAGCCGGGATGAAAGACAGTTACGGTGGACATCATATCCGGACTGTGGACTGTGAGGATGAGGCTGCCACGGATTGTCTGGGGCGCTGTCTGGCGGACATCGTCGAAGGCGGCCTTGTGATAACGCTGGATGGAGAGCTCGGTTCCGGGAAAACTCGACTTGTGCGCTCACTTTGCGACAGTCTTGGTGTCGGGCCGAATCAGGTCAACAGCCCGACGTTTGTAATCCTTCAGTTCTACACAGATGGACGAGTGCCGATTGCCCATTTTGATACATATCGACTTGCAGATGTCGATGAGTTCCTTGCGATCGGAGCTGACGAGTATCTGAACAGTACTGAGTGGTTGTGTCTGGTGGAGTGGGCGAATCGAGTTGAGGAGATTTTGCCTGAGGACCGACTCCGGATTCGGATTACTCAGACAGGTGTCGGTTCCCGGCGATTTGAGTTTGAGGCCGGAGGTGACCGATCAGAGCTGGTTTTGAAGAAACTTCGGACGGAGTCAATTTGAATCAGGCTGGAGGGCTGAATCACGGCGTCAGTCTGAACCTCGGTGAGATCAGCGGGCGGTCCAGCCACCGTCGACGGTCAGCAGGCTGCCGGTCATGTAGCTGCTGGCGGGGCTTGCGAGGAGGATAGCGGCGCCCTGGATTTCATGGAGTTCGCCCCAGCGTTCGAGAGCCACAGCGCCGAGGATGTTTTTCTTTGCATCTTCTGTGTCAGCGATGGGGATGTTCATCGGCGTGAGAAACGGACCGGGGCAGATGGCGTTGCAGGTGATGCCAAAAGGTGCGAGTTCGAGACCAAGACCTCGCGTCATTTGTACGACAGCACCTTTGCTGGCTGTGTAGGGAGTTCGATTTGCGAGTCCGACGACACCGAGGGTACTGGCAAGATTCACAATGCGGCCGTAACCGGCGGACTTCATGTGGGGGATGACTGCCTTGCAGCAGAGCCATGTGCCGTCGACGTTGGTCTTTTGAACTTCCTGGAACTGTTCATAAGTCAGCGAATCGATACTTCCTCGAATATTGATTCCTGCGCTGTTGACGAGAATATCAATGCGGTTGAAGCGACCGATCGTGGCGGCGACGAGTGCCTTTACATCGGACGGTGATGTTACGTTGGCAGCGACGGCAATAGCAGGTACATTGAAACCTGATGAGAGTTCCTGAGCGACTTCGGCCCCTTCGGACTGATCACGGCTGGCGATCACGATCGATGCACCGGCGGAAGCGAGCCCGGCAGCGATTGCGGCTCCAAGACCCTTGGAGCCGCCTGTGACAATCGCTACCTGGCCGTTCAGGCTGAACTGAGCAATTCCAGGGAGTGAACGCAGATTGACGGATGCGGACGTCATAACAAAGCGCCTTGCAGGATCTGTTGGTTTGAGTGGTACGTGTGGGCTGGTGAATCAGGAACAGAGGGATTCGAGAGCATGCTGGGTTTCAGGTCAAGGGCAGGGTGAATCCGTGTGAACTGTGATGTGAGATCTTTGTGCTTCGAGCATCTCAGGGTAGTCGGTTCGTGCGTGAACGCCTCGACTTTCACGTCGTTCCTGTGCTGCGGCCGTCATGATCCGGCTGACGAGCATCATGTTTTGAAGTTCCCAGCCAGCGGGCTCGTTCAGATCTCTGCGGCAGACGTAGTTCGCCCAGAAATCCAGCTGTTGCCTGGCCGCCAGGAGATCCACTTCATTTCGGGTGATGCCAACACTGCGCCACATCAGACTGCGGAGGGAATTTCGGATATCGGCGAGGTCAAGAGCTTCGTCATCGTGGCCAGGTCGTCTGTCAGAAGAGTTTGAGAGTCTGGGAGCTGTAAACTGATCTGGCATTTCGCGAGCGGCGGCGGAAGCGTTCACTCCGCAGCGAAGGCCAAAGACGACGCCTTCCAGCAGGCTATTGCTGGCGAGCCGATTTGCACCATGAAGACCGGTTGAGGTAACTTCGCCGGCTGCCCAGAGACCGGGGAGTGACGTCTGTCCGGAGAGGTCGGTCGTGACACCACCGATCATGTAATGTGCACCCGGACGTACCGGGACTCGATCGCTGGTCATATCGAGTCCAAAGTCAGAGCAGACTTTCCGGATATGAGGAAACCGCTTCTTTACATGTTCCGGGTTCAGGTGAGACAGATCGAGATAGACGCAGGGGTGAGATGTGCGGGCCATTTGTCGAGTGATTGCCTGACTGACGACATCTCGGGGGGCAAGTTCCCCGGCATCATTGTAGTCGAACATAAATCGATGACCGCTGCTGTCCACAAGATGAGCACCTTCACCGCGGACGGCTTCGCTGATGAGATATCTGGAGCTGCCTGCGATGTAGAGAACGGTGGGATGAAACTGCATGAACTCCATATCACGCAATTCGCAGCCAGCGCGAAATGCAATGGCATGGCCATCGGCGGTGGCAATCTGAGGATTTGTTGTTTCACGGTAGATTGCGCCGGCCCCGCCGGTGCAGAGGATCGTTTGCTTGGCCCAGACAAAGGTACGGCCATGATTTGCATTCCAGACCAGGGCTCCTCGGCAGGCACCGTCACATGTCAGCAGATCGATTGTAAAGGTACGGGGCCAGAGATCGATATGTTCTGCTTCGTGAGCAGTGCGATTCATTGCTCGCATGACTTCCTGCCCCGTCGCATCGCCGAGTGCATGAGCGACGCGTGCGTGGCTGTGTCCGCCTTCAAGAGTCAGAGCAATCTGGCCATCGACTTCGTCAAACTCAGCTCCGTACGAAACGAGTTCGCGAATTCGTTCAGGCGCTTCTTTAACGACGAGGTCCACAACTTCCTGGTGGCACAGTCCTTTACCGGCAGCAAGAGTGTCATTGACGTGATTCGCAAAATCATCAAGAGGATCAAGCACACCGGCAATCCCACCCTGAGCATAGGCGCTGTTGGAATGCTGGAATGAATCTTTAGTCACGACAACTGTTCGAAGGGAAGGGTCGACTGCGAGAGCTGCCCGGATCCCTGCAATCCCTCCACCAATGATCAGGACATCCGTGAATAAATGCGGGACTCGTTTGGGATCGAACGGAACGAGGTATCTGCGAAGGGAGGGGACAGTGATGGATCGGGACTTCATAGTGATACCTGAGAAAATCGTTTTGCAGGCTTTGAGGGAACTGCATGTCAGATGGATGGTCAAATATTGTAGACAGTTCGATCACAGATTCGCTGGCAATCGGCCCCGATAACCCTCGGATCGCCCGAATTGGAGCGAGCCCGGTCTTGTGTCGCGGTTCTACTTGCATATATTATGCATAAAGGATCGCGGCCAGGAGTTGCGGAGATGGTCGGTATCTGTTCCCTGTTTTCCACTCAATTTCGTGTTTTCTGCGACTCGAGGCCACGATCTGAGCGAGACATTCACGAAGGAGGAAGTGTGATGAGGGCAGTGAAAGTAGTCGTGGCGTGTGTTGTGTTGTTGTTTGCGGATGAGGCCTGCAGCATTGCAGCGAATCAGCAGTCAACTCGCCCCGTTCAGTTCTCGCGCCCAGCACAAGCAGCGCGCCCGGCGCAAGCTTCGCGCCCGGCGCAAGCTTCGCGCCCGGCACAGCCAGCGCGGCGGATCACTCGACTGTTCTGGCAGGACCGCAGCGATGACTCGTTGAAGTGGTCGGAGGTGTATTCCGGTGAGCCGTGGAAACTCAAGCCGGGGGTTGGTGTCGTGAGTGGCTTTCCGAAGCTGGACTCAGAGAAGCAGGACCTTGTGCAGATGGAGTATTCTGACGGGATCGTGCTGGTAGGGGTTCGAGACCAGGATGGAGGGAAGATTCAGAGTGGCTGGATCGCAGTTGACACAGGAGTCCGCGCGGTTTCTCACGGAAATCACTTTGATTGGAAGTACCAGCAGAATCCGGTTGTGAAGCAGTCTGTTCTGAATACGGAGCAGGGAAACCCGGCGCACGTTAATTTGTATGACGGTGGATTCTTTATCGCGAATGATTCGAAGAATGGATTCACATGGATATCGCCGGCAGACTTGTTGCGGCCTGCGAAGGCCAACGTATTGCCGGGTCGATTTTTTTCTGGTGGTGGAAGCCACATCACGATGGCGGCGGTTGGCAATGCAGTTTGCTATTCAACATGGATCGATGGAGGAGGTCCGAACAGGGGGCGGGTTGATGTGGTGAATCTGCGGAAGAGTCCTTCGAGTGAGCCGGCTTATTCGCTCACACTGCCGACTGGTGTGATTCACGGAGCCACAACAAACTCGGGCAAAGTGTTTTTTGCGCCTCAGGATGGAGTGTGTTGGGTTGAAGCAGACCTGAATGTGCAGAAGTCGGCGGACAAAGTGGTTGTGAACCATATTTCTCTGGGTACTGATGAAGAGGGCAAGGAGCCGCTGAGAACCGGCGCGTTCGTTAATCACCGCAACTGGGTATTGTTTACGACTGGTCAGGCTGAGACTTCATCGTTGTGTCTTTTGGACGCAAAGTCGAGTGCACCGAAATTGGTGAAAGTGCCCATCGATGTTCGCGATGGTCTGTCTCTGGTGACTCCCGAGGCAGTGCTTGCTGCTGGTGGAAAGCGATATGCGTTTGTTTTTGAAGATCGAAGCGAAGGTGACGTTCAGGAAGAACTGAATGTCATTGATCTGGATCCTAATGGAGATCGGAATTTTGCGGATGCCACAGTTGTGAAGACGATTGGGGTTGGGGCGAGCCGCGTGGAGGGGCATTACGGCCATCATTCGATCAGTTTTGATGGTGACCACAAGTTCGGGTTCATCTCAAATCCAGGCGACGGTACGATCTGGGTTCTGTCTCTGGCGGATTTGGAAGTGAAGGGAAAGCTTGAAACTGGAGGTACACCGGGGGCTCTGATCGCTGTTGGTGCTGCTGAGCATCATCACTAAATCACTAAGGGGGGGCTGGTGTTTCCTGCGATCTGGTGCGAATTGAGTGGATAGTTGTGGGTTTGGGAGACGGGAGCGGAATGTGGACGGGCAGGAATGCGCGTCGTGCAGTGGATGTGGACGGGCAGGAATGCCCGTGGTGCAGTGAATGTGGACGGGCAGGAATGCCCATCCTACTTATTGGATTTTGGGGTTCTGATGAGAAAACTGAGGGGAAGTCCTGGTTAGGGGGATGTCCGCGGACGTAAAAACGGTAAGATTCAGTGGTGAGTTGAGCACTGTTTTCTCTCGGAAAGTACCGAAATATAAGGGATGTGGTGAAATGAATCGGAAGTCGTTCTGGCAGTTTGCGATTGTCATGTCAGCGTTGGTGGTTGTTTGGGGCTGTGATGGTGGAAGTGCCACCACAAAGACTGGCGATGACGCTGGCCATGGGGATCACGATGATCATGAAGGTCATGCTCATGATCATGCCGAAGATGAGCAGCATCCGGAAACGCTGGCTGAAGCGGCGTCACAACTGGCAGCCATGCGCAACACGATTCGGGATGCGTTTGCGAAGAATGATCCTGATACGGCACATGATCCGCTCCACGAAGTCGGCCACGTTCTGGAGGAAGTGCCAGCCCTTGCAGACAAGTCCAGTTTGAGTGATGAGTCCAGGACCGCCGTTAAGGCTGCGGCTGAAACGCTGATGACAGCGTTTGGCGCCGTTGATAAGACGATGCACGGTGGCGAGGGGTCAACTTATGCAGAGGAATCTGCAAAGATTGATGCAGCTCTAAAGGTCATTGAAGATGCCGTCGCTGGTGCAGCAGCACCGACTGGCGAAGCGGCACCTGCTGGCGAGGCAGCACCTGCTGGTGAAGCGGCACCTGCTGGTGAAACGGCACCTGCTGGCGAGGCAGCACCTGCTGGCGAGACGAAAGAGTGAATTCAGGGCACTGATTCAGTGAGTAATTCCGGGGTTAAGATCATGCAGAGCCGATTGGGTGGATTAAGAGCAGCGACGGTTGTTGGCATGTTTGCGGCAACAGGATTGTTGACCCTGGCGATCTCGGGCTGCGGAGAATCTGTCAGCCCGGAGATTCTTGCTCTCCGGACGGCTCATCTGTTGGTGGAAGTACCAGCAGGTGAGCAGACGATTGCCAAAGTTCGGGAGCAATTGAAATCGGGAGAAGCGACTGCTGAATCAGAGTTTGTGATTAAGGGGCGTATCAATGCGGGAGATATGCCGCCATGGGGGACCGGGACCGCGTCTTTCGTGGTGACGGAAGCGATTGGGCACGACGGCGATGAGGAGCATGATCCACATAAGTGCCCATTTTGCAGTCGTGACATTCAAAATAACATTGCTCAGGTGCACTTTCAGGACGGCGACGGGAAGCTGATTCAGATTGACTCGCGGGAGTTGTTCGATCTGAAGCAGTTTCAGCTTGTTGTAGTTCGGGGCACTGCGGAAATTGACGATTCGGACACATTGGTGATTCACGCGCGGCAAATGCACGTGACGCGAAAGTAATAACTGTTCATGAAGACTTTGCCCGTTACTGTCTTGTCTGGTTTTCTCGGCGCCGGCAAGACAACGATGTTGAACCATATTCTGCGAAATCGAGAGGGACTCCGTGTTGCGGTGATCGTGAACGACATGAGTTCCGTGAACATCGATGCGAAGTTGATCGCAAGCGGAGATGCGGCTTTAAGTCGTTCAGAAGAGACTCTCGTTGAAATGACCAATGGTTGTATCTGCTGTACTCTGCGGGAAGACCTGCTCGTCGAAGTCACGAAACTTGCTCGTGAGGGGCGGTTTGACTATTTGCTCATCGAGTCAACGGGGATTGCCGAGCCGCTTCCGATTGCGGAGACATTTTCGTTTGAAGACGAGGAAGGGCGATCACTCAGCGAATTTGCTCGGCTGGATACCCTGGTCACCGTGGTTGACGCTGTCAATTTCCTGAACGACTATGAATCGACGGATGAGCTGCATGAACGTGATCTTGGCGCAGATGAGACCGACGATCGCGATTTGTCTCAGTTGCTGGCTGATCAGATTGAATTTGCCAATGTGATTGTTCTGAACAAAACAGATCTGGTGTCTGAAGATCAGCGGGGCGTTCTGCATGCGATTCTGCAGACAATGAATCCATCTGCCAGAGTGATTGAGTCTGAATTTGGGAAGGTTTCGCTGAGCGACGTGTTGAACACGGGGCTCTATGAAGAGGAATGGGCGGAATCCTCTGAATCATGGATGTCAGTTCCTCGCGACAGTGCCGAAGCTGACTCCCATTCAGAAGCTGACGAGTATGGTATCAGTAGTTTTGTCTACCGTGCTCGTCGACCGTTTCATCCTGAGCGTCTGTATGACTTCTGGGTTTCGGGTGAATTAACTGGCGGAATACTTCGATCAAAAGGTTACATCTGGCTTGCAACGCGTCCGGAGTTCGCGGGAGTCTGGTCGCAGGCGGGTTCAGTTTTGAGTGCACAGCCGGGGGGATACTGGTGGGCCGAGAGTCCTCGAGAAGAGTGGCCTGTTGATGACCCGGAGATGATGTCGGACATTGAATCGGTATGGGACGAAGCCACCGGTGATCGGCGTCAGGAGCTGGTCGTGATCGGACAGGACCTGGATCGTGCGGAGCTGGAAAGAGCTCTCGATGAATGTCTGTTGACAGATGCAGAATTCGCTCTTGGCGAGGAGCGGTGGCTGGAATTCAGCGACCCGTTTTCATCATGGGACGTTTCTGAAGTTCACGATCATGATCACGATAGTGATGGAAACTGTTTGCCGGACCATCCACGCTAGCCACATCATGTCCAGGGAGTGTGAATTGCTTCGGAGACTAAGCGGAAATGACCTGCTTCAGCGTGGACTGATGCCTGACAGGAAAGCAACTGTGCGGCCGCTGAAAACTGAATAAAAATGTCGGGGTCTCGGAGAATTGCGGGTGGAGTGATTCGAGTGTATTTCCGTGAAGAGGAACCGTGTACACTACGGTGTGCGATTGTATTGGATTTCCTCTGCGGAGAGCTGAGCAGTGAACCGTTGGTTGCAGTATCTGCTATGTGCGGCAAGCACTCTAAGTCCGTTTGTGATGTCGGTTTGTCATGGCGACGAGCAGACCACATCTGATTTTTTTGAATCACAGATTCGCCCACTTCTGGCGGACCATTGCGTTCAATGTCACGGAGCCGACAAGCAGTCCGGAGGATTGCGGCTCGATTCAGCGGCCGGGCTTGCCAAAGGAGGCGACTCGGGTGTGGTTGTGGTAGCCGGTCAGCCGAACATCAGTCGGCTGATAGAGGCGGTGCGTCGAAGTGAAGAACTGCAGATGCCGCCAGAGGAAACCCTGACAGAGCAGCAGGTGTCGTATTTGGAACGATGGGTGGAGCTGGGAGCAAACTGGCCCGAGACCTCGCAACCGGTGAAGTCCTCTAAAACAGATACTGCGAAGACTCACTGGGCATTCCAGCCGGTTGGCAGGTATGACGTTCCCAGTGTGCAAAAATCAGACTGGGTCCGGACACCGATTGATGCGTTTATTCTGCAGAAGCTGGAAGCGTCCGGACTACCGATGTCAGGAGAAGCCGACCGTCGAACATTGATTCGACGAGCCACTTATTCAGTGACGGGTATGCCACCTTCGGTCGAGGACGTTGAGCGATTTGTTCAGGATTCGTCGGAGGGTGCCTATGAGCGTCTAATTGATTCTTTGCTGGCTCGGCCTCAATACGGCGAACACTGGGCTCGTCACTGGCTGGATGTTGCACGATATTCAGACACAAAAGGCTATGTATATGCACGCGAAGAGCGTTTCTGGCCGCACGCATGGAATTATCGTGACTGGGTTGTGAACTCGCTGAACGAAGACCTGCCCTACAATCGATTTCTGCTGTTACAGATTGCTGCTGATCAGGTTCCGGACCGTCGGGAGTCTGACCTTGCTGCGATGGGTTTTCTGACGATCGGGCGGAGGTTTTTGGGGGTTCAGCGGGACATCATTGATGACCGGATTGATGTTGTGACGCGAGGCACGATGTCGCTGACTGTCGGGTGTGCTCGTTGCCACGATCACAAGTATGACCCGATTCCGACAGCGGACTACTATTCTCTGTATGGAGTTTTCGCCAGCTGCAGTGAACGACTAATTCCGACAGGAGGATTGCCCGAGGACGCGGAATTTCAGAAAGAGCTGACAGCACGAGCGGAGAAGCTTGAACAAACTCTTCAGGAGCGACGACATGCCACAGCAGAGCGGGTTCGACAGCGAGTGGGCGAATACTTAAAAGCCCAGCGGGAACTTGGAAAGTATCCTGAAGAGGGCTTTGATCAGATTCTGGCGGTGACCGACATCCTTCCGGCGTTTGTTCGTCGATGGCAGAACTGGCTGCATGAGGCGAAACGGCGTAATGATTCCGTTTTTGTTGCGTGGCACGCGTTTGACGGATTGTCAGCGGAGGAGTTTTCAGCAAAATCGCCTGGCATAACGGCAACATTGATGGCGTCACCGGAAGGTTCCATTCATCCGGAAGTCCGGAAGGCGTTTGCGACGAGCCCCGGTTCCTTTGATGAGGTGATCCAGCGATATTCTGAGATTCTGCATCGTACAGATGAAGACTGGCGTCAAAGACTTCAGGCTGCGAAAGAGGCAGGGCAGCCGGTGCCGGTTCAGTTTGACGAACCGGAGAAGGAGGCGTTGAGACAGATTCTTTATGGACCGACATCTCCATGTGAAGTGCCGAACGAGTCGATTGTCAATACAGAAAATGACTATGATTCCGGAAGTTGCAATGATCTGTGGAAGCTCCAGGGTGACGTCGAGCGACTGGTAATCAACGCTGAAGTGCCTGCAAAGTTTGCGGTCGTTCTGGAAGACCGAGCGGAGGCGGTAACACCACGAATATTTCGACGGGGCAATCCTGCAACAAAGGGTGACGAAGTTCCTCGACAGTTCCTGAGCCTGTTATCCGGTGAAGATCGCCGGCCGTTTGAGCAGGGCAGTGGTCGGCTGGAAATGGCACAGGCGATTATTTCGGAACAGAATCCGCTCACGGCCCGAGTGATGGTCAATCGAGTTTGGCTGCATCACTTCGGAGCGGGGCTTGTTTCAACTCCAGGGGACTTTGGAATTCGATCGGAGACACCCACGCATCCGGAGTTACTCGACTGGCTGGCACGTCGATTCATGGACGGCGGCTGGAGTCTGAAGCAGTTGCACCGCATGATTCTGCTGTCGTCAACGTTTCGAATGTCTTCATTTGGGCCGGAAGACGAAACATTACTTCAGCAAGCGGTGCAGCAGGATCCTGCGAATCGTCTTCTATGGAGAATGAATTCGAGGCGACTGTCGTTTGAAGAACTCAGGGATTCGATGCTGGCGGTTTCGGCCGATCTTGATTTAACCTCAGGGGGGAAGCCCGCAGATCTGTTTGCGAAACCGTATCCGGTTCGCCGAACGATTTATGGCTTGGTCGATCGACAATTTCTGCCCGGGACACTGCGAATGTTCGACTTTGCAAATCCTGACCTGCACATTCCTCAGCGAAGCGAAACCACAGTTCCTCAGCAGGCGCTGTTTCTGATGAACCACCCGGCCTCGCTCGAACGAGCTCGCAAATTGTCTCAAAGAGTCTCAGAGACAGCCGGAGGAGACGATGTTGCGTTTGTTCGTGAGTTGTATCGAGCGGTGCTTCAGCGAGATGTTGAGCCTGGCGAGCTTGAGGCTGCGGTATCGGTGTTGAATCCCGGGGAATCTCCTGCCAGTGATCCGGTACGGCCGGAAGTTGCTGACTGGAGTTATGGATACGGAAAGATGGACGAAGCTGCTGGACGGGTTGCAGCATTTACACCGCTTCCGCATTTTACAGGGACAGCCTGGCAGGGTGGACCTAACTTCCCGGATGGTCCTCTGGGATGGGTACAGTTATCGGCGACAGGCGGTCATCCGGGCAATGACCGTGAACATGCAGTCATTCGTCGCTGGACTGCGCCTCGTGCAATGAAGTTGATTGTGGAGACGGAACTTGTACATGAACCGGAGCCCGGAGATGGAATTCGTTACTTTATAGCGAGTTCGCGACAGGGGATTTTGAAGTCCGGGAAGATTCACAAATCGCGAGAATCGCCGGGGATTTCTGAGATCGAAGTCGAACCGGGTGAAGAGCTGGACTTTGTGGTTGACATTGGTGACGAACTGAATAGTGATCAGTACCTTTGGCGCAGTCAGATTCGGGATATTGGCGGCGCGGCTGGGGCAACGGAAGTATCAGGCTCAGTTCACTGGGATTCCGAAAAGGACTTTTCGGTCGATTCTGTGAATCAGCTAACGGTACGGGAGCAGCTGGCACAGGTGTTGTTGTGTTCGAATGAGTTTGTGTTTGTAGATTGAGGTGTCGAGATGTTCGGATCGATCGACCGTCGTGGTTTTCTCCAAAATGCGGGACTTGGAATCGGTGCTCTTGGACTGGCTCATGTGCTGCGTGCGGACGGGCGACTTGTTCAGGCGAGCGAGGTTGCTGGTGCATCGCCGGCGGAAGGCGCTCTGACGCACCGGTCACCTCAGTTTCCGGGAAAAGCGAAGCGAGTCATCCATTTCTTTTTGAATGGAGGTCCATCGCATGTTGACACATTCGATTACAAGCCGGCTTTAGCGAAGTTTGCCGGGCGTCCACTGGGCGACAATCTGAGAACGGAACGCAAAACGGGATCTGCGTTTCCATCACCATTTCGGTTTCGTCGGTATGGGGATTCGGGGTTGGAAATCAGCGAGATTTTCAGCCGGACAGCTGAGCACGCCGACGACATGGCGGTTATTCGATCGATGTATGCTCAGGTGCCGAATCACGAACCGTCATTAATGCTGATGAACTGTGGTGATTCTGTGCAACCCCGGCCGAGTATGGGAGCATGGGTGTTGTATGGTCTTGGGACGGACAACCAGAACCTTCCTGGTTTCGTTGCCATGTGTCCTGGGGGGTTGCCAATCAAGGATACGGAAAACTGGCAAGCCGGATTTTTGCCGGGTGCCTTTCAGGGGACGTATGTTGATTCGCAGCACAAGGAATTAAGTCGGCTGATCGAGAACATCGAACATCCGCAGATTGCGACGCCTGCACAGAGACAGCAGCTGGAACTGTTGACTCGACTTAACACCGAGCATCGACGTCGTCGGCTTGACCCGCGACTGGATGCTCGAATCCAGAGTTTTGAACTGGCATTTCGGATGCAGCAGGATGCATCCGAAGCATTTGATGTGAGTCGGGAGCCGCAGCACATTCAGGAAATGTATGGAGAGGGAGTTCATGCACGACAGACGTTGATTGCTCGCAGACTGCTGGAACGCGGTGTTCGATTTGTGCAGTTGTGGCATGGGGCAGGGCAGCCGTGGGATAATCATTCCAACATCGAATCGGCCCATCGAAGTCTTGCTGGTCAGATTGATCAGCCGATTGCGGCATTAATGACGGACCTCAAGCAGCGAGGAATGTTTGAGGACACGTTGATTTTGTGGGGTGGGGAGTTTGGTCGGACGCCAACCGTAGAACTGGCGGGGGATGGGCAGCCTCAGCTTGGCCGCGACCACAACCATTATGGTTTCAGCGTCTGGATGGCGGGAGGCGGCATTCGTGGGGGGACGACATATGGAGCCACGGACGAGATCGGCTTTAAGGCAGAAGTGAATCCTGTCAGTGTTCACGACCTGCATGCAACGATCCTGCATGCATTGGGGTTTGATCACGAGAAGTTGACGTTTCGGTATGCAGGGCGGGACTTTCGATTGACGGACGTGCACGGGCGAGTCATCCGCGAAGTGTTGAGCTGAGAATTGTGGGAGGGGCAGACAGTGCATCGCAGGAATCGGGAAATTTCGCTGCGGTGGTTGTTCTGGCAAGAGAGCCTGAAGTACATTTCCCGTTGAAACGGGAAGAAGATTGAATTCTGATGTATTGCCAAAGCTCTTTGGACGAGCCGGTCACGGGAAGAGGATCCATGTCATCGCTGAAAATTGTGCCGCATCCGCACCCTGCACTTCGGTGGAAGTCGAAGGAAGTCACGCAGATTGATGCTGAGCTGAAGGCGATGATTTCTCAGATGTTTGACTTGATGTACGAGTCTCGCGGAATCGGACTTGCAGCGAATCAGGTTGCGTTGCCCTATCGGTTGTTTGTGATCAACCCATCGGGTGATTCGTCGATGAAAGACGAAGAATTTGTCTTCATCAATCCGGAGATTATTCGCAGGAACGGAAGCGAAGAGTCTGAAGAGGGTTGTCTGAGTTTGCCAGGGATCTACGGGGCGGTTCCCCGTGCGACGCGTGTAGTCGTTGATGCATTTGACTTGAGCGGTCGGCAGTTCGAGATGGATGTGACGGGTCTTGATGCTCGCGTGATTCAGCATGAATACGACCACATCGAGGGCGTTATGTTTCCGGATCGGGTGAGTGCAGCAGTGATGAAAGAGATGCAGCCTCTGATTGAAGACCTCGAGCGGGAATTTCATCAGAAGCAGGCGGCGGGCATGATACCGACAGACGACGAATTGAAGCGACAGCTGCTTGATCTGGAAAAATTGCGAACTTAATTCAGCCTGCCTGTCGCCCTTCGGGCGTGGCGATGAGTTCGTTGCCTTGAGCTGACCGCGGTGAATGTTTGCGGTGTGACTTCCGGGCAGACGACAGAGGAACTCGGCGGAATGCAATGATCGTCAGGTCATCAGGCTTGGATGGGTGAGAAAGCTGTTGACCGAGTGAAGTCATCCGCTGTGTTGCGATATCGACCAGTTTCTGGACAGCATTTCCGAGGTGTCCACAGCGGACGACAGAGATGATTTCGTCTGTGGAAAGATTATCGCTGAGTCCATCGCTGCAGATCAGCAGAGTGTCACGAGGGCTCATTTCCATCCGCGGGCCGATTTCGATTCTCATCTCGGGGCAGCCAACAAGATTTGAGACGTAGTGTCGATCAGGATGAGACATTGCGTCAATTTCGTCCATCATGCCGGATTCGATCGCATATCCAACGGGGGAGTGAGAGATCGACTGCCAATGGAGTCTGCCTCGCTGCCCACACAGCAGGATCATAGAATCGCCGACATGGTAGGGACGGACTCGATCCTGCTGAACTTCAATAACAGCCAGAGTTGTTGCGGCCTGAACGCCGAGTTCGCAGATTTGATCGTTTGCATCCTCGAAGCCATCGAGAATCGCGGAGCGAAGATGTGAGTTGTGGCCAGTGTTGCCTGTCAGCCTCTGGAACAGTGCATTGACAGCCAGTGCTGATGCGTGATGGCCGGCCTGCATTCCTCCGACACCGTCTGCAATGACGAGTGCCCCCGTCTTTCCGGAGGTTTCGAGTACAGCCGCGGCATCTTCGTTGACGGTATTTCGATGAGGACACCGGCGACTGAAGACGGCAACCTGCCCCCCTGCGAACGACATCAGTTGCGGCGTCGCGAGATCCTGTTCAGTCAGAATTAGGTTGTTGGCCGGGCCTGCCATGGCAATACCGCAATCACTACCGAGGCTGTTTCATCTGCCGCAGGATACTGAAACCTGCTGGAATTTCCAATTAAGCAGAAGCACGGCGCCGAACTTTGGCATGTCGCAGAGTTCTAGCTTTCAGACGCAGGAATACAGACAGCATTTGTTCTGCGTCACGAAACCGCTTTCTCGGATTAGGTTCGATCGCCTTTCTCATGAAGGTAATGAATTCCGGGTGAATACGTCCTCTGAGTTTTGTGTAACCTCGAGGCGGCCATTCGAAAGGCCATTCGGGCCACTGGCCGGTCAGCATTCGCCAGACGATCAGCCCGATTGAAAACACATCTGAGCGTCGGGACGGTTTTCCCATTGCCTGTTCCGGAGCCATGTATCCGACGGTGCCGGTACCTGATCCCTGGATCGTTTTCTGAGAGACTTTCGCGATACCGAAATCTGCGAGTCGAATCCGATTGCCGGGAAATACGATCACGTTATCCGGCTTGATATCGCAGTGAATAATTCGATGAGCGTGAGCATGGGCAGTTGCTCGAATAATCTGCTCGGTAATGTCCATTGCCGTGTCGACAGACAAACGGCGCTGGAGGCGATTCAGGAGTGTTTCGTCCCCCAGCGGAAAGACCATCACCAGACGATCTTCAATAATGCTGGCATCCTTGATTGGCAGGATGTTTTCATGATCGAGGTTTTGGGTGGTGCGAATTTCTTTACGGAATTCGCTGAGCACATTGTCGGTCGTGTATTGAGAATGCGGGATCTTGATGGCGACTCGGATGCCCTGAATGGTATCCATCGCCTGATAGACCGACGCAAACCCACCCTGACCGAGCCGGCGTTCTATTCGATACTTGCCGATTTTCTGGCGAACTCGAAGGTCGCTTGTCATGAGTCTTTTGGTTTCGCTGTGGAGCAGAATCCGAAAACGGACCGTTCACATTTCTGAGCGGCTTCATCCTCCAGATTCGGCGAAGCGCTTCAATTGGAAGGACCCGAAATTTTGCGCAGAGCAGAAAAATCGATAACTGATGCCAGGCCCCGTGTTACTACCCGAAGATCCTCTCCGGCTTTCTGCTCAAAATGCTTCGATTCCCCCAAAAGTACTCAACTCTCTGACCCTCGAGCTGGGGGTCGGCTGAGTTGATTCGATCGAGGAGAAACATTCAGCGGTCAGGAGAATCCTGCCTTTCTCGTCGATTGACACAAACGAGTACTGGCAGGACCAATGAAAACGACTTTGGTTGGGCAGCGAAATGCGGTGAATCGCCGATTGATGACTGGGAATGCACCGGTTTTTGGCACAAAAGGGGATCAAAATGGCCTGGATTTTTGTTGGAGGAAGTCAGCGGAGCGGAACGTCGATCATGCAGCAATTGTTGTGTCAGTCGCCGCTGGCGAATTCGTATGTGTACGAAGCCAGCTATCTGCGAATGCAGTTGACTGTGTATCGAGATGCGAGGAATTCCTTCAACGGGAACATGTCCAGCTATTTTGGTGACGAGGCCGGCCTGCGTAATTTCAGTTCTCTTGTTGTGCGAGCATTCCTTGAACACTCAAAGGCGCACCTTGGCGGGCATGATCATCTGATTCTGAAGGAACCCCATTTGACGCAGTTCTGGCCGGAGCTCTACGAACTGGTTCCGGAATCCGTGTTCCTGTTGATGGTCCGGGATCCTCGCGACGTGATTGCATCGATGGTTGCGGTCGGAGAGAAGCAAAAGCAGGCTGGTCAACGCTACCTGTTTACTCAGCGGGATATCCCTGCACTCTGCGAACATATGATTTCCTTTTACGCGCCTGTCCTGAATATTGAGGATTCCGGATTTCGTGATCGGCTGGCGATTGTGCTGTATGAAAATCTCGTCCAGCAGCCGCGGCAGGCATTGAAGGAGATTTCAGGGTTTACCGGGATTGATTTTGAATCCATCGATGAAACTGCCATTCCGGATACAGGCGCAGTGAGGACGGACTGGATTCAGCAGTCGGCGTTGTATTCACCCTGGGCGACAGAAGTCAGCGGACAGAAGCTCTCGGATTCTCGCGTTGGAAACTATCGAACAATTCTGACACCGAGCGAGATTGCTCAGGTGGAAGAAATCTGCGAACCATTTTTTGAGTGGTTTCGATATGATCGATGTGCTGCGTGAGTGTCCACCGTTCCGGCCGTGAACGCTGCATTGGGCCGTGTGGGTGGTTGCGGTGCGGGTGTCGTGTTACGGTATGGTTTGGGTGCGACCAGTCTCTGGAGCTATCGCCTGCGGCTGGCCGCTAAACTGCGCAGTCGCCTGCGGCTTGCCGTTAAACTTTGATGGGGATTTTGATATGAGCGGTCGTTCGAATCGTCGAGGGTTTCTGAAGAGTTCGGCTGCTGGGGCTGGAAGTTTGTTTGCGGCACCGCTGATTCTTCCATCGCGAGTGTTTGGTGCGAATGAGCGAGTGGCTGTGGCATCGATTGGTGTTCGGAATCAGGGAGGCGGAAATCTGAAGCGATTTCTTGATGCCGGGACCGATGTGGTTGCAGTGTGCGACGTGGATTCGAAGGTCGCAGGTGCGGCTGCAGAGACTGTGATGAAGTCCGGTGTTGCGTGCCAGATCTATGGTGACTACCGAAAGTTACTGGAACGGACGGATCTCGACGCTGTTGTCATCACAACTCCCGATCACTGGCATGCATTGATGACTATCCATGCATGCCAGGCTGGCAAGGATGTCTATTGTGAAAAGCCGCTGTCACTAACGATTGCCGAAGGTCGGCGAATGGTGAAAGCGGCTCGTGAGCATTCCCGGATTGTGCAGACGGGCTCACAGCAGCGTTCTTCGGCAGAATTCTGGAAGGCCTGTATGCTGGTCAGAAACGGAATGCTGGGGGAGGTTCAATCGATTCTGGTTGGAATTCCTGATCCGAACCATCCAGGTCCGATTGGTCCGGAGGAGCAGGTGCCGGCAGAACTGAACTATGACATGTGGCTGGGACCAGCGCCGTTTGTGCCGTATCACAGCAAGCGGGTGCACTACAACTTCCGATTCTGGTGGGACTACTCGGGCGGACAGATCACCAACTTTGGGGCTCATCATCTGGACATCGTTCAATGGGCGCTTGGCATGGACAACAGCGGCCCGGTTTCAGCAGAAGGGACTGCCGGTTTTCATCCTGATAAGGTTCATGAAGTGACTGAGAGCTGTCGGATCACGTATACCTATGGCAATGGAGTCAAAGTTGTGCTCGGGCAGAGGCAGGACGATATTCCTGAGGGCGTGACGTTCATCGGGAGCAAAGGTCGAGTGGTTGTGGGGCGAGGCCGAGTTTCTTCAACTCCGAGCGAGATTGCAGAGACATCACTGGAGGACTCTTCACTGATCCAACTTGTCCGCAGCACGGATCACACGCAGAACTTTCTCGAGTCTGTGAAAACTCGTGAATTACCCATTTGTGATGTAGAAATCGGACATCGATCGGCGACCGTATGTCATCTCGGAAATCTGGTTGCTCGTCTTGGGCGTCCCATCAAATGGGATCCCGTTTCAGAGTTGATTGTCGGAGACGCAGAAGCTCAGGCAATGACCGACAGGGTCTACCGCGAGACGCGATGAGGATGTACTTACGTTGGTAGCTCTCCCCAGAGTACTCATCACGCTCCGTCGTGATGTCGAGCCTCTGCCTGCGATTCGCCACACAGCGTCCGACCCATCGTGACGGGCAGCACGCCAGACATTGCAGCATCGCGTCGTTCATCACGACGGAGCGTGATGAGTACTTTGGCAGCATCGCACCAGAATATCGCTCAGTTCAGTGGGAGGACCGAGGCTGAGATCGAAGAGGGGAAATCTTTTGAGCGCCAGAGTCGGTGAGTTGCTTTTTGGAAGTCGTCGTGCTGAGCGTGGTAGATGTTGGGGACGAATTTCTGGGGGTTCCGGTCAACCAGCGGAAACCATGTGCTTTGAACGTGAATCATGAGTCGATGTCCTTTTTTGAAGCGATGCATGACATCAAGCAGCTCTAGTTTGACTCGCGACGGTGTGTTGGGTTCAAAGGGTTTGGGTTTTTCGAAGGACTCTCTGAACCGACCACGCATGACTTCGCTGCGGAGCATCATCTGAAAGTTTGGTAAGATTGCCGGATCGGTGCCATCGGGCTGTACATCGATGAGTTTTACGACAAAGTCGGCGTCGGTGCCGGTTGTTGAGACCCACAAGTCGACCTGAAGAGGTCCTGCGAGGACCAGATCTTCTTTGAGTGGTTCGGACTGATAGACAAGGACATCCGGACGACGAGCAGCGAATCTCTGGTCTTCAACCATATACTCGACCGTCATTCTCGGCGTAATGACTTCGGTATATGGGACAGGCCGGGCAGGATCGCTGATGTATTCATCGAAGCCTGTGTCGTTTCCAGTGGTGGGAGCCGTCCATTTGATGCTGCTGTTTTCGCTCAGGAAGAGCGTCTTTGCTTCGGCAGTCTTTGGCGGCCAGTCATCGAAGGTTCTCCATGTGTTGGAACCTGTTTCAAAGACAGTCGCTTCCGCGGGAGCAGAGTGATCTGCACCTTTGAGGTATTTTTCGAAGAATGGATACTCAATTTCGGCTCGATAGAAAGCGCTGGTTTTGGATCCGAATGGAACGGCCCCCAACTTGTCGCCATCGGGAGACGCCCACCCGCCGTGAATCCACGGACCAACAACCAGAACGTTATTGACGTTGGGATTTTGATTTTCAACGGCGTGATAGGTCTTGAAAGATCCGTAGAGGTCTTCTGCATCGTACCAGCCGGTTACGATCATCACTGCGGGGGCCACATTTTTCAGATGCGGCAGGATTTCACGCTTCTGCCAGAATTCATCCCGATTGGGATGTTCCATCATTTCGTTCCAGAACGGAACACTGCCCTTCAGGTGACGCCGATTGATTTCTTCGATCGTGCCGGCTTCGAGAAACAGATTATAACCATCTATTGAAGGCAGACTGTGAGGGACAGGTCGCTCCGTAGACGGACCGGTGCGTTCGTGAGCATTGTTATTGAGCCATCGATAGGCGTGTGCGAGGAAGAAAGCACCGTTGTGCAGGAAGTCATCGAAGTACCAGTCACCAACGGGTGCCTGAGGTGAGACGGCTGTGAGAGCGGGATGAGCATCGATCATTCCGGCCGAGCAATAGAAGCCTGGGTAGGAGATTCCGTACATACCGACTCGGCCATTGTGCCCGGAATGATTCTTCAGCAACCATTCAATAGTGTCGTATGTGTCCGTGCTTTCATCAACATCCTGAGGACCGTTCTTCTGTGCAATATGTGGAGTGACCTGCTGAAAGGTGCCTTCCGACAGGAATCGTCCTCGGACGTCCTGATTTACAAAAATGTAGCCGGCTTTGACAAAATGATCTGACGGACCGAGAGCAGACGGATAGGCTGCAGGTCCATACGGTGCACAGGAGTAGGGGGTTCGCTTCATAAGAAACGGATAGGACTTCGTGGAATCACGTGGAGTGAAGACCACGGTATACAGCCGAGCCCCGTCGCGCATCGGAATCATGTGTTCCGACTTGATGTAGTGCAGCCGGATGTAACTTTCTGCCACAGCCGGGTCAGGTGTTTGTGAACAAGCCTGACCACAGGCTGAAGACAGAATCAGAATGGCAGACAGCGAAGAAATGAGCAGACGCATTGAGACAGCTCCCGATCTGAGAGTGCCTCATTGCTGGATGTCAGTCGTTTTGAGGCACTGCCGATTTGTAGAATTCGAGGAGATCACTGCGCAGTTGCACGAGTGAAGGCTCGTGAATGTACATCATGTGACCGCCTTCGTAATGTCGCGTGGTCACATTTTCGAGACCCTGATCGGAAAGTCCAAGGTGATCGAGTGTATATTGCATTGCAAAATGAGGAGTTGCCAGATCGTAATAACCGCAGGCGACGAACAGTTTGAGTGAGGGGTTGGCAGCCATGGACTGTCGAAGTGTTTCGGAGGCATCGACATAGCGATTTTCGAAGCTGCTGTAGCTCCATGGCTGAACATTACCGGTCAGGATTTCATAGACTCGTTCATCTTCGAACTTCAGATCACGGCGGACGTAGTCATTGAAGGTGGCCGTGAAAGGTCCGAAGATGGCGGCTCCGCTGGCGTCGAATTCGGGCGATTCGCCTGCGGAATCCCGATCCATGCTGCTGTAGCGACTATCGAAGCGACCGATGGTCAGCTCGCGGCCTCGCAGCAACTGTTTACCGAATCTGTCCATCGAGACTCGAAGCTTTGCAGACTTCACATATTCGGCAGTCAAACCGGTGAGGCGAGCGAATCGTTCTGCGACCGCATTGAAATCTTCATCAGGCAGAGATGTTCCTTTCAGGAGAGCGGCCGCATATTCGGTCATGGCAAACGCTTCTGCTTCTGCCACCAGTTCCGTAAGAGGTTTTTGTTGCAGATCGGCCGGCAGCGCTTTGTGATACCACGCAGTTGCTGTGTACGTTGGCAGGAACAGAATGAAAGGGAGATCATTGCTCGTGGAGAATCTTAGCGTCTGAAAGTTGATTGCACCGGAAACGACAACGATACCATTGAGTTCCATGTTGTAGCGATCCTGGAGATGGCCGCTGAGCCCTGCGGCTCGAACGCCACCATAGCTTTCACCACACAGGAACTTTGGTGAAGGCCATCGCTGGAAACGAGTTGTATAGTCGTGGATGAACTGGCCAACACTTCGGACATCTTCCTGATAGCCATGAAATTCGCTCTTATTGACGTCCTTCAGTGGACGGCTGTAACCAGTACTCACCGGGTCAATAAATACCAGGTCCGTGATGTCCAGCAGTGATGCTGGATTGGAGTCCAGGTGATACGGTGGACGGAGAAAGGACCCGTCTTCCGGAAATCGGATGATTTTTGGACCCAGCATGCCGAGATGCAGCCAGACTGACGATGACCCGGGGCCGCCGTTGAAGCAGAATGTGATCGGCCGTTTGGCCACATCGGCATCGGGCCGATTGTACGCAATGAAGAACATCTCAGCTCGTTCTTCAAGCTTGTCGGACTTCATCACGAGTTTGCCGGCCGTTGCTTTGTAGGAAAACGTCTTGCCGTCAATTGTTGCTTCATGCGATGTTTCGATCAGCGATTCCTTTGCCGAATCACTTTTGTCCTCCTGATTGCTCTTCGGTTTGTCGTCATCAGCGAATCCTGTGGAAGGATCGGCGAAAGCTGTGGAAGGGAGAGACAGCGAAACGCAGGAAAGGAGGAGCAAAGCACGAAACGAGTCACGCCGCATAGCGAGGATCCTGTCAGGTTAAGATTCCAGATGTTACAAGTCGCGGACGACATCGAGCGTTCGACGCGATCCTGTGATTTTAGGGTGGCCGGGAGGGTTGGTGAAAGCGGCTGTTGGTGGCTGTCGTGGAAATCCGCTGAAATGATGAATGTCAGGCCGATCACGACGCCGGAACGACGAGTGGCGCTGGTTTTACATGTGGGGGCCAGATTGGCCTTGGGCGGATGGCTTGAAGAGGGGGTGATCAGGTATGCAGTTGGAGAATCCATACTTGCCGCCAGCGGAGGGGGAGCAAGGGGCGGGTGAAACGGTCATCGACGACAAGTCTTGTGCCGCTGATCGATGTCCTCATTGTGGCGTCGCAATTACGTTTGTTGCGATGCTCTGTCAGGGGACCCCGTTTCGTTTTCGTTGCCTGCGATGCGGTGAGCGGAGTGCGATCCGGGCGCCTGGGCTTGTGAAGGCGTTAATCCTGACCATTTGCTTCGCGTTGGTGATTGTGGTCTTACTTCCGTTCATTCACCATTGGTATGGTCTGGATGCATTGATTGGCGGCCTGATGGTGACACTTGTGTGTTTCTTTGCCATTGAGTGGTTTTGGTGTCGGCACATCAGGAAGACTGGACGGATGCATCCGATTCAGCGGAGATAGTAAGTTGAAGCGAGACCTATTCACCGCCACCAATCAGGACCATTCCGATGATATATGGAACGAGCCCTGCGAGTTGAATGAAAAAGGGCTTACGAGCTTCCTGCCAGTGCATCACGAGAAAGATCAGGGAGACAAAAGGAACGAAAAGACAGCCGAGACCCCAGAGAACGCTCTCCTGAAAAGCGAGTACGATCATCCAGATGCCTCCAACCAGCATCGCGATTCCTCCGATCATCATCAGGATTCCGGCAAGTGCTTCCATAGCGATGTTCCCTTCGAAAGTCAGGCGTGTACTGAGGCATATGTGTGGGTAGTGTTTACTCGACCATAGAGATTCCGCGAGGATGTTAAGTCCATTGCTTAGACCGATGCAAGGCCACTGTGTCGGGTCGATGTATCCACTTTTTCACGTGTGAACGTTTTTGGTTGCCAGATGAACGATTTTGTCTAGAACCACGAGGCGTCAGTGAGGATTGTGAGGCAAGCGAACTGGTTGAGCAAATCGACTGGTGCAATTGACTGGCTGGGAGAGCGTTCAGAATGGCAAATCGACGAGTGATTTTCATGCGAGCCGTATCGTTCGCAGGGTTGATGGTTTGCATTTCCGTTGCATTGGCGGCGAATGAGCCGACTGCGGAGACGGCGAAGGGCGAATGGACTCAGTGGCGTGGTGCGGACCGGATGTGTCGGCTATCGGAGCCAGTGGAATGGCCGGAGACATTAAATGAAGGAGCATTGGTGCAGCAGTATCAGGTGGAGCTGCAGCCGAGTTATTCGGGACCGATTGTCACTGAGGACAAAGTCTTTGTCACGGAGACCGTGAACAAGGAAATGGAAGTTGTCCGGGCACTGGATCGTGCGACGGGGAAAGAGCTGTGGAATGTGGAATGGCCGGGAGCGATGACCGTGCCGTTCTTTGCGGCATCGAATGGGAGTTGGATTCGATCGACACCTGCCTGGGACGGGGAGCGACTTTATGTTGCCGGCATGTTGGATGTCCTTGTGGCATTGGACGGTGCGACGGGCCGTGAAGCATGGAAGGTTGATTTTGCACAGGAGTTTGGCACCGGGCCGGAGACCTTCGGGTTTGTCTGTTCTCCTTTGGTCGACGGGGGCCATGTTTATGTGCAGACGGCTGGTGGACTGGTGAAGCTGGAAAGTGCGACGGGAAAGATTGTGTGGCGGAGCCTAAAAGAAGAGGGCGGTATGATGGGCGGTGCGTTTTCGTCACCGATCATTGCAGAGGTCGCCGGAGTTCGGCAGATGCTTGTGCAGACTCGAGCGCGTCTTGCCGGCGTGGACCTTGAGACGGGCGCAGAGTTGTGGGGCGTGGACATTCCCTCGTTTCGAGGTATGAACATTTTGACACCCACTGTCTTGGGAGACAGGGTTTTTACCAGCAGTTACGGGGGAGGCTCGTTTCTGTATGAGATTGTTCGATCTGGAGACGGATATGAAGTGAAGAAGGTCTGGAATACGAAGACAGAGGCCTACATGTCATCTCCGGTGGTGATCAATGACATGATTTACGTCCATCTGCGAAATCAGCGATTTGTGTGTATCAACCCGGCGACTGGCGAATCTGTATGGACGACAAAACCATTTGGAAAGTACTGGAGCATGGTTGTGAATGGCGACCGGATGCTTGTGCTGGATGAACGTGGGGACTTGATGCTGATCAAGGCGGATTCAGCTGAGTATCAGCAGCTGGATGTTCGGCACGTGAGTGATACTGAATCCTGGGCCCATCTTGCGGTTGCAGGGGAGCAGGTATTTGTTCGACATCTTGACGGATTGACCGTTTATCGGTGGTCCGGCGGGAAATAGCCTGGAATTTGACCCTGAGAAATACGGATCTGTATGTTGGGCCTGCTTGTCAGGCAAGCGGGCTCCATGTACTCTTTGCTGCTCCTCAGGTGATCTTTGCGGGATTCGGGAAGATCGGCGACCGGGGATTCTCTGAATCTTCACCATACCTCAGCAGCTGAAGTGACTTGTGTTGTCTGATCAGGAACGAATTGTTATCACCGGGATCGGAATTGCGTCTCCGAACGGCACCAACCTGGCGGAATTCCGTGAGAGTCTGCTTGCTGGTCGCTCGGGGGTCGTGAACTACGAGACTCGGTACATGGGGCCTGTGCTTGCGGGCGTGTGTCGATTCGACGAGCTGCGATATCAGAAAAAGAAAGATGTCCGTCGGGGAACTCGGGCGGGATCCATTGCGGTTTACTGTGCGAACGAAGCTGTGCGGGATTCGGGGCTGGAGTGGGACAAGGTTGCTCGCGATCGGGTGGGCGTCTACCTTGGGATCACGGAGCACGGCAATGTGGAAACCGAGAATGAGATCTATGAGATTTCGAAATTCGGTTATGACACGAAGGTGTGGTCCCACCATCACAATCCTCGGACGGTTGCCAACAATTCCGCGGGTGAAGTGACTCTGAATATGGGTATTACTGGGCCGCACCTGACCATTGGTGCTGCCTGTGCGGCCGGGAATGCCGGGTTCATTCATGCGGCGCAGATGCTGCGACTGGGTGAGGTGGATTTAGCGATTGCTGGTGGCGTATCGGAGAGCATCCATACGTTTGGGATATTCGCAAGCTTTGCAGCTCAGGGTGCCCTGGCGACTCACGAGGATCCCACAAAAGCCTGTCGACCGTTCGATACAGATCGAAATGGGATTGTGGTCGCCGAGGGTGGCGGGATCTGCACGGTTGAGCGACTTTCGGACGCAAAGGCTCGCGGTGCGAAGATTTACGCGGAGATCATCGGATATGCGATGAATTCCGACGCGAAGGACTTTGTGCTCCCGGATTCGAATCGTCAGGCCGAATGTGTGCGACTGGCATTAAAGCGGGCTAAGATTAATCCGGAAGACGTGGACATTGTGAGCAGCCATGCGACGGCGACGGAGCAGGGAGACATTGAGGAGGCGACGGCACTGCGGGCTGTGTTTGGTGGGTCATCGCGAACGGTGGTGAACAACACCAAAAGTTTCATCGGCCATGCGATGGGAGCCGCCGGTGCTCTGGAAATGCTGGGGAATTTGCCGTCGTTTGACGATGGAGTGGCTCACGCTACAATCAACCTCGACAACCTTGATCCCAGATGCAGCCTGCCGAATCTCGTGGTCAATCAGCCTCGGGAACTCGGGAATGTTCGGATAATTCTGAACAACTCGTTTGGTATGCTGGGGATCAATTCGGTATTGATTATTCGCAGGTTTGAATAGTCTCAGCCTGGTTACATGTCTTCGGGACCGCAGAAAAAGGGTGTGTTGATGAACTCTGAGCAGATCCGTCAGGTCATTATGGACATTCTGGAGAGAATTGCTCCGGATGAGGATCTGTCCGATCTGGACGATAGTCGGCCGTTTCGTGAACAGATGGAACTGGATAGCATGGACTTTCTGGACATCGTCATGGAACTGAGAAAGATGTATCGGATCCAGATTCCGGAAGAGGACTACCCGAATTTGAATACAATGGCGGGAACGGTCGAGTATTTGCTTCCGAAGCTGAAAGACGTTCCTGTAGGGACATAAGTTCGGCCTCAACGACGAAGTTTGGCAGTGAATCAAACGAAGCCAGCGATCAACCTCGAAGAACGGACTTCGAGGTTGTTTTTTTCTGACGGGTGGAGAGAGCTGAGGGCGGGGTTGTGCGTTACGACACGGTCATTATTGGTGCCGGAATGTCGGGGCTTTCAGCCGGTGTTCGACTTGCGTATTACGAGAAGAAGGTCTGTATCCTTGAGCGGCACACGACGATTGGCGGACTGAATTCCTTTTATCGACTCCGCAATCGAAACTACGATGTTGGGCTTCACGCAATCACGAACTATGCAAAGCCCGGAACGAAGAACGGACCTCTCAGCAAACTCCTGCGGCAACTGAGGATGACCTGGGACGACTTTGATTTGTGTCCGCAGTTGAAATCATCAATTGTGTTTCCCGGCGTGCGAATGCAGTTTACGAATGATTTCAGCTATTTTCAGGACCAGGTGATCCATTCGTTTCCCGCGCAGGCCGACGGTTTTCTGCGGTTGCTGAAGCGAATTGACGAGCATGATCCGCTGAATCTGGACCGGGTGGCCGTATCGGCTCGCGAAGTGGTCAGCGAGTATATTCGTGATCCGTTGCTTGTGGACATGCTGTTTTGTCCATTGATGTTTTACGGAAGTGCGACACCGCGGGACATGGACTTCAGTCAGTTCGTGATCATGTTCAAGAGCATTTTCTATGAAGGGTTTGGTCGGCCATTTGAGGGGATTCGGCAAATCCTGAAGCGGCTGGTGAAGCACTTTAAGTCACTGGGTGGGCAGTTACGACTTCGGGCCGGAGTTCAGCAGATTCGTCAGAAGGACGGAATGGCGACTTCAGTGGTGCTCGACGATGGTTCCGAAATCGAAGCTGATCATGTGTTGTCGTCGGCTGGGGCAGCGGAGACGATGCGTTTGATTGATCCCACTGCGAGTATTGTGAGGCCGGTGGCTGGGGACATTTCGTTTGTGGAGTCGATATCCGTTCTGGATTGTGAGCCATCTGCGCTTGGGCATCAGGATACGATTGTCTTCTACAACAATGCGCCCGAGTTTCGCTACGAGCGGCCCGTTGATCCGATTGATTTGCGGAGCGGAATCATTTGCTCGCCGAATAACTTCGACTACGCCCAGCCATTGGAAGATGGTCGAATCCGGATTACGGCGCTTGCCGAGCCGGATTATTGGATGAACCTTCCAGCCGAAGACTACGTGGCAGAGAAGGCTCGGTGGAACGAACGGATCATAGAAAGTGCGATTTCGCATTTACCCGATTTTCGTTCGCATGTGATAGATACCGATGTGTTTACACCGCGTACGATTCGGCGTTTTACGGGGCATGACAATGGGTGTGTCTATGGAGCTCCGGAGAAGTTCGTGAACGGACAGACATCTCTGAAAAACCTGTATTTGTGCGGCACGGATCAGGGTTTTCTTGGGATTGTGGGGGCAATGTTGAGTGGGATTACGATTGCGAATCGGTATTTGCTGAAATAGGGGGGACGGGGGCTTTTGTGGGAGAAAGCCACTTCCCAGCGTCGGGACATCCGTTGGGCGGGTTGCGTCCGCGGAGGATGGTCATATAATCGGGCGGAGTGTCTGCATTTGGCACAGATGGCACCTGAAAGGCCGAGGTGAAGACTCATGTTGATGTGGTTTCGGAATGTCTGGATGTCCGTGTTCACCGTTCTGCAGGGAATGTGGGTGACACTGCTGACTATGGGGAAGACCTATCAGCGGAGGACGTTCACCGAAGTTTATGAGTACCCTGAGGTGCCGGTGAAGGTAAAGCCACGTTATCGTGGCTTCCACCGGTTTGATCTCACGACCTGTATTGGTTGTGAAAAGTGTGCGGCTGCCTGTCCTGTGGACTGCATCTACATTGATAAAGAGAAGAGCCCGGTTGGTAAGGGTTTCCGGATCAACGGCTTTACCATTGATTACACAAAGTGCATGTTTTGTGCGTTGTGTGTTGAGCCCTGTCCGGTGGATTGCATCTTCATGGGGGCGAACTACGACCTAAGTTGCTTTAGTCGCGATGGATGTATTGTGGATTACGCGAAACTGCCTCTGGAGATAGCGTGGGGGCGGGCTGCTTTGAATCCGACGGCAGTGTCGGAGTCCAAGGTTGTTCATCAGCCGGTGTGGGTGAAGGGTGAGTCGAGTCCATTTGAGTTTTCAGAGTCAGGTTCATGAGATGGATTTCCTGCTGTAGTCGCGGGTGTGTGCGGCATTGCCGTTAAACGAAGCGGAGGTGGGCGATGGTGGCCGAAGATCAGGTTCTGACAGTAGCGGAAGTGAATAGCCGGCTGCCGCTGGTTCGATCCATCGTTCGTGATATCGTTGGGCTTCATCAGGATATCACTGGTCGGCGCGAGCGGTTTCGTTCTGTTCGACGTCGACATGCGGGATCACCAGCGGACGACGAGTCGGTGTATGAGCAGGAGATGCGTCAGCTGGAAGAAGAGTTGGCTCGGGATGAGGATCGTCTGGATTCCTATTCTGAAGAGCTGTCGAAGATTGGTGGAGTGTTGACGGATCCGGTGCTTGGTACGGTCGATTTTCCGACTTTGATGGACGGAGATCGAGTGTGGCTTTGCTGGCAGCTGGACGAACCGGATGTTCGCTTCTGGCATGCAGGTGGATGTGGTGAATCGGAGCGACTTCCATTGACGGAAGACGAGCATAACGGATGTTCGACGGTCGGTGGTGGTCATTCAGATTCATCGTCGTAGGGTGAGTGACGGGTGCAGGCGGCGAGTGGAAGACTTGAATCTGCTCGTATGTTTAAGATCAGAGGTTGGCGGGTATGACAGACCTAGTCGGGCATTTTTTGTTGTTTGGCGGACTGGCCATCGGGTTTCTGATGGTTCCGCTGTTGCTTGGTCGTCTGCTGCGTCCTCGGCTCCCAACCCCTGAGAAGGATGCGATCTACGAGTGCGGTGAGCCAGCGATTGGGTCGAGTTACATTCAGTTCGACCTGCGGTTTTACGTCGTCGCGTTGCTGTTCATTATCTTTGACGTGGAAGTCGCTTTCTTCTTTCCATGGGCCGCGGTGTATGGCAGTGCAATGCAGCTTGCAGATACCAGGATCACAGATGAGTCTCGTCAGGTATTGAGTGAGCGTCTGCTGAGTGCAGAGCCCGGAAGTCTGAATCCTTCGCAGGTCATCAGTGCCGACGCTGCTGCTCGAATCGGATTCGTAGGCTTCATGGACATCCTTGTATTCTTTGGTGTCTTGCTGGTTGGCTTCGCCTACGTCTGGAAGCGGGGCGATCTGGACTGGATTCGAGCGCTGTCGAAGCGAAGTGCCCAGGCTGCTGATCAAACGTCGATCGCCCGAGTTCCGGCTGGTGCATCAGGTCAGCCAGCGACTGTCCAGGGTTAGGTTAGGGTCTCTGATCAGCATTTGGTGCCCTGGAAACAGGCCACGTTTGGTTTCGGGTGACACGAAGAAAAGAACGTAGAAGGGGAAATCGGGGATGGAAGTTCAGGCAATGCACGCCATTCTGCTGGAGAAATTCGGAGCAGAGGCCGTCGGTGCTGAAGTTCACAAGGCGATTGATCCGTGGATTCAGGTGAATGCTTCGTCGATAGTGGCAGTGGGCACCTTTGTGCGTGACGATGCTCGACTAAAGCTTGATCACCTCAATGACCTGTGCGGCGTGGATTATCTTGAGACGGATCCAAAGAAGGTCGAGAAGTTCGGTCATACGCCTCATATTGAAGTTGTCTATCAGCTGACAAGCACATCATTGAAGCACCGTCTGAAACTCAAGGTTTCTGTTCCTCGCTGGACGAACAACGAACCCGGCAATCTGCCGGTTGTTCCATCGGTTAGCAGCGTCTGGGGGATCGCGAACTGGCATGAGCGTGAAGCCTACGACATGTTTGGCATTGATTTCGTTGGGCACCCAAATCTGAGGCGGATTCTGTGTCCTGAAGACTGGACCGGGTATCCGCTTCGCAAGGACTATGAATTTCCGCTCGAGTATCACGGAGTTCGTGGGCGCTAGGGTCAGTATTCTGAGTTAGGGTCGTTCGGTTGTCGTATGATGGGTGAAGGAAATCGTCGATGAGTTTGCAGATAGAAGACCCACGAGTCATTGAGTTTGACGTGCAGACCGATGAGATGCTCGTGAACATGGGCCCGCAACATCCAAGTACACACGGGGTGTTGCGTCTGTTGCTGCGAACGGACGGTGAAATTGTTCATGAATGTACGCCGCACATTGGCTATCTTCACCGATGTGCGGAGAAGATTGGCGAGAATCTTTCTCCACCGCAGTACATTCCATACACGGATCGTATGGACTATCTGGCTGCGATGAACATGAATCTGGGATTTGCCCTCACAGTTGAAAAATTGATCGGGATGGAAGTTCCCGAGAAGTCGGTTCATTTACGGGTGTTAATTGCCGAGTTGGGACGCATTGCCAGTCACCTGGTGGGCATGGGTGCATACGGTCTCGACCTTGGAACCTTTAGTCCGTTCCTGTATGCATTCCGTGAACGTGAGATCATTCTCGATCTGTTTGAAGAAGTCTGTGGTGCTCGACTCACTTGCAGTTATCTGACTGTGGGCGGAGCGACTCATGATCTGCCAGAGGAGATTGATATCCCTGAAGGATTGGCATCGCTGACTGGCCGGTCTCCGAACGAGAAAGTTGGGTTTCTGGAAGCGATCGAGCTGTTTCTGAAATGGCTCGAGCCTCGCATCAAGGAATATCACACACTGTTGACGCGGAACGCCATCTTCATCAAGCGAACAGCCGGTCTGGGAATTCTGACCCCCGAGATGGCAGTGAGTTACGGCTGCACGGGCCCGGTACTTCGCGGAAGTGGTGTGGACTATGACCTTCGTCGCGACGGCGAACCGATTTATACTCGGATGTACGAGGGCTATGATTATGAGATCATCACTGCTCCGTTCAAAGAGGCACCGCGAGAAGCAGTTTTGGGTGACAACTGGTGTCGGTTTTACGTGCGGATGATGGAAGTCGTGCAGTCGATTCGGCTGGTTCGACAGTCGATGGTGAAATATAAGGCTGCGACTGGCAGTATTCGGGAAGCATTCAAGATGAATGCGAAGCTTCCGAAAGACGAAGTCTATCTGGAAACCGAATGCCCTCGAGGCCAAATGGGCTTCTACGTGGTCGGCAACGGCGAAGGAAATCCTCTGCGAGTCCGAGCGAAGAGCTCCTGCTTCTGCAATCTGTCGATCACCGACCAGATCTGTCAGGGCGTTCCGCTCGCAGACATTCCTGCGATCGTAGGGTCGCTGGATATCGTGATGGGCGAAATAGATAGGTGAATCTTGTTAACGCAAGTCGTTATTTATCAATGACTTGTGGAGTTGAAGAATTTCTGGAAGTGCACCAAATAGGGTGCATTTCATGGAATGCGGTGCATTTACGGTGCATCGCCAACTCGACATCGTACCTCGAACTGACCGCCCTTCTGACGCTGAAGGCTGGTCAGTTTTTTGTTGGCGTCCAGCCATCTCTGGTGAACGCAACGACCAGTAATTTCACTTTTTTATTCGGTTTCACTGATCGGTGAAATCATGGAAAAAGTGAAAACTGAGCGAGAGATAGCTTCTGTTCCCGCTGCCGAATTGGTCCGGCGACTGGCAGAGGAGACTACAGCCTTTGAGATCGTCAACGCTGTCGAAGAAAAGGCAAAGCGTGCCGACCAGCGAAAGGTGGAGTGGGATCAGGTCATCACCCTGTCGGTGAAGCCAGACCAGCGACAAGTCGATCTGCTCGTGCAGACTCGGCAGCACCTTTTGCCGAACACGGTCCTGGGTTTGGCGTCGAAGGCGAAGACTGCGCTCGTAGAGGATGCCTACTTAGAGGAACGGGACCGCCTGCTGTTCGTGCGGGATGCTGTCAAACTTCTTCAGGGATGGTCGACGGCGTAAAGGTTGTCTCCCCGCTTCAGCTTTACTTGGACCTGATGGCGCTGTCGGGGCGAGGAAAAGATGCAGCCGAGGACGTCTTCGATAGGGAACTGCGTCCGCTGTTCGCAGCCGGTAAAGCAAAGTCAGGAGGCGACCAATGAACGAAGTGGATGCGTGCCGAGCCGTCCTGATCGAAGTGCTGACCATTCTCGCCAAAGACCTCGACAAGCTGGCTGTCGTGGGCGGCTGGGTTCCCGAACTGACATTTCCTAACAAGGGGCATATCGGTTCGCTTGATGTCGATCTCGCCCTCGACGCCCGAAAGCTCGAACCCAAGGCATACGAGTCGATCCGAAAGAAACTGGTGGATGCCGGGTATCAGTAGTCCCCGGATATGTCGAATCGGTTCTTTCGTGACATCCCCGACACGCCGATTCAGGTGAAGGTCGACCTCATCACGGGAGAGTTTCCCGAATTTGCCAGTGAGGGAACGCATCAGGGAGTAGGAAAACTCATCGGTCAAGCCTCCTCACTACCACGAACCATGCCCTCGGCCCACCATCGTTGAACGAGATGTCCTGCGGGTCAGGCCGGACCTCGTATCGTGACGGCTCAATGGACTCGATCTGCCAGCCTTCGGCGAAGGCAACTTCGATCTCCTTCTGAGACACCCGCCGTGGTCCCTGCGTCCCCGGTTCCTTGTCACTGAAACAAAGAAAGTAGAAGCGACCGTATGATTTGAGGACAGTTGCCAAACCCTCGATGTAGCGGCAGCGATCATCGTCGCTGAAGACGTGAAACAACGCAGAGTCAATCACATTGTCGAACCGCTCCGGCCAATCATTCAGCGTCAGAGCGTCCATGACCTGGAACGTCACAGTGAGTCCCCGCTCCATAGCTTTCTGCTTCGCAATCCTGATCGGATCGGCTACGTCGATGAAAGCCTTCTGTGGCCTTCCGATTTCCCAACGTGGTTGCCCGGCGTAGATAGACTCGAAGGTGGTGCGGTCAATTGTGGTCGTTGTTGACTCTGGTTTTGCCTGAAGTCCAATAAGGATCGTCGTCTCCGACTTGGATGGGTCATCGCAATGATGCCCGTAAATCTCCAGCGAAGGAGCGGCGATGACCTCGCCACGAGCAGCTAGTTCGGCCTTCAGCTCTTTCCACGTTTGAGGCAAAGCCTGATACGGGCCAACGTGGACGTGCTTCATGTACCGCTGCAACTCGAATTCAAGCGGTTCAAGCTGAACGGGAGTTGGAACCTGCTCTGGGTTTTGGAGTTCAACTCCGACGAACATCCTGCCAGCGGGAAAGTAAACCCAATGGTTGATGCCCGTGTTTGCAATCTTGGCCCCTTTTACGACCTGCCACATTTCGTTCATCAGGCGCAAGCCAGTCTCGCCGAATTGCTCGTTCTCAGCCACGCCACTGACGCCATGCAGGTGAAGTCGGATTGGTTCCTCAACGATCTCGAAGTTCATTTTGATTTCCTCGGCTCGGTCTTCTTCTTTCTCTTCGCCGCCGCCTTCTCGTTGTCCTGCTTCACCCTCAGCTTCACGATCTGCCCGATCAACCTGAGGGGCATCGGTTCATTGAGCGGAAACTGAAGATTCCCCTTCGGCCCAGCGTAGCGTGCAACAGCTTTCTCAAGAGCTTTGTCGCCCGAGATCGGCGGGTACAGTCCGATGTGCTGCTTCCAGGCAGCGAAGTAAACGAGGATACCATGCTGCTTGAACGCTGGCATCTGGTAGCTGATGACTTCATTGGCATCGGGCGCCGCGTTGCGGATCGTGGCTCGCACTTTCTCAAGAACGGCCCGAACATCTTCGGGAAATTGCGAGATGTAGTCGTCGATATTGGTGGTCCCAGATGGCTTCGCCTGATTCATGCTTCCCCGCTGGATTGTCTTTAGGTCCAGCCCCCTTTGATTCAACGCTGCTCGCAATGTTCTGATTGCCTTTGGCCCCATACCATGCAGTTTGGCAAGTTGTTCCTCAGTAACTTGAGCCAACTGATCGAGAGTTGTAAAGCCGGCAGCGACCAATGCCCGTAACGCAGGTTGTGCAATCCCGGAGGGGAAATTGGCCTGAATCGCCGCGGTCTGTGCGTCAGACGCCAACCGCAAGCGTGGGTTTGAGGTGAGTGGACAACAAGTCTCGTTGGCCTTTGTTTTATGCTGCTCTTTCATCGCTCACTTCTCCGCTTATTTTACTGCGATCCAAATCTCGAAGCCGCCGAGTCCTGTGTTCGGTTCAAACTTCGGCCCGTACTTTTCGAGGGTCGGCCCATTGACTGCTTCATACCCGGATTTCGGGAGTGCGTCTGACCAGATTGAGGAGATCACCGCCCGAATCTCGGCGATGTGTCCACCGTAACTGAACACAGCATACTTGTGTGGCGGCAACTCCAACTGCACCAATCCGAACGGCGAACCTGCCTGATTCTTCACAACCACGCCGGTCAGGTAATCGAACTTGCCGGTATCATCAAAGTTGTAACAGACTCCGAAGGCATCCTTCCCGACTTGATTGGGTATGTTGCCAAGGTATGGGAAAAATCGTTGCCACTGGTCCGGGATTCCAGCCGGTGATTGGCAGTCGTACCGTTCGACCAATCCGGCGAGTCGCAGGGGAGGAAGTGTTTCGTGGCGAGGAGGATTCAGGTTCGGTAATGGACTGGACTTCATGGCTATTGGCTCTGTGAGTTTGAGGGTTGGAAGAAGTCCGTGCGTGCGAACGCTTTCAGGCGTGACGCCGAACTCGTCCTTGAATGCACGAGAAAACGCCTCGTGCGAACCGTAGCCGTTGTCAATTGCGAGGGAGAGAATGTCGGATGCCTCGGCTGCGAGTTGTTTTGCCGCCTCGGACAGGCGGCGACGGCGAGCATAGCGCATGATCGAAATGCCGAACATCTCAGCGAATACACGGGTCAGATGATATGGCGAAACGCTGCTCGCTTCGGCGACCTGATCGAGATTGATCCCCATACGAGAGTGCGCTTCCACATACCAAAGTGCTTTCTGAACCGGGTCCATCGACAATCCACTCCCAGGCGAATCACTAATCAGCTTGAGCGAACTCTATTCCTTCTGCAATGTTCTCGCTTGATACTTCTTGCGGTCAGCCAGCCGATGTTCGCCCCATCGCCTTCAGGAGCCGCTGGAGAGTGTCCAGATAATGGGCAAGGGCTGCTCGTCCTTTCCTGGTCAGATGGTAAGTCGTCTTTGGACGACGACCAACGAAGGCTTTTTCGGACCTGATGTATTCTGCTTCTTCGAGTTTCTGGAGTTGTAGCCCCAGGCTGCCGTCCGCTATTTCCAGCCGTTTTTTCAGCGTTGTGAAGTCGTGGGGGCCGTCAAGTTGTAGTGCGGTCAACACGCCCAGTCGCAGGGGACCGTGAACGGTGGTGTCGAGCCCGTTGAAATCAATGGGCTGCATGGTTAGCGACCCCATCCCGCAATTGAACTCTCTGGATGGCAACACTCGTCAGGTAGCCAACGGCCATCAAACAATGAGCGATGGGATAACTGTAATGTGGGTTGACGACCGGGAGCAGCATCCCGGCGAGCAACGTGGAGGTGGCCAGCCCGAGACAGTAGTAACGTTCCCTGTTCCTCAAGGCGCTGCGAACCAACATCAGGGTGAAGGCGAGTAGTAAACAGATGCTGGTCGCATAGAGGGCGGCTGTTCGTGCGGTTCCAATGGTGTCCCCCATGATTGTGGCCAACGAGTATCCGCATGCAGCAATCCACACTACGGCGTAGATAATGACAGACACGAGAACCTGCAGGTTGATTTCGTGGCTGACGTTGGGGGTGCGATGAAATCGCAGGAACAGCCCCACAGGCACCAGGGCCATGATCGCAGCAAGCGGCACTACCTGGAACCAGTTGTTCTCCATCAAAAGGCTGGCAACCGACGCCCCGGCCGCTGTGAGCCCCAGCACGACGCCGAATCTCAGCATTCCCTCACCAAAAGACAAGTGCAGACCGATGGCCCGCTGAATGACACCGAGATCGCTGTTGATGCGGCCGATTACGTCTTCCGGCATGACTGGCCCTCGACTGAATAAAATTGCTCAAATTCGCTGAGCATTATCTTCTTCGAATGGGATCTTTGATTGGCAGCGTTCTGACGAACTGTATTGCCTGTTCGATCCAGTGGATGAGTTGATGATCGCTGTCGAGGCCATCCGGATCGACCATGACCCAACCCTTCATCGCCTTTCCTGTGACATCGAATTCGGTGACAAATTCTTCCTGCAATGCTGCTTCACATGCATCCTTGCCGACACGAGCAATCAACGAATCTCTCCAGACGCCAACCAGAATATTGCCGTTGAGCAGGAAGCAGATTCCGCCGAACATCTTCTTCTCTTCGATGTTCCTCTCTCGTGCAAGGGCGTCACGGATGCGAGCTGCAAGTGATTCACTGAACGCCATCTGTGGCTCCCGGACTCGACGTTTGCTTTTTCCGGAGGAAGGCGACCGCAGATCCGGAGGGAATTTTTCGATGGCCTACCGCAACATTACCGCTGTGTATCAAAGGTGGTTTAGCATCATGAAGGCCTACACAACAAGGCAAAAGTCGTCA
Organism: Planctomyces sp.; assembly: GCA_016795105.1. Lineage (GTDB taxonomy): Bacteria > Planctomycetota > Planctomycetia > Planctomycetales > Planctomycetaceae > F1-80-MAGs062. Next base: position 93,726 of record JAEUIH010000014.1, read on the forward strand.
ACTTGATTTACTGTTGGACAAAATTGACGGATGATTTGAAGATCGTATGCCACTTCAGCGATGAGCAGCGGGAGCCAGGAGACCACAGGCAGATGAAGAAAGAAAACATATCGCCGGAGAAGGAATCAGAGGTCCGGCTACGAATCGTTCTGATTGCTCCTCCTTCAGGTGTGGACTTTGGGGTGCAAGAGGGAAAGGGCAACGACTACACGACCATCCACAAGCAGCGGTCGACGGGTGCGAATTTGACCTTCGAGTTCACGGTGAAAGTTAAGGACAACCGTGATGACGGGTTGCCGAACTTTCTCGGCCCGTTGACGCATGGGCCAACGACGGGTCGCTTCATTTACATCAATATTGGAACGTCTGCACGGCAGTCCGATTCCTGTTGGGATCGCCGTATGAAGATTCCCCTGAGCGGAATCACCTGGGCAATGATCGAGAAGGCGTCAACGAAGTTGGTGCTGGAAGCTCGGCTGCCTGGGACGGGTAAGGACGGAGGGCCAAGTTGTGCGACAGTGAAACCGATTGAGGGATGGAAGGTTTGCAAATGACAGAACAGCCGATCTCGAACATCTGGAAGAATTCAGAATCGAATGCCACAAACTGAATGAATCAGGGGCTCGGGATTTCGTATAACTCCGACTTTACGAATCGAAACCCAGCGGAGATCGTCATGGCAAAACGAAAGTCATCTCAGGAAGGAGCAGGGTATCAGGCCATCGAGGAGATCTTCGGTCTGGTAGACGCTTTCTGCCGTGAGCATCTGAACGAAGAGTACGGGGAACTCTGCCGCCTTCTCACCGAAAAGCTGGCTCGCAAGCGACCGTCGCCTCTGGTCAGCGGCAAGCCGCACTCGTGGGCATGTGGCATCGTCCGAACAATCGGGTGGGTGAATTTTCTGGATGACCGAACTCAAAAGCCTCACATGAAACTGACGGCCATTGACAAGGCGTTCGGCGTCGGCGGAAGCACAGGCCAGAGCAAGTCTATGTTGTCCGCAAGCTTCTTAAGATCGGCCAAATGGATCCGCGTTGGTCACTGCGCAGTGTGAACGATAGTCGATGAACGAATGCCTCGGAGAAGGCTCCATGTCACGGAACGGCATCAAACTAAATTCCAGCCTGTTCGCGGATTTGCCGGCAGACTTACCGGAGGAGCTCTTCACAACTCTGCTTGAAGCGGCCAGCGTGCGAATTGAGCGGATCGTTTCACACGGTCACAGTTCCCCGGAAGATTTCTGGTACAATCAGGACCAGCATGAATGGGTCATTGTTCTGAAGGGGGCGGCTCGACTGAGGTTCGACGATGCCCTGCTTGAGCTAAGACCCGGAGACTTTGTCAACATCCCGGCTCACACGAGACATCGAGTCGAATGGACGACGCCCGACGAGCCGACCATCTGGCTGGCCGTGTTTTATGATTGAAAATCACAGATTGAATAATCAATGACCTCGGAGGCTACTTTCCGCATCGCTGTTGTTGTCGTGATGGTTCTCACGGTGGCGGTTACAGCTTACCACCGACTTCAAGCTGCAAGGTCAGGTGAAAAGGTCTCGCGCAAAGACGAAGGCTACTTGTTTGCAGTGATACTCCGAACGTCGGGGCTTTGTCTTTTCAGTGCTACGCTGGCCTATGTCATTCGTCCAGTGTCCGTTCAATGGGCGACGTTTCCATTGCCGATATGGATTCGATGGCTGGGCATCGTTACCGGAGTTTTGTGCTCATTCCTGATGTACTGGACTCTCAGCAGTCTCGGCAAAAACCTGACAGACACTGTAATCACAAGGGCCAAAGCGACTCTTGTAACGAATGGGCCTTACCGTTGGGTGCGACATCCATTCTATCTAACAACCGCATTGCTCATGGCCTCAGTTACGGTGCTGGCAGCAAATTGGTTCATTGGTGCCAGCGGCATCTTAGTGATGACACTTCTGACCCTTCGTACGCCGAAAGAAGAGCAAAAGCTGATTGAAAAATTTGGTCAGCAATACAGAGACTACATGACAACAACTGGAAGATTCTTTCCTCGATACTGATCGCTCGATATTGATCGATTGAAGGCCACCTCATGACGTTTCAAACCAAAGGCAGGTATGACCTGGTCATCTGCGATATTGACGGATGCCTGTCACCGGAGTCGCATGCACCGATTAACGGCACAGCGCTTGAGGAGATTGCCAGGCACAATCGTCAGGCGATTCAAAAGCAGGATCGGCCTGTCGTTACTCTGTGCAGCGGAAGGCCAATTGGGTTTGTTGAGTGTCTGACTCGTCTGACTCACAACACACGGATTCCCTGCATTGGCGAAAACGGAGTCTGGATCTGGCGACCTGCGGATAATTCGTTTGAGTGTGAGCCGGCGATCACGGAAGAACATCTGCAGGTTGTGCAGGATGCTCGCAAGCTTCTGAGGTTGCTTTATCAGCCGAGTGGTGTCATCCAGCAGCCGGGAAAGTCCGCATCTGTGGCATTGTACCATCCCGACACGGAGTACCTTCGATCCATCGTTCCAAAGATTGCGAACGAGTTTCAGAATCGTGGCTGGCCCATTCGCGTTTCGATGACGTGGCTCTACATCAATTGTGACCTGCAGCACGTCAACAAGGGAACCGCCATCGACCGCCTTCTGGCAGAGACGGGAATTGATCCGAAGCGGACAGCGGGTATTGGCGACACAATGGGAGATCGCTTTATCGCTGAGCGTGTCGCGTGGTTTGGCTGTCCAGCGAACGCAGACGCAGAGATCAGGAAATCAGCAGCTTACGTTTCGTCGCATCATGAAGTTGAAGGGGTGCTGGACATCCTGGAACAATTGTCAACCTGAAGCGTTGTGCATTCGGTGACACGCAGAACATGAATGGACCAGTGATTTACGTCGACTTCGCTGCTTTGATGGTCGGTTTTGTATGCCAATAGGCCCACAGAATGAACAATCCCTGCAATGGAAGTCGCATCAGATGAACGATGGGCGGTGCCGGAAGGATGTCCTGATTCTGGAACAGATAGACATTCGCTGGAAAGACGGCGATCAACAGGCCCATGATTCCCCATGCCGCAAGGCGTGAGTATTTTGGAATCAGAAGCAGGGCACCCAGGAGCACTTCACAAACGCCGCTCGCGAGTACCAGTTCTTTGTGAAGTGGCAGATATGGCGGCATGATTTTCAGGAAGAATTCCGGATTCACGAAGTGCATCGTGCCCGCACCGATCATGAAGATTGCAAGAATGAACCTGGAGATAAGTTTTGCCCGACGCATGGCTGGATCTCGCTTCAAAAACTCTGATTAATCGCAGAGAATCAGGTTGCTCCTGCAATTGCACGTTGTATGGCTTCGTTCACGCTGAGCGGTCGAATGGAGAAGACTTCCAACGCTCTGTTGTTCTGAACAACTGTCGGATTTTTAAGACCTTCAATCAGGTGCCTGCCGACTTCGAAACTGGCTGGGGTCACCAGAGCCCTGAGAGATAGGGTGTCAGCACGGGAACAAAAATCAGCCAGCGTCTGAGCCCCTGCTGTCGGGCGTATTCACGAATCAGGTCTGCATAGGTCACAACATCAGGGCTGCCAATTTCGAAAATGCGGTTTTCACCTTTTGGCAGATCGAGGGCTGCAATTAAGTACTCGAGCACATCATCGACTGCGATGGGCTGTGTGGGTGTTGCCAGCCAGCGAGGACAGAGCATGACAGGGAGACGATCCGTCAGCGACTTCATCAGTTGGTACGACAGGCTTCCAGCTCCGATCACCATCCCCGCGCGGAATTCGATGGTTTCAACACCGGAGTCCTTCAGAATCTCACCGACCTCATGACGGCTTCGAAGGTGCGGTGAAAGCGCGGGGTCTGAGTCATCGCCAAGCCCACCGAGATAAATGATGCGCTGCACACCCGCTCGTTTTGAAGCCTGGGCGAAGTTAACAGCCGCCTCCCGATCCTGTTTCTCGAAATCATGCGACCCTGACATGAGATGAACGAGATAATATGCCGTGGAAACCCCCTTCAAGGCCTCATCGAGCGATTGAGCCTCAAGCACATCGCCACGAACGACTTCTGTGGAGTCTTTGACCAGTGGTCGGAGTTTCTCTGGATTGCGTGCGAGGCACCGCAGCTGAATCGGCTGCTGTTCAAGCAGTTTAATCAGGCGGCCACCGACATAACCGGATGCGCCTGTCAGCAGAATCGTGGGTGCAGTGGAGACTTTCAAATTGTCAGGCATCGTACTTCGCTGATCTTCTGTGTGGGCAGAGGTTGTCCTCCGCAGAACTTAGACACAGCATGATTGTACCGCTTCACTGCGGAAAGCACCTTCCGAATGCGAGTAGCAGCTTCAGCGGTCCTTTGAGGCGGAACTTTCGGCGAATGATGGCCCAAACGATATTTCGCTCTTTGCGCAGGAAGCCCGTCCATGTGTCGGAGTCGGCGAAGATATGCAGGTCGGGTTTTCCAATATGTCCGTTCCGGATGGTGATCTTTCTGTCTCGGATCTCGATGGTTGCCAGTTTTTGTTCGCTGCCGGTGAATGTAAAGTGGTAGACTGCATTCAGCCCCGCAGACTTACCGGGCTGAAACACATGCTGCACCGAATTCAAAAATCCTTCAACGGTAGCGGGGCGCAGGCTGTTGCCGACATGTTTGATTGTTTTGTGAGGAAATCGCTTCGCGACGTGTTCTTCGGCGTCCGAGCTTTTCAGGACGTAAATGGTCTCCTGCTTGTCCTGAAGGGGCCGTACGTTTTCTTTGAGATGGGATTGCCGATCGGCCAGATAGTCGCCAATCACATCTTCACCGGCAGGACAAACAGACAGGCAGTAGGCCGCCTTATAGTTTGGACCGAAGGAAAGGCTTTGCCACATCGAAGCGGATTCTGAATCGCTGACTCTCGTGCGGTATTCAACAGCATCCCGGCTATCGGCAATCTGTTCAACCCAATCGGTGAATCCACCGAGAAATTCCCGGTAGTTGTGGGTGTAGCAGGCAGAGAAGTTAAAGTCACCGTTCGGAGTAATCGCTCCCACGGGACACGCAGCGACGCAGAGTTTGCATTCGAGGCACGGGTTGTAGCTGATTGGTTGTCCGTATGCGGATACCGGTGCAGCGACAAGGATCGCGCCAAGCAGGATGAAATTGCCGAACTTCTGATGGATCACGTTGCGATGAATCCCCATCATCCCCAGTCCGGCTGCAACCGCGACAGGTTTATACGACACGACCCACATCTTTCTCTCCGGGAAATTGTCCATTTCCATTGGGAACCCCATCGCCGGATTCATGGCTCGTATCCCCCGATCTTCCAGCGCCCTGACGACACTACGGCCCACATCGTTGACCTGATCTCCGGTGTGGTGGAATTCGAGATTCGCTACGGAGCGAGCTGTCGTACGGATCGGCTCACGGTTCATGCGAACCACGAAGGCAATCAGAGTTTGGGTTCTGGGGAACGCGTGGAGGATATCTGCTCTTTGATCATCGAGAGCGGGTCTGCCGATCTCCACGAATCCCACGTCGTCAGCTCCGGCATCAAGAACAAGCTGCCTGAGCCATTCGGCATCGAGAATTTCCTGGACTCGGGGGTGTTCGCCATTCGCGAGACTACGAACATGTTTGACCGTTGCGTGATCATCGAATTTCATGATTGGTCCATGTATTTGTATATGCAAGTATGTGGGCAAAAAAAGAGTCAGGTGTTGGTGTTCGCTGTATTGATTCGTCGCAGAGCGTGGTTGAGTTGTTTGAGAATGTCGTTTCCGAGTAGTTCTTTGACTTGTTTCTGAGCTTCATCCCATGCGGGAATGGCCTGTTCGAGGAGTTTTCGTCCCTGAGGCGTGAGTCGAAACGGCTGTGATCTTCCATCGTCGGCCGGTACAACTTCCAGCCAGCCGCGGGCTTTCATTCGTTCTACATTGCGACTGAGCGTGGATACGTCCAGATGCAGATATTCGCATACGTCTGCGGGTTTTGCTGTTCCCATCATGGCGGCCGCAACCAGAATGTTGATTTGGCTGACCTTTACATCGAGTGATCGCAGAGATTCATCATAGATGTTTGTAACGACACGGTTGAGCATCCGCAGGCGCACGGCGATGCATTCTCCCGCGATATTGTCGATTGATGTTTTACCAGACTTCGTCATTTCGCGATCCTCAAAAATAATTGTATGTGCAAATAATCTGGCGTCAAGGTGAAGTTTCGGGGATCTCTCGGGGTCGCGAGCGGGCTCCATGTTCTTTGATTCTCTCAAACCTGGGGATGTGGTTTCTCGGTCATCGCCGGTCAGTGAGTGGTCGTTGTCGAATTTTGCTCCTGAAACGTATGATTGATGAGGCAGTGAAAAGATCGAGGTCGTCAGGCGTGGTTCTGAGTACTTCTGACGCAGGGCGACGGTGCTCTGTATGGATTTAACCGACATCTGAGGAAACCGTGCAATGGCAACGTTCATTACCAACATAAAGTTTTCGCAGCAGGGTATTAAGGATATCAGCCACACAACGAAGCGTGCGGCGATCTTCAAGGCTGAGGCAAAGAAGCTTGGTGTCAAAGTGAAAGACATCTACTGGACGTTAGGTGAATACGATGGGCTTCTGATTCTGGAGGCACCGGATGATGAAACAGCATCTGCCGCGATACTGCATCTGGGAGCGATGGGTAATGTTCACACCACTACATTCCGGGCATTTACAGCTGCCGAGATGGACAAGATTGTGAGCAAAGTGCATGGTGAGTGACTGGCATGTTGGCTGGTCTGAATTTCAGACCCTGAAGTGTAGGTAGGGGACCACAGCGATGAAGATCGAAGCGAAGAGGTTTGATGCAGTGCCCGCTGGCTATTCGCATACTCAGGCGGCGCCCCTTTGTTTGTTGATCTATGTGCTGGCTGCGGTCTTCTTTTCGCTTGGGTTCCTTGTCAGGGATGCACCCCCGCTACCATGGTTGTTCCCGCCGATTGGTTTGTTGATGCTGGTGCTGGCAGCGTCATTCCATCATCTGAGTGTCATGGACCAGAGCGAATTGCTGATGATTCGCTTTGGTCCAGTCCCTCTGTTTCGCAGGAGCGTTTCGTATGCCGATGTCGCAACCGTAGAGATTGGCCGGACATTACTGCTGGACGGGTGGGGTATCCACATGAGTATTCGTGGGGGCTGGGTCTGGAATTTGTGGGGGCGTGACTGTGTCGTGCTCCGATTTAAAAACGGTGGAACTCTGCGAATTGGAACAGATGACGCTGAACCGTTGGCCGCATTTCTGCGGACTCGCATCAGGGCTTTTTAGTTTCCTGCTTCGCGGGATTCCGTTGTCGTCGGCACGAGTCACTGCAGTAGCGCACCTGTTCCCAGCAGCGTTCCCATTTCTTTCGCCACGTGAACGTCCGTCCGCAGACGGCACACTGCCTGATGGGCAGGTTGATTTTTTTGTGTGCCACGAAAGCTCCGTTTGGTTTTATCGCCGAACAGCTCTGGCGTACTGAACCGGCAGAATATCGGACGGCAGTTCAACTCCGAGTTTTGAAGCGGCATGGTATGGCCAGTAGGGGTCTCGCAGCATTTCTCTGCCAAGGAGAACGAGGTCCGCGTTTTGGTCTTTGATTGCAACTTCGGCTTGTTGCGGATCGGTGATCATCCAGCCGGCTGCGGTTGGAATGCCGGATTCACGGCGAATTCGTCCAGCAATTGGGATCATGAAGCCTGGCGCCCATGGAATCAGTGAGATATCAGGTGTCACAAATCCATGACTGACATCCACAAGATCCAGACCGGCTGTTTTGAGTTGTCTCACCAGTTCAATGGACTCGTCGATAGTGACACCGCCTTCGATCCAGTCGGTTACTGAGAGCCGAGCCGTCAGGGGCAGGTGATCTGGCCATACATTTCTGACCGCGCTGAAAGTCTCCAGTAAAAATCGGGTTCGATTTTCGAACGTTCCGCCGTACTGATCGGTGCGATGGTTTGCCAGAGGAGAGTAGAACTCATGTGCGAGGTAACCATGAGCGAAGTGCAGTTCAAGCCATTGAAAACCGGCTGCGAGCGCTCTTTGAGCGGCCCTGACGAAACTCTGCTGGACTCGCTGAATCTCTGAGAGATTCATTTGTTGTGGAACTTTTGGCAGAGTTCCACCAAATGGAATTGCTGAGGGAGCGATTGTCTCCCAGCCGCCTTTGTCGGAGTCGATATGATTATCGCCTTCCCAGGGTCTGTTGGCGCTGGCTTTTCGGCCGGCATGTGCGATCTGAATGCCGGGGACGGAGCCGTGTTGTTTCAGAAAGCGGCAGATCCGGGCAAATGGTTCAATATGTTCATCGTGGTAAATACCGCTGTCGGCCGGGCTGATGCGACCTTCAGGTGATACGGCAGTTGCTTCAACAATGACCAGGCCGGCACCGCCAACTGCTCGAGAGCCCAGATGCACGAGATGCCAGTCGTTTGGAAAACCATCTTCGGACGAATACTGGCACATTGGTGCGACAGCAATACGATTTCGCAGAGTAACATCTTTAAGACGGAATTCCTGAAACAGACTGGCCATTTTTTCCTCTGATGCATTCTTCGGGTGGTTCGGTGACATCCTGATTCACGGCTGACTTCATGAACGGCGGTATTTTAGACGACCGTGGGGGCAATCTGATACCGATTGACGTCGATCTGATTTTGTTTATTGAGTTTGAAGGGAGTTTGTTGTGGGGTTCGATCACACTGTTGATGAAACGTATCTGCGAGAGGCGATCCGGCTGTCGAGAGAGAAGATGGATGCGGGGGAGGGTGGCCCATTTGGTGCAGTGGTTGTTCGTGGCGACGAAGTCATCGGTCGTGGCTGGAACCGAGTCACATCAACATGTGATCCGACTGCACATGCGGAGATAACGGCGATTCGCGAAGCCTGCAGTCGGCTGGAAACGTTTTCACTGGAGGGCTGCCGGATCTACTCCAGCTGTGAGCCATGTCCCATGTGTTTTGCCGCGATTTTGTGGGCAAGGATTGGCTCGGTATTCTATGCAGCAAGTTGTGAAGATGCGGCTGCAGCCGGGTTTGATGATCGAAAATTCTATCAGGAGATTTGTAAAGCAGTTGAGCAGCGTGAGACCCCGGTCAGGCAATTGCTCCGTGATGAAGCGAATCTTGTTTTTGATGCGTGGAGAGCGAAGCCGGATAAAGTCGCGTATTGAATTCAGATGTAGCGGCACGAACTGCCGACGGAGCAGTAGCGGTTGAACCATGCTGCGGCCGGAGTTTCAGGTTCGCAATGATCGGCGTTGCCGTTATGGGCTCCGTCAATGAGAATGTCGGAGCCGGGCTGCAGGATGAGGATTTTCAGGAGAGTGGAGAGAAAACGTGTCGATGGAGGAACGGGAATTTTCGCCAGGTTCGGTTGAGCGTCAGGTGATTGATTCAAAAGGCGTTGTTCGGGATGTACCTCGTGGCTGGATTCTGGTACCTCCAGGTGATGCTGCGCTGACACGTCGAATCAAGCAGGCAGGAGACTTCTGGATTGTGCAGGAGCGGAAGGGGCGAAAAGTTTTTTCTCGCGGTGTGTGGGCGCCGGAAGAAACGGTGACTTCGATTCAGCGGGAGCTGGAGGTGGAGCGGGCAACCGAGGGATTTGCGAAGCGGCGTGAAGCGGATGCGAAGCGTCGAGAGAAGGTTCAGGGCCAGTATGTTGGTGATTTTCATGCTGCAGTGGTGGAGTTTCTGAAGTTCCATCCACGTCACGCGGATCTGGCGGAAAAATTTGCGGCTGCGGTTGTGACTCACGCAACTCCGGTTGGAAGCGGAACTGTGGCCAGAACAAAGCGAATTCCGATTGAGAAGCGAGCTTCTGCGGCGGTGATTGCATGGATGCGGCATCAGACGACTGCCTATGACACAATGAAGATCGCTCGGGTCAAAGGCGAACGTCGCGAAGTTCGGCGTCAGCTGGCTGAACGATCACGGGCGATTCTGGACGCATATCGGCGAGGCCAGCCAGTGGATCCGGAATGTCCACTGGTTGCTGCCGTGAAGTAATCGGGGAAAACGAGGTTTTTCGCGAGTTATGCAACGGCATTCCGGAGATGCCTGCGGTTTTTGGACGGTAATGCGTTTGGACGAGATGCGTTTTCGCTCTGAAAACCGGGCAGTGGACGTTACACTACCGGAGCTCGGGGTTTTCCGGGAAATGGCTGTTTGTTTGAATCATTTCAGCATTGGGTAGTCTGACATATGTCTCGCAAGGTTTATGTCGCTGGCAAATTGGTTCCTGCGGAGCAGGCGGCGGTCAGCGTTTTTGATCACGGATTGCTTTACGGCGATGGTGTTTTTGAGGGGATCCGGGTTTACAGCAGCAAAGTCTTTCTGCTGGAAGACCACGTCAAACGCCTTTACGAGAGTGCTCTTGCAATTCGACTGCAGATTCCGATGACGGAATCTGAAATGGTTGACGCCGTGAATTACACCGTGCGAGAGAACGGCATTGTCGACGGATATGTTCGGCTGGTCGTGACGCGTGGAGCCGGTTCGCTGGGTCTGGATATTCGCCGCACCAGCAATCCTCAGGTGATCATTATTGCCGACACAATTTCGCTTTACCCTGCGGAGCTCTATGAAACCGGCATGAAGCTTGTGACGGCTGCCACCATTCGCAACCACGCCGGGGCACTTAGCCCGCGGATCAAGTCCCTGAATTACCTCAACAATATCATGGCCAAGATCGAAGGCACCGATGCCGGTACGGTGGAAGCTCTCATGTTGAACCACAACGGTGAGGTTGCCGAATGTACGGGTGACAATATATTCATCGTGAAGAACGGGGTGTTGAAGACCCCGCCGCCAGATGCCGGGATCCTCGAAGGGATTACTCGAAATACAGTCATGAAGCTGGCGACAGAGGCAGGTGTACCTGTCAGAGAATGTGTCATGGTTCGACATGACATCTTTACGGCTGACGAGTGTTTTCTGACGGGAACGGCGGCAGAAGTCATCGCAGTGATCAGCCTTGACGGTCGCCAGATTGGAGATGGTCGGCCTGGTCCGATCACCAAAGAATTGCTCAAACGTTTTCAGGCATTCGCCCGGGCATAACACTGACGATCAGCAAAGAGTGATTGGGAGTGTTGACAATGGCGAAGTCACGGGATCTGTTTGACGATACCACGATGAGTTTTGGCGAGCACCTGGAAGTGCTGCGAGTGCATGTTGCTCGCGCAATGCTGGGTGTTGTTCTGGCAATCATCGTGTCACTCTTCTTTGGGGATCGAATTTTCGCATTGCTGAGATCACCCATCGAAACGGCTCTCGCTGAACGCGGGATCGTTGGAGTGGAATCTGATGTGCCTACGAAGAGTTTCTGGGAATACGTGAAGAGCTGGTTTGAAGACGAGCCTGTGTCGGACGCATCCTTGAAGAAGGAAGCAGCGGCGGAAGAGCTTCGACCGGATCAGCTGCGGGTCTCTGTTTCTCGATCTGAACTTCGGAAAAACGGGCTGGTGCCTGCTACTCCCGGTGCGGAACCTGGATCCGAGGACGGCAGTCCAAAGACAGAATCCGACATGGTGCCACTGGTCATGCAGGCGCCAGAGTTTGCTCAGCTGAAACGAGTTGTCAAGGACGTCGATCGGGTGACAACGCTGAAGGTTGAAGAAGGCTTTATGGCCTACATCAAGGTGTGCACCATCAGCGGTGTCATTATTTCGTCTCCGTGGGTGTTTTACCAGATTTGGCTGTTTGTTGCTGCGGGCCTGCATCCACACGAGCGGAAGTACGTCTACGTGTACCTGCCAATGAGTTTGTTCTTGTTCCTGTCCGGCGCGTTGGCCGGCTTCTACTTTGCTTTCCCGCTGATGCTGAGATTCCTGATTGGCTTCAATGACTGGCTGAATATTTCGATCCAGCCTCGACTTTCGGAGTACATCAGCTTGTCGCTGGTTTTGCCACTGATGTTTGGAATCAGCTTCCAGTTGCCGCTGGTGATGTTGTTTCTGGAGCGGATCAATCTGTTTACGATCGACAATTACCGACAGAACCGCCGTGTTGCAATTCTCGTAATCGCCATTCTGTCAATGATTCTGACCACTGACCCGACACCGACCAGCATGCTGCTGATGATGTGTCCGCTTGTCGTTCTCTATGAAGTTGGAATTCAGCTTTGCCGAATCCAGTTGACTGGGCCGCCGCCAGCTCCGATCAGATGACACCCGGGGTCAGGATCGGCCGAGGCAACCTTTGACGATACCTTTCCATGAGGTGATGTCAAAAGGCCAGTAGTAGATAGACTGCGCGTACCATTTGATGGCTCTTCGTGGAGAAGACGCGGCAAGAAACCATGCGGAGCAGTTCTGGACGTTGGCCAGGGCTTTTCTGCGAACCGACCACGGCAACTTTTTTCCGCGAGCGGAGGCGAGTGCGCGATGCAGTGCGAGTTCGCGGTATCGCCGCATTCGATCGTAATGTTTTGAGAAGGAACCAGCACGCCAGCGGTACCGGGTGAGGGGTTCTCGAACCGGAACAAATCGGTGACCGGCTGCGGCGATCTTCAGCCAGAGATCCCAGTCTTCGGCCATCACAGGAGACTCCGTGAACCTGCCAACAGAGTCCAGAATTGTCCTGCGTACCATCAGGGAAGATGTGACAAGGAAATTGTCCATCAGGAGCGCTTCGAAGAGATCTCCCTGAGGCATTTGATCCGGGACATGCCGCAGAGAGTCAACTCGATCACTATCACCAAAATTCAGCGTATTGGTATACACGACACCGGCATCTTCGGTCGTTGCGCCTTCGAGTTGTTTTTGGAGTTTGTCGGGCATCCAGAGGTCGTCGTGATCAAGGAAGGCCACCCACTCTCCCAGGGCGAGTTCGATCCCCAGATTGCGAGTTTTCGGAAGTCCTCGATTTTCCTGATGAACGGTTCGAATGCGATCACCGTAGCGATTCAGCACGTTGGCTGTTTCGTCGCTGGAGCCATCGTTGATCACGATCACTTCGACTTCGCAGTTTTGCTGAGCCAATGCGCTGTCGATGGCGCCGGCAACATCTTCGGCGCCGTTGAAACAGGGGATGACAACCGAAACGAGGGGCTTGGGCATGAGGGTTCTTTGATTCTCAGGAAAATTGGCTGTTCCACTTCTCGGAGCATGCTCATCCTCTAATATGGCTGCTGTGGATCGTGAACAGTTCACTGATACCATGATTTTCGTGGGACTGGGCTTCTGAACCCATGTTTGAAGACCGGAGATAACGGTTTTTCCGCGATGTTGCACTTTGGCAACGACAGATGTGAGACATAAGACCGCAATTGCGGGATGAGACAGTCCTGACGCGATGAAGACAGCACATGAGATCCTGAAACAGTATTTTGGGTTTGATGAATTCCGTGATCCACAGGAGGAGATCATTGAATGTTTGACGAGCGGAGAACATGCGCTCGTGATCATGCCAACCGGGGGCGGAAAGTCGCTCTGCTTTCAGGTGCCTGCACTGATGTGGGAGGAACCATCTTCTCCGCGGAGTGACTCTGCCGATCAGCGACCAGCAATCACATTGGTATTGTCGCCACTGATTGCACTGATGAAGGATCAGGTAGACCAGCTGCAGCGTCGCGGGATTCAGGCGGCCTACATTAATTCGTCATTGACGCGGTCGGAACGAGAAATTCGATACGAGGCTGTGCGAAACGGTAAGTACAGTCTGTTGTATGTTACTCCCGAACGATTTCGAAAACCTGAATTCCTCGAGGTTATTCGTCAACGGACCGTGAGACTGCTGGCGGTCGATGAAGCTCATTGTATCAGCGAATGGGGCCACGATTTTCGACCTGACTATACTCGAGTTGGCGAATTTCGATCGATCCTCGGCAACCCTACAACTGTTGCGTTGACGGCAACTGCGACACCGGACGTGCAGACGGATATCCTCAGACAGCTGAATCTTGATCCGGCAGAAGTGCAGGTATTCCACGAGGGAATCGATCGGCCGAACCTGGAACTTCGTGTTGAAGAAGTCTGGGACGCCGATGAAAAAGAAGCATCTATGCTGAAGATCTTTCAACGATGGCTGGGAGAGGAGACATCCGGAAGTGGAATTGTCTACTTCACACTGATTCGAGTACTCGAAGAATTCAGCGAGCGACTTCGAGCTGAAGGGATCGATCACGTCTGCTACCACGGCGATCTTGACCGGCGTGAGCGACGGAGCATCCAGGAAGATTTCATGAAAGGGAGAACTCGACTGGTTTTGGCAACGAATGCCTTCGGGATGGGTATCGACAAGGAAGACATCCGATTTGTTGTTCACGCGGATGTTCCGGGGTCTATGGAATCCTACTATCAGGAGATCGGGCGGGCAGGGCGAGACGGGTTGCCATCAGAGTGTGTACTGCTGTACGACCAGCGTGATTTGAATACTCAGATAGAGTTCATTCGCTGGAGCAATCCGGATGCGGATTTCTATCAGCGAACCTATGACTATCTTGTCAACAACAACGAACAGGTTCGGGCGTTCGGGATCGACTGGCTGCGAGAACGACTTTGTGATCGGCAACGTCATGATCGTCGTGTGGAAACGGTGTTGTCGATGCTTCAGCGATATGGGATCATCGAAGACGAAACAGAGCTCGGCGCGGTTGAGGTGCTCGGACCGCTCCCAAAAGAACTCGCCGATGAAACTCGACTCTCCGCAAAGCTGCGGAACGATCAGAAGAAGCTCTATGCGCTGGTCCAGTACGTTCAGTCCGGAGAGCAGCGCCGAGAGTTTATCCACGAATATTTTGGAGTCCCCACATAAGTACTCATCACGCTCCGCCGTGATGTTGAGCTCTGGCCGCGTTTGCCGAGCAACCCACGTTCCCGAAGTTCCCTTCACACCTCCATTGTACATTCCCGCGACGATGGTCCCCTCAGCGTATTCGCGCTCTCCGTTCATTTCAGTGGCTTCGATTGGGACAATCAGATCGTTGCCATCAAGGGGATTGATGGCCCACGCTCAACGCTCTGAATGGTCGACCAGGATTCAACGGATGAACGTCTATGGCCGATGTCGATACGATCTCGATGAACGCTGGACAAACCAGGAAGCATTGACATAGAGACGTGTCGACCGGCATGACGCAACCATCTCCTGTGTCTCAAATACTGCTGAAAAATTGCCTAAACAGCCAAAACGGTCCGTGACACCTTTAATTACACTCATGCGAAAAGTACTCATCACGCTCCGCCGTGATGTTGAGTGCAGTTTCGAGTCCTGGTTTCCGAATCTTTGTATAAGCTGTTCTGTCGAAGAGTCGCCGTCAGGTGTTCGTCATCACGACGGAGCGTGATGAGTACTTTGTCAATCGGCGAGTTGTTGGGCGGCCCAGGTTCCGAGGGCGGACTGGACTTCTTTCATAACGGAGTCTCCGGCAGCGCGTGCTTGTGCGAGGGGAGTGCCTGGGGAGAGATCGGACTGGCAGAAGAAGTAGAACTTAATCTTCGGTTCAGTGCCTGACGGACGGCCAGCGATCTGGATGCGGACCGGAGAGGCTGGATCCGACACATAGATCAGCAGATCTCCTCGCGGGTTGGTGATTGTGCCTGCAGAGTCGCCGGACGGGAGCGAGGTTTTCTTTCCGGTCTGGTAGTCTCGGACCTCCACAAAACGCACGGGCCCGAACTGAGTGGGCGGTTTTTCGCGGAGCGTTTTCATCAGGCCGTCGATTTTGGCTTTTCCGGTCGGTCCTTCACAGTAGATAGATTTCTGACCTTCGCAGTGATAGCCGCAGATTTCGTAGAGATCGTCGAGCTGCTGAAGCAGGTTTCGGCCACTGGCCTTCAGTTCCGCGGCAAGTTCGAGGATGAACAGCGCTGCAACGGCCGCGTCTTTGTCTCGACAATAGTCACCGGCAAGGAACCCGATTGATTCTTCGGTCCCAAACAGGAAGTGTTCGGGACCCTGTTCTTCAATTGTCTGAGCGATGAACTTGAAACCGACCAGTAACTCAGAGAATGCTCGACCACCATGATGTTCAGCGATCGCTTTTGTGAGCGGAGTTGTCACCAGGGTTTCAACCACGTAGTCTTTGGGTGAGAATTTTCCGGACGCTTTTCGCTTTCTGAAGACGTAGTCCGTCAGCAATGAGCCGACCTGATTCCCACTGAGTGCCGTGAAACCACCGGATGAGTTACGAACCATGACACCCAGGCGATCGGCGTCGGGGTCGGAGGCGAGGATCAGTTCAGCGGGATGGCCGGTCTCCTGAACCCATTTGACGACCGGATCGAAGACATCGAGGTTTTCGGGATTGGGGAGATGCTTCGGGACGTTGGGGAAGTTGCCATCGGCTTCTCGATGAGGTTCAAAGATATCAACCTGATCAAATCCCGCAGCGCGAACGACTGCATAGACGGAGGTTTCACCGACACCGTGAAGAGGTGTGAAGACCGCAGAGATTTTACGATTGCTGGACAAGCTGAGCCGAGCGACTTCGCTGATGTAGGGACCGTCAACTTCTGATCCGATCACCTGGATGTCGCCTTGAGCGACAGCCTGAGCAAAATCGACCGCAGGAATTGACTCCGCGCGTTCAACTTCCCGGATGATTCCTTTGTCATGAGGGGCGATGACCTGTCCGCCGTTGCTCCAGTATGCCTTAAAGCCGTTATCGGCCGGGGGATTATGAGACGCAGAGATCATGACTCCGATGTTACAACCAAGTTTACGAACCGCATACGACAGTTCAGGCGTCGACCGGTGACTTTCGAAGAGGTAGACGCGGAGTCCGTGAGCGGCGAATGTGACGGCGGTAATTCGGGCGAAGTGAGGTGAGTTGTTGCGCGAATCGTGAGCGATCACTGCAGAGCCTCCCTCCGGGCAACCATTCGCCCGGAGGTAGCGAGCCATACCGTCGGCGGATTCGGCGATGGTTCGGTCATTAATCGTGGCGGGCCCCATTTCTCCCATTGGACCTCGGCGGCCTCCGGTACCAAACGGGATGGCTGTCCAGAACATTTCGTCGAGCTGTTTCCATTGATCGGAGAGAATCATCTCCTGAATTCTGGGCTGATATTGAGCCAGGCAAGCGCGGGACAACCAGTCCTTGAGATTCTTTGGGGAATCAGCCGTGAGTTTTCCGGCGGCAGCAGCCTGATCAATTCGAGTCATCAGATTGGTAAGCATGAAATGATATCCGCAGCAGGTTTAGTGTTCTTTAGTACAGTTGTGTAGTACTGAAGGAGAAAACGGAATATGTCAGGGAAAACGGATTGAGTGAGAAGTCTACCGTTTGACTTCGCGGATGCCATCGCACAACATGTGTGGGTGCATCAGGAAAAGGGAGAGACCTGAGGCGCCGGACCGATCAGAGACTCACTTCGGGACGCTCCCTACAAGACCTTTCAGTCAATAAGACCTGTCAAATACCATACATATCATGGACTCCCTGATCGGGATCACAGAAAAGTGATCCACATCATCGGGTGTGTTCGAAGTTCGATTCCACGAAATTGCCTTCCAAGCAGATACCTCAGTTAACAGACGTTCAGATTCCGATTGTGGGCATTGTTGGCGGAATAGGTTCCGGCAAGTCTACAGTGATTGGTCACGTTACTGGATTAAGAATACGGCTGATTCAGGCAGACGAGATTGCTCATGAATTACTTCGCACACCGAGTATTCGGGCTGCGGTGATTCACAGATTTGGTGAGTCGATTCTGGATGAGACAGGCGAAGTCAATCGCAGGGTACTGGGCGGGCTGGTTTTTGGAGAGACGAGACAGCACAGAGAGAATCGGGAGGCACTTGAGGCGATCCTGCATCCTGCAATTCGAAAGCGGGTGGAGGAGATCATCAGGAGTACAGAACCGGAAACGGATGTCATCATACTGGATGCCGCATTGCTGCTGGAGGCAGGGTGGAAGTCCAGTTGTGACGCAGTGATATTTATCGACACATCGCATGAGCTGCGTCAGGAGCGAGTCATGCGAAACCGAGGTTGGAGTGCCGACGAACTTCCTCGGCGAGAAGCCCTTCAGTGGCCGATTGATCGAAAGCGGCGTGAATCGGACTTTGTTGTGAACAATGATGGTACTCTGAAGGAATCGGGTGCCTCAATGGAACGGATTCTTCGGCAGATTTGTGAAAGCAAAAGAGCGACACTCACCAACAGACCTTCAGAAACCCGAGGCTGACTTCGTTCTGACCGAACGCGAAGTCAGCACAGTCCCTGTCATCCATCGGTCAACCTCCCCGCTTGTTTCCTTTCTAACGTTTGAATCCCTGTCTGGAGGCCCGCAGCGGCCATGGCAAAACTAACACGACCCGAAGATGGGAGACCAACTCCCTCACCCCGGCTGCTTCGTCGATCCGAAGAGCGTTCCGAAATGAGTCCTCCCGTGGAGAGTCGTGCTGACGAGTCCGTGGTGGATGTGGAGAAGAATGTCGCGGAGACGTTTTCTCCATCGAAAGCAGCGGATGTCAACATTGCTGACCTGCAGCGAATGTCGATGAAGGACTTACTGGCGATTGCCGAGCACGAGCAGTTGACCGAATATCATGGAATGAAAAAGCAGGATCTGATTTTCAAGATTCTGAAAGAGCGAACCCGTATGAACGGGTTGATGTTCGGTGAAGGAACGCTTGAGATTCTTCCGGACGGGTTTGGTTTTTTGCGAAGCCCGGACTACCACTATCTTCCATGTCCGGATGACATTTATGTCAGTCCCAGTCAGATTCGGCGATTTGGGCTGCGAACCGGAGCGACGGTTGCCGGCCAGATTCGGCCTCCGAAAGAGAATGAACGTTATTTTGCCTTGCTGCGAGTGGAAGCTGTCAATGGACAGGATCCGAATCTGTTGACCGGCAAAGTGTTCTTTGACGATTTGACACCTCTGCATCCGGAGCGTCGCCTGCGTCTTGCCGACAATGCGGAGTTTGTCAGCACACGTGTTGTGGACCTGATTGCTCCGATTGGACTTGGGCAGCGAGGCCTGATTGTTTCGCCGCCTCGGGCCGGCAAGACCGTGCTTCTGCAGCAGATGGCCAGAGCAGTGCTGAGAAATCATCCGGAAGCGTATGTGATCGTGCTTCTGATTGACGAGCGTCCGGAAGAAGTAACGGACATGGAGCGAAAGCTCAAGGGGCCAAACTGCGAAGTTGTCAGCAGTACATTTGATGAACCGACGGCTCGACACATTCAGGTTGCGGAGATGGTGATCGAGAAAGCGAAGCGAATGGTCGAGTATGGCCACGACGTGATTATTTTCCTCGATTCAATCACTCGTCTTGCCCGAGCGTGGAACACCGAGACACCAAATTCCGGAAAGATTCTGTCCGGGGGTGTTGATGCCAATGCACTTCAGCACCCGAAGCGATTTTTCGGATCCGCTCGCTGTGTTGAAGAAGGCGGCAGCCTGACGATCATTGCTACGGCTCTGGTGGACACCGGAAGTCGCATGGATGAGGTGATCTTCGAAGAATTTAAGGGGACAGGAAATACAGAGCTGCATCTGGATCGTCGCCTGGTTGAACGGAGAATCTGGCCGGCGATTGATGTAAACCGTTCCGGAACACGTCGCGAAGAGCTTCTGATGAATGAAGAAGAGTTGAAACTGGCGTGGGTGTTGCGTCGAGTCCTGAACGACATGAGCCCTGCAGAGGCCATGGAGCTTCTTTTGAACCGAATGAAGAAAACGAAGTCGAACGAAGAGTTTCTGATGTCGATGAATCTTGGCTGAACTCAGGCCATCGATTCTGAATTGAGATGAATTTTACTTCAGCTGATTTGAGACTATGACCAGAACGATATTTGGTGAACTGAACGCAGCCGGCAGCACATTTGGTATTGTCGTATCCCGCTTTAACGACCTGATTACTCGACGACTTGTCGATGGGGCTGTTGACACGATTGTGCGACATGGTGGCGACGATTCGAAGATCGACGTCGCCTGGGTTCCGGGATCATTTGAGATTCCGCTGGCCGCAGGTGCGATGGCTCGATCGGGGCGTTATTCGGCGGTTATCTGTCTCGGCGCCGTGATTCAGGGTTCAACATCACACCATGAATATATCAACAGTCAGGTTGCATCCGGCATCATGGGGCTGACTCGGGAAACGGGCATACCTGTGACATTTGGAGTCATCACATGTGAGTCCATGGAGCAGGCATTGGATCGAGCGGGCGGTAAGGTTGGTAACAAGGGGGTCGAGGCAACTCTGGCTGCGATCGAAATGATCAACCTTCTGAAGAAGCTCAAGTGATCGCTCCGTTGTTCGAACACGCTGCTTCGATCCTGAAGATTGTTAAAACACCAAACTGTCGTTGAACCTGAAGTATTCATCATGCCCGGTCGTCGTGACGCTCGTCGAATTGTTCTCCAGATGTTGTACCTGATTGATCAGAATTCTGATGCCGATCTTCGTCGTATCAGAAAGACGTTTCTGGATGAATTTCCTCAGGAGGCTCTGCAGGAGTTTTCCTGGTCGCTGTTCATCGGAGTTCGGGAAGATGTTGCTGAACTCGATAAGATGATTCGCGAGACAGCTTCCAACTGGCGAATTGAACGCATGGCCCCAACCGATCGGAACATACTTCGGATGGGAATCTATGAGATGCGAAAGATGGGGACTCCTGCCCCTGTTGTGCTCAATGAAGCCATCGAGATTGCCAGGGAATTCGGTACGGAAAACTCCGCAGCTTTCGTAAATGGGATACTCGATAAACTAAAGCTGTGATCGAGTGATCCGTTCGCAGGTTGCACGCCCGCAGAGCCTGCGTTTGTTCTTTACGGCGCAGAATGGTACCGGAGTTCGACATCACGGCGGAGCGTGATGAGTACTTTGGGGGTACTTTGGGGTGAGTGTTGATCAGAGTTCGTCGAGGAATTCTTCTTCGTCTTCACCGTCACCATCGTCGTCGTCGAAGTCGCCCCACGGGATTCTGGCACCCTGCCAGACAACTCCTGGGATGTCGGTGTAGGTTTCTTCTGAGATGTGCAGTTCTTCGATCCACGCTAGATCATCTCCGCAGCGTTTTTGCCATGCGAGCGACATTGATCTGGCGCTCTCTTCGTTTTCTGCGAGTACCCCCCATTCGACTGCGTACATGGGCCAATCGGCTTCTGCAGGAAGTCGGGAAGGATTTACAGGCCAGTTCTCATCGAGTGGCTGTATGACCAGCATTCTGTAGAGTCTGACTTCCGGTTGCTCGGTTCCCGATTCGCGTTGTTTCTGGAACCAGGTTTCAGGCATCAGTCCGGACTGCAGGAGTCTGTCTTCAATGGCTTCAGTCAGAACTGTGTCATGGAGGACATCGTCAGCAACTGTCAGCATGCGGACGAGCAGCGACATGATTCCACCGGGCGAGAGGTAATCGACTTCATAGAGCGGAGTTTCGAGAAGTTCGGTGATTCGTGAGCGAGCGGCTTCAGGTTTTCCGAGTCTTGCTTCTGAACAGGCGCGAACGGCCCCAAGGTGCCAGCCGGTTGCTTCCGCCATGCCTTCTGCGCGGTCGAGACATTGAATCGATTCTTCGTATTGTTCGGTTTCATAAAGGCAGACTCCGCGATAGTAGTTGGCCCACGCGAGATTATCGCCTTCGAGATATTCGTAGCGGTCGAGGTATGTCAAAGTGGCTTCAAACTGGTTTAGCCGGAAAGCGGTCATTGCCGCACCGAACGCGATTCGAGGTTCGATGCAACCTTCTCTGAGGCTGAGGTCAAACACATACAGAGCGTCACGTGGACGATCTGTGTCACTATAAAGATCCGCAAGGCGTTCCACGACGTCGGACAGAGAGCGGTCTAGTCTGAAGGCTCGAGCAAAACAGCGTTCTGCTTCGCCGAAGTTGTTTTCCCGCAGGTAGTGATCGCCGGCTCGCATGTGATTTCGTGCTCGATCTCCATCCAGTTCGATCGCTTTGCGATGAAGTTGTTCCGTCCGTTCAGCTGTAATTTTTTCTGCAAGTTCTGCATTCGGTCCTGTGCGAAGCATATCGCCGAGGAATCCGAGTACAGACAGGATGACACCGTTGTCCCGATGTGCCGCAGCTATCGAATTTGCCCACAGCCAGACCTGTTCACCGTCTTCGGCGGTTCCGGTGAGATGGGCCATCAGATGAATCAGCGAGGCGGCATCATCGAAGTGAGTGACCTGAGAAGCGTCATATGAGAGAACCTGTTCACGTATCGCCAGAAAGTCTTCTTCATTGGGGTCATCCATCAATTGGGTCATGCGCTCGCGAAGTTTGGCAATCGGCAGGCTCAGCGGTGTTGATTCTGAATCCGTATCCGTCGCAGACGGCAAAATTGGTGTGGCTGTGGATGGGCTGGCGAGGCCTTCAGCCGTTGAAGCAGCATTCGTCTGCGGAATGGAATCATGAAACGCCGCGAGTGGCGATGTTGGCTGAGAAGACATGAGTGCATCGAGTCTTCGAATGGTCAGCCAGTCGTTGGCAGAGCGTGCCTTTTGCTCCAGTGGTTTCGCAAGTGCTTCCGCCTGTTTCTGTATTCCAGCAAGACGTTTGACAGCAATCAGCCTCAGGCGAGTTTCGAACCACAGATGTGTCCCGCCGCATTTCTGCAATCGCTGGTCCCAGGACGTCAGTCGACTCGATGCGGACTCCCAGTCCTGTTTCATTGCATCGGAGAGAGCTCGATTCAACGCGAGTTGCAGGTCGAACAGCGGGCATTCGTCGGCGGAAGGCATCTGCGAATAGATTGGATCAGTCTCAAGTCGAGGTTCCTGCCCCGCAGCGATCAGGACTGCGTCGAGCAGCAGCAGAGTTCGAATGCGGGCTTCGGTCTTCAGTGAGACGGAGTCTTCATCTGCGAACCGGAGAGCATCTTCGAGGAGGCGGATCGCCTGATCGAAGCGGCTGTGGAGGGCCTCCAGCCAGCCGGCTTTGCCTGATGCAACCCAGCGTCGGTCACCTCGATCAGACCACGCTCCTCCATGTTCGGTCACCTGGCGGCATTGATGAAGGGCAATTTCTGCGTCGTCCGCAGCCGTGTAAACATCGCAGGCGTATTCCCGAAAGCAGCCGATGCACCCCAGCTTTCCAGTCTGACGGCAGACCTGAATGCCATCAGCAATGCAGGCATGCAGGCCTTCAGAATTGTAACCTTCGAGCTGACCGGTCGCTTCGGCCAGATTTTCATAGGCACAGGAACTCATCGAATAAACGAGATGTTCATACTGCTGAGCCGAGAGGTCTGCCTGAATCTGCCGGATTCGTTCTTCGTCTTCAAGAAGAGCGATCAATTCTACGGCTCGTTCCCGCATCGTCTGAAAATCAAGCAAATACTGCGCCTGATCCATCTGAAAGAACGTCCCAATTACATATGGATAAGCGCGTTGCTCAGATCTGGCGCGTCGACGAAGTTCACCATAAAGCCTGGATGAGCTTGCAAACTGACACTTTGGGATAAGCTCGCCGGCCTGTTCCTGCAGCTGTTCAAGCTGACGATCAATTTCCGGTTCGTTGCTGGATGAAGACATAGCTTTGAACTTTTCAGACAGGACAGGAGACAGGATGAGTTCAGATTATCGGAGAATCGAGCGGGTGTTGTCGAGCCCGTCGTCAAAATGCAGGCTGAGTAAAAAACTTTGAACGAATTTGGACGTTGAGCTGCTTAACACCGGGACGGCTGGTTCTGATGGACTGACGGAGAGCAGTAGTGATTCGCCTTATTTGTTCGACATTTGTCCTGGTTTGCTGTTTCGTCGGTATCGCTGCGGTCCACAGACCTTCGACAGCAGTTGGATGTGCCGTTGTGGTGCCTGGCAGAGCGGATGTGGAGATCACCGACGAGACGGCTTTGATTATCTGGGATTCCGAGACCCATACAGAACACTTTATTCGCAACGCGAATTTCGTGACGAATGCGAAGGAGTTCGGGTTTATCGTGCCGACACCAACACGACCGACCCTGCATGAGAGTGGCGGAAGGGTCCTCTCAAATCTCATGAAGCTGACAGCCCCGCGAATTGAGTATCGGGAGAAAAAGGAACCCGCATTTCGACTGTTTGCTCCGGGAACCGGCTTTGACCTCCTGTTTCCTGTCCTGCCTTACAGTGGGGAAGGTGCGATCGCCCCAAACTCTGCCGTGACCGGGGCAGTTCAGGTGATCGAAGAGTTGTCGGTTGCAGGATATGATGCTGCCATTCTCAAAGCTTCAGATCCGGATTCATTGCTGGAATGGCTGCGTGAACACAACTACGCGTCGCGCCCTGAGCTTGAAGAATGGGTGCGAGTCTATACCGAGCAGGACTGGTTTCTCACGGCCTTTCGGATTTCGGCCGCAACAGATCGTCAGGCTGGCCAGACAGGAGAGGCGGGTCAAACGGGTCAGGCGGTTGCTCAGCCCGTTCGAATTACGTTTCAGACGGATCGGCCGTTTTATCCCTATCGTGAACCCGTGACAGGTGTGCGAGGGGCGGCCGAAGAGAATGTCTCTGAAGCGGCCACGGAAACAGAAGTCTCACCTGTGAAGCACCGATTGCTCAGGCTGTTTGTGCTGGCGGATCAGCGAATGCAGGGAACGATTGGAGACTCCGGCCTTCAACCGGCAAAAACGGTTTGGGCGGGGCGGCTGAGCCAGTGGAATGGGGAATGGATTGATGATTTGCTCAGCGGCAGTGCTGCTGACAAAACGATGCTGGTCTCAGGCAGAACCTTGTACCTGACAGAGCTGGAAGATCACAGCACTCCACGGCCAGGAACCGATGAATTGTATCTCAAGGTCTCTGCGGACCAATCGCTGGTTGAACGGCCGGTCGAAGTGAGATTTTACACTGGCTACGAATACAATCCTGACCTGCACCAATGGCCTTTTATTCTGATGGGGGCCGGCAGTATGTTACTGGTTTTGCGGGGGCGTGGAATCCGCAGGCGAATCTTCAGTCTGTGGAGGCGTTGACGCTGGAGTCTCCGGCGGAGTCGTCGCTTCTGGCGGAGTCTTTCCCACGGGCGGAGCTTTCGGAGGTCGAGGGGTTCGATAGCTGATAATTCCGGTTTGTTCCATGGCCACATAGAGCCATGAGGGTTTCCATGGTCTGTTGTGAGACCATGAAACGGTGAAGATGGACCCTGCGAGCAGCAGCAGGCACAGCCACTGAGTCTTTTTTGTTCGGAGCAGAAATTCGAGAGCTGGCACCATCATAAGCCACCAGAAGGGAGTCAGCCACAACATCCATCGCAGTGCAACAGAGTTCCCTCCGTAGTTGTAGTTTGCCGTTCGGGTGAGGTAGAACGTCAGAGTCACTGTAGACAGCAGGGCGCCGATCAGCAGGACGGGGCGGAGGAGGGTGGACTGGGGAGGTGTCTGTTCATTCTGTGTCGAAGATGATGCTGCGTTTGGCTGGCAAAACAACAGGCAGTAAAAGCCGGGAATGATGAGTAGAAGAGCGGGTGTTAACGAAAACAGACCGTGGTGGCCGAGCAGGCAGTGGAACAGATAAGTGGTCCACGATTCGGTGTTTGCATCCAGATCCTGTGGGTTCATCCAGTAACTTGGCACGCCATTGTGAATGTATTCGTATTTCTCTGTGCCGTAGTACATGTAAAAGGGTTTGATTCCGCCGGTGCAGATCCAGTTTGTGATGAGAAACGCTGCAAGTGGCAGCAGCGCAGCTGGTATGAATGCCCAGGCCGTCTTTCGCAGGTCGCACTGAACAGCCAACAGGAACGCGAGGATTCCGAACAGGGCTGCCGGCAATTCAAAGCAACTGCACAGTGCGGCGTTGAAACCGAGGATGGCCATGTCTGCCGGGCAAACGAATTGTCTGGCTGACCGAGCGTACGTGAGACGGACAATGGCGGAAACGCAGAAGACGGCACAGATCGCCGCGGGAGTATGGTTGTTGAGAGACGCAAGATAGGGATTGAGAAGAGACCCCATACCCGCAAACGCAAGAACAAAGAGTCTGGTGGCTTCAGACGCTTTTACAAAGTGCAGAGTACGTCGAAGTGACAGAAGTGCGAGGCACATCGGGAGCCAGTTGACAAACATCAGCAGAAGCCGAACGACAAATGCCGTGTGCTGAAAAAGCCCGAGTCCGATTGTGTGTCGTTCAACCCAGTAGAGCCCGGCGACAATTGTGGAGAGGAGGGGGGGCTTTGAAGAGTAAAAGTGCCAGGGCTCGTCTTCTGAAAGTCGATGTCGCACTTTGTCAATCGTGCGAAACCTCGTGAGCTGATCGATTTCATCAATCTGATACGTACCACGTTCCACAAGTGACCAGACGGTGGCCCATCGCGATCGGTCGTTGGCACTCTGAAGCGGTTCAGCGCTCAGGATGGACGCTGCGAGGATTGCAGCAGAAATCAGAATCAACAGAGATTCTGCATGCCGATTCCCAGGTTGAAACTCTGCGTCAGTTTGACATGACATTGTTTTCGCGTTTGGCATCATCGGTCGTTCGGACTGGCAGAATGAGAAATTCGAGTACTTGTCGAGGAAGACCAGGACTCTGTATTATTGGAAGTTGTAACTTCGCAGAGCATACTCGGCTCAGAAGTTTGTTGCATCTGAAGCAGCGGTGGCCTGCCTCGAGCAGGAGAAGAATCAGAGGTTCGGGATGGCAGATATTCAGGGGAATCAGACCGGAAGCCGAGACAAAAACACCGGAAAGGTCTGGACCATCGTTGCTGGTCTGCTGGTGTTCTTTGCAATTCTGGCGGCCGTCTATTACTACCTGATTCCGCGACTGGATGGAGAACCTCTGTCTTCGGGCGCGAAGCTGGAGATGCGAATGGCAGTCAAAGCTTCGCAGCCCGGATTCAAAGAAGCAAAGACTCCTCAGGGTGAGACCGTCTACGTTTCTCCGGAGATAGTGCTTTCCGCAGCTGACATCAGCACGTTTCGGGGTTACTACGATGAAAACGGACAGGCTGTGCTTGCACTAAAGTTTAACAACATGGGGACTGCGAAGATTCGGGAATATTCACGAGAGAACCTTCAGACCCTGGCCGCATTTTCTGTCAACGACAAAATCATCAGTTGCCCGATGATCACGGCAGAACTTGGCAGTCGTGTTGTGCTCGAACTGGGCGAACTAAGTCGCGACGATGCCGAAGAAGTGTTTGCTCGACTGACTCAGTAAGGCCCGGAATTCCCGATCAGTTGTTCAGCTTCACTGAGCAGCAGACGGATTTCCAGGTGCACATTCCATGGGAGACTGATATCAGGCTGAGCGAGCCACTCGTGTGCCTTCTTCAGTTGCTGCTGAGCATCGACGGAATTTCCTGCCTGAGAGTGTGCCATGGCGAGGAAAATGAAGTCATTGGCAAATGCGTTTCCGCGAGCGGCGATCGTTTCATTCAGTCGCTGGGTTGATTCTGCGAAGCGACCCGCGCGATAGAGTGCCGTAGAGTGATTGTAGAGCGGGGAAGGATGACGAGGAATTTCCGAGTTGACTCGCTCTGCAAGAGAAACGACTTCCACTGGATCTTCAGCAGCTCCATCCGCGAGTGAACAGAACCAGACGAGTTGGTCCACGCAATGAACATCTGAATGAAGGCTGAATCGTGCGATGAGTGTTCGACAGGAATTTCGATACCCTTCCAGATTTCCAGCAGCCAGAAAGCTCACAAGGCAGTGGTGGCATGAGGCGAGGTCGTCTGGTTTAACATCGCCAGCCAGATCAAAGTCCGCGGCAGCGAGATCCGCCTGTTCTCGGCCAGCGTGGAACGTCGCTCTCATCATCAGTACTCGCGGATTATCCGGGGCGAGCAGGACAGCCTGATCGAATGCGAGCCGTGCGTCTTCGTATTCGCCGCTGCAGATGTGGCAGGCGGCCACTTGCAGCCAGGCGTTTGTATCCCACGGAATCACGCGAACGTACTCTTTCCATGCTACGGCAGCTTTGCTGAAGTCCCTTTCCAGCTGATAGGTTTCGGCCGTGTGTGCCATTTCGATCAGGGCCCAGGCTTCGTGGTACAGCAGTTCAGCTGTGGTGAATTCACCGATGGTCAGGTTGTGTAGTCCAAACGCAGTTGGATTGAGATGCTGCTGTTGATGTAGCTTTCGCCACTCCGCTGATTTATTCAGGAACTGAGTTGCTGAATCTCTTTTCCCTAACTTGTATTGCGACATTGCCAGGGCTGGCCAGAACATTGCTGCCTGTTGCCAGTGAGTTGTCTGGCGGAGTCCGGCGTCGAGCTGAGCGTTTGCCTCCTGATATTGTCCGGCTCTGAGGTGTGCCAGCCCGAGGAACAGGCGAGCTCGTGGATCTGGGCTGCCTGGTTGTACCTGTTTCGCGAGTTCAACAACCTCTTCAGGACGGATCGCGTTTGAATTGGCGAGTACCAGCAGCCAGAGGCGTTCGCCGGGATTGTGCTTTGTCTCAATGGCTTCGCGACAGATGCTTTCAAACGCTGGATGATCGTTAAGCAACAGGGCAGCTCCGCCAGCTTCAGCAAACCGCGCAAGGCCTCGAAGTTTGCTGACACATTCGGCCGCCTGATTCACTTCGCCCTGTCGATAGTGCATCAGGAACTGTGCAAAGATCAATGACGGGCGGCTTCTTTGTCGATGCTGAGCGATCTCGTGACCAACTTTGGGATGCTGCAGGAACTCGAGGTCGACCGCGTCTGTCCATGGAAAACTGTCGATTTTCAGTTCGGCCGAGACACGAATAGCAGCGTCGATATCCTCGGCAGCCCGCCGGGCATCTCCCTTGTCAGCAAAGAGGCGTGCTCTTGCAATCAGGAGTTCGCGATTACTCGGATTAGCCTCAACAGCTCGATTGAAGGCGGCCTCAGAAGCTGTAAATTCGCCCAGGGTTCGGAGACGTTCGGCAAGAAATGGAGAAGCGAGGGAATCTTCTGGCTTCGCTGCGTTGTGTGCTTCTTCAAATGCAGCGATCGACGGATCCATCGTGTTTCGATAGTTTCGTCGGGCTTCATAGTGTTTGCTCAGCAGATCATCCAGACGTTTTGTGTCGCCATCGATCAATTGACATGCCTCTCGATACGGAGGCAAAAACTCGATCAGGTAGTGTGTGCCATCGGCAGAAAAGTTGTTGATCGATGACTCCAGAAATTCATCTGATTTTTTCTTCCACTCTTTTGCCAGTTCATGCTGCCCCAGCTTCTGATAGACTAATGCGGCAATGGGCCAGGAATGTGCATCCCACTCCTTACGTTCCGCCAGAATGGTGATCGCTTTGTCATATTCACCTGTCCGACCGTAGACTTGCGCAGCCCGTCTCCATTGGTATGCATCAGATGCAGGACGTACTGATTCGATCCAGGCTGCGACCCAGCCGAGGAGTTCGTTCGAGGTGATCTGGCTTGATGTTGACCAGGAGCAGACGCAAGCCACGGTGCAAAGATCGACAGTTGCAGGGCGTAATCTTGCAATCGTGGCCAATTCGCTGCATGTGATCGCATAAGATTCTTCATCGCCGTTGATTAGTGATGAAGCCGCGAGGAGTTCCCTGGGGAAAGGATTGAGGTTAGGGTCGCGTTGAATTGATTCCTTTAGTTTCAAAGTCAATTCCGGGAACAGCGCGTCCCTTAGGTATCCATGAGACAAGTCAAGAGGATTGTCACCGATCCTTGCAGTGAAGTGAGTTCCGGTCGGCGGAACGGTCGTTTTCAGTAAGATCTGATTGAGTCCCTTTCGCAGGACGATTGGATGGCATTTGGTCACCATGTCAAGGCCGTTTCCATAAGCTTGAGGACGCAGGCCGTCGAAGACCTCAACTGCATTTACCCAGCACCGTTGGATATTGTCCGCTCTGGTCCACAGAAGCACAGTTCTTTCCTCCGGCGAGTAGACGAACGTCAGCGCGTATTGGGACGTAGAGCCGGAAGAACCGGCAGCGGCAGCGAGACGAACATGTCCCCATTGTTCCGTTTTTTCATGTCGCCATCCCACGAGTCGATCAGAGAGTCCTGTCAGTGGGTCGAAGACAGGGATCGGCTTCGAGGGATCGGGATTAATCTCCGGCGGGCAGAATTGCTTCAATTCCCCGGGATATGGCCCTGCCACCCACCAGCCGGCTTCGAGGAACTTATTCAGTTCATGGGGAATCATCTCTGCTGCTTTTGCAAAGTCTGCTTCCGCTTTCTCTTTCTCACCGCATTCCCAATGCCAGCGTCCCCTCTTGATGAGCGGCAGAGGATCGTTACCGGCCGCTTCCACCGCTTTATTCCAGTAGGCCTCGATGCGATTCTGTCGGGAGACTTGGGGAGTGGCGTCCTGTTTTGCTGGAGAGAACAGGGCCGCGAGCTCCGCTTCCGCGGCTTCGGGCCCATCGATCAGTGCCCGGGCTTCTTTATGCAAGGCAAACGTGGCGAGCCAAATCAAATTACTTGTGCATGCCCCGCCAGAAGAGTCGGACCCATGTAAGTGACGCAAAAACATCTTCACAGTGTCTGCACTTCGGGAAAGGCATTTTCGGGCCTCATCATGTTCAGCAAGGTGCCAATGCGCCATCGCCAGTGCTGGTGAAATATACGCAGTCGACTGCCAATAGCCTTCAACACCTTTTGCGAATGCGAGGGATTTTAGTGCATCGCGATACCTCCCCAGTCGAAGTTCCACAAGACCCTGAACTCCTCGAGTTTCACGAGAGTTCTTCTCAGAAAGCAACTGATTCAGGAGGGGCAACAGATTAGAGGCTTCAGCTGGCGAAACGGGTTGCAACGCCCGTAACATGGAGCCATAGCGAAGTCGTGTGTGAGCGTCAGTGCCATTAACTTCCCAAAGTTCGTCAGTCCGCTGCAGACACTCTTTATATTCTTCGGGATCATTCAGTAACGTGGACAATGCTGCAGCACACGCTTCCAGAGACCAATGCGGCTCGCCCGTTGTATAGGCTTCGCGTGCGTCCTCCCAGCGGCTCCGATAGGCGAGGTAATCGCCGCGAACCCGGTGCAGGTTGGCGTTTTTTGGGTCGCGTCGCAGAAGTTCGAGCAACACCGGTTCCCGGTTGGCGAGTTTCCCTTCAAAATGAAAGCCAACAGTATTCCATTGATCGCCAAACCCAATGGAGTAGATTTGCCTGGCATCGTCCGCAGCCATGTCAATCTGTCCTGAATCCGCGCGGTATAAGCAACGGGCTACCAGAGGCTCGACATTGTTCGGTGCGAGTTCTACCGCCTTATTGAAGTCCGCCTCGGCTTCGGGAATCCGGCCGAGTTCGACCAGCCGTTTGGCGCGCGCGATGTAGCGGTGCGGTGAGTTGGGATCGATGATATAGACAGAGGCGTCGAACGCATATGTCTCCGGGGAGAACGCCGCCCGGCGGGATTGTCGCTTGTCATAGAATTCACGGAAGAGTGCCTCCACTTCCGTGGCGTCTCCGGTGACCGCCAACTCTGCTTCACGGGAGAACACCAAATTCAAGTACGGACTTTCCAGCCAGTACCTGTTTGCACGTAACGGTCCAAATTCCTCGCAATTCCGCATGGCTTCATTCAAGAACTGACGAGCTGCGTCACTTTGCTTCAGATTATGGTGTGCGATTGCTAAACACTGGAACCTCTCTGCACGAAGGTTCCGACACTCTACATCGTGCTCAAAAAAATCTACAACGTCCTGCCAGCGGCCGGCACGTAAATAGGCCAGCGGGATGGTAATTCTGCGCCCGCAGTCGCCTGATTTCTGCGATTCAGCGAATTCCAGTAGTTCGCCAGGGTCGTCGGTAACCCCCGGCGCCATAGTTCCGATCTGTGCCAATGCCCATTTCCAACTATCCACCTGAGTCTCTTTCAAGCGATCGAAGAGTTCGGCGTAAACTCTCCGCGCTCCTTCATGATCTCCCGCAGCCAGAAACGCAACTGTCAGACATCGCCAGGGGTATTCGTAGCGATAGACCTCGTTACTCCGCCTTAGGCCATCTTCGATGAGACGGGCGGCTTCCTTCCAGTCTCCCCAGCGAGCCAGTTCCATGCCTCGATCGTAGGGATGATCACCCAGGCGAACTGTCAACAGAGAATCTGGCATTCCCTTTACGAGAATCTGGTTCATGCCCTGCCGTAAGACAATTGGGTGTAGTTCAGGATCACGAGACCAATAGGGAAGGGGTGCCGGTGAGAAATGACACAACAATTGTCCGTTCACCCAGACGCGGCACTCTTTGGTTGCAGACAGGCATAGTATAGCCGTTGTTTCACGCGGCGAGTAAATCGGAGCCAGCGCATAGACTGAGACATTGCCCTTCGCTGCCGGATACTGACTCAGACTCAGTAAGCCGAAGTCTCCCGTATCGACAGAGCTCCATTTCACCGGTTCGTCAGACAGCCCTGTTGTTGGATCGATGATGTGGACTGGCGTGGCTGGATTGGCCTCCAGTTCCGGAGGACAGAATTCTCTTAATTCCGGAGGATACGGCCCAACGACCCACCAGCCGGCTTCGAGGAACTTATTCAGTTCGTTTGGAGTCATTGCTGCCGCCATGGCAAAGTCGGCCTCTGCCTTTTCGTTGTCTCCGCATTCCAGGTACCAGCGACCGCGTCGAATCAGGGGGTTTGGATTATTCCCGGCTACTTCAACTGCTTTGTTCCATGCGGCCTCGATCCGAAGCAACGCCTGTTTTGTATCACCCTGAATCCTCGCTACCGCAAGGAGCACTTCAGGATCGTGAATGGCAGCATCAATCGCCAACGCAATCTCGGCTTCCGCTTTGGCCGACTCGTCAATCAGTGAATAGCCGCGTGCCTGAATGACGTGCAGCCAGGGGTCTGTCGGAGGATCAGCGTTCCGGATTCTCTTCCACGCTCGCTGCCGGGTGGCTACATAATGGCAGTATTCCCACCAATTTGTTTTTGTAAAGCCACTTGGAATCTCAATTACACCCTGACTTCCTAATGCAATTTGCTGACCAATGACGGCCAAATCCTCTTCCCCCGCCGTCAGCATCTGCTCCGCCACAAGTGGATCTCCCAACTCATGATAAATCAACGCTTTCGCGTACCACTGTTGCCATGTGGCCGAAGTATTTGCGTCAAATGTTTTCCGTGCATCCTGATAGCTTCTATTCAGAAACTGCCCGAATCCTTTGACAAAGTACTTCCATCCGCTTCCTGTCGGATCTGGTGCTTTCTGATCAACGATCGCCTCAGCCAGCTGAGGGTCGATTCTTGGGTTGGATGTCAGAAATTCGAGACGTATCAGCTCCATCGCCCCGGAACTTTCAGAACTAAGGTTGTCATAGTTAATCAGAGAACGAAGTCGATCCACCTCGGCGTCGGACCCGGCTGAGATCAGAACAATCACCTGAGAAAGAAGAGTTGGAGTAATCGCCAACTCAGGGCAAATGGATTTTGAAAAGCTCCTGGCAGATTCGGTAAAGAGTCCAACCGAGCCATAACGGGCAGCAAGCTTTGCGGCCTCGGTCGAAAGGGCACGCTTCAACGTGACGTCGTCCGGGGTTTCACTGATCGCATCTTGAATGTCATTAATCGTTTCCTGCCATGTCCTTATCGCTTCCGGATATTCTTCCCGTCCCCAATTGAGATCGCCAAACGCTGAACGGATGGAGTAACGGGCCACCAAATCGGATCGATCACTCGTGGAAAGTTTGCCATCGGACGCATTCAAAATCACATCGTAAACATCAGTCGCCTGTTGCAGCGATCTTTCCGCATCATCGAACTGTTTGAGCCCAATCTGCACAATTCCCATCGCGTAGAGTGTCGTCGCAAGAGCTCTTTGCTGTTGTCGATTCTGCGGATTCCCAATTGCTGCCTTCCCCAGGATCTCGACCGCTTTCTGCTGGTTGGCCAGTTTCTCCTGATCGGTCTTCGTTTGCGCAGCAAGGAGCTTGTTGGCCTCGGCAATCGTGTCAACTACGTTCGCCAGCTTCTGGAAGTCGTCCCGCTCGCGAAGAGAATCAAAGGCCTTGTAGTTCCTGAGAGCCGCCGGATCAGCCCAGCCCTTGTCAACCGCCTGTTGCAATGTCTGCATCGCAAGGTCGGCATTGCGGAGACGTTCATCGGCCGCCTCCGCATCTTCCGCTGCCGGAACCATGCCATGTTCCGAGGTTGCTGCCAGAGATGCATACACAGACGCCAACTGGAACAGTTCGCTGGGTGTTTCACGCGGTATCTGCGGGAGAACTTCCCGAGCATCTCGATATGAACGGCTGGCCTCAGTAGTTAGTCCCATCAGCTTCTGATGGCCTGCAAGAATCAGCATATCCTTGTACAGCTCGCTACGCAGCAAGGTGTTTGCCGGATTCTGAAAAACGAGTCGTTTTCGAGTCGCAACCAGCTTTGTGAAGTGCCGCAGGGCCTCATCATTCTGTCCGAGTTCGCGGTACTTATTGCCAATGTTGCTTGAAGTGACAGCGTGCCAGCGATTCCAGAGAATTGAATGCGGCGCTAGTTGTACAGCCTTCTCATCGTAGACGGCCGCCAGCTCAAACATCGCCAGAGCATCCTGTGTCTTCTTCTGTTCCCCCAGCAGGACACCAATGTTGTTGATGGTGGCCCCCAGTTCCGCATTGAACTCGGCACTGTCGGGGTATTTCTCCACCAGCTTGCGACGGATCTCAAATGCCTTTTGATGCAGTGCCAGTGCCCCGGCATCATCCTTCTTTTCATCCAGTTCAATGGCCTGAGAGTTGTACGTTTCGGCCAGTGTACTCAGAACGGACACATTCTCCGGATTTGTTGCCAGAGTTTCTTCGGAAAGTCGAATCACGTCGCCATGTCGCTGCCCAAAATAATATGCCTCGACGAGAGCTCTTCGGACTGCATCCCCGCCGAGTTGTCGGTTATGCAGTGATTCCAGCTGCTGAATCGCCTGAGCGTTTGCCGTTTTGGCTGCGTCTGAGTTCTCAAGTTCCCGCAGAATGACTGAAAGTCGCAACTGAGCAATTGCCAGTTCAATCTGAAGCTCCGGATCGTCCGCCTGTTCCTGTGTGAATTCCGCATAAAACTTCAGGGCTTCGGTGAGGAGTTCCTTTTTCAGCGGCTGCATGCCTGGGACAGAAAGCAGTTCACTGTCTGTGATCCTGGACAGGTATTGATCGACGGCACGACGAGCACGGTTTGCATTGGAGTTTGCGCGATCCCGCTGGCGTTCGGCTTCCTCGCGAAGAGACTTTTCCGTGTCTCGAGCCGCCACCGCATCTTTGCGGGCAGTTTCAGCGAGTTCCCGATCTCTGTCAGCCTGAATCCTGGCAGCATTGGCCTGTACCAATGCCACACCCTTTTCACTAACAAGATCTGCATTCTTCGTCGCCAGGCTTTCAAAACGAAACGCGGCCAGGGTTGAACCGATCGCCACGATCATCAGCAGCACTGCGATGGCGGAGGTCAGCGATGCCACTACGGGATTGCGGCGGCACCAGAGAGCGAAACGTGACACGGGAGAAATTCGTC
Organism: Planctomyces sp.; assembly: GCA_016795105.1. Classification (GTDB taxonomy): domain Bacteria; phylum Planctomycetota; class Planctomycetia; order Planctomycetales; family Planctomycetaceae; genus F1-80-MAGs062. The sequence goes on from JAEUIH010000014.1 coordinate 128,993, forward strand.
TCGCAAGAATCGGCTCATCACGCAGAAAGCGATTCAGGTCGTCGCGAAGATCGGCTGCAGACTGGTAACGATGGGCGGGATCGCGATCAATTGCCTTCTCCACAATTGTTGTCAGATCCTTCGGCAAATGCGGATCCAGGGAATTCAGCGACCGCGGCGACTCACTGGTCACCTGCCTGATCAGCCGATGTTTGTCTGTTTCCGAAAATGCCGACCGGAGTACGAGCATTTCATAGAGGGTCAGACCCAGGGAATAAATATCCGAGCGATGGTCGGTTCGACCTTCAAACTGTTCCGGGGCCATGTACCGCAGTGTGCCCAGAACATCGCCCGTTTGAGTTAAATCCTGCTGATCACTGGCTTTGGCCAGACCAAAGTCTGTGACCCAGATGTTGCCGTAGGTATCCAGGAGTAGATTTGATGGTTTGATATCCCGGTGAATGATGCCCTGCTGATGCGCATGCTGGATCGCGTCCGCGACCTGCACGCCGATGCGGGCCACACTTTTCCAGTAAGCCGCACCGTCAGGCTTTTCTGACGCTGCCTCACTCCTGCCGAGCATTCCGAAGGTGGCCGACGTACCAGTGTCCGAAAGACTGCCTCGACAGGTTTCATCAGCACGAGGTGGAGAACCGGTGTCTGCCAGGTCTGCATTGTTGTCGACTCCAGCATCGGGAAAACCGCTGTCACGTCCATGATCCGGAAGGATCAACGTGACACCGACCCGCCCTTCCAGAAGCGACTTTGCCAGCACATCCAGCGACGCGGCTGCAACACCGGCCTGGACAGCAACTTTTTGTCGTACCGGGGTCTCGTTCTCTGGATGTTTTAGCTGATCAGCCGGACGAGTGCTGCGAATTCGCCGCAATTCGACCATCACCTGATCCAGTCCCAGGCCCTGAATGAACTGCATCACATAGTAATGCAGACCATCCTCATCGCCGACGCCAAAGACCGGGACAATGTTGGTGTGATGCAGCCGAGCAGCCGCCTTTGATTCACGAGCAAACCTCTTTCGCACTTTGTCGTTATTGAAGAGCGAACGAGGCAACACCTTCACAGCTACGCGACGCCCCAGCGAGACCTGTTCCGCCTCGTAGACAATCCCCATGCCGCCACGACCGACTTCGCGAATGATTCGATAGTCGCCGATCTGAAGCAGTTCTGAATTCGGAAGAGCCGTCGTCTGCTGTTCCAGAGAATCGTCATCAATGGCCACTTTCTCGACCATCGCGATGGCTGGAAAGATCTCACGAATCTGATCTGCCAGATGTGGATAACGCTCTGCGTACTCGGCGATTCGCGGGAGTTCTCCTTTTCGATACCGTTCAATGAACTCTTCAGCCAGTTCAAAGACCAGTTCCGAACACGAATCTGACTCGCGCATTAGTTAAACCCTGTTCCATGAAGACCGAAACCAGGCGGAAACACTCTACAACGATGATGTACGTGTGCGGTACTTTTCGGATGCGGCTGGAGAACCGCAGTGATGGAAACTCTGCCCACAGCATAACCGCGAAGCGAGCGGCGTGTCAGGTCTATTGGGGGATCAGTACTGCGGGAATATGGATAGACCCAGTCCATGCATTTCCGACAATCCAGCCACTATTATTGATGTCGGTCGGGTAATTGGGCGAGAGTCCTGTGGTTGTATTTGATTTTTCAAGGTCAACGACGTTGGTGCCCTGCCACAGCACTGGGGCATAGAATCGATCGATGATCCCGCTTGATTTACGGAACACGTTGACTGCTCCAAGTACTTTTGGCGTTGCGGAATCGTCGAGTGCGGCAGCGAGGACGTTGGTCGTGCTCGTTCTCGATGTGTTAACAAGCAGAGGTAATGTTCGATTGGTGAGCACGCCGTTGACATTTTCAAGCAAATAGGCGCGTCCACTGGCTTCGCCACAGATATCGCCTGAGTCATTGATTGCATTCGCTGTGCTCGACGCTGCACTGGGAAACAACGCAGTCGTGGATGTTACTGAGAACACTGGAGTGGAATTGTTCCAGTTCAGCGAGAGTTGCCAACGATGAGCCATCTGTTCCACAACGCCGACAACTGCGAGGCTGGAGTTGATACTCATAGCCACAGTCTCGTACTCGGTGATCTCCGGTGTTGCCATACCAACATCCAGAATTACGGGCTGTGTGATTGTGAAATTCTGGTCGTCCAGAATTCCCCATGCCACAGCATACGTCACTGGATCCGGAGTGGAGTTTCGGTCAATGAACCGTCCTACGACAACAGCTTTCAGCCCATTGAATGCGAGAGGTTGATTGCTGATGCCATATGCTTCCCCTGTTGTTCCCTGCGGGATTGGCAATTCGCGAGCTGGCCCGTTCTTGTTGTTCCAGATGACAGGCCGCCATTGGTCCGGAAATTCATAGAATCCCAGGGCACCTACGATGAATCCCTGGTCATTGATGTCGCTTGCTCCGCTGTCGAAGGAGATGATTTGATCACCAACGACCAGATCTGAGTCTAGAGTGGTGGAAATGACCACATTCGTGTCTGACACAGTCCAATGCTGAGCCTGCATTGGCCCCTGGACGTAGCCAACCATTTCCCCGGAACCATTGACTGCCTGAACTAACCCTTCAGAACTCGATAGCGGAACTGTTCGATATGAGGTCGTGGTACCGCCACCCCCGCCCGCGGGCGGCTTAGCAGCTTCGGACAGATTTGACGCCGTGAGGAGGAAAATCGTAACGACAACTACAGCAACGTGTTTTGGCCAGTTCATGGACGACTCCTCACGGAAAGACAGATTTTTTAGCTCCTGTATTCGTAAGTGCAAACTCGCTCAGGTCGTCTCAGAAAAAACCTGAATTTTGCAAAGGAAATTCTGAGCTGGCAGCGGGCAGGGGTGGCTCGGGCAGGAATGCCCAAGCTACATTTGGGCAGGGGGGGCTCGGGCAGGAATGCCCAAGCTACATTTGGGGAGGGGTGGCTCGGGCAGGAATGCCCAAGCTACATTTTGATTAGTATTGGGATGGTGGGGCTTCGGGGTGTTTCTTTTTTTCTGTGAGCATCTGGAGGATTTCCACGCCGAAGGAAAATGCCATCGCGAAGTAGACATAGCCTTTTGGGATTTTGTGATGGAAGCCTTCGGCGACCAGCAGGATGCCGATGAGCAGTAAGAACGAGAGGGCGAGAATCTTGATGGCCGGATGTTGTTCGATGAAATTGACGATCGCCTTTGAGAACCACAGCATACCGAGCACTGAAATGATGATCGCGGCGATCATGATTGGGATCGGGCGGGGCAGGGTATCGGTCATGCCAACGGCAGTGATGACGGAATCCAGTGAAAAGACGACATCGATCATCAGTACCTGAATGAGTACAGCCTTCAGGCTGGCAACAACCGGCACAAAGTCTGCTTCATCCTGCCGGGCATGACCGACTTTGTGATGGATTTCCCAGGTTGCTTTTCCCAACAGGAACAGCCCGCCGAAGATCAGGATCATGTCCTTACCGGTAAACTCATGGCCGCTCAGGGTGAAGAGGCCCTTTTTGAGTCCCATCACCCAGCCGATACCGAGTACGAGGAGAACTCTGGAGATGACTGCCAGCAGAAGTCCCAGCCGTCGAGCGCGATCTCGCTGATCAACAGGCAGGCGACTGGCAAGAATTGCGATGAAAATGATGTTGTCGATGCCCAGCACAAGCTCAAGAGACGTGAGAGTGAGCAGTGCAATGATGGCTTCGCCGGTAAAAAAATCACCCATCGTGGAAAATCCTTGGTCGTTCTCAGGTACATCCTGTTGAGCGGGGCAGTTTAGTGTGTAATGGATGCACTTCAACGAACTTCAGTCATGGCAGAGAGCCGCGGAAACGCACAAAAACGGCAATGGATCCCTGAAAACAACGGAATTGTGATCGTTTTTGTCGTTTTCCTTTTGAGGATTTGGAATCCGTTGAGTCTGAATAACGGTCATAACTTTACACGAGGAATTCAACAGATGTCCGAAGGTGATGCGAAGCAAGAGCCGACTGCCCTTGTTTTGGCGTCACCGCTGGACCAGATTCAGGCGGAGATCTCTGCGATCATGGCATTTGCAGTGCGACTGACAGGGAATGTGCACGATGCTGAAGATTTGGCACAGGAATGCATTCTGAAGGCAGTGCGCAGTGTGAATACATTTCGCGGTGATTCATCCGTCAGGACCTGGTTGTTTCGCATCCTTCTGAATGCATTCAAAACAAGTCAAACTCGTCAGCCAAAACGAACAGTTGAGCTGAGTGTGGAAGAGCCTGTTGATACTCGTTCGACAGTCTCGGAAGGTCAGCTTTCAAAAGACGAAATTCGAACTCACATTGCCGCTATCGTTTCTGAGCTTCCTCCACGGCAGCGAGAAGTGATTGTCTTGGTTCATTATGAAGGCTATTCGGCAACTGCGGCAGCGGACCTGCTGGAGACCACGATTCAGAATGTCTATTCAACACTGAATGTTGCCCGCGGAACGCTCAAGCAGAAACTGAAACACTATGAGGGAGTTTTCTCCCATGAATCATGAACCTGATGACATCGAAGAGGGCAAAGACGTTGAATTCTCTGATTCCCGGCTGAATGAACTTCTGAGTGCAGCTGAATGGCCCGAGATTCCTGGTGATGCTGTTACTCGGTTGCGAGCACTTTGCAAAGAGTCACCTGAGCAGAGTTCTGTCGTCGATAAGCCGGCAGCGGCAGTGACGGCGGGCCGTCAGTCTACTGATTTTCGTTCAGCTGCTGATCTTCGCTCAGTGGCCGATGTATATCGGCGGAACTGGATCTCATGGATTGTGACGGCTGGCGTGATTGCGGCTGCATTTGTTGCAGGACAGTGGTTTGAAGCTCGGCGGTCCAGTCGTCAGGTTGTTCGCCAGCCGGAAGTCGAGTCGCCAGCTGTTGTTTCTCAGGACAGTCCTGCGACGGAGCAGACGACTGAGAATCCGGCGAATGTTGGAATTGAAGCAGCTCCTTCCGAGATGATGCCTCGGGAAGACTCATCGACTGATATGGTGGCCGAGACACCTTCGGACGCCGGGGTTCCGGAAAAGTTGATTCCCACACCTGAAGAAGCATTTGGCTCCGGGGGAAAGCATCGTTCGCGTCGGGACAAGTTGCGAGAACAGTATCAGACGCAACTGAAGTCGGTGTTGGCATGTCTTGAAGAACAGCAGTTGAAAGAACACAACAGTGAAGGACTTCAGGCGGGTGCCGGAAATACGAGTGCAGACTTGTGTCTTCGTCCTTTGATGGAAAAGCGAGAAGAGTTTGAGTATTTGCTATGGGAGATGATCCGTACGACGACGGGACAGCAGCGACTGACGGCGTTGACGGCAATCGGGTACGTTGGAACTCCGAAGTCTGTACCGCTGCTGATGTCGACCACCTCGGATGCGGACTTGCGAGGAGTGGCACTGGAGGCATTAAAGCGGTGTGCAGATGAAGCCACGATTACCGGCTTTGTTCTGCAGCAGCGGGATGATGAACTGAGTCGGGAATTCTGTGCTGTACTTGCGAGTCGACAGACGGACTCTGCTGCTCAGGCGTGGATACATCTTGTGCAGAATCCGTCACGCAGATCGCACTGCCTGCAGGCCGCAGATGAACTCAGTGAAGAACTTGTGGAACGCTTCTTTCAGATGCTTGATTCATCACTGGCGGCCGATCGGATTGCAGCTGCTGTGAGTCTTGGCAGTCGGACGGACCCTCAGACCCGGAAACGACTTGTTGGATTGATCCAGGCATTCCCTCATCGCTGGGAGCCTGTGGCTGCTCTGATGTGGAATGGTTCGCCGGAGTCGATGCGAGTCCTTCAGCAGCTTCAGGGAGATACGACACGATTTGCTGTTTTGCAGACAGCCAGTGTCCAGTTGACAGCCTTTGTGGGTCAGTCACGTCGAACAGAATAGTCGCGTCTGGTTGGTTCAGTGGACTTTTGGTTTAGCAGTTTCGAATTCCGTAGATCGGGGAGACTTCATATGGTCAGATTTCAGGGGTTTCGGCGATTCGTACTTGCGATCGCTGGTGCGGCAGGTGTTGTTTGCATGTCTGCTGGCGGCGTGTCAGCACAGGGACTTGGTGCGCCAGTCGGCCAGGTTGGCGGTGGCGGGCTGGCAGGTGGGGGTGGCGGCGGGCTGGCTGGTGGGGAATTGGGTGGCGGACAATCCGGAGACGCAGTTGTGGATGCCGCCGAAGAGAAGCTCGTGACCCGCATCTATAACGTGTCAGCCCTTGTCGACCATCGTCAACAGTTTCCGTACACGGGTGACCTTCCGGCAGCTTCCGGCTCAGCTCAGGTGTCTCCGCTTGGAGGTCTGGGTGGATTTGGTGGTGGTCAGGCAGGAGGCGGAATGGGAGGAGGAGGCGGTGGCTTCTTTAGCGTTCCGACGGTATCGATGCAATTGGGGGGTATGGGAGGTGGCGGCGGTGGAATGGCGGGGCCTGGAATGGGAATGGGCGGAGGACTTGGCGGTGGAGGCCTTGGTGGCGGCGGCATGGATTTGGGAATTCAGTCCAGTGCAACGGATATCGCGTCGAGCCTCGAGTCGAATGGCGAATCATTTTCAACGGTGATTGAACAGAATGTCGCACCGGCGAGCTGGGAGGACGCTGGAGAAGGGGGAGCAGGAAGCATCCAGGAGCTGGGGTCACTGTTCCTGATTCGGCAGACAGAATCAGTACATGCAGAGATCGCGACGTTCCTGAAAGAGCTAACCCTCGCGAATCCAGGACAGACAGCGTATCACCTCGAAGTCTGGTGGCTGCCACTGTCTCAGGTTGAACGAGATGAGTTGGCACAGGCGGAACAGAAGCTGAATCAGCCTGGTCAGAGGATCGAGTTTATTCGAAAGCTGGCTGAGAAGACTCAGGGATTTCACGGTGCCATCCGCTGCGTAGACCGCACGGTGACCAATATGTCTTCCGGGCTGCGCAAGCCTGTGATTGTTGGAAGTGTGCCTGTTGTCGGTGGGGGCAATGCAACGGGTGAGCAGCCCCTTGTTCGCCTTCTTCATGTTGGAATTCTCCTGGAAGTTTACATCGACCCCGTCGCTGATCACCTGGTTTCCGCGGAAGATGCGGGTCAGATTTCTCAGCTGCGATATCGATCTGTGCTGACTCGCGATGACAGTGCAACCGGGGAAGTTCACGCCGGAAAGATTGATCGCTTTCGGCTTGGAAGTCATGTTTCTGAAGGGATCAGCCATCTGAGGCTGGGACATCCGACGATTGTGGGCACGCTGACATCAGCCGCTATTCCACCCGTCGAAGGCACGGATCAGAATGAAATTGTTCTGGTGATGCTGCTGACAAAACCGGAACAGCCATAGCGATGTGATGCCATCACCGGCGGTGCTGCATCGAAGCGATGGGTCAGTGAGCGTTGTGTGGAAGTGCACCAGCAGTAACCAGGGCTTGCCGCAGGTCATTTGATGTTGTAAAGATTGCTGACTGAATACCCATCATACGGGCCTGATCGATGTAGGCTGCGATATCGTCTGTGTAAAAGCACTCAGACGGTTCGCAGCCTGCCTTGTTTAATGCGGCTTCAAAGATCACAGGGCTGGGTTTCATGGCCCCAACTTCAAATGACGCGATTCGATCATCCATGAACTCAAGGATACGGAAGTTTTGTTCGATGTATCGAAGATGAGTGATGCTGGTATTTGAGAGCAGGACCATCCGAATGGATTGAGACTTCAGTTCTTCGAGGATTGGAATGATGGATTCATTCAGCCAGAAGATGTTGGCCGCGGCATTCTGGAGTTCGGGCAACGTGAACGATTTGTCTGAGACGGATTTGAGCTGAGCAAAGAAGTCTGCTTCGGACAATTCACCCCGCTCCATGGCCCATTGGCGACCGTCCTCCATGAGGAAGCGACGAACATCGGCGATCTCAAGGCCGCTCAGTTGGGCGATATTGCTGCACATGCGATCGTGGGAGAAGTAGACAAGCACATTCCCCATATCAAAGAAACAGGTTCGGATGGCCATGAGTTGGGGAATGCACCAAAGAGGAATCTGGATGACGATCAAAAGAACGAATAGATCAGCGGCGCTGCGCCGGTGGATGAGAGTTTGATGATGATTGTGGCAACTGCCAGTACAATCAAAATCGGGAACATCCACCATTTTCTGTTTTCACGCAGGAACACGGCGAATTCGCCCGACAGTGACATGGGTTCCTCGTTGCGGAGAGCCGTCATTTCTTCTGTGGGGGTGACCTGTTCAGAGTGTTTTGCAGGCATGTTTCATCAATGATTCAGGAGAATCGCGGATTCAGGACTGACGAAAATAACTGGAACGATCAGGAGACTTTGAAGGTACTTGCCAGTATGTCAGACATTTGGGATCGGGTTTGGACTGCATGACATCGCGGCCAGTCAGTCGAAACAGCACGCCGGTCGGAGTGTAGACGCAAAAGTACAGCAGGAGCAGGCCGATTTCAGTAACAATTCGCTGAAATGGACGGGACACGAACCTCAGAGCTCTGTAGAGCGGGCTGAGCAATGCTGGAGCCCGGAATGCTGCGAGACCCAGACATCCACCGACAAGTGCGGTGCACCAGCATGCGGTCATTGGGAGTCTGTTGAGCACAGCGATGGTCGGAAGACCGGCAGCCAGAATTAATCCGAACTGCCGGAGTTGACGAGCCGAAGGTGGACGATTAGAGGATTGTTGATCCACGGAAAGTGCAGGCATATCCAACGTACTGATTACTGAGGAGGTTCTGGCCACTTGAGATGCTTGTGGAGAAATTTGTAAGTGGCCTGGCCGTTTATCGTATGAGGGCCATCGAACCACTCAATTTCGGTTCGCTCCGGGATTTTGAGCTGAGCCGCATACAGGAAGCGGACTTTGGCGTATTCGAAAGCCACATATTCATCGAGACCTACGCCGTCGAAGTGACCACGTTCAACCATGAACGGGCGAGGGCAGATGAGCGAAGCCATTTCGGCGTAGTTGAACGTGCTTCCCAGATTCCATTCAAAGATTTCGTACTCGCCAGTCCACACATAACTGAAATTATGCCGGGTGCTGGCGTTCTTGAGGACCCATTCGTTGAAGTCGGCTGAGCAGATGGAAAGGCAGTAGTCCGTCACCAGAGCCGGGATTCTCATCGCCGACTTACCACCGTAGCTCAGGCCGTAAAATGCAATCCGGTCCGGATCAGTAAACGACTGCGTCTTCAGCCAGTTTACGATTTGTTGATGCTGCGGAACGATGATCGAGAAGAGCGATTTTCCAAGGGGTTGTGCCTTTCTTTGAAGTGTTCGAAAACGATCTGTGAAGATATACGGATTCTGGGGCGAGAACGTGATAAAGCCGCGTTCACAGAGTTTGGCTGCGAAGTCATGATAGGCAGGGTGGTCATTCAGGAAGATATCAGTTGGGCGACCTTCGAGTCCATGCTGGCAGACGACGACTGGCCGTTTTTCTCCTGGCTTCAATCCTTTTGGCAGAAGCAGAACACCGTACGCAAAGACATCAGGAAAGACTTCCAGCCGGACTTCGTGACCTGTCCACTTGTCTGTTTCCCAGGATTTACGCGACTGAGCATTAAAGGGGAGGAGAGGCTGTTCGAATTCACCGATGACCTCTTTGCGGAAGACAGACCGGTATGATTCCACGGACTCCCTGTATTTCTGTTCTGATGATGTGTCCAGCTTTGACATGAATTGTGAACGCACGAAGGGGCTTTCGTGGAGCAGCGCCTGATTGTGCAGATCAATTTGTTTCAGGAGTCTCAGTTCGCGTTCCTGAGCGGTGGCTTTCGCCTGATCGGCTGTTAATGTCTGGAGTGACTGGTGGACGATGTCCTGCGGCAAAGTCAGTCCGTGATGCTTACACAGACTTCGTATTGCGTTGCCTGGGGCCTTCTCGATGAAGAATGGAATTGGACGGCCGATGGACTTCGAGAGGGGTTCAAGTCGAGCGGTTGCATCAGACAACAGAGCTTCTGCTGCGGCCGGATCCGGGCTCACGAGTTGTGCAGGAGCTCCACCGTCACCGGGAATGGTGACTTCTGGTCCGTGACCTGCGTCGATGATCAGGGTTCGTGGAGCAATCATCATCGCCAGTTCTGCGGCGCCGGCATGCTGAAGCAGTCCGGCGAAATTTCGATCAAGAGGTTCGGACCACGACATTTCTCGAGGCCCGAAGAAGCCACTGACAAGAGTTGTGCTGATGCGAGTATCGAGAGCCGCGGCAAAGAGAGAGATCATGCCTCCCTCGCCGTAGCCTGCCAAACAGATCGGCCGTGATTCGCCCGACTTGCTGAACCAGTCAACAAGACTCAGAGTTGACTGAACTTCGTACCCCGCCAGAGTGCGACCAAGTTCAAACGCGGATCGATGGAGGTATTCTCGGCTGGTGAGGCTTGCACGACCGTTCCGCTTTTCTTTTTGTCGGCTGATGAGTTGTGGAACGACGACTCGAAAGCCTCGATTCGCAAGGATGCGGGCAATTTGCTGATCAGGCGGGAGTGAGACGTCCAGACCGCAGATTTGTTCGGGCGACTGATCGGCATCCGGGATCACGACGATATCGGCGATGATCGAAGTTCGAGGAAGAAGAAGGAGACCTTCACCCCAGACGGACGTTACTCCCTGACCCTGAGGACTGGGATGGCTCAGCACGGGCCAGCGAATCGGAAGAACTCGAACGAGTGAGTTCTGTGAGACTTCAGGTGCTGCGTCGAGTGACGAGGTCAGCGTTGGTGCATCGAATTCCAGCCGCGAATCGTGAGCACCGATTTCTCCTGCAAGCTGTTCACGATGCGTTTTCAGGGACTCATCGAACGCCTGCAGAGAGTTCTGATTGAGTTGCCAGAGAGATGGACGGCTGGCGGCGGCCTTTGAGATTTCGCTCAGCAGGAAGCGATCGATACCATCGACCATCAGGGATGCGAGATCACCTTCCTCTGTTAGTGGCTGAGTATTCTCTGGTGCACTGACATCCTGTGCCGCAGCGTTTTGCAGGATCAGCATGGGGAGCAGCAGGCAGATTGCAGGAATCAGTCGGGCAGATGAGTGGCTCAGAGATTGAGCTTTGCTCCGGAGAGAAGAACAGAACGCAGCCATGGAACACCTCGGGGTTTCGGATCGAACGGGCGGGGCGGAGGAAATGGCATTCTCGCGAGGAGAGTCAATCAGTGTCTTCCCTGCATGATCAAATTGCAAATGTGAGCGAGCCCGGAGCGTACGTCGTCGGCACGAGAATCACCGCCGGTTCGTTCAACGCACATCCATCCGTCGTAATGAGCTTCTGAGAGGAGTGCGATGAGTTCGGGCCAGTCAGCGAGACCTTCTCCCACTGCAACTTCGACACCCGCACCATCGATATCGCGGATTGCGTCGCGGGCACGAACGTAACCTACCTGCTGATAGTGATCTCGAAAGAGCGAACTCATCCGACCGCCAGTCATAATGATGGTGGCGGGATCAAACACGATCTGGACGGGACCGGTTTTGATGTGATCGAGGAGTCGGTTGATGCGGCCGGAATCATACGATGCCACCTGAAGCTGAAGTCGGCAGCCAACGTGATTTGCATGGCGGACCAGATCGGAGACAATTTCGCAGAGGAGTTCGAACTTTTTGATTTCGGAGTTTGCAGGGGGCTGATTTGCAGGGGGCACCGGCGTTGGGGGGGCAAAGGAGAAGGGGTTCCTGAGTGAATCCACATTTTCGTTGGAAGGAGTATCGGCCGGGGCAGATGCCGTGTTGTCATCGGGATCGGGGATTCGTCCACAGCGAACGATCAGTTCGGAGGTCTTAAGCCTGCGGAGAAGGCTCATCGAAGTGCGGATTGCTGCGACACGGCGATCAAGATTCTCGGAATCATAGACGGCACTACGGGAGGGGAAGATGAGGCCAGCGACAGACATCTGATGTTCGCCGATATAGTGGGCGAGTTGACGCAGTCCGGTGTCTGTAAATTCTTCAGCGCGAACTTCTGTGCGGGCGTTGAGGCGAATACCGGAAACGGGACATTTCGCAGCTTCGGCAATGGCTTCTCGGAGAGAAGAACCGAAGTCTTCGGTGGCGACAGCGAGTCGAAGTGGCATGATCTTTGGCGATTCCTGGGGTAATCTGACGAACGAACAGAGCAAAACCATACGAGTCCGGAGCCGCGATGGGCTCGAGACCCTCTACATCGTAACGGGAAATCCACGATGCCAACAGTTGCAGACGTGTCCGCATTTCTGGAGGAATTCGCACCGCGATCGCTGGCGGAATCGTGGGATAATGTTGGGCTGCTTGTTGGGCGGGGCGATTCGGAAGTCAGGAGGATCATGACCTGTCTGACATTGACGCCCGACGTCTGTGCGGAAGCCATTGCGGGTGGAGTGCAGTTGATTGTGACTCATCATCCCGTGTTGTTCCGCGGCGCGAAAACAGTGACGGACGCGACCGCTGAGGGGAAGACGCTGTTGGAATTGATTGAAAATCGAATTGCGGTATTCAGCCCACACACGGCGTTTGACAGTGCGGAAGGTGGAATTAATCAGTATTTGTCGGAGCGGCTGGGGCTAATTGAGATCCGACCATTGAAGCCGATCAACTCGGAGCAGGGGGCGGGATTAAGCGGTTCCGGTCGCTTTGGTCGACTGGCCGAGCCGATGGAGCTCACGGAGTTTCTGAAGAGGATTTCTGAGGTGAGTGGAGCATCGCGGCTGGAGTACTGCGGCGACTTGCGTCGGTTGGTTTGTTCAGTGGGGCTGGGATGTGGGGCTGGCGAGAGTTTTCTGGGGGATGCTCGGCGGTTGAACTGTGACACGTTTCTAACGGGAGAAGCAAGATTTCATACAGTCCTGGATGCTCGCACCAGTGGAATCAATCTGGTGTTGCTGGGCCATTACTGGAGTGAGCGGCCGGCAGTGGAGATGTTGGCGAAGCGAATCGCTTCTCAGTTTTCGGGGATTGATGTCTGGGCGAGCGGGAGTGAGAGTGACCCGTTGCGAATGTGGAAAAATGAGACGTGATTGTGAGCGTGATACGGATCAGTGAGTGATGGGTCTGTTTGGAATCGCTTGAATTGGAACAGAGAGAGAGGGGCTGCAATGGGAACTGAAGGCGGGCCGGCGTCCGGATATTTTGGGGCGGTGCGGCGAGGGTGGAGTTTGCGATGTCCGCGATGTGGACAAGGGAAGCTGTTTCGGGGACTTTTGCGGATGGAACCGAGATGTGGGGCGTGTGGATTTCAGTTTGAGCGTGGGCCAGGTTACTTTCTGGGTTCGACGTATATCAACTACGGACTGACGGCCGGTTTTACGACTGTGACGTATGTTGTTTCGCACTTTGGCTTTGGCGTGAGCAACCGGGTATTAGTCCCGATTCTTTTCACATTTTGCGCGATTTTCCCTTTGGTTTTCTTTCGATATGCCCGATCACTGTGGCTGTCTCTCGACTGTTACTTTGACCGGACAGGAGCCGAGGAGGAGCTGTCAGGAGAGACGAGGGGCAGTCCTGAGGCGAAAGATTAAAAAACGTTTCAGGAATTCGAGTGGAGAGGGGTTGACACCCTTTTCGAGCTCGCTACACTTCCCCGCTCGCCAAACGGCTGCCACCAAGTGGTAGCGGGGGGCCAGACGGATTCAGCACAAGAATCACTGCTTGAGAGTGAATCTTAGGGCAGGTTGATTTCTTCGATGTTGGATAGCCGGTGGAGTCCGGGCTCTAGGAGTAAGCGAACTGCGTTCGCGCTTGTTTTTGACAAGTTCCTTCTGAGTTCTGGAATCAAGACGCGAGTTGGTTGCAATTTTTGATTAATGCTTTAAAGTACTGATCAGGTGTGCAGCCGATAAGTGAGTTCACCGAAAGGTGGCAAGACTTCGGTTCGGGAAAGTTGCCTGTGAGGGCAGTTTTCCCGAGTCGTGGGTGATGTCTGAGAGATCAGGCATGGTTGATGGCTCGTTGATCTTTGACAACATGGTTGAGAATGTGAGTCCTGTGAGTTTTTGGCTAACGAGATGCTGGTTGGCCATTCTTTGACCGGAATGGCAAACAGGTATCAGACCACAATTTTGTTTGTAATCGACAGGCTGAGGGGAAAGTGGCAACACGGATCTTGAGGTTTGTCGGTCAGGCATATTTTTGAAGGGTTTGATCCTGGCTCAGAATGAACGTTGGCGGCGTGGATTAGGCATGCAAGTCGAGCGAGAACCGGTTTCGGCCGGGGACAGCGGCGAACGGCGTAGTAATGCATCGGAACGTACCCTCTGGTCGGGGATAGCTACGGGAAACTGTAGGTAATACCCGATGAACTCTGCGGAGCAAAGGTGAGATTCCGCCGGAGGAGCGGCTGATGTGATATTAGCTAGTTGGTGGGGTAATGGCTTACCAAG
>JAEUIH010000150.1 GCA_016795105.1 Planctomyces sp.
CACCCGCCCACACAGAAGCCCAACTGTGTCTGCGAATCGCTGAAAATCAAAGATGAGGACTCAACGCAGGATTCACCACTCACCGCCACGCAGGAACTCATGGCGCCCGAAGATCATACCAGCAACGCGCCCAAACCAGCAACCAACCACGAAAAGGACCAACCCACCCCTCAACGCGACAGGGCAACGACAAAATAAAGTACTCATCACGCTCCGCCGTGATGACGAGCCCCCCCAGTTCCCTCGAGCCCAGGTGGGTCATATTTCGGCGCCGAGATGGGTCCATTTTGGGCGCCGGTTTCCAGCCCCGGCCCAACATCACGACGGAGCGTGATGAGTACATTGAAGACGATGCCCCACCCTGCGATTCTTCCGTCTCTTCCGCGTCTTCCGTGGTCAAACCACCAGCACTGCATGCGATTCGAATTCAAAATCGCAAACACTCTCGCTGAGTCATCCCCATCAGCAAAAGAATCCGACACTCAACCATTCTCCTGCCATCTCCCCAACTCTTCCCCCTGCCGCTCTTTCGTGTCGTTCGTGTCTTTCGTGGGTAAAAAAACCGCCCCTCCCTGCGATTCTTCCGTCTCTTCCGCGTCTTCCGTGGTCAAACCACCTGCCCTGCCTGCGATTGGAATTCAAAACCGCAAACACTCTCCCTGAGTCATCCCCATCAGCAAAAGAACCCGACACTCAACCATCTTCCTGCCATCCCCCGAACTCTTACCCCCTGCGACTCTTTCGTGTGGTTCGTGTCTTTCGTGGTCAAAAAACCGCCCCTCCCTGCGATTCTTCCGTCTCTTCCGCGTATTCCGTGGTCAAACCACCAAACCGGCCCGAGGTGCCAGTGAGTGGGCAAAAACGTGCCATTTTGCGACTCAAAACGGGATTGGGAGCCTCAAATTGATAAATCGAAAATTCGAATGGAGATCGCAAAAAAAACACTTGTGAGCGCCCAAACCCCGGTTCTATTTTGTCTCCCACCTGTGAGTATCAGGCGCTCACCCAACTGTACGGTTGGTGACTCGGCCAAGTAAGAATTCTGAAACTCGGTCCCCTCCGAGTCTCAGGCTTCTTTGCGTCAAAACTCAGGAACGTGACTCCACGGAAGTTGTCCGGCGAACTCTCAGGAAACCCGTGTGATCTGTCTGTCCCTGTTCAAAAAGTTTTGAGGAAACCGAGATGAGAATGAGCCTGAAGAACCTGGTGATGCTGGGTTCGCTGTTGGCGTGTCTATGTGCCTGCGTCCCAAGCCAGGCCGGTGTGATTTTTCAGACGAATGCTCCGAATGGAGGGTCCCCCAGTCGACTCCAGTTTGGAATCGCGACAAGAATTACGGTTGCGAGCTCAATTACGATTGGCGGCATCGGGGTTGAACTGGACCTTCACACCGACGGAGCATTGAACTACTTCATCTTCAATAGTAACACCGGCGCTCTTCTGTTTCAGAGTGGTGCTCAGGCGTTTGCCGACAATGGAATGGGATTCAAGGATTTTACATCCATGAATTTTACACTGAATGCAGGAACCACGTATGCGATTGGCGCTACCACCAATGTATATGCTGACTACGCATACATTGTCCCAGGCGGCAAGACGATGGGTGGAATTACATCTCTCGGAGGCAATCAAAACGCCAACGGGTTCCTGAGTCCAACGTTGGGTCTCACGCTGGCGGGAACAGACGGAAGCATGAGACTGTTCTCCCCCGCACCAGCCGCAGCAGTCCCTGAACCAGCTTCAGTTCTTGTCTGGGGCACCGTCGCCGTTGGTGCAGCCTTCCGCCGCCTCCGCCGCCGCAAAGCGGACTCAGCAGCATAATCAACACATTTTCGACGACGTGCACAAACACAGCACAAGCAACCGAGGCCACTCCTTGTGAGTGGCCTCTTTGTTTTCCTTCGAGGTAGGTTGCCCCAGTAATCCGCAGTATGAGAGGCTACCACCAATCACGATCCGCGAATGGTCTCCGTTGGCAAAACAACAAGGGCAGAAGAATGCCGGACTCGCCATTCTCCTGCCATAGATCGAACTCTTACCCCCCCCTGCGATTCTTTCGTGTGTTTCGTGTCGTTCATGGTTACCCAGCACACGGCTCGAGATCTTGAAGAGTTCTGCTATGTGATGAAGTCTTCAAATCCGTCGTCAAACTCGATTAACACGTCCTGATTTGACAATGACATTTGCAAATCAGAAAACGCCAGGAAGCTATGCTTTTCGCATGTCCACGGATGAATCAACAACAGACAACGACGTTAACCTAAAAAGCGTCGATTACCTCCCTCTGGAACAAACGGCACGGTCTCGACATTGCCCCATCGAACACCAAGACGGAGAGCATCATGACTTAAAGAAGATTTCCAGCAAACTCTCAATTTGACTTCCTAAAGATCATTTTGATAGACAGTCCAGTGAATCTAAGAACTTCGCAGAACGTTTTTCGCGAAATTTGATGGCTGCGAAACCGGGCTTTCAAAGATGCTGATCTACGCAATTTCCGACAAATAATGATGGTCTTGCAAGCGAACGTGCGTGGATCGGCCCATCGAGGCCTGCGGTTGTTAAACTAAAGAACACCTCCCTTGGAAATGGCACAATTTTTGCAGCCAATCATTAGAAGATTCGATGAGCCGCGTGGCCATGTTTGTGTATTGCATGAATTTTTTGAACTGGAGTATGCCTAATGAACAAAATGTTGATGTTCCTGACAACGATGTTCGCAGTTCTGATTGGAACTGCTAATGCTGAAGCGGGATTCACTTATGTTGGAAGCTGGGATATGGCCGACTTGAACGGTAACGGTTCCGTATCTGATGAGAATGTCGCCTCGAATCCATGGTATTGGGTTAACAATCCTGCGGTATTGTCTGCCCGCGAAGCCGCAGCAATGCTGTTTGGGGGTTCATACACGGACTATGCAATTTCAACTGTTGACAGTAGTGTAGCCAACATCAACTTCAAGGCCTTCGTGGACGGTTGGGGCGATACAACGTATTTTAGCTCCCCAGCAGATCAGGATTTTAAGTTGGATACAGGCGCTCCAGGCTATAATGATCCGTTTGGCGGTCCATCGTTTTCCGCGTTTGTTTCTGACCACGGCAGCAGCTATGGCACGGGTATCCTTGTGAACTATGTGTTTCGAATGGATGGAGCGGCCGTTCCAGAACCAGCCTCGATGGCAGTCTGGAGCGTTGGTGCGATCGGTATCATCGTCGCGCGTCGCCGACGACGTCAGATCACTGCATGAGTTTCATCAGCCACACTGTCTGAAACTGAAGTACCAGGAACGGATGGCCCAACCGGCCATCCGTTTTTCATTGATTTCACGAACAGTTTAATGGCCAGCCGAAGGCGTCAGAACCCTCCAAACCTCCATCCGTGTTATCCCAACCCACCATTTCCAGAATCGCACCCAGCGCGATTGGTAACCACGAAATGCACGAACCATACGAAAAAACGCAAACGAGTACTGGTGGGATTTTGTCGTGTGTTTCGTGCTCGTGCTCAGTAACAACGGTGCTCTTGCTCGTAGTCGATCGCGAATGACACACTGTCCAACGAATCGACCGCGTTGGACGAATCCCGCAACTTGCAAAATCGATGCTTGTGATCGCGAGACGAGAGAAATAGAACTGGATTGATCTTGGGAAATGACGGGCCAGCAGAACACCCCGCACGTGAAAGTTCTGGTAGCGATCCATCATTCAACGAACTCAACGACTGCCCTAATTCTCCTGCCCTCATATTTGCGCCACACATCAATCTGCTGGCCTCTTTGAATCTGTTGGACGACAATCGCCCCATACTGCGGCTTCCTTTGTGGCTACCCAACACGCCGACCGAGTCCTTGAAGAGTGCCGCTAGGTAATGAAGTCTTCAAACCCATCGTCAAACTCGCTGACTTCATTGACCGCAGACACTCGCCGCCCTCGTAACTGCAGCAATTCCCCTAACGCAGCAACCAACATCAGCGTCAGTCCGGTGGATTCGAGGACCAAATTGAACTTGATGCTGTTGAGCTCCTGAATGCGCACTCCCAACAGTCTGTCAATGTGATGGAACGAAGTAGCCCGAATCACAATAAACACCACTTGAACTGCGACTCCCAGCACCGCCAAATAGCTCCACCACGACGATTTGCGGATTTGCCAAAGGAATACCAGAACTCCGAGAGCACCGATCAGGACAACGACACCGATGAACAATGTTTGTATTTCGCGACGATTTTCATACAAGCCCATGTCTCTCAGAATGTCACGACCGAACAGCGTGACCAGCGACTGCAAGTCCGCCTGCTTGTTGATCCCCAGCAGGACCAGCAGAAGTGTGAGCAGGACCCAGAAACGATTGCCGGTTTTACCATCGTATTGAGGGCCAAAATCCCGAGTCACCTGCCAGCGACGTCGAGTCACGAAACCGCACAGCAAGGCAACGACGAAGTAGAACACCGTGACGAAGATCGCCCCTGGTGAAGGATCCCCCAACCCCCAGACCCAACGCCCGTTTTCAACGGCTGCTATCACGCGAACGCACTCCACCAAAACTCGGAATCCCGGCTGGAATCCATCATGAGTCAAGTTCCTTCTTACTTCACCTCAACTTAGGGAGCATAAGATGATATACCATCTCCCGCTGAAAATGTTGCATAACGCAAGAAACACGGAACAAAGTGATGGATTCAATTTCCCCAATTCCGATCTGCAGCCGCGGAGAGCTCGCTGACATTCGATTGCCTCAACAATCTCCTCATCCCATTGTATTTCTGATCCCTAGCTGGTTCCCCGTCAATAGTGAAGCAGAGCTGACGACTCTCTCAACTGATGAACAGTCAACATTGACACGATATCAGACGCAACGTCGTCAACGCCAATTCTTCCTCGGCCGCTTTTGTCTACGTCATGTGCTTGCCAGATGGTTGGAGATTCCGGCAGCTGCCATTCCACTGGAGCAGGAGAGGTTCGGGAAAGTCGTACTTGGACGTGATTATGCCCACCGTTCGCTTTACTTCAACATCTCGCACTCGCGCGACTATACGGTTATCGCGCTGAATCAAAAAAGTGACGTCGGCATCGACATTGAATTCGTAGACACCGAAATGAAACTATCAGTGATCGCTGAATTCATTATGGACACAACAGAATATTCCCAATGGCAGCAGCAGGAGCAAGAGAAGCAGATTTCCACTTTTTACGACCATTGGACAAAACACGAAGCATACCTGAAACTTACAGGACTCGGATTTCATCGACTGCCACCCGATAGATGTCGCTCCGTCCACTTTAAGAAGCTATTGCTCCCAGAACATTATGCGGGTGCACTTGCATTTTGGCACGTCGATCCTTAACAAATCGGCTGATTGCGACTCGCAAAAAAAGAAAGACAGCTGTCGGTACAGCTGTCTTTCATAAGAATTAACTCTTTTAGAGTCGCAATTAGCAGGCAATTGCTTTTGTAGAACGCTGTTTACGGCGTGAAACCACGACGCCAATCGCAGCGAGGCTCCAGACAGCCATCGAAGCCGGCTCTGGAACGGCCGACGGTCGAGCAGCACCGTAGATGAATTGAGCACCTGCAATATCGTTTGCCTGAAGACCAAGAAATGCCTCAGAATAAAATGGAGACATGAGTGAACCACCCAACGTATCATGACTCAGACCAATTGCATGTCCAATCTCATGAGCAGCCACCTGAAAGATGTCGAAACCCCCACCGCCAAAACCTATTTTCCAGGTATCAGCGGCATCAAAATGGATATCGCCAGCGAATGAAGGAGCTCCCACCTGTGGGAAGTACCCGTGAGCCAGAACTCCACCGGGCCCGTCGAACACGTGCCCACCGATTCGGATGTCGCCGGACGAACCTGGCGCATTGAACGCGGTATTGCTGTCCGCCACTTCAACAAATGTGATATCTGCAACTGCCGACCAGGCATTAAACGCAGCAACGATTGCGGCCTTGTAGCCTACCGGCATAAATGTAGCCAGGTCCACACTCAGCCCCGCTCCTTCAGCAGACATATCCAGCCCAGCTCCCATGAAACTATACGTGACGACTCCACCTGTAGTGCCAAATGTCTGAGATGGACCCCACTTTGCACCCGACACAACAAACGCAGCCTGGGCTTGAGAGCCCACGAAAAGCAGCGCCAATCCAAACAGTAACAATCGCTGACACCTTGACATCGTGTTCGCCTCACAAATGAGTAATGAGATTCGTCATTGACACTACAAATGGGACTCATCGAAAAAACAGAACCCTGAATTTGCAGAGGTGAAGTTGAACAGCGCTATGAACCCGACGCAAGGAGTGTTCTGACGTATACAACGGAATTTTCCGATCTTTCGGAAATCAGTTGAACTCAAAACAGCGCATAAATAAATGGGCCCACCGATGTTCCGCTCAGGATGATCACTGAGGCCACCAGGAACAGTACAGCGAAAATCGGCGTTAACCACCATTTCTTATTGTGGATAACAAAATCCAGTAAT
This sequence comes from Planctomyces sp., assembly GCA_016795105.1. GTDB lineage: Bacteria > Planctomycetota > Planctomycetia > Planctomycetales > Planctomycetaceae > F1-80-MAGs062. Next base: position 6,489 of record JAEUIH010000150.1, read on the forward strand.
TCAACCAGGATGCCTGGCGGCCTTTCATTCGCGGATTTCTGAAATTCGGAGTTCTCGGAGGTCACTTCCTTCCCTTTTGTCGGCATTCGCAAGACTCCTCGGTTCTTACCAATTCGAGTTTCCACCCCAAGTTTGAAGTTAGCGGTTTGTTCGCCTAATACGGCTTCAAGTAATCAGGTCCCTGTCGTTCATCTTCACGATCAACCCAATAAGTCGACAGTTTCTCATCAAAGTTTCGAGTCAGAGGGTCCATGCCTAACAGCCTGAGCAGTCGTCCTGTGGGTAAGAAAATCCCAAAGAAAACCACGGCCATGATCAGGTGAGATACGATCCAGTTGATCGGATAGGTGATGGCGATCCACGTCCGATAGATTCCACCAAGAGCTGAAGGCCGGAACAACCCCACAGCCACGAAGATCGTTGAAGTCAGCAGTAGTACCACGACCATGACCTGGAACTGCCTGAGAGAAAATGCAGCCAACAGGAGGATCGCTACACATCCAAAAGCAAAGACGCGCAGGTCTCGAGGTGTCGGGTTCCGTCTTAGTTCCAGCATCCCCATCGTTGCATCCTCGTTAGTCCAATGCAAATTGCTGAAGATAATCCGCTGGCGGCACATCGCCAGAGCGCTGAGGCTGTTCTTCGCGCAGCAAAATGAAATCTCCAATACACAAGACATCCATCTTCGTAGAAACAAAACACCGATACGCTTCGTGTGCCGTACACACAATTGGCTCACCCCGCACATTGAAACTGGTATTAATGAGAACTGGAGTCCCGGTCCGGCGATAGAATGTTTCAATCAATTTGCGAAACCGGGGCTGGCTGTCCTGATTGACAGTCTGGATTCGAGCCGAGTAGTCGACATGAGTCACAGCAGGAAGGACCGAACGACTTTCCTTCAGTAGACGAGCTTTGTGCAAGGGAGCTTCTCCTGCGCATAGACTATGATCAGGAATTGAGTCGGCCAGACGGCATTCCTCGCGAATTGAGGCCACCATCAGCATGTACGGGCTATCCATCGCAGATTTCGCGCAATCAAAATAGTCTCGGCAGTGTTCCTGCAGCACAGCGGGAGCAAACGGACGAAAGCTCTCGCGAAACTTGATCTTCAGGTTCATTGTGGACTGCATCGATGGTGAGCGTGCGTCACCCAAAATGCTACGCGCACCGAGTGCACGTGGTCCGAATTCCATGCGCCCCTGAAACCAGCCCACGACGCATTCATTTGCAAGATATTCGGCAACGCGTTCCAGCAAGGACTGTTCGTCACTGATCACATGGTAAACGGCGCCAGCGGAATCCAGCGATTGTCGAATCTCGTCTGTCGAGAATTCCGGCCCCAGCAATGATCCAGACTGGGAATCCGGACGCGAGCACGTGCGGCGATTCCCCAGAAGATGGTACCAGGTGAGCAGAGAACAGCCTAGCGCTCCACCGGCATCGCCCGATGCCGGCTGAATCCACATACCATCAAAGACATCTGCTTCAGCGATCTTACCATTTGCAACACAGTTGAGCGCAACACCACCGGCAAGACAGAGGTTCTTCATCCCTGTCGTCTCTCGAACAAAATGTGCTGTTCGCAGCAAAATGTCATTTGTGACGGCCTGTACCGAAGCCGCCAAATCCATGTCGCGTTCCTGGAGTTCCGTCTCTGGAGTACGAGGAGGCCCCCCAAAGAGTCGATGAAACTCCGGCGATGTCATCGTTTCGCCATAACAATATGCAAAATACTTCATATTCAGTCGAAATGATCCATCCTCCTTCAAATCGACAAGTTCTCGAAGAATCAGATCTCGAAAACGAGGCTTACCGTAGGGAGCAAGCCCCATAAGTTTGTACTCGCCTGAGTTCACTCGAAAACCACAATAGTACGTAAATGCCGAGTACAGCAAACCGAGTGAATGTGGGAACCTCTGTTCTTTCAGAATTCGAATCTGATTTCCTTCGCCGACACCAATACTTGCCGTAGCCCACTCACCAACACCGTCTACAGTGAGAATCGCAGCCTGATCAAACGGGGATGGAAAAAAAGCACTGGCCGCGTGGGACTCATGATGCTCAGGAAATACGATCCGGCGAGCTAATCTCCCGCCCAGTCGCTTCCGCAAATCACGTCCGGTCCAGAGTTTCGACTTTAGCCAGAGCGGTATACTATTCAGGAAAGAACGGTATCCGTGCGGAGCAGTTCCCAGGTAGGTTTCAACAAGCCTGCTGAAACGCAGATACGGTTTCTCATAGAACGCGACAAAATCCAGGTCCTCCGGCCGCGAAACTCCTGCAGCCTTCAGGCAATAGGCAACTGCGTTTTCAGGAAAGTTGCTGTCGTGTTTAATTCGAGTAAACCGTTCTTCCTGTGCAGCCGCGACAATCCGACCATCGCAAACAATGACTGCCGCGGAATCATGAAAATAGGCGGAGATTCCAAGGATTAAAGTCATTGTCCCGGGTCACTCATCGACAGGAAATTGGGCACCAAAAAATGGCATAATCGCATTCTCTCGCCACAAATCATCGTTCCATCAGTGCCTTCAGACGATCGAGGGATCCCTGATGACCGGGATTCAGCTGCAGTGCGGTTCGGAAGTGCTGGATCGCCGTCGATACGTCACCCAGTTGTTCGAGCGCGAGTCCGGCGTTGTAATTTGCAGAGACATTCGTGGGATCCAACAAAAGACATTTTTGATAGTATTTTAGCGATTCAGAAAACCGGCCCTGTCGAGCAATAATCAGACCAAAGTTGTTGTAATGATTCGCTGTCTCCGGAGCGAGACGGATTGCCTCCGCGACATGCGTCTCCGCTTCGGTGAAATGCCCCTGCGACGCAAGAGAAATTGCCAGCTGAATCCTGGCATCATCCTGATCCGGGGCCAGACGAACAACTTCCCGCCAATGCTCCACTGACAGCTTCGGCTGTCCGGCGTCTCCCAGAAGAATTGCCAATTCCCG
>JAEUIH010000151.1 GCA_016795105.1 Planctomyces sp.
TACATTTGGTCCCGCGCTGGTTCGGGTGCTGTTGCGGCGCAGGGGTGTGCTCGGGCAGGAATGCCCAAGCTACATTTGGTCCCGCGCTGGTTCGGGTGCTGTTGCGGCGCAGGAGTGTGCTCGGGCAGGAATGCCCAAGCTACATTTGGTCCCGCGCTGGTTCGGGTGCTGTTGCGGCGCAGGGGTGTGCTCGGGCAGGAATGCCCAAGCTACATTTTGGCTGTTGGAACAGCCTCAATCGGCGAGCCATTCAATAACCCGAAAAGGGTCAGCTCTTACGAGCATAAAGAGCAGGACATTCTGAATGATATAATAGAGGAGAACAAGAGCACGTGTTCTCAATCGGCCGATGGGGACAAACAGGCCGCCGAGCAGACCCATGAGAGTTGCGAAGACGGCAACTGGAGTCACGATGACAAGGAGTGAAACAACGATTTGAGCCACAGCAAACCCGCTGCCCAGGCCTTTGGGGTCATCCACGTAAGGGATTGGACGATGCCCAAGATGCTTCCACGCAAACAGCCAGAACATAAAGACAAGTGTCAAGCTGAACAGTGGAAAGCCAACGACCGCAGCGGCGGCAACCACGATCAGGCGATTTGTGGCGGGGGAAGATGGCGACGAAGCGGTGGGAATCCCAGGGGTAATCTTTGCAGGGATTGTGGACTGATAGGGATTCATGAAGACTCTTGTTCCACCATCGAGCGAAAATATTCGGAGAGCAGTCTGAGGCTGTGGACCGTTGATTTGCAAAAAGATTATGATCCGGAACGAGCAAATGTGTATATTGCAGCAGAAGAAATGGGCAGGAAGAAAGAAATTCCGCGGGGGAGCATGAGATGTCTGCCGGAAGAATGGCTGAATTGCCTGGACTTTCACGCCTGCTGGCCAGATGTCGACGCCAGATTCTTTTTTTGACGACACTGCGTGGACTGGCCGAGTTGGCAACAGTTTTGCTTGTCTGTGTATTCGTCGGTTGCCTTATTGACTTCCTCATTCCGTTGCCATCTATTGTCCGACTGATTTTGTTGACTGGTTCGATCGGATTGGCCGCTGGTGTTTTCTGGAAGCGACTCGTTCGGCCGTTAATGACTCCGATTGCCAGAGAGGAAATTGGTGCAGCTGTTGACCTGGCGTTTCCGGGACTGCAGGAACGAATGGCAACGATGCTTTCGCTTTCTCGCGATGATGCGACTCGAGCAGAACTAGGTTCGGGCGTGATGCGAGAGCATCTTGAAGAACAGGTGCGGAGTGAACTGTCGCGAGTTTCAGTTTCAAAGACTGTTCATCCGGGAACTGCATTGAAGCGATGCAGCATTGCTGTACTGGTGATCCTGATTGCATTAGTTCCACTGGTTGTCTGGAACTCCGGCACAAACCTGTTGTTGAAACGCATGGTCATGCCGTTCGCGAATCTGGGGACGGGAGGGAATTTTTTCTTTGAAGTTGTGGATGGAAATCGAACTGTTGCAACTGGATCGGACATCCAGTTCGCAGCGATCCCTCGATGGCGAAGTGGTGAAGTGGGTGAGTTACCTCTGAGCGTGATTGTGGAACTGAAGGCCGACAACGGACATGTGGACACCGTTGCGATGTCTTTTAATGAGCTCGATTCACAATTCGTTGGAGAGCTCCGAAATGCTCAGCAGAGCTTTCAATATCGCGTGTCGGGGGGTGGGGCTGAGACTGAGTGGTATCAACTGGTTGTTTCCGATCCCCCGCGAGTGGTTTCCGCGATTCTGACAGAGACTCCGCCCGCATATACAGCGCGGCCGGTGGAAACACATGAAGGTGTGATTGGGACGATTTCGGTCTTCGAACGAAGCGATCTGCAGCTTGATCTTGCCTTTAGTGAACCGGTATCGGGACTAAGAATGGTCTGGAAGGACTTTCGTCCGATTTCTTCGGAGATTGCCGTCGATGAATTTGCTGCCGAGGAAGACCAGACCCCGGTGATCAATCCTGGCTTGCCCGTTCCTGTTGTTCCGGTTGTTGTTTCTGAGGACGGTTTGACTGCTCGAATGCAGCTCACAGCGATGGGAAGTGGTCGATTCGAATTTGAGTTTCAGGACCGAGACGGACTTGGTAATCCTGAAGAGCCGGAACGAAGACTGGCGGTCGAAGAAGACAATCCACCTGAGCTGCGGGTCACAGGAGTGGAAGATGAGCTTGAGATTCGAACATCGGATATTGCACCCCTTGACGTTGTTGTAAAGGACGACATTGGACTGGGCGTTCTGGAATTGTATGTGCGACGGAATGACGAAGCAGAACGAATCCTCGCGGCGGAGGGGTTGACTGCCGGGGTCAGAGAGTGGGTCCATCAGTTCCGACTTCCATTGGCGGATCTCGGTGCCAGCAATGGAGATCGGATATCCTTTCGTGTCCGTGCCACGGATGAGCGTCCAATGCCGGAGCCGAATGAAGTCTGGAGCGGCGGCCTGACAGTTCGTATGAATGATCAGGCTGAAGCGATCGGTACAGTCCCATTGCGTGAGGAAGATCAACAGCTTCTGGATCATCTCCGTTCCATTGAAGAGGAGCTGCGGCTTGATGCTGAAAAGGTCCAGGAAGTTCGTGGACAACTCAATGAACAATGGGACGACGACCGGAAGCAAAATGTTCGTGAGCTGGTTGAGAAACAGCAGACGCAGGGACGTGAATTGCAGGAAGTGGCACAGGATGTAGGAGAACATCCTCTGATGGAGGATCAGGCGAAGAGTCTGATGGAGCAGGCGGAATCACTCCGAGTACAAATCGCTGACAAGCTGAAGCAGGCTGCATCTGTGGAACGCGACGAAGCCGCCAGAGAGCTTCAGGCTGCTGCGGAGGAACTGACTCGGCAGCGTGAACAGTTGCATCGGACGATCGAGGAAATTGAACAGCGAGCGCGTCTTGAACAGGAGTTGACCGAATTGAATCGCCTCGCTCTGGATGCCGAAGAGTTGGCTTCGAGGTCAGAGAAACTTGAACAGGACCGGGTTGAGGGACGACCAGAGGAAGGCCAGACCCAGGAAGATTTTCAACAGGAACTCAGTGATCGCGCATCCGAAATTGGAGCAGATTCTCAGCAATTGGGACAGAATCTGAATGCCCTTCTGCAAAGGCAGAAGGAATTGCTTGAGGCCGCTCGAAAGGCAGAGAGCGACAAGCTGCGAGCACTGTACGACAAGGCCAGTGAGTTGGCTCAACAGCAACAACGGATTGCTGATGGCGTTGGCGAAGAATCCCGGGACGCAGCGAGAGAGACTCAACCACTTGCGGAGAAGATTGATCCCGCGGCCGCAGAAGCTGACAGAATTCGACGTGAGGCGTCGCAATTGAATGTTTCCCTTCCCGAATTCGAAGGAAACGTGTTAGAGACGGCAGCTCGTAGTTTGCGCGAGGGAAATCTGTCGAACGCGAAGGAGGCACTTGAAAAGGCCGAAGAGATTATTGCACAGAGTGAAACGCAGCTGAAGTCTTCGGCATCGAAAGATGAAGATGCAAACTCAGCAAACTTAACTGATGAACAGCGTCAACAACTTGCAGCGCTTGCTGAGCGAGCAGCTGTTCTTCGACAGGACCTTGAGAAACTGGACTCTGAACTGGACGTAACTGTCAAAGAGCGAACCACATTGAACGAAGAGAATGCAGTGGGAGTTTCTGCATTTGTTCAGAGACTCAGGGAGCTTTCTCAGGCAAGTGACGAGGTCTTTCAGCAGCTTCAGCACGATTCTGTGGTGCCCGAGAATCAGGTGTCACCTTCTGCGGTCGATCAGTCTCGTCAACTTGCCACGCGTGGAAAGGAGGCCGCTCAGTCCGCACAAGCCGGTCAGTTTGCACAGTCGCAGGAACGGATGCGAAATGCAGCGGAACATGCCACGAATGCCGCAAGAGAATTGACTCAGCCTCAACTGGTCGATCGACAGCAACAGCTGAATTCGCTTGCAGATCAGTATTCCAGACTGTCACAGGCGGCCGCTGAACTGCAACAGGACGACAGTGCTCAGTTGGCTGCTCAGCGAGACGGACAGGAAACCATCGAAGCGAGGGCCGAAGAATTGCCAGAGCAGTTGAAGGATATTGCCGAACGAATGCAGTTGCCGGCACTCGACATGCCTCAACAGGGGAGATTGGCACAGGAGTCATCTGAAGCCGCAGACTCTGGTAAGAAGTCGGCTCAGCGTGCCGCTGAAGAACTTGCTGAAGGAGAGCTTCAGCGATCGTCTGAATCAGGACGAGAGACTGCCGGACATTTGAATCGAGCCGCTCAGTTGTCTCAACAGGCTGCGGGAAATCCAGGCCAGCCCTCCATCATTCCTTCGGACGTTGGGGAAAGTGTCACGGATGCGCTTCAAAGTCTGGACAAGGCTCAACAGGCAGCCCGTTCCATGCAGCAACAACAACAGGCCGATGGTCAGTCGGATGCACAAGGTGAAGGAGCGAAAGGTGAGTTAGCTCGTTCTGATCAGCCCGGTACTCAGGAAGGACAGTCTGGAACTGGAGCGGCTCAGCCTAAGCCAGGACAGGATGCGGCCTCGAGTTCTCAAAGTGCGAATGGAGAACAAAGCGGACAAGGTCAGAGTGGCCAGTCGGGCAGCGAAGGCCAAAGCGGTGAGAACCAGTCCGGTCAGGGGAAACAGGGCCAAGGCAAAAAAGGCCAGGGGAAGAATGGCCAGGGCCAGGATGGGCAGGGACAACCGGGGTCAGAGTCTGATGGCGAATCGCAGTCAGCTCAGCAGGGTCAGGCAAATCGAGGATCGGCGGCGAGGAGTCTATCGGATGCGGCTCAGGCATTAACACAGGCCGCAAGAAATGCGCTCCCTCAGGCATTTACACCTGGGCAGCTCAATGAGGGGCAGAAGAATAGTGGCCGCGGTACAAGTGGCACTGGAAATGATCAGGCGTGGGATGGTCGAAACGCTCCCCGTTCTCAACAGGGACGAGCTCGCCTGCGTGACTGGGGGAAACTCCAGGACCAACTGACTGAAGAGATTCAGGAAGGGGCAAAGGATGTTGTGGATTCTGAGTATTCCGAACTGATTCGTAGTTATCGGCGTGAACTGGCTCGTTCTGTTTCTGAGGGTGCCCAGGGAACAGAATCTGTGGGATCACAGGGGGCCGGAAAAAGAGAGCCAAATCAATGAAACGGCCAGCGATGGGGTTCAGGCTTCGGCGAGTACGAACCGTATTCGCCTCTGTGATGTCCGTGTTATTGTTTTTCGGGCCTGTCCCGGTGAGTCATGTGGCTCAATCGGCTCCAGTGCTGGTTGTCGAGCCAGGTTTAACCGGGGTTGTTGTGGCGAAGAACGCAGGAGCTCAGGGAGAGCTCGAACAGAGAATCGACCGCGGGATTCGTCGCGCCCTGCACTGGCTGGCTGCGGAGCAGAGACCGTCTGGTGCATGGACAGCCGGTGAATACGGTGACTCGACGGCCGCCACGTCTCTAGCCATTCTTGCATTTATGGCCGGAGGACATGTGCCGGATGAAGGTCCATATGGTCGGCATATTACCGCTGGTGTTGAATGGGTACTCAATCAGCAGCAGCCGGAAGGACTGCTGATTGGAGCCGAAAGCGGTCATGGGCCGATGTACTGTCATGGGATCGCCACATTGATGCTGGCTGAAGTCTCCGGGATGGTGAATCCGGCCCAGCAGGATCGATGTCGTAAATCTCTGGAGTCTGCTGTTCGGCTGATTATTGATGCTCAAAACTATCCGAGAGATTCCACTCATACCGGTGGGTGGCGCTACCATCCGACCAGTGAAGATTCAGATCTGAGCGTCTCGGCGTGGCAATTACTGGCACTACGGGCCGCCAAGGACATTGGGTGCGATGTTCCTGCCGAAAACATTGATCGAGCTGTTGCGTATATCAAAAGACTGCACTGTGAGAACGGTGGTGGATTTGGTTACATGGGGAATCATGGAGCAACAGTGACTCGAGCTGGCACTGGAATCGTGGCACTCGAAGTATGCGGCCAGCACCGAACTCATGAAACCATGGCGGCCGCTCAGCTCATTCTTACGCGGCCGTTGACCATCCAGGAACACTACTTTTATTACGGTGTTTATTACTGCACCGTGGGTATGTACAAGGTTGGTGGAGAAGAATGGAAAACAGCAAGACCCGTGTTGTATGAGACAACCCTGAATCTTCAGAACCCAGCGGGCTACTGGAACCCTGAAGCCGGCAGTGAGCGCCGCGCCGGCAGAGTCTATGCCACAACACTTTCCGTACTGGCGCTCGGTATCGAATACGAATACCTGCCAATCTATCAACGCTAAGTTTAACGGCAAGCCGCAGGCGACGGAGTGCGTTCCTCCCTGCGCCGCAGGCGCCAGAGTGTGTTCCTCCCTGAGCCGCAGGCGCCAGAGTGAGTTCCTCCCTGAGCCGCAAGCGCCAGAGTGCGTTCCTCCCTGAGCCGCAGGCGACAGTGTGCGTTCGTCCCAACACCGCAGGCACTGCCGCCATTGCGTCTGTCTACATTACGGACGCACAGGTTTTCCATCCTGCTGTGCGGACAGAAGAGCTGCATCAAGGACTTTCTGAGTTTTCAGAGCAATTTCGGGCCACCATGGGTCCTGTTTTCCACTGAGGACCAGTTCGCCGAACTTGCGGAAGAGTTGCGTTTCCTGAGCATTTGGTGCGTTGTTGCTGAATTCCGAAACGGCGACACGGCGGAAGTAGCGTTCCATATTGAAATAGCAGCCATTGGCGGCAAAGTTATGGTTGGCCACGTCGAAAGCGACTTCATTGCCATAGTACGGAAGTACAAAGTCGTTGACCTGAACGTAGCCCTTTGTGCCGCTGATGTTGACCCACTGCTGATGATTGGCACGGAATGAGTTAAAGAATGTTGCAGAGACACCGTTTTCAAAGTGCATCTCGCCCTGGAACTCCATCGGTACCAGAGCGTTACTGTCTGATCGCTTAACGCCATGCAGAATCCGACCGCGTACTTCGGTCGGCATCTGCATCCCGAGCGTCCACAAGGTCATGCGAATTGTGTACCAGCCGAGGTCTCCCAGGCAGCCGGCGGGTTCAAGGCTGCTGCTGGCGCGAATGTTGCTGCTGACCCATTCATCCGATGCACAGAAACTGAATTGACTCGCAATTCTGCGGATCTCTCCAACACTGGTGCCATCATCAATGACTCTGCGGAGCTCATTCATTCTGGCGCTATGCATGAACATGACCCCGTCCATGAACTGCACTTTGTTTTTCTCGCATGCTGAGATCATTTGCTGAACATCAGCTGCAGTGACTCCACACGGCTTTTCAACCATAACGTGTTTGCCTGCATTTGCAGCCTTCACGACCCAGTCTGTACGCAGTCCTGTTGGAAGCGGAACATAAACTGCGTCGATATCAGAACGGGTCAGTAAAGCATCGTAGGAACCGACAGCATCGACTGGATGGGGGACTGGTACAGAAGCCTGGCACTCATCGATGAACTGCTGAGCCTTTTCGGTGGAGCGGCTGGCGACTGCGACGATGCGTCCGTTTCCGGAATTCGCAATGGAGTGCCAGTTCTTTCGGGCAATCCCGGCAGTTGAGAGAATTCCCCAGCGACAGACTTTCTCGGACATATTCTTCTACCTCTGATGAACAATTGGCGGAATGACCAAACAAAAAATGCGAGCCGCCAGTCAATCAGCGGCTCGCATCATGGAAGACTGACAACATAAATCAGAAGACTGTTAAGACTCCGGATCCTGATCCGGTTACTTGCCGGAAACGTCGTAGCACATCAGCTTGTCCTGTTCACGTAGATACAGGCGACCGTTGGCGACCACTGGGTGCGCCCAGCTTTCTCGTTCCTGATATTCGGGAGTGAATGATCCTTTGAGCTGATAAGAATCCGGCGATGCCTGGATCAGAGCAACGACTCCATTTTGGTAGCGGAAAATCAGATGATCATCCACAAAGACAATGGCAGCGGAACCCTTGCCCGCGCCCCTCAGTTTGCCACCCCAGACTATCTTGCCGGATGACATCTGGATACACGTTGGAAAACCTTCGTTCTGCTGGTGGCCTGCGTATATATGTCCTTTGTGCAGAATCATACCGCCATGGTGATTATTAAAGTCCTTTGCTTCGATGAAGTACTTTTCTTCGGCCTGAATTCCCTTGCCCGATTTCTTCAGTTCAAGCAGTGCGGTTCCGGCATTGTAAGCTGTGGAAACAAATACAAAATTACCATCGACAACAGGTGTAGGAATATTGGCAACCCCGTTGGCGACTCGAGTATAGCTCCATAGCTGTTTACCGGATTCAGCATCGATCCCCAGCACGCCCTGGCCAGTCAATTGAACGTAGTGCTTCACACCTGCTGCGTTGGAGATCACGATCGATGAGTATCCCGCGCCAGGGGCTCCACCGCCACCTTCAAATGAAGGTTTACAGGTCCAGATGTCCTTTCCTGTCATCTTGTCGAGACAAACAACGGCTGCGTCTTCGCCACCAGGTGTGCAGAGTACCTTTTCGCCGTCAATCAGTGGAGATTCCGAGAATCCCCAGCCGGACATCATCTTTCCGTCCCACTCGCTGAACTCCCGTTTCCAGACCAGTTCACCATTTGTTTTCAGGCAGGCAATGGCACCATTGGAAGAAACGACATAAAGGCGATCGCCATCGATGGTGGGAGTAGAGCGGGACCCTTCGTAGGAATGCTGAGGACGAGAGTCCGTTACAGGAGTTTTCCAGAGAATCGTTCCGTCGTCAGCATTTGCCGCAATCACGGCCTGTCCGTTTTCCACATCGCCGATGGTGTACAACACACCCTCGGCAACCGATACACTGGCATATCCTGCACCAAATCCTTCGACGGTCCAGAGATGCTTTGGAGGACTGGCCTTCCAATCCGTTGATCCCAGCTTTTCTGCCGATTTTCCGTCCCGCTTTGGTCCGCGCCACTGCGTCCAGTCCGCTGAAAACGCGTTTGCAAAGCTGACAGAAATCAACAAAGAAAGACAAACACCACGCCACAAACGCATCGACATCTTCTCCATACAGGAACTCCAGTCCATGATCACGCTGCCTGCAAAATGTTACAGGCCTTTCCTGCTCAGATCAAATGTCCCGATTCTTCTGCTAATGGACTGCATTGTACGATGAAGATCACCGGACGGCAGGGTTGCGACAACGGCAGAGGAATGCAAGCCAGGGCCCCAACCGACCCCACGTCGGTTGATCCCGGGTCTGGCGAGCGGCAGAGGAGCTCGAGCGAGGCCCCAACCGACCCCGCGTCGGTTGAGCCCGGGTTTGGCGAGCGGCAGAGGAGTGCGAGCGAGGCCCCAACCGACCCCGCGTCGGTTGAGCCCGGGTTTGGCGAGCGGCAGAGGAGCTCGAGCGAGGCCCCAACCGACCCCGCGTCGGTTGAGCCCGGGTTTGGCGAGCGGCAGA
>JAEUIH010000152.1 GCA_016795105.1 Planctomyces sp.
ATCGAGTTCACTTTCGTTTCGGACCGCCCATTCGCCTCCCGATGCTCTCCACCCCGCTGATTTGATTCACTCACAAACGCACTACTCATTACGCGCCGTCGTGATGACGAACACCTGGCAACGACTCCACCCAACGCACACAACACAACCTCACCGGCAGCCCAACCACGCAGCCGGCCAGAGCAGCATTCATCACTGCGGAGCGTGATGAGTAGTTCCATCAGGTTGCGTTTCAGCGTTCTGATTGCCGGCGTCAGGCTCGATTTGACAATCTGTGAGAGACATTTTGACAATTTGTGAGAGATATTGAAGACTGGCCGGAACGTCAGTGTTTTCATCGCCCGCGTGTTCGCCGCAATGACTGCGATCGATGCCGATGCATCGGTATGTAAGATTCACGTCATGCTCACCACGGCCGCACTACGCTGAACCGCATTCACTGCAGATCAGCCGAAGCAGATCAGCCGAAGCAGGGCAGCCGAAGCAGGGCAGGGCGCAGCGGGGCAGGGGCGAACCAGGGCGGCTCGGGCAGGAATGCCCAAGCTACGATTTTTTTTGGTGGGGACGTGGGTCGTCAAAAAAAAGAGCCCGATTCTTTGGGAAGAATCGGGCCGGGGACTGCTTCTGATTTTGAGGGGTTGCGGCTTACTTTCGAGTTTTATTCGATGGTTCTGGCAGCTGAGCGGAGGCCGGGACCACGTTTCCGCGTGATTCCCCGGTTACAAAATTATCAACCTTGGCAGCCTTCTGAATTTTCTCGAAGGTTTCACCCACCATACGAGCAACTTCCCGCTCCGTGATCTCTGCCTGAAGCTGAGCCTCGACATCCTTTGGATCATGCTCAACCGGCTCTGTACGGCCCTCGTACCGCAGAATCACATACTGTGAGACGTCAACCTGAACGATACCCGAAATTTCACCAGGCGTTGTCATCGCGAATGCGGCCTTGCGAATTTCTTCATGTGCACCAGAGTGCCGGCGAATTGGAGGAATGGTACCGCCGAGCGCTCGACTGTTCGGTTCAACGGAAAGCTCTCGTGCCATCTTCTCGAAGCTATCCGGCTCCGTTCGCAGCTTTTCCCATGCTTCCTGAGCATGTCGAAGGTTATCAAACGCCATCATGCGTGCCTTGACACGAGCACCATAGCTGTCTTCATATGCCTCGGCCAGCATTGCACGAGTGACTTTCACCTCTCCACCGGCCAGCTTCTTCATCGCCAGCATCGGCCAGACTACGTCTCGACGATACTGAACCGGAGACAACCCGCGTTCAGACTCCAGCAGCTGATAGTACTGATCAACGGCCAGACCGAATTTTTTGGACAGTTCGATGATTTCCTGATTCACTTCAGCTTCGGAAACAGTGATTCCGCGTTCCGCACAGGCCTGCTGAATAATCGTGCGGTTGACCAGATTTTCGAGTACCTCTTTACCGTGACGTTCAAAACACTCAGCCGCCAGCTGTTCGTAGGTAATGACCTGACCGTTGACACGACCAACTGGCTGTTGAAGAGCATCTTCACGAGCCTGGATGTCGGGTTTGGCAGCAGTCTTCTGTTCTGCGGCCTTTGAATTCTGAGCACGCCAGACCTGCATTGAGATGCCGCTGGCGACCAGAACAATCAGCGTACCGCCAACAAGCATCGAACCTCGACTCTTGCGAGGCTGTGCTGCGGACAACGAACTGGGATTGGGGGATGCATCCTGCATGACGAGAGTCTCCGAAAACGAATGCCAGCGCCCTGCCGGAACTCAGCAAAGAACTGACCTGTGAATGGAACAAGAGAGGGGAACGAGAGGAGGGAGGTAAGGGGCAGGAAACGCCGGACTTGAAACACAAAATGTCGATGAGACTCCGGGTTATATTCAGTTTTGGAAAATGGCGTCAAGTTCTGTTTTTCAGAGACCGAACCCTCCGTCCACGATTTGAGAAACCGGCAGATTCTGCTACAATCCGCCGAGTTCAACGTATCAACATAAACGGTTTGCTGGAAAGGACTTACAACAGACGCTGGCAAACCGTCAAGAAGGAGAGTGAAGATTGTCTACTGACGATCCGCAGAGCGAACTCGTTCCAGCCGGCGATTCACGTGTTTTTCGCACTGCCATTCAGGATGAAATGCGTACAAGTTATCTGACGTACGCGATGAGTGTCATTATTAGTCGAGCATTACCGGATGTTCGGGACGGTCTGAAGCCGTCTCAACGAAGAATCCTGGTCGCGATGAATGACCTCAGCCTTGGCCCAACAGGCGGTCGTAAGAAGTGCGCCAAGATCGCGGGTGACACGTCGGGTAACTATCACCCGCACGGCGAAGGCGCCATTTATCCGACTCTGGTTCGTATGGCCCAGGACTGGGTCATGCGTGAGACGCTGATCGACAAGCAGGGCAACTTCGGGTCACTCGCCGGTCTCCCTCCGGCCGCAATGCGATACACAGAAGCTCGTCTTTCCGGTGCCGCCGCAGAAATGCTGCGTGACATCGACCGAGAAACCGTTGACTTTGCTCCCACCTACGACAACGACCGACTCGAACCCGTCGTTCTGCCTGCCAGATTCCCGAATCTGCTGGTCAACGGCTCCAACGGTATCGCTGTGGGAATGGCCACAAGTATTCCGCCGCACAACATGGCAGAAGTCTGCGAAGCGGTCATCCGTGTCATCGACAACCCGGATATCATGCTCGATGAACTCATGGAAGTTCTGCCAGGCCCCGACTTTCCAACCGGTGGAATCATCTGCGGAACAATGGGGATCCGGCAGGCCTTTATGACGGGCCGATCCACGCTGACCCTCCGATCCCGCACTCATTTCGAAACGGAGAAGAACTCCGATGTGATCGTCGTCACAGAGATCCCCTATATGGAGACTCGTGACCGCATCCGCGAAAAACTGGAAATCCTCGTGCGCGATGAACGCATCAAAGGCATTTCCCGCATCGTGGACCTCACGGACCGTAACGTCAAACCATGGCAGGTACGACTGCATATCGTTCTCCGAAAGGATGCTGATAAAGAAGTTGTCCTGAATCAGCTGTTTGAATACTCACCCCTTCAAACAACAGTCAGCGTCATCCTGCTCGCACTCGACGGCAATCGCCCGCAGCTGATGACGATTCGAATGATGCTCGATGCATTTATCCGCCATCGAGTTGATGTGATTCGTCGCCGAACGGAATTCCTGCTCCGCGAAGCTCGAAAACGAAAACATACGGTTGAAGGCCTGCTGCTGGCGCAGATTGACATCGATCGGATTATTCGGACGATTCGAGAATCCGCCAGTCGAGCTGCTGCCAAAGATGCATTGCAGAAGATTCCGATCCCATCCGCACTCGTATCACGGGCTCTCGGAGAATTCGGCTTTCAGGCGTTTGTTCAGGAAAACGGTGAAGCCACCGAATACTTCCTGTCTATGAACCAGTCCGAAGCAATTGTCTCGATGCAGCTTGGCTCCCTCGCGAATCTGGAACGCGAAAAACTGGTCAACGAACATCTGGCTCTTCTCACGAATATCGCAGAATACCTTCGATTGCTTTCCAGCGAAGCTCATCTGCGTGCCGTCGTTCGAGACGACATGGAAGAACTCAAAGCAAGGTTCCCTGATCGCCGTCGCACAACAATCTCTGATGAAGAACTCGGAGATTACGACAAAGAAGCCCTGATTGCCGAACAACCGATGGTTGTGACGTTGTCGCAGCGAGAATACATCAAACGGACTCCGCTCGATGTCTATCAGGCTCAGAATCGCGGCGGTAAAGGAATCAAAGGCGCTCAGACCGACGAAGAAGACCCCATCGCTCACCTATTCGTCTCCAGCACTCATGACTTCCTCCTGTTTTTCACAGATCGAGGCAAGGTTCACTGGATCAAGGTCTATGACCTGCCTTTGCAGGCCAGAACCGGAAAAGGTCGAGCTCTTGCGAATCTCATTACACTCGAAGAAGGTGAAGGGATTGCAAATTGCTTCAATGTCCGACAGTTCCCAAATGACAAGTATCTGGTCATTGCCACTCGTCAGGGCATCATCAAGAAAACTGCTCTGTCCGCCTACGGTCGCCCCATGAAAGGCGGCATCATCGCAATCCGACTCGACGAAGGTGATGCTCTGATCGATGTCCGAATCGTCGAGGGTGATCAGGATCTCGTGCTTTCCACATCCGGTGGAATGGCAATTCGCTTCAGCCACGAAGATGCTCGCCCCATGGGCCGAGCCACTCGCGGAGTCAAGGGCATTACACTGTCTCGGGATGAAACCGTTGTTGGTATGGTGGTCGCTGACCCCGAAAAGACGCTCTTAAGCATCTGCGAACTGGGCTACGGAAAACGGACTCCGTTCGGAGCAGCAGATGCAGCCCCGGCAGGTGACGTTCCTGCCGACGACGAAGCAGTCCCCCAGATTGACGCCGCTTCCTCAGGAGATGCTGCGGCACCAGCAGAAGTGAGCGAATCCTCTGATGCCGAATCAGAATCTGAAGGC
The DNA here is from genome assembly GCA_016795105.1 of Planctomyces sp. Taxonomy (GTDB): domain Bacteria; phylum Planctomycetota; class Planctomycetia; order Planctomycetales; family Planctomycetaceae; genus F1-80-MAGs062. The sequence continues at coordinate 4,478 of JAEUIH010000152.1, forward strand.
ACTGCTGGCAGTAATATGAAGTATCGCCGTCAGCGAAGAGGTGGCAAGGGACTGCGAGACATCAAGACAACTGCTCGTAATGGACGCGTTGTCGATGTGCTCTCCGTCAGCGATGACGACGAAGTTCTAATGGTCACCTCGAGGGGAAAGATTCAGCGAGTCCGTGCAGCAGATATCAGCACAATCGGACGAAATACACAGGGCGTTCGCATTATCCGACTCGATGATGGCGACACTCTCGTGTCCTGTGCTGTCATCCCCGGAGATGTGCTCGATGAAGAAGCAGCACGTGCAGCCGCTCAGCTCGCAGCAGATGCTGCCGCTGCGGCAGCCGCCGCAGAAGCTGGCCTGGCCGCTCCATCCATAAGCGAACTCGCAGGAGTGGATGAATTGATCGCAAATGACACGCCGAACTCTGATGAAGACGCAGACTCTGACGATTCGTCAAAAGCCGGCGACTTGTCAGAGACTGACGACGAGTAACATCAAATGCTCAGCCGACATGGTCCCGATTCGTTTCGGGACCATGTCAGCCATCGTGTTTAGATCACACCGCCGTGGACGCGGTATGGAGTCGCCAGGTCCGGAAGTTCCAGACCCCAGATACGCTCCCAAATCTCCGGAATATGTCGCATGCTCTCGGACGCGTAAATCAGCTGTCGAGCTCGAACGTCCGGCGACGGAGACCAAATGGGAGTGGCGCAGCCCAGGTTGACAGAAGCACTGAGCAGCAACAGGCCAACAAGCAGTTGTTTTCGCAACGACATCATCGCGTCCTTCCCTGGACTCCGGTGGACCAATGGTCGACATTCAACGTCGCCATTCGGTCAGATGGATCAAGAACAAATGGTCTCAAACCCTATGAGTCTCCAGCACTCGCTGTTGACCCGCCTGAACCCCAGCTATGATCCAATTCTGCCTGCTTCACACACTCAACTGCCAGATACGTCCGTCATCGGAAAGGCGCCCTCGGATCGAATCACGGGCGGTTGACTCGCTCCGGAAACAGGATTCACCGGTCGAGCCACAGGAATTCCTGTGTCGTTTCGGGCCGCTTTTCGTCGAGCCTCTTCCTGTTCTTCGAGGATTCGTACCTTTTCTTCCATCTCTTTGCCGGGCTTAAAGGTGACGACAAATTTTGCAGGAACGTCCACCTGGCCGCCCGTTCGAGGATTCCGAGCCTTGCGGGCCGCCCGCATCTTGACTTCGAACACCCCAAAATTCCGCAACTCAATCCGCCGCTCTTCAACCAGCGTCTCAATAATGGCGTCAAACGTCTTCTGAACGATTTCTTTCGTCGTCAGCTGCGTTAACCCCATCTCTTCGGAAATCGCCTTCACGATCTCTTTTTTTGTCACGACACTGGTCTCCCAGGAATCCCGTACTAAATGCCTCTGAATCGGCACAAGTGTATGATTCTTCAGGACTTACTGTCAAGTAAACGATCTCGCAATTGATACCTGAACACGCGAACACGCATCATTGGATCATAGCTTTGATTCAGGTTTTCAAAGATCGGCTTTAAGAACAGACTGTAATCTGTACTCAATCTCGAGTATCGGCACGCACGACTCCTATTCTTTGCAAAATTGGCGCAATCCGCAGACTTTTCCAAAACGGAAAGATCCCCCTCCTCCGTACCTTGGGCATTCCTGCCCGAGCCACCACTGCACCGTAGCTTGGGCATTCCTGCCCGAGCCTTCCCCTGGCGTCGCGCCAACTTCGCCCCTCGCACGAGCCCCCCCCGAAAGAGCAAGGACTCTGGACGGGCAGGAATGCCCATCCTACGGTTTGGGGAGGGCGCCTGTTACAATTTCAGCTGCCTGAAGACTTTGAATGAGATTCCCGGGGAATGGTCCGCTGATATGGTACCTCAAGACGCTTTCGGCTCGTTTTTCACAGAATCAGCTCTTAGAGTGATCGAACGCTGCTGCCACTACCAAAGACATCCGGAAATTGCTCTGTCGATCACAGCCGGTAAATTGGATTCCGAAATCCCTACCGCACTCCTTCTGATGGCCCTGCTGGACGAAGAATCTTTGGCCTCTGCCAGCCTTCAGAAGCTCGAACTGGACCTGAATTGGCTGCAATCCGGCTCACTGGGAGCCGCTGCCGCTGCGACTGTCGCGTTATGGAATCAGTATCACTCGGAGGCGTCGGCCCCGCTTTCATATGATGAGGACATAAAGCGTGACATAAATCGACTTCGCACTGAACTCCCACCGGCGTTCACTGCGGTACTCGACCGGGCAATCCTGATCGCACGCCGTTCCGGTAATCTCGACAGCGTGTCCAGCTCCCACATCCTGATCGGAGCTCTCGAACTCAGCGAAGGAGCTCAGGCAGCACTGAAACTACGCGGCATTGATCTTCAGAGAATTCGTCAGGAACTGGGATTCGATTCTCCTGAATCTCGCGAACGCCTTTCCGTCGAAATTGGATTGACCCCAACGGAAACCGAAGTCCAGTTGTCGAGCACGCCTTCGCAAACTCGTAGTCCCGAGCAATCTCCACCGCCAGCGAAAATCTGGAGGGCCCTCGATGCGATCTTCAATCGATGCCGTGAGGGCCTGCGAGTCCTCGAAGACATTACTCGTTTCCTGATGGATGACGGTCCGATCAGCCGTGAGCTGAAATTACTCCGTCACGAACTCGTGCTCCATGAGCAGCAGCTCTATCTTCTGGCGGCCGAACTTCCCGGTGAAATGCGAAGAACTCATATTCTCCGAGACGTCTCTGGCGATCCTGGGACTTCAGTCACAACCGCATCGGAGAACGAGCGATCAAGCGTCCGCGATCTGATGACAGCGAACAGTCGCCGAGTCCAGGAAGCGTTTCGCAGCCTCGAAGAACTTGGAAAAGTGATCAGCCCTGTCTTTGCCGGCTCCATGAAACAACTTCGCTATCGAGTCTATGACCTGGAAGTCCGAATGCAGTCCAGAATTCGGCAGGCGCCATCAGCCGAAACGCTTATTCCCGAGGAATTTCGTTTGCGTCTGTCAAAGAGCCATTTATATGTCCTGATCTCTGAATCAGAATGCAGTCATCCCTGGAAAGAGGTTCTGGAAGACAGCCTGAAAGCAGGGGCGGACATTATTCAACTCCGGGAAAAACAGCTCGATGACCGAAGCCTTCTGGAACGAGCTCGATACATCCGTCAGCAGTGTCACCGCCATGGTGCGTTGTTCATTTTGAATGATCGCCCGGACCTCGCGATACTCGCAGGAGCAGATGGTGTCCATGTCGGTCAGGATGAAATTCCTCTGAGAGAAGTACGCAGCCTTGTTGGACCCGACCTGCTGATTGGAATTTCAACCCACAACCTGTCACAGGCACTCGAGGCTCAACGAGACGGCGCAGACTATCTTGGAGTCGGTCCAATCTTTCCGTCGAAGACGAAGTCCTTCGACGAATTCCCCGGGCTCAGATTTGTTCAGGAAGCGATCGCATCGATCACGATTCCCTGGTTCGCAATCGGAGGCATTGGCCCTGAACAGGCGGAGATTCTTCGACAGCTTGGTGCCACCCGGATTGCAGTCACTGCTGCGATTGCGAGATCAGCGGATGTCACGAAGGCGACTCAACAGCTCAGGCAGATACTCAACCATCCAGCAAATAACCGATAAGCTGCCGCCACTTGAACCAGGGTAACGTAGACAATATCATATAGTGTGATAAGAACTGATGACTTAATTCAGGTTCAATTAGTGGAACGACTGACGTGCTGAATCTCAGGCAGGAATTCCGAACGTTCCTTCGCAACGCGGCCGACTTTGTATTTCCGTCCGAGTGTGAACTGTGCGGTGCAACGACACCGGCCGAGTTTCGCATGAAGGACGGAAGTAACAGCATTTATTGTCAGTTGTGCAGAGACCAGATGGCCCCCGAGATTCGATTTGCCTGCAGTCTGTGTGGAGCTGAACTCGGCCCGTGGTCAAAAGGGCAGGGTGGATGCGTTCATTGCCGAAATCGGACTCTTCACTTTGACTCTGTCGTATGCCTGGGCATGTACCGTGGCCTCCTGAAGCAGGCTTTGCTTTCCGCAAAATGGTCCATCACACGCGTCAACATCCAGTCACTTGCTGAACTCTTATGTGAACGAAAGGCCGAACCACTGCAGGAACTCCAATCCGATGTGATCATGCCCGTCCCACAGCACTGGAAACAGCGACTGACTCGACACTTCAATCCCGCGATGATCGTCGCCCAGACACTTTCCGCCCGAATGCACAGACCTCTCAGCGTGAACTCACTTCGACGCAGTCGGCGAACAATGCCCCAGAAGCGAGTTCCCGTCACACAGCGGTTCAGTAATCAGGAAGATGCCTTTTATGTGTTGCAACGGGATGCAATTCATGGGAAGCGAATTCTTCTGGTTGATGATGTACTCACCACAGGCGCGACATGCTCCGAAGCCTCCCGCATTCTCCTGAACGAAGGTGCAACAGCATGCCATGTCGCCGTAATCGCCCGAGTCCTCGACCATTCCGCCTAAAAAAATGTAGGATGGGCATTCCTGCCCGTCCCGCGCTGGTTCGAGCACTGCCACAGCTGCGCACTAAGTAAGATGGGCATTCCTGCCCGTCCCGCGCTGGTTCGAGTACTGCCACAGCTGCGCACTAAGTAGGATGGGCATTCCTGCCCGTCCCCCGAAGGTACGACGACTGACCCAGCGGCGCACTAAGTCGGATGGGCATTCCTGACCT
>JAEUIH010000153.1 GCA_016795105.1 Planctomyces sp.
GAGAGGTTTCGAAAAACTGATGCTAATCGTCAGAGGGGCAAATCTCGCGTAAAAAAAATGTGGGTAACACTCAGGCAGGAATGCCCATCCTACATTTGAGCCGTCCCTGCGCCGCTGCAGTGTTCGAACCAGCGCGGGACAAAATGTAGCTCGGGGATTCTTCCCCGAGCACGTCCCTGCGCTGCGGTAGTGCTCGAACCAGAGTTGGACGAAATGTAGCTTGGGGATTCTTCCCCGAGCACGTCCCTGCGCTGCTGCAGTGTTCGAACCAGAGCGGGACGAAATGTAGCTTGGGGATTCTTCCCCGAGCACGTCCCTGCGCTGCGGTAGTGCTCGAACCAGGGCGGGACGAAATGTAGCTTGGGGATTCCTCCCCGAGCACGTCCCTGCGCTGCTGCAGTGCTCGAACCAGTGTGTGGACGGGCAGGAATGCCCATCCTACATTTGAGCCATCCCTGCGCCGCTGCAGTGCTCGAACCAGTGTGTGGACGGGCAGGAATGCCCATCCTACATTTGAGCCATCCCTGCGCTGCTGCAGTGCTCGAACCAGTGTGTGGACGGGCAGGAATGCTCATCCTACGGAATGAGGGTTTTTAATGTGTAGGTGCCTGTTATCGGCCAGAATTGATCAGTTTCGAATCCTTCTCGCAGCGAAATGTCGTAAACAAAGCCGGCACGCAATTCTGGTATCGTAAGTCTCACGGACTTCAAATCGTCCGAAATCTCGATCTTTGAAATCGCTGCAACATACCGTTCTGAATCCGGTGTTGCATAACTGCCGCCCCAGACTCGAGTATATCCCTGAACCGTATAGTTTGCGGCGGCGTGCAAAATCGTTTCCTCCACCGGCAGGAAGAATTCCAACTCGAATCCTCCGGGTACCACCCGAATCTCCTGAATACCATTCTGATGTCCATCGCCCGTTCGGTCTTTCAGACTTCCGAGATTTCCTTGATGGGATTGAGAGAACTGCACAGGAGTCAATCGTTCGATGGCACCTGTGTTTGGGCCACCCTGCCAGCCGCTGTCCCAGATACTTCCAATGTAGAGAGTTCCATCGGGAGCAATCCCTGAACAAATTGGCCCCACAAAGTTTGCTCCCCCCGCAGTCTGTTCCGGGAGGCTTAACGGATAGACACAACCCTGAACGATGTCGCCAATCTGCTGGGTCGTAAATCGCACGAGAAATCTCAAGTCGTATTCACATCCGACTCCATGTCCTGCCATGCCGACTTCACGATACTGGTCCGGAAGAAACAGGATGCTGTTGACACTGCGTGTCCATGGATGAGGTACCTGAAATGCGGGAGTCTCAGGTGTTTGTATGGTGTTGGTTTCAGTCTTCGATGGAACACCATAGTGTCTTCCCGGCAAAATATGGTTGATCTCGTTGAATGTGTTCTGGACCCCCTGATTGTCGGTCGCAAACATCCGACCCATGTCGTCAATCGCAATACTCATCGGATAGCGGAATGAGTAAGCGTATGGCGATAGCTGCCCCGAAGGATCGATCTTCAGAATCGTTCCTCTCCATCGATCACGATCTGATGAACGTTCCTTCTGTGAATAGTCGCTACCGAGTCCGACAAAGAGGTTTTGTTGTTTGTCGCGTACGAGTCCGCTGGTCCAGTCATGGTAGTCATCACTGAAACCCCAGCCGGATGCAAGTATCTCCCGTTGGTCGGCTTTTCCATCTCCGTCAGTATCCCGCAATCGCAGGACTTCCGGCTTGTGAGCTACGATAATACTGTCACCGTCTGCAAGTATTCCGAATGGTGCCACAAGACCTTCCTCAAACATCTGTAACTCATCTTCGTGTCTGTCTTCATTCGTGTCTTTCCCAATCCAGACGTGTCCTCGCAGAGACGTAAAGGCAAGGCGGCCATCCGGAAGCCAGGTCATTGCCGTTGGCATGATTGAGGTGTCCAATGGAAGTCGGTTGCCCCTGAACCGCGGCACACTGGTGATCGCATCAGAATCGCTTCGCAGTATCGGTTTGGCGGGAATCGCCTGAACAATGGGCTCAGTCGCAATACTGCCCGTCCATTCCGCATGCTCCTGTTCCTTCAGTCGAATTGCCGTGCCGGCAGGGATACCGGTGGTGATTTGTGGCGCATATGCGGTACCCGAGGCAAGTTCGGGCCACATCAGGATCACGTCGTGTGCCGGAATTCCCTGCCGGAGCCAGACCTTTCTCCGAAGCCCCGATTGTCCCGATTCCCATGTCGGCGTCCACTCTTCTTCCAGCAGGATTGATGCCACGGGTTGTTCAGGGTCCGTCCATCGAGTGACTAAATCATGCGGTGATGACGCGTCCGTTTTGACTGCGATGTTCCCCTGAGCGACCGATTCTGAATCACTTGTTGCAAAGTACATCCGATACCAGATTCGAATCGCAGTTTCAGTAGTTTCGTACTTCACAAGTTCTGCTGTACGTCCCTCGTCCATCACCGGACGAAGCCCGTGGCTGAAGTCCTGTTGAGCAGCAGAAAGCTGATCATTCGTGGGAATCAGCCTCAACCAGTCTGCTGCTGACGGATCAACAGGAAGCCCACCAGCACCGGAGTTCTGCACACCCTTCGCTCCGGCCACAACGATTCCGGCCGGATCCCAGAACCAGCTTTTACCTTCTGTTCGCTGTCGAGCAAACTCGCCGATCGTCCATAATCGCAACTGCATGTGGTCGAGGTCAAAAAAAACGTGATGGCCGTTTCCAAATCCGGCTGCAAATGTTCTGGCAATGCTTTGTGGCCGACTTCCTGCTCGTTCCCCATCCTCACTCATGCCGGGCACCGTAAACACATCGCGAACAACTCGAGGATGTTGCCCAGGTAGTACGGTCCAATATTGTTCGTACCGGCTGACGACCGTTGGTGGAGTAAACCGGGGGTCTCGAAGGGCCTGCCACAAGACTTCAAACTGACGCTCCAGAGACTCTCCCAGGATTCCAGGAGATGCTCGCCGGATTGCTGGCATTTCAATTCCGGTCATGACCCGGATGGGATTCTTCATCCATCGCTGAAAGTACTTTGGGCGGATTCGTTTCCCCATTGTCATCAGATCGGAACCACGTGTGCCTGGCGCGACAAATCGCGGCTCATAGGGGCCAGCTCGGTGACATGCGACGCAATTGAAGCCTCCCGCACCGGCCAGCGTATTCCCATTCAGCAAATCGTCTGCAGTTGCTGGCCTGTCGGCACTCAGTGAGACAACTTCAGGTCGCATTGCGTCTGCACTGTCCGGGATCTGGTCGGCCGCAGTCAGGTAAGCCACAAGACCAGCCGACTCAATTTCCGTGTGACGAAACTTCGGCATCCGTACCTTTAGCCACGGCAGGCGCCGCTCCTTCTGGCGGCCAGATACTGCCTCGGACAAATAGTCGGCAACCATTCGATCTCCAACTGCCGTTAACTGCGGTGGTATCAGGTTTTGACTCTGTCCCCTGAGCTCCGCCATCATTTTTTCTGTTGAGGCTGCTATCGTCGAGATCCCTCGATTTTGATCTCGATCATGACAGGCAAGGCAACCGCGGGATGTCAGCAGGTGCTCACCAAGTGTTGTCCCCTTCAGTTCACTGGTCGGAGATGACACGGTACTGAACGATGACACCGTGCTGAACCAGGAAATTAGGTCATGTCGTTGGGTTTGTTGGGTCTGAAACCGCGGCACGATTGTCGATCCGCGGACCACCATCTCTGCCTGCTCCCCAGTCCGGGATCCCTCGAACTCCTGTTCAGGTCGAAGGCACGAAAAATCAGAGATGAAATCTGTTGATTGAGTCAGTTCCGCGATTCCCTTCGGATTTCGCTTGACTCCCGGGATCAGATGGCAGGCACTGCAATTTGCCTGCTCAACCAGCTGACGACCTCGCTCGACCTTATCGGAATCGCTGGTTGCTGATCCCTGTACAGTTGGAGTTGGTTCAATGCGTTGAATCTGTTCAGTGTTTTGAACGCGATCGGTCAGTGCCACAGCAATCCTTCGCCGTTCATCGTCCGTCAGTTCAAAGACCGGCATGCGATGACTCGTGTTGAGCGATTCAGGTGACTTCAGCCAATGATAGACCCACGCAGCCGAACGTCGATCGGCAACCTGGTCCAATGATGGGCCCTGATATGGAAATGTACGGTGGAGATTTGCACCAGCAGGAGACAGGTCCGGCTCCGGATGCATCGCCACCGCTGGCAACTCATGACAGGCACCGCATCCAGTCGAATGCAGAAGTTGCATCCCTTCAGTGATGTCGGAATCCTTAGGTTCGGGGAACTTGAGATTCCGGCCTACCTCAGATCGCTCTATCAGAAATGCCGCAATATCTGCAGCCTGTTCCGGGCTGAATCCAAACGATGGCATTCGGCTGTTGATGTCTATAGAGTGTGGATCAGAGATCCTACGGATCAAAATCTCCAGCGAGCTGCTGTCGCGAATGCGATCGAGGGAGGGACCCGCTAAAACGTCTGCCCCACCGCTCCCCGTATGACATGCCGCACACCGAAGTGATTCCGCAGTCCAGCGACCGGACGTTGCTGACTGTAGGGCGGCCGAGTCTGTTTCGTGAAACAGGATATCTGCCGGCAACGGTTCAAGCGTAAATGCGGACGCTGACCAAAACAGGCGAATCGTGGCATTTCCCTCTGACTGATATTCAATTCGTATCGGATGTTCGCCGACCGAAATCGCAACAGGCTCCGAACTCACAAAAGTCCGCTCAGCAGCAGTCGCTTCGAATACGACAGCGTCTCCGATCTGAATTCGTATTGCTCCACGCAGGTCCGCATGCCAGCGATACTCGACGGAATCGCGAATCAAAATCATTCCTGACCACGCAGCTCGGAACGGTCCCGGTGACATGCGGCTGTCCGGTGAATCCACTCCCCAGTCGAACGCAATTCGGTCATCGATCCTCCGGACCGCAGCTGGCTGCTGAGATGTAGTAGCCGCCTGCTGAGCCAGGGCCGGGTAGAATTCGGCAGTCAACCCCGAGCGTTGCGATTCCTGTTCTTCTTCCGAACGTTCGTCCTCCAACCGATCGTCTGCCGACCGATCATCTGCCGTCGGTTCGCTCGACGCTGGTTCGCTCGCCCGGTCTCTGTGACGACTCGCATCATCTGCAATTGAGTGTGGCGTGGCGGTGAACAACAGCAATCCGGAAATCAGTACATACCACAGTACCGGACACACAACTGGCCGAGTGCGCCGAGTCAGCCGTGATTGATCGTTCCGAATCATGAACAAACTCCTCAGCTTTGAGGCGGCGAACCTCCGGATGACTGCAGCATCTGACGAAACGCGACGAGCATTTTTTCGAGGGCTGGTTTCAGCGGGCCTTGGAGTGTTGCGCCCGATGCCAGCTTGTGACCACCACCGTTGAACTGTTCGGCCAGTTTTGCCACATCATGTGGCGGACGCGATCTCAGGCTGAACTTTATCTGGCCTGTCTGAAGTTCCACAGCAATGAATGCAGCTTCGGAACCGGATACTGTGAGGCACTGATTGACAAGACTCTCAGTATCAGACGGCACACTTCCGGTTTCCGAGAGGTCCGCTGAGTCCGCATAGATCCAGACCAGCCGGCCTTCAGCCTCCGACTGGATTCGCCCAAGTACCCGCCCCGACAACCGGACTCGAGCCATCGAGCATTGTTCATGCACAAGATTGTACACGTTATGAGGTACAGCCCCGAGTTCAATGAGGCTGGCTGCAATTCTCATCGTGCGAGCACCTGTCGATGGAAATCGGAACCAACCCGTATCCGTAGCGATAGCTGCGTAGAGTGCGTTTGCAGTTTGAGCATCAAAGGAGACACCCAGTGACTCGGCCGCTTCGAAGATCAACTCACCTGTCGCGGCCGCCGAGACATCTTTAAACTCGATGGCTCCAAGATCGTCAGAACTGACATGATGATCAATCACCACGCGTTTTGAGGTCGCGTTCTGAATGACATCCGCCATTGTGCCGAGCTGCTGCCAGGCACTCGTATCCACCACAATGATGACATCAACTTTCGGAACGCTTGCGCGTGTGATGTTTTCGTTGAGCTTCAGAACGTGGCCGTCCGGATTCAGGAAATGCAGATTCGCAGGGGGGGCAGAAGCATTGACGATTGTCACCTCTTTCCCGAGTGCCAAAAGAATCGCACGCATGCCGAGTTCGGAGCCCAACGCGTCAGCATCAGGCCGCACATGGCTCGTCACCAGAAATGTCTGATGTTCGTCAATAATCTGTTTTAAGACGGTCCAGTCCATTGGTTCTATGGGCCCGAATTGCGGTAATTCGCAGGTATGTTCAGTAAATCAGGTCAAAAACGCAGGCCCGCCACGGTCGGCGGACCGAGCATGGTCCGCAAAGACGATTCCACTTTCAAGCGGTTCGGCAGGAATTGCGGTTTTGGGGATTCCACGGGATCTCCCGTTGTCGGGCAATTTTGCAGCAGATTTCCTTCCTGTGCCATTTTTGCCGAACCGCGGAACCATTCAAAAAACGATTTCTCCGACACTGTTCAGGACAGCATGCATCCCGTTGACGCATTTCTGACGACCTGCGAAAACCAGGATACGAAATTGCTTTGATTCCCATCTTGTTCCTGCCTGAATCGCCCTTTCTCGTCTTCCCGTCTCCGTCTCTTCTGTCCATGTCAAAGGCTTGCAGACCCTCTTCGGGCTCTCGGGTTAATGACAGGAGTTGTCTATGCGAATCATCCGATCCGGACTGATTGGTGCCTTGTTTCTCACCGGATGCGCCACTTCAATGCTTGAACAGCGAGTCGTGGACAGCTTCTCCGATGCTCTCAAGGAAGACAATGAAGCTGCCCTGCGCAATGCAGCATCGTCACGGTTCGAAGAAAAGGCGCTCCGCTCTGACAAGGCATTCAGAGATCTCGAAATTCTCAATCTGCCGGACGGAAAACTGTCCGTCGTGGAAACCGAGAAAGTTGATAAGAACACTCGGATGGTGATCGTCAAAGAAGAGGACGGAACCAAATATCAGTTCCGTCTTGTCCGCGATCACGAAAAACGCCGCTGGGTCGTGGATGATGTCTTGTTCCGACAGCAAAAGAAGGGGACTCGTGCCACGAAGTCTACGACTGAAGTCATGGACCTCCTGCTGACTCTTCGGGAATTCCTCGATACATGGGAAGATGGCAACCGGGATGACATTCTACAGGTTGTCTCGGCAGATCTTCGCAGCGACCTCGAACAACTGCCGGAACCGTGGCTGCACCAACTGATTGGCAGAATCACGACCGAATACCATTCAGATATGGCCCGCCGCCCCGAAGCTCAGCTCAATGAAAAAGACGCCGTTGTTAAACTCCCGGCGAAGAATGGCTTCATCCTGATGCGAATCGTCCGGGAAGATGATTCGTGGAAAGTGGCTGACGTCGAAGTACATAACAAGAAGATTGAAGATCATCCCGGATCAATTCGGCGTCAGGTGCTGGCCGTTAATGCGGTCTGCCGGTTTCTTGATTCATATCGCAGCGGCGACATGAACAGTTTGAGTGCATCATCCAGCCCGGAGTTCTTTGAAGGGTCTCTGCAGTATGCCAATCTTGAAATGATTCCGCTTCCCGATGCAGCTGTAGCTCCGGATGACTTTGAGATTCGGTCTTTCGCCGGACAGCTCACAGTGATGATCCCACAGGATCACAATATCTATCGGCTTGACCTCAAGGAGGTCGAAAAGACGGCTGTCGTTGATCGCGTCTCCGAGCCCGAAATCAACGAAGAGCTCGTGGCGGATGACAGCGAAGCGACGGACTCCCCTAAAACATCTGCGACTAAAACATCTGCAACGGCAGGCAAACTTGAGAATCGGCATCAAAAGGAATTCGTGATTCGCGAAGTTACGATTTACGATCGACAGACTCAACAGCAAAGAATTCTCAGCTCTGCATTCACGGCTCCCAATCGGGCTACTCTGTACATGTCATCTCTGGAGTCACTCGATCTCGAACTGCTGACGCAGATGTCGTCTTCGGACTTCGCTCGAGGTACGTGGAATCGAGTGCAGCCTGAACTGATTTCCTCGCTTCCTCTCGGAGACTTACCTCGTGGGGAAATGACTATACAGAACAGTCGAATGCGAGGTCTTCGAACAGAAATGGAATTGCAGGCGGAAAGCGGGCAGCTCCTGACCGTCATTCTTGCAGAAGAAGCTGGATATTTGCGTGTCGAGGACGTTCAGTACCCAGGTGCAAATCTCCAGATCGTGTCGCTTCGAAATCAACTGGAAATGACGGTGCCGCTTCTCGAACTCGCCTCTGCATGGGAACGCTCAGATATCGAAAACGTCCAGAAGAACTGCTCGACGGACTTTACGAGACTGGTATGGAGCAATGTGTCTGAGCTTCCAACTGGATTCCAGCAATTGCCTTCAATCCTGCGGATGCCAATTGAAAATATGAAGATCTCTGACAAGACAGCCACGGTTGCATTGCAGCCAGCCGGTAAACTCAAAACAACGGTTCGACTTGTTTCCGAAAACGGCTTCTGGGTCGTTGACGAAATGGCAATTCAGAAACCAGATGGCACAACCGTCGAAGTACGTGCATCACTTCGACAGGAGATCGCTCAGCGGTTTCTCGACAATCCACTGGGTACCATTGAACAGGCGTCGCACTCCATGACGTCAGAGGACGGGACGACGCGAGGCGTTGTGCATGCTCACAATCAGGTGCCGTCTGCTCGCAAAGCCAACTTCACGATTGCACCGTCAGGGTCAACCTCTTCTGATCGTTCTTCAACCCGAAGGGCTGCTGTTCCCGTCGAAGCAACCGAAATTCTTCAAAAGCCCATTCGAGAAGCGGAGCCGCGAACTCGAGTGCAGCCACTGTCTCCTGTACCAAACCGATTGGCGGAAGTTCACGAAGAAGACGGAGTGGTATATTTCAACGGAGCTCCGGAACCCCCAGCGAAAAAGTCGGCCCCTGGTCAGGAATTGCCTCCAGAGTCATCAGATGATTCAAGTACCCTGCCAGACGACTCCGGCCCTGCCCTCAATTCTGAAATTCGTGATCCCTCCGACAGCCCAATCGACATCGAATAAAAAAATCGTAGCTTGTGTCTGTCCTGAAATGCATGAAACCGTAGAAATCGCGGTCTCAAAAGTTCGTCGCGAGTCTCGAAGT
>JAEUIH010000154.1 GCA_016795105.1 Planctomyces sp.
CTCACCTTAGTTCAAACAGAAAACTCAAAACGCACCACCGCGACGCGGACGGCACATGGAATGTGCCTGCTACTTTAGCAGGCATTCTCCGTATGCCGTCCGCAAACACGCGCCACACTCACCTTAGTTCAAACAGAAAACTCAAAACACACCACCGCGACGCGGACGGCACATGGAATGTGCCTGCTACTTTAGCAGGCATTCTCCGTATGCCGTCCGCAAACACGCCCCACACTCACCTTAGTTCAAACAGAAAACTCAAAACGCACCACCGCGACGCGGACGGCACATGGAATGTGCCTGCTACTTTAACCCCCGGACAATGCCTGCATGACATAGACCTCGGTGTTCGGCTCGACCGCATCCGATAACAAGACTCTGTCCTTCACTGGCTGACCATTGACGAACACCGTCATATGTTTTCGAAGTCGATCGTGTTCATCAAGCACATACCCTTTAAGTCCCGCCTGATGCTCAACGGCACGCAGGATGGCTTCCAATACGGTTGACGCAGTAACATCGGCCGCATCACATGAACAATGGCGTCTGAGGTTTGGAGTAAAAATGACGCGAACCATCACTGCTCTCCACCCGCGGCATCAGAATTCGTCACGCCTGACGAGAGACTGGTCCTGCTGAGGATCTCTGAGGGCAGGCCGCCCATCTGACGCACTGCCTCGTAGGCCACAGTATTGACGGTACTTGCCAGATTCAGGCTGCGGACAAGTTCGGTCATCGGCAATTTCAGATTTCGATTCGGATCCTGCTGCAGAATTGAAGCCGGCAATCCGCGACTCTCACTGCCAAACAACAAAATATCCCCCCGACCGAATTCCACCTCCCAAACCACGCGACTTGCCGTCTTTGTCAGGCACCAGACACGAGCTTCCGGAAGCTTGCTCTGAACTTCTTCAAAAGAATCAGCAACTTCCCAGTCCAGATGCTGCCAGTAGTCCATGCCAGCTCGCTTCAGATATCGATCTTCCAACCGAAACCCAAGTGGGCGGATCATCCACAGACGAGCGCCAATCGCTACACAGGTACGTCCGATGTTCCCCGCATTCTGAGGGATCTCGGGCTGGTACAGGACAATATTCAGCGTTGGCTTCGTCATCTCTCAGTTCTCTAAATGCGTTACGCATCTTAGTTCTTTAAAAACGTTACGCAAAAATATCAGTGACCGGTCGACCATTGGCAATCGGCAGCGGGCGATTCAGCTTGTCACGTACCTCAATCGTGTGGTCGATCCCCATAAGTCGATACATGGTGGCTGCCAGATCACCGGTGGTGACGGGATTTACATCCGGCACCGCACCGTATTTGTCTGATTCACCATAAACAGCACCGCCCTGAACACCACCACCAGCCATCAACACAGTGTAACACTTCGGCCAGTGATCTCGGCTGATACTCTTATTCAGGTGAGGCGTCCTGCCAAATTCTCCCATCCAGATCACCAGAGTCTCATTCAACAGACCTCGATCCTTCAGATCATGAATCAGCACCGGCAGGGTTCGGTCGGTGATTGGCAGGTGAAACGAAGGAAGGATTTCATACATCCGAGTGTCATCGAAACCGTGAGTATCCCAGCCTCCTTCCGTCTTGCTGCGTCCCCCGATACTCGGAGCAAAATAGACCGTTACAAACTTGACGCCGGATTCGACAAGTCTTCGAGCCAGCAGGCAACTTTGACCATAGGTCGTGCGTCCATATGCTTCACGAAGTTCCTGTGGCTCTTTCGAAAGATCAAACGCTTGGCGAACCTTCGACGAATTCAGCATCGCAACCGCCCGCTCATAGTACGCATCCAGCCCTCGAGCTGCCGCTGATTCATCCAGCGCGGATGTCTGGCCGTTAATCAAAGCCTGAAGCGAACGACGATCTTCAAGTCGGTCAACAGTCACATCCATCGGCAAACTCAACTGGCTCAATCGAAAATCCGGCGAGTTGGGGTCGCCCTGAACAAATAGTGGATCATGCATCTTTCCCAAAAAACTTGCTCGCTGCCCCGGTGTGACAGAACCATCCGAAATCCGATATGGATACGAAACATAGGTCGGTATTTCGCTACCATTCGGAGCCACAGCATCAACAACGCTGCCATATCCGGGAAACAGATCCAGTGAGTCCCGCAGTCTTTGATCATCAATCGGAGGCTCGACACCAGTGAGTGCAACATAACCGGCAGAATTGTGGTTGTTCATCCTGTGGTGAACGGTACGTATCTGAGCAAACTCGTGCATGATTTTGGCTGTCTCCGGCAAATGCTCGCAGACATACATCCCCGGCACGGATGTTGAAATCGTACGAAAGTGAGATCGATATCCATCCGGCGCATTCGGCTTCATATCAAACGTATCGACGTGACTCGGACCTCCCCACTGAAACAGAAAGATCACCGATTTTGCTTTTACGGGAAGCGGATTCCCAGAAACCGATTTGGCGACTGCAGATTCCTGCGCAGCCATGATCTTCGGGAGTGTCAGTCCCAGCATTCCCGCTCCACCTACTCTCAGCAGGTCGCGTCGCTTCATTGTTGGACCTCGTTCTTGTCTGCTTATGGGTTCTTGTCTGCTTACGGCCTCAGGAGAAATTCATTGGAGTTCAATACGGCCCACATAATGTCTTCGTATGCAGCCCTTAAATCACGATGGCTCTCTGCGTACTGCCGTAGTGCTTCGCGTTCAGTATCTGAAGGAGATCGACTCAGGGCGCGCCAGTACAACTGTTCGAGAAAGTCGGATGGACCTGTTTTATTACGGACTGCGGTTGCGATGAGGCCGTCTCGAGATCTCATCAGTTCGTGAATTAACTGACCACTGACCATCTCAAACGTCTGTGACAGAGTCGTCTCTTCACTTCGCTCACACTCACATGTCTGCAATCGATCCGGTTTGCCAAACAACTGCAGAAATCTGTCGCCCGATTCCGGAGGACTATAGCGATGACCTCCATTTCGAACCCCCACGAGCTGCACCGCCCGTTTCTGATCTTTTGATTCTCCATATTGAGGCGTTGAGCCGGTAACCTGACTGATTGCGTCCAGCAACTGCTCTGCTGTCAGCCGTCTAGCCTCCACATGCGAAAAACACACATCATCATTCCTGCTGGACTCATTGACGTCAGCCGCAAGCTGGTATGTCGATGACCGGAGGATCTCCCGCATAAGCGGCCTGATCCGAGACCCTCCGTTTTCAAATTGACGCACAATCAAACTCAACAGCTCCGGATTCGATGGAGGATTCGTCGCACGAAAGTCGTCGATCGGATCAACAACCCCTTTGCCGAAAAGCTGGTACCAGATGCGGTTCGCCTGTGTCACCGAAAACCGTTCATTGCCTCTCGCCGAGATCCACGTTCCCAGTTGCTGCAGACGATCCGATTCTGTTGTCTCCGTCTCGACGTTTGATTGACCAGCCTCACCAGGAAATCGCAACGGAGGAACTCGTCCTGTTCCGGGATTCTTCACGTCTCCTTCGTTCTTTACGAATACGATCTGCTCACCGTCAAACTCGTGAGTGTCATTGGTATCTCGTCGTTTGTTCTCGATGATCTTGTAGTCAATCCGAGCAAAGAAGTTTGACCATCCGTAGTAATCGTCCTGAGTCCAGCGATCGAACGGATGGTTATGACACTTCGCACACTGAAGCCGAATTCCAAGAAACAGCTGAGCCGATGCCTCGGCCCGCTCTTCCGAAGTCCGAAGCGCCCGATAAAAATTTGTTGCAGGTTCTGTATACGTACTTCCTCGAGCCGACAGAATCTCCTGAGCAAACTCCGGAAGTGGTTTGTCAGCGGAAATCGATTCCCGAATCCAGCGATAGAAGACGGAAACTCCCTTGCGGTCAAGAGTCTTCTCCTCAACTCTCAACAGATCTGCCCACCGCAATGCCTGATTGTCGATAAATTCTTCTGACGCAAGCAAGTCATCAATCAGCCGGATTCGCTTGTCTTCTTCCGATGACGCCAGAAACTCCTGAGCACGTTCCGGAGGAGGAAGCAGTCCGGTCACATCGAGGTAAACCCGTCTCAGAAACGTACGATCGTCACAAATACCCGCCGGCTGAATTCGCAATCGCTCTAACTGCCGAAATACGGCACGATCAAACGACGTCGCAACCGCCGGGCTGCTGAACTGGAACTCCGGGTCATCGCGGATGAACTCAACTCGAGCCGCTGTCTGATGATTTAAATACCGAGCTGTCACAGTTGTCAGGCCGCTGGCAACTGATGCCCCACTACTTGCTCCGGATGCCTCACTATTTTTGTCGGATGCCTCACCAATTGTGTACAGCGAAACAAGACCATCTCTGGTCACCTCAGCTGTCGGCCATGATGACTCAAAGACCGACAGCCGCGTCACGTCTCGAATACTTCCGTCAGAAAACTCGGCCTCCACTCGCAACTGGACGCTTCCCGCAGTTGCCAACACTGTACTGAGTGAAGGCGTCAGCCGGAGCTCGACCAACTGAGCCGCTGAACTCCGATCATCCAGCATGCCTCCTTCAATCCAGTCGCGCAGTATCACATACGCATCATCGGACTCCGTCAACCGGCGACCGCCTTCGTGAGGAATCTTCATTAACGGCTTCTGCAGCAACAGGCTTCGGTCAGGCTCCAGAGGACTGACTCGCCGTCCCCCCAATTGCCGCGTCAATGTCATGAAATCAGTATCTGGATCCTGCCCTCTGAGCGAGAGCCGAAAACCCCCTTTACCGTTCTGGTTCCCATGACACGTGCCGAGATTGCAGCCGGACTTTGACAACACGGCCATCACGTCATGCCGAAACGAGGGTGGCTCAGAAAACGCAGAATCAGAGCCATTTCCATTCCACAGGGCGGGGCCCTCGGCATGCAGGTCAGCCCCGATAAACAAAAGAACTCCGACGATGCCGAACGCTCGGAACATGTCTCACCCGCCTGAAGAACACCACTCTGTGCACTCTGATCAAGTATGCAACTTAACAGCACATTCGCTGAAATCCAGCACGATCGCGGGAAACGGGGCAGCCGCCTGTCTTCCAGTACTGACCAAAACCGCTGTTGACTCAATTACATTTGTAATTACACTGCACCCACGCTCAAGGACGTTTGTAATTGAAGTGGAGGATCCAATGCCGCCGAGAAAAGGCTTGTCCCGAGGGGAAATGGAAGTTGCTCGAATTGTCTGGGACCTGCGGCAGGCAAGCGTGCGTCAGGTTCTGGAAGCATTGCCGTCGGATCGCGACATCGACTTTACAACAGTTCAGACCTATCTCCGCAGACTGGAAGAAAAGGGCTATCTGAACGTTCGCCTCGATGGTCGTACTCGAATTTATTCTCCCAGAGTCCGCCCGCAGACGGTTATACGTGAATCAGTGGAGGACTTTGTCGATCTGCTGTTTGCGGGAGACGCCATGCCCCTGGTCAAGCATCTGGTCGAAGAACAAAAATTTTCACCGGAGGACATTCAGCACCTCAGACAGCTGCTGGATCGTCTGGAAGGAGAATGTGACAATGACACCTGAACACATTCTCGAGAAACTGACACCTGAACGCGTACTGGTAGATTTGTTGTCTCAGTCGTGTCAGATCTTTCTGACTTTCATTGTGGCGGCTGCCACTGTCCGTGCGATCGGCCCCGGAAGACCTCGCCTCACCCAGGCCATCTGGTTACTTGTCCTGCTGAAGTGTCTGATTCCACCGTTGATCCCGGGGCCGCTTCCATCACTTGGCCCCCTGGCAGCTTCGTGGTTCACGACAGCACCTCAGGAAATTGTGGATCTGCATCCTGGAGACTCACTCAAAGCCGCAACACCATTACTGACGACGGTTTCACCAGAAGTGGCGCTCGGTTTCAATTGGGACAATAGCCAACTCACACCGATGCTTCCTCCGGATCAATCATCGCTCCACGGCCCCCAACCATCCGCAGATACTCTGCTTCAACGGGCAGAACTGCTGATTCACGAAACAATCGGGACCAACGTTGCACTGACATTCATAGCGACGTTCATCGTGGGAGCTCTTCTTCATCTGTTTTGGATGTTCAGGAAGTTTCGTGCATCTCTCAGGGAAATTTATGACCACACCAACACTCAGCTCAGTACACAGCTGCAGGCCCGAGTAGATCAGCTCGCTGTCCTGCTGCGGCTTCAGTCAATTCCCAATGTGATTGTTTCAGATACTGCATATGGTCCTGCGGTGATGGGACTTCGTCGAAAGACGATTGCACTTCCGAGCTGCCTCGTTGATGTGAATCAAATCAACTCACTGGACCCGATCATTGCTCACGAGCTGCTGCATATCAGACGCTGTGACCTTTTGATTGGTTTTCTGCAATGCTTTGCACGCGCACTCTGGTGGTTCAATCCACTCGTCCGATTCATCAGCGACAGGCTGACGATTGCCGTCGAAGTCGCCTGCGATCACGACGTCATCGCTGAACTTGGATGCACTCGAGCAACCTACGCTCGCAGCCTGCTCGCGGTTATCGAAAGCAAACACCGTCTTCAGTCAATCCCCGTTCTTCCTGGCATGAAGCCAGTGGAAATCACCTCTCTACGGATGGAACGTATCATGAAACTGCGACCACTGAACGAAACCTGGGGCAGCCGACTCGGGCTGCGAATTCTGTTCGTTGTCCTGGCCGGAATTGTCCTGCCTGGCAGCTGTATGAATTCTCTGGCTCAGCCGGAAGACGCAATCGGCCCTCCAACATCTTCATTGCCGAACAGAACACCAATAGCCAGCACTCCGCAGGTAACGACAGCCGAGTCAAAGTCACTGAGGACGTTTGATGTCTCGGAAGTGGTTGAGAAACTGACACACCAGTATCAGTGCAGCAAAAGCGAAGCGACCGTCGTTCTGATGGATCACATTCATCAGCTGATGCAGCCACATCGAGTCGACCAGCAACACGACAAAGAGCAGCCGTACGTCTTAGTCGATCAACACAAGCTTGTGATCCGAGCCAAAGATCAGGAGCACCAGCTTCTGCAGTCAATCCTTCAGGAACTGAAACAGTTCGGCATCACAGAATATGTAGTCAGTGTTCTGGTGCTGAGTGGTGCTCCGGACGATATCAATCGGATTGCCGCAAAACCCGTTGTGGCCGAGGATTCGCCTGAAGGCGTCCTGCTGAAGGAACTCATCACCCAATCCGATGCCAAAGTACCTCCGGGCTGCGAAATTCTCAGCCGTCCGAGGATTCGATCCAACAGTGGAACTCCGGCAAACATTGAAATCGGCAACTATTCAGCAAGTTTAGCCGCCGAAATCAAGGACGGGGCGCTGGTTCTGCAGCCTGTTCTAGCCGGGATTCAAATTCTGATTGTTCCATCCGCGCGTTCGGAAAACTCCACCAACCTCCACTTCGCTGCCACAATCACTTCCGTCGTTGGAGAATCGACAAGTACCGATTCTCCTTCAGTGAAAACATCAGCCAGCAGTCAAGTTCAGACACCGACAACCTCGCAGGTCCGGAAATCCCATATTGAGACTTCTCTCGATCTGAAAGAACAGGAAATCGCTGTCGTTGGCCAAATGGTCGACCCGGGCAGCAGCGACGAAGCGCTCAGGTCGGTGGTGTTTCTTCTGAATGTGGAGAGAGTACCAGCCAACGAGATGCACACTGGAAACAAGGCGGACCGAACAGACTCTGATCAACCCGTCTATACTACTCGTGCCTATGCTATCGCCGACCTGCTGACGCCACCTCAGGGAAAAGATGCTTCCGAGAATGCGTTGAAGGACTATTCGTTTAACGTTGACTTCACAGCACTCATTGAACTCATCCGTTCTTCCACAGGGACGCCTGAATCCTGGTCGGATTCGGATGCTCAGAGCGGTGGGGGACAGATTGTTGCATACAAGGACAATTTGAGTCTCGTTATCCGGCAGACGCCCGACGTCCATGATCAGATTGCAAAGCTCCTCGAAAGCCTTCGTGCCGACGAGAAAGTTGTGAACGTGAAGTGTACGCTCCTGACCATCCCCGCTGAAGCCAGTACCTTGACAAGTTGGATGGACCGAACACTCCACTTTCAGACACCCGAAAATGGCGCCCCGTGGACTCAGCTGAGCATTGTTCAGGCGGCTCGTCTTCAGTCACTGATCAAGGACTCAGAGACCAAAGTCCTGCTGGCACCGCAAATCACGGTCTATGATCGCCAGACCGCCAGCATTAAGACCAACGGCCCCGGTCAGTCTGTCCACACTCATGATTCCGACGATTCTGGCAAAGGCAGCGAAGCGGCAGAGCCTACAGGTCGAGAGCACTTTGAACTTGAGCTGACAATCCGCCCGACGATTCGCCCAAGCGGAGTCATTCAGCTTCAGTACCAGACATCAGACAGCCGCAACAACCACGACAAGCCCATGCAGATCGCCTACACCCTGAACTCACAACAAATCGCCATTGACCTCACCTCACCCCAAACGGCCTCCCGCCAAATCCTCCTCATCGAAGCCACCCAAACTCCCTCAGAGGTGCCAGTCACCCCATAACCAGCGCGTAGCCGGCGTGATAGGTAACCACGGAATACACGAACCACACGAAAAAGACACCATCGAGCACATCTGCGATTCTTCCGTCTCTTCCGCGTATTCCGTGGTCAACTGGAGTCTTCTCAGTTGGCAAGTGCTGCCTTTAAGGTGCCACGGACCGTTTTGGGGGTATGGGCAATCTGCTGTCGTGCGTGCGTTGGGAACTTGGGAGCTGATTCAGGTGTTCAACTGTCAGCGATGAATGCTGGATGCGTGGCGGTGTTTGGACGCATGAGTACTGACGGCGGGCGGCGGGGGAGAGCGTGGCGGACGGCACATGGAATGTGCCTGCTACTTTTAAGGTGCCACGGACCGTTTTGGGGTAAGATCGA
>JAEUIH010000155.1 GCA_016795105.1 Planctomyces sp.
CTCGCCGACACTGCCGCAAACAACTTGTTACAACATTGCTCACGGAGTCACGACGGAGCGTGATGAGTACTTTGGGGGGAGTGCTATTTGGCTGGATGGCTGCGATCCACGGCGTGATGGATCAGTGGGTCGATGATGTCTGAACATCTCTTTGAGTCTTTTGTTTCATCGATGTTGAACAGCACAGCCCATGCGTAGCCGTCGGAGCGACGCACGAGTAGAGTCGATGTGCCGGCGAGGCCGCCAACGTGCCAGAAATTGACTCCATCCGTTCCGACGCGACGAACATTCCAGCCGCACCCATACCACGAACTCTCACCTGACTGATCGAATGCGGGGCGTTCCAGCATGATGGCTCTCGACTCCGAGCTGAGCAGCGGAGACTCGTCCCGCTCAAGTGCCGCAGAGAAATTCAGAAGGTCCTCTGACGTTGAAATCCATCCGCCATGAGAATCCATCACTTCGAGGTCCCATTGACCATAGGGTGCGGGGACAACTTCCGGAAGCGTACTGCGTTTTGTGCCGACAAGAGCTTCCCAGAATGCCGGATGCTGAGACTTCCGCTGGGTAAAGTATTGCGATTCCGTGTTGGTTCGGTCCTGAAACCGAGTCTTGCCAAGTTGAGTCCGTTTCATTCCGGACGGTACCAGAATCTTCTCTGTCACGTAGTCTGCGTATGACTTTCCGGTAACACGTTCAATGATTCGTCCAAGCAGGCAGTAACCAAAATTCGAATAAGCCGTCTTTGACCCCGGTTCGAAGTCGAGCGGCTGCTCCAGCTGATTTCGGATGATGTCGTAGGTGGTTGCTGTGTGCAGAAGACGCTTCTTCTGAGTAATCTGGGCCACCTGAAACATGGGGTCCTTCGAAACGGATCGATCCCATCCTCCGGAATGATGCAGTAAATCGCGGACTGTGATTTTCTGCCATCGTACATCAGTCGGAGCAGATAGGGGCTCGCCATTGCGCCCTTTGAGTGCATCCAGTTCATTGAGTACATCGAGGACTCTGGTGTCGAGCGTAATCAGGCCTCCTTCGACAAGCTGCAGAATTGCAACGGCAGTGATTGGCTTGGAAATGCTGGCGATTCGAAGCTGAGTCTCAGGCGCCATCTGCTGGAGAGGCTCAAGTTTCGAATAGCCAAAACTCCGGCTGTAGATGACTGAGCCGTCTTTCGAGATTGCCAGAGTCGCTCCCGGAACGTTGTGGTCTCGCAGGAAGCTAACCATCATTTTGGAGACTTCCGGCAAGTCCGGAGTGGCTGAGCCTCCTGATGGGATCTCTCCCGGCGGCAACTGCAGGTCAACTTCTGTCGATTGTTCTGCATCGCGGACCCAGACGACAGAGTGCAGCTGTTGCTTGTTCGCAACGATTGTGTTGTCGACCAGAACTCGGTATCCATCCGCCGCATATTCTTTGTTGGACGCCGCAAACTTTTCGTCCGTCAGATTCAGGAGAATGATCCAGGGTTCTTCTTCCGCGTTTGGTCCCAGCGTCACATCAAACACGATTTTTCGTTTTGCAATGCGGGCTTTCAGGTTGGTGACAATCTGTTTTTCCGCAATCGCTTTGTCAATCAGAGGCTTCATCTCCTCCACCGAAATCCCTCGACGCGGCTTTTCACGTTCCGGGGTTCCTTCAGTAACGGACTGTTGAGACGAAGAACCTCGCGGAGGTGAATTCTGCGCAAGACCTGGTCGAGTCAGACCGGCAAGGCAAATGCCAATGATCAGAATCCATCGTACGATCAAAACCTGTGAATCAGGAACGGCTGGAGAACTCATCGCGTCTTCCTGCGTTTAGGGCGAGGGCGTTTAAGGTCGGGCTGATGACGAGCAGAGGACTCTTTCGGCTGTTGAGGCCGTTTTTTTGGCTTGTTGTCTCCGGATCGGTCGGGAGGAGTTTTCCCGTTGACAATTCGAAGGTCGAGCTGCCGTCGATCAATATCGACATTGGCGATCAGAACTCGAATCTGCTGCCCCAGTCGGAACTCTCGTTTCGTCTTTTGTCCGATCAGAGTGCGGTGCACGGGATCAAACAGGTAGAAGTCATCAGAGAGCGCGGTTGAGTGGACCAGTCCTTCTGCCGGAATGGATACTCCCTGGCAAAACAGTCCGAAGTTCTCGACGCCCGTGATAATTGCGTCCATCTCTTCCCCGACATGCTGAGACATATAACGCAGGAGCTTAATTCGAATGAGCTCTCGTTCGGCCTTCTCTGCCCTGCGTTCTGTGTTGGAGCAGTGCTTGCCCTGAAGCAGCAGCTCGCCATACTCCTCGGACACCGGAGCTCGCCGATCTGCGATCGCCCCGATCAGTCTGTGAACAGTTAAGTCCGGATAGCGGCGAATGGGGCTTGTAAAATGGCAGTAGTCCTGTTCGTTCAGGGCATAATGACCCATCATTTCAGGTGAGTATTCTGCCTGTCTCATACTTCTCAACAGTCCAAAGTTGATCGCTCGCTGTTCCGGCTTACCGGCAACATCGCGAATCAGCTGCTGAATCTCCTGACGACTCTGGAAGTTCTCCAGCTCGTATCCCAGTCCGCTGCAGAACTCCTGGAAGTTCTTCAGCTTCAGGTAGTCGGGATCTCCATGGACACGCCTCAGAAAGGGAACATCTTTGTATGCCAGCAGTTTCGCAACGGCGATATTCGCGGCCAGCATGAATTCTTCAATGATCTCATGGCTTTCATCGTGATGTCGTTCATGAGCGCCCGTCACAACTCCCTGAGTATCGAAGTCGATTTCGATTTCAGGAACACCCATTTCGAGTGCTCCCAGTCCGAAACGACGACGTCTGAGCAGCATAGCCAGTTCAAACATCGCTTCCAGCAGATGCCGTACCTTTGCGGTGACGCCGGGTACAGACTGCTTTGGATTGCGAATGATGGGCATGACGTCTTCATAAGCGAAACGTCGAGTGACTTTGATGGCGGTATTTGCAACTTCGCAACCCTGGACCATGCCCTCTGCATCAAACTCTATGAACACAGACTTTGTATATCGAACCTGCCCCTGCTGAAGACTGGCAAGACCGTTGCTGATCACTTCCGGCAGCATTGGAATCACATGTCGTGGCAGATAGACGCTGGTTCCCCGGTTCCTCGCTTCTCTGTCGAGAGCACTATCAGGTCTGACAAAATGCGATACGTCCGCAATGTGTACTCCCAGATGCCAGTGGCCGTCGTCGGAGCGCGTGAGCGAGATAGCGTCGTCAAAGTCACGAGCATCAATCGGGTCAATGGTGATGATCGTGTCGTGAGTCAAATCTCTGCGGCCGGACAGATTCTCTTCATTGAAGTTCTCGGCTTCGATTCGTGCTTCTTCCAGTGCGTCTTCAGTGAACTCTGACGGAAGACCCAGACTGTGAATTACGGTGAGCGTGTCGATTCCCGGATCGCCTCGCTTTCCAAGGACCTCTGTCAGGACACCTTCGCCTGCCCGGGACTGCGAAGGAAATCGAAGCATCTCAACGACTACCTTGTCCTCCGGCAGTGCGCCCCGGGCTCCCGGATCACCAACATGAATTGGATCCAGGAAAACGGTTCCGTCGACTCGCACAAATCCCTGACCACCACGTTCAAAATAGGTGCCGACAAACACATTACTCGCGCGTTCCACCACCTTTTCAATAATTCCGCTGCGCTGACCGCCGGAACGTCGGGCAGTGGTGAGACGTACCAGGACTTCATCACCAGTCTGCGCGTCCCGGACATCTCGCGGGGATATATAGATGTCTCCGCCTTTTAGTTCGGGCACTTTTTCTGAAGCAATGACGAACGCAGCGCCACTGCTGATCTTTTTGACAATTCCGGAGATCAATCCGGCCGATGACTTCAGGCGAATCCGGTCCTTCTTGCCGACTCGGATTTTTCCGGCTGCGGCAATGTTCTCCAGAGCCAGCCGAAACTCGGCCATCCCCTTTTTTGTCACCCGAAGCATTTTCGCAAGATCTGCGGCTACAACCGGGCGGTATTCCTTTGACGCCAGAACCTCAAGGATCCTGGTTTCCATTTGACTCATTCAGAGTCCTTTCAAATAGTGTTCAAAAATTGATTTCGCAGGATTTGAGCTTCAAGTCCTGCCCTGGGCTGATCACTGTCCAATGACAGCGGCCACTTTTTTGCTGGCTTCCTCGCGTGCTTTGGCCACGACGTCGGCAATCCTGACAGGCACAAATCCCTGACGCTTGCTTTCATCCGCGGCTTCCATAAACGCGTAAATATCGATTGTTTCTTCAGGACTGACGGGCGCGACGCCTGTCCGGAAGAACTTCACGATCTCCACCACCAGCGGGCCATAGCCTTCGTACTTTCCAATCGATTCGATGCCCTTTGCACCAAATGCGGTTCCCCCATAGCCGGACCCGCCAGTACGAATTCCTCGGAACGTTCCAATTCGCCCGTCCTTCCAGACACCGGTGACCAGCTCGAAGTTCGGTGTTTGTGTTCGAACGACCGTTTCGCAGCCCGGTCCCATCACCGTAAACAGGGTTTCGCAGCCGTGAATTCCATACCAAAAGAGATCCGGATGAGTCGCTTCCAGGGAACAGGGAGAATACGTGTCACAACCGGTGACTTCACCAATCGAACCGTTGCGGACGGCCTGTGCACCACTCGAAAATCTCAGAGATGATGAACTGAACAATGGAACCTTGTAGTGCTTGGCGAGTTCAAAGATCGCAATCGTATCCGCCAGTGAACCGGCAATCGGCTTGTCTATGAATACTGGCTTTCCGGCTTTCAGAACCGGAATGACCTGCTCCAGATGCGGACGTCCGTCGTTGGTTTCCAGCAGAACAGCGTCGACCCCGGCAATCATGTCCTCCAGGTTTTCATTGATTTCAACACCCAGCTTGCGGATCTCCTCCGTGTAACCAGGAACTCGCGAAACGCTGCTCTCAATATCCGGACTACCTTTGGGATAAACGGCCACGATCCGGCACCCACTCACGTGCGAAGCATCTTCCGGGGTGTTCAGCTGCTTTGCAAAGGCAATGCAATGGGATGTATCAAGCCCAATCATGCCAATGCGAAGAACCTTTTCGTCGCCCTGCTGCGGATCATTCTTAGCATCGTTTGCCGCTGCACTCAGCAGGAAGGTCGGAACAGGAACCAGGCTCAGGCAGATCGACAGGATCAAATACGATGGAACGCAGCATCGCAGGTGATTGAGCAACCGAATCATATTCGTTGTCCTCTATCAGTTTTCAGTTTCTGCAGAATCCGTACTTCAGCGACGCCATGGGGCTTCGTCGTGAATCGGGGCGAGCGGAGTATACGTAAACCGAAACGTGCCTGGATACCGGCACGCAAAATGCAATCAGCCCAAATCACAGAACCTGGGCGGACAACTTCCGGCCGGAACTGGAAACATTTGCCCATTTTCTAATTGGTTCCTGAATCACAGCCGTTATATTTGATGGATTATCCATCATTAGTGACGGAAATCTGTTATTGGACACGGAATTCCTGATCAGAAACAAGGTCTCGACGTGGTGGTCGAAAAATTTCAAAAGATCCTGCTGGATGTCTGGCGCGAAGCCTGCCGGCATATCCAGATTGGTGAGTCGGCGGACACGTTTTTTCGCATGCTGCGTGAGCAGATGCCGCTGGCGGGAGTCGTGATTCACTGGGTGGATGTCGAGCATCAGCGTGTGAGCATTGCGACCGCGGTGCCAAAATCGGCTGCTGCAGTGGTTCAGGCCAGTGAGGTGAATTTTGGCCGAGGCAGCGAGCTTTCGGAGAAGCATTTTCGACAGCTCACACAGTGGGTTCGCAATGGCGAATTGACTCGCGTTGACGAGAGTCTTCGAAAAAGCTCACCGCTCGTCGGTTTGCTGCAGCCGGAAGCAGATCAAAGTCTGCTGGTGGCACCGCTTCAGGGGCCGAATGGGACGCTGGGGCTGTTTACGCTGATTCCGGAACGCCATCACCAGTTGAATGATCGGCATGAAGATACATTGCGAGCCTTGCTTGAGCCGCTTGGCGTGGCTCTGGAGAACGACCGTCGGGTTCATGAGCTGGCGATTCTGAGAGAAGCTGCGGAGGCGGATCGGCGTTCACTTCTGACGCGACTTGGTCGGAAGGAGATGATCGATACAGTCATCGGCAGCGATACAGGACTCAAAGGGGTACTGCGTCGAGTCAGTCTGTGTTCTCGGTCTCTGGTCCCGGTGTTGATTCTTGGGGAAACCGGAACAGGCAAGGAAGTCATTGCTCGAGAAATTCACAACGGAAGTGGGCGCAGCAGTGGTCCGTTTATTCGAGTGAACTGCGGTGCCATTCCTCCGGACCTGATCGATTCTCAGTTGTTTGGTCACGAGAAAGGCAGTTTTACAGGGGCCGTTGAAGCCCGTCAGGGCTGGTTCGAACGTGCGGATGGGGGCACATTGTTTCTGGACGAAATTGGTGAATTGCCTCAGGATGCTCAGGTGCGTTTTCTGCGAGTCCTTCAGGATGGCTTTGTGGAGCGAGTCGGCAGCCATCGCATGATTCAGGTGGACGTGCGTGTTGTTGCTGCGACTCATCGCAATCTTGCCGACATGGTTGCTGAAGGCACATTCCGCGAAGACCTTTGGTATCGAATTGCAGTGTTTCCGATCATCATTCCTCCATTGCGAGAACGGCTGGAAGACATACTTCCTCTGGTCGAGCACTTTGTTGGCAAAGCAACGACTCGATTCGGGCTTCCGATCGTGCATGCATCCATCGAAGACATTCAGTTGCTTTCATCCTATCACTGGCCAGGCAACATTCGTGAGCTGGGTGCCGTGATCGACCGCGCGGTGATCCTCGGCGAAGGCAAGTCACTCGAGATTCGAGCAGCGATGGGAATCAGTGAGTCGGCTGGATTTCGAGAGAGCCGGCCTGTTGCGGTGTTACCAGGCAAGGCATCAGCCAGCCAGATAACAGCAGCACAAAACTCAGCCGGGGAGGCAACAGCAGGAATCGGGCCATCAGCCGTTGCGGCATCTGCCCTGCCCTTGAGTACCGGAGAGTCACACGGCATCCTGCCTTCGCTGGATGAAGCGATGCGAAAGCAGATTGAGATTGCTCTCGAAGCAACTCGGGGCCGAATCGAAGGACTCAATGGCGCGGCTGCCGTACTCAAAATCAATCCACACACCCTGCGTGCACGAATGAGGAAACTCGGAATCGACTGGGCCAGATTCCGAGCTCCTCGTGTGGAATCCACGTAGCAACTCTCCATACGCCGAATCAGTGGATGCCCTTGCCTGAAGAGTAGCCGATCGGTTTTAACAACTGATTCATCTCCTTGTCGCTCATCCCGACGACAACCCGAAACACCCCGGTCGCTCACAGACCGTTTTCTGATTGGCTCCCGTCCCTTTTTGGTGAGCAGGACTTCACTTAATCGTTCATCAGGTGTCATGTCAGTTCACCTGCTTGTCTGTGCAACGCCAGAGTGGTAACTTTGTTGCATCGGCACGCGACAACGTCAATCCGATCGCCTCGCGTTCCGGGGCTGTGCAATGGAATGATCACGGCTTTGGCGGAGGATGATGAACACCTGCAGGACTTTGAGGATTACATGCCGTGAGACTTCTGCTCGATTCCCACACGCTGCTGTGGTTTGCGTTGGGAGATGAGCAATGTCGTTTCACTGCACGTCAGATGATTGAGGATCCGGCGAAGGAAAAATGGGTAAGTCACGCCAGTCATAGGGAATTGGCAATAAAAGTCGGTTTGGGGCAATCCGCGCTTCCCGGACCAATTGCCAGTGCTGATGATGCTCTCGGTGCATACCCCGTGAAACGAATCTGGTAGAGGAGTACGAGTGCATCACTACAGAAACTGTGAACATCGCTGGCTTCTGAATACTCTAATGCTCTTTTCAGTGATCTTCGTAACGACTATGCAGACGTCCGCAAATGATGAGTCGAGTAAAGAGAAGACGAGTGATGCACAGGAGTCGTGGAAACAGGAGACCCTGGCATGGCGTCAGAAAAGTGAAGAATCTTTGAAGTCGCCTCGAGGTTGGCTGGCTTTGACCGGTCACTTCTGGCTGAATGAGGGCAACAACCCGGTGGGGACAAGTCCATCTTCAACTGTTCGTTTGCCGACGGATGCTCCGGCTGATGCTGAAGGCACTTTTGTGGTGCGGAATGGAAGTGTCACTCTCGTGTCACGTCCGCTGTCGTCGATTCGCGTCGATGGAGAACCCGTTGCATCATCTGCCCCATTGCATCTTGCATCCGACGAAGTGGAGTCCGATGGGGTTGAGAAGATCACTATCGGTGACCGGATGACTCTGCAGCTTGTGCGTCGAACCGGTCGGCTGGCAGTTCGAGTCCGTGATTCCGAGAATCCCGCAATCGACAATTTTCCGGGCAAGGTCTGGTTTGATTTGAATCCCGAGTTTCGTGTTGATGCAAAGTTTGTGGCTTGCGAACCGGGGCAGTCGATTCCAGTTGTCAATATTCGAGGTGATTCAACGGAGTCAAGACTTTCAGGTCATCTGGAGTTCGAGCTGAACGGACAGGCGTTTCGCCTTGATGCTCTCGAGGAGGGACCCGATACACTGTTCATCATCTTCAAGGACCAGACAAGCGGCGTGACCACTTACGCTCCCGGTCGGTTTATCTCAACGGCCGCTCCCAAAGATGGTCGAGTCATACTGGACTTCAACCGTGCCTACAATCCC
>JAEUIH010000156.1 GCA_016795105.1 Planctomyces sp.
AGGTTCAAGAGTTGCCCACGTGCATAATTCAGACGCGTCGACACCTGCGAACGATGTTTCGACGACTTCAGTCTGCTGTGACTTAATCCTGTCGATACGCTCCGCAGCTTGTTTAAGAATCTCGTCGGCCTTGCTGGTTGGCCGATAGGCTGCGTCGATGATGTTTTTTAGGCTGTGAATCGTCTGCCGCTTAAGATAATGCTCTTTGACGATTCCAGCATAATATCGGCAGTGTGCAGCATTCGGCACCGCTTCAGAGATTTCGAGCAGAAACGGAACTCCGCCAACTTCCGCCAGCTTTCCATTCTTCGTCAACTCGTCGGCAATCGTCACAGAATCAATCGCTGGATGATTCTCACTGTGCATCGTCACGATTGTCTGTGCAACCAGCTCGTGAGACTTCGAATAGAACCAACTGGGGTTCACCTCAATTTCTTCCAGTGCTTCCGGCATTAGGAAAATCGACCCGAGGAGCGACGTTTCCGCGTCCAGGTCGTGGGGTGGTGAATTCCCTGTTTCCTGCGGCTGATTTGCACGCGACGCCGGTGTTCTGCTCTGCGGATTGTATGTGGCATCCGCCAAAGCCCTGTTGATATCATCAAGGTCCGTTGTCATAATGCTGTTGCATCCCTGTTGCTGTGTCGCCGCGGCTAACGGCTGACAAAAACCCTGAAACCACTTGCGTTCCCGCGTGAGTGGTTTCTTTATTTGGTTGAAACTTCGTCCCGCATTGGCTGTGCAAACAAATCACGCTGCACCTGCGGAATGCGTTTTGTCTTGATGATTTGGCGGACCACTGTCTCTGAGAGGTCCAGCTTGCGGCCAATCTCTCTTGGTGGCTGACACAATGCGTGCAACAGTTCCACCGCGTCCAGAATCTCGGATTCGCGTTGAGGTGTCATAAAACACTCCCAAGTTCATCCGCTCGCCAGAGGTCAACCGTATCGGTCTGGTTGTCATCCGGGATCCGCTTCCAGACTGGTCTGCCCAACAACTGGCACAACTCGTCAGAGCTGCAACCAAAGTGCGCGGCTATGTGATCCACTGGCACGCCGTCGCGAATCGCCTGTTCTGCTTCTCGAATTTGTTCGCCGTCGAGATATGGGAGACTCATTTCGCACCCCCGACTTCTGCGAAGAAATCCTTCGCCGGTCGCTGAGCCTTGCGGCGGCCTGAAGCGCCTTTGGCCTGCTGTAGGGGTGCGCCGTTTTGTCTTCGCCGCTGAAACTCTTCAATGTCCTCTTCGGACATTCTCCAGCGTTTACGGGTCGCCGCAGCTCGGGCAACATTCACCGCGGGCATGGTGCCGTCTTCGCACCATCCGATCACTGTGCCTTTTGTGACGCCGAAGAGTTTGGCGACATGCTCAGGCGAGAATCTTCGTTGCATTTCTTCGTCCTCCGTTGTGTGTTTGGCTGAACAAACTGAACGGAGGAACCATATCGGGACGATGTGCCCTTGTCTCAATAATCCGATAATCGGATTATCCGATAATCCGACGCTACTTGCTGGCCTTCTTTTTAGCCCGTCGTTGTGGCTTCTTTGCCTTATTGTCACCAAACAGCCATGTTCGAACGTACTGAGCCACCGCAATCAGTCGTTCGTCGTCGAACCGATGCCGATAGAATTCCCCAACACTGCCGTCAGTGTGCCCCATCACCATCCTGACCGCTTCCGGGTCTTTTGCGCCGTCCGCCTCTGTCCGGAACGTGTGGCGGAAACACTTGAACCCTGAATTCGGTCGTGTCAGTCCGATCTGCTTTTTTAGCTCCGTCCAATTACAGGCGACCAGATCAGTTCTGTTGAGTCCGTGCGGAACATGCAGGGGCTTTCCACGTTTTGACAGGAACATGCGATCCTCGGGGTTCTCAGGGGCTTTCGCTGCTGCAATGGCTTCCCGGGTTTCCGGCCATAACCAGCATCGTCGATCGATGCCGGTTTTTTCACGTGCAAACTGAATGAACTCGCCATCCAGATAGGAGTTCTTCAGGTCGTTGATGTCCTTCGAATAGAAACCGCAATTGATCCCCAGGAGGATAAAGGCTTTCATCGCTGGCCAGGCTGCCTCAAGAGCCGTCCGGATTGTTGCCGCGTCCAATATGGGTTCAGCCCGATTTGCTTTTGCTTTCCGCAACTGGCTTTTGTCAGCCAGATCGAACTCATTGCCATATCGCACGTCTGAAGCGATCAGACCAACGGAGCGACCCCATTTGAAGATACTGCGGACATTCGTCATCCGTCGCCTGAGACGATCTGGAGACCCGCTGTCGAGCCTGTGGCGAAGTGTTGCAAAGTCCATCGGCCTGAGCATTGACACACTGCGATGATTCCACAGCTCGACCAGAACACTCCCTGTGTCTTTGTACTCTGCAAAGGTGCGATCAGAGATATGGTTCGTTGATGTCTTTTTGCTGTCTCGGTCGTGCTCCCGATGGACGAGATAGTGGTTGACCAGATCCCGCACACTGATGTCCGCGTTCTCTGTTGGCGGATCGACACCCGCAATCAGATAGTCCTTCTGTTTCAGGTAGGCTTCGAGAGCCTCCTGCGGATCGGCGCCGAAGTAGATTTGTTTGCCCCGGAACTTCTTCATCCACTGGCCAACACCCTTGTGCCAACTGAGAGGAAAATCAGCGTGTACACGTGGCTTTGGATAGGGGGCTTTCTCCGGCATTTTTTGCCGCTCCAGTGCTGAAAGGTGTAGTAAAGGTGTAGTAATCTCCTGAATGCAGCGTAAAACACTGGAAAAATATGTCAAGACACGGATTCAAAATCCGGTATGGGTAATTCCATGTGTGGGTTCGAGTCCCACCTCCGGTAATTCAAAAAATCGTAGGATGGGCATTCCTGCCCGTCCCTGTCCACTGTCCCGCCCCTGCGAGCGTAGCCAGTGCAGCGCGACAGCGTAGCAAGTGCGATGCGGACGGCACTCGGAGAGTGCCTGCTACTTAAATGGCAATCGTGCCGGTCGAATCTGCGAACCTTGTGCCTTCCAGTCCCATGGCGTTCATCAGGCTCAGGTGCAGATTGTTGAGAGGCGGATGGTTCTCTTCGGTGAATGCCAGATGATGTCCATGCTTCAGTCCAAAGCTGCGTCCGCCTGCGACGAGCAGTGGCAGATTGTCGGGCGAATGATCGCCGCCTCGGCCGCTGTTCATTCCTGATCCAAAGACAACCATTGTGTGATCCAGCATCTGAGTATCCCCATCAGAGGTCTGCTTCAGGAAACTTAGGAAACGATTCAGTCTTGAAACATGGAATCGATCAATGGTCGCCAGCTTCTTCAGCATGTCAGCATCACCTCCGTGATGAGAAAACTCGTGATGATTCTCACCGCCACCACCGAAACCGCCTGCTTCACGCGACCATTCAAACGTAATCACGCGAGTCGTATCCGTCAGAAATGCGAGATAGCAGAGCTCCATCATCACATCGATCCACATCGGTCGATCATGTGCATTTCCTGGCAGGCTGTTGAGCTGCAGGTCCTTCGATTCAATCTCCGGCTTGGGGACATCGATCCATGACTCGAGTTTTTCAACTCTCAACTCTGTTTCGCGGACACTGGTCAGATACTGATCCAGTTTCTGCTGATCGGCAGCATTCAGCTCAGTTCGAAGCGTCTTCGCCTGCTGATTCACACTGTCCAGAATCGATTTCTTCTCGGCATAGCGTCGCAGTGCTTCTGCCCGGTCTCGAGCAGACTCAGGTACGAACAGACGCTCAAAGACGCGTCTTGGTGAGTTCTCCGCCGGAATCGGAATGCCGCTCATGTTAAAGGACAACGTATGAGAATGTCCGGCACTCCCTGTGCCGCTGGAGTCTGACAACTGCAGAGAACTGATGCGCGTTGCCGAACCATGCTTTGCGGCAACTATCTGGTCCACGGATACGGTGTTGGAGTAGTCACTTCCGGGAACGGAACTTAAATCAGCTCCTGTGAGCCACGTATCTGCACCGCTATGACCGCCTTTCGATGCCGGATGTCCAAGTCCCGTCAGAACAGTCATATCCGATCGATGTTCTTCAAGGACTGCCAGAGTCGGTGACAACTGATAGTCATTGCCACTGCCCGTGGGCATCCACTCGAGAATGTTAACTCCGTTGGGAATGTAGCAGTAGATGATACGGGGATGGACACCGGATGATTTGGGGAGCGGTTGAAACTTTGAATCTGCTGCTGTTGCGGAACGTGATACTCCAGTCAGCATTGCATCGAGAAACGGGAGACTCAGAGCAGTCCCAAGTCCGCGGAGCATTGTTCGACGAGGTAGTTTTTGCATCTCGGTTTACCGTCTGAGAAAGAGTGAAGATGTAACAATCGCCCGCAGGATTTCTCTTAGTGAAGGAGCTTCCGTGTCAAGTTGTGCCACAGTGTCCTGCACCACCTTCTGATCCCCTAACGTCAGTTCTCGTCCGAGCGAGTAGGAAAAGAGCTTCCCCGTCAAACAGGTCAAGAACAACTGCCGATCCTCCAGCAGGGCTGACTGAAGCCCCTGAAGTCCATCAATTCTACGGCCGTTCGGTAACTGGCTGGAAGCATCAATTGGTGGATCATCGCGTTCGATTCGACCTTTATAACCAAATCCCTCTCGTTCACGATATCTTCCGGACGCATCGAAGTTCTCGAGCGCCAAACCGAGGGGATCGATTTTATTGTGGCAGCGAGCACATTGGGGAAGCTCACGGTGAAGCTCAAGCCGTTTGCGAACGGTTGCTTTTCCGATTCCTGGAACCGTTGGTGCAATTTCGCCGGCATTGGCAACTGGTAAGCCCGGATCAGTTCCGAGGACATTCTTCAGGATCCACGTGCCGCGCTTCACCGGCGATGTTCTGGTTCCATTGGAAGTAATCGTCAGAAACGAAGCCTGCGACATGATACCACCCCGCGGAACATTGGCTGGCAGCGGGACACGCCGAAAGTGGTCGCCTCGAACATCGGAAATCTCATAGAACCTCGCCATTCGTTCATTGATGACAAGGAACTCCGAGTCCACAAAATTCATGACGGACAAATCGTTTTTCAGAAGTTCCCGAAAAAACGCGAGTGATTCCTCCCGCATCGAGATTTCAAGATGTCGATCGTAGTGCCGATAGAGGTCGACAGCCGGTGGATTTGCCCCAATCTCCCGTAGCCCCAGCCACTGTCCGGCAAAGCTCTCAACAAATGCATCGCTGCGAGCATCGGCAAGCATTCGATCCAGTTGCGTGGACAGAGTCGCAGGTTCATGAAGTTGATTCTGAGACGCCAGCTTCAGCAAAGTCTCATCCGGAATCGTATTCCAGATCAGCATCGACAATCTGCTGGCCAGCTCATAGTCGCTGATGGGGGCCCCTTTCGGTGTGGTCTCAGCCAGAAACAGGAATTGAGGTGAGACCAGGATTGCTGTCAACGGCGGCCTCATGGCATCGACAAACGTCCTTGATCGCTTTGCCGCAGCATCATAAAGAGCCAGATGTTCTTCGACCTCTGCCGTTGTCACCGGGCGTCGAAATGCGCGTTCCATAAACGAACGAATTACTGTCGCAGCGTGCTTTCGATCATCAGTGGGATGAATTCGCCCGTCGATCATGATCCGTCGAGACGATTCCGGAGGCCAGACTTCGTGGACTGGACCTTCGAGTTCGATATAGTCGACCCACGCTTCAGGTCGAGCAAATTCGTCTGCAGTCTGGAAGGCAAAGTTCTCCAGCTCCTTCGGGATGTCGTATGCATACTCGACACTGATGCCCGCCTTCTCTGTATTGAAGTCCGCATTGATGATGTACTCCTTTGGCTCGGATACATCTGCATCGACATCAAATTCACCGATAACCTTCGGCTGACCACCAAGCGAAAGAGTGACTTTCAGTCGCGGTGGTCCATAGTCATACATCCGGTCGTTTCGGAAGTGATCCCGGATCGACTGGTAGTGGCCTTTGATGTACTTCTCATGCTGAGGACGTTCAGTAAGTTCTCGTTCTTCCTGCTTCAGAATAAACTGTTCAGCACTCTGCATGACGGCCGCTCGATCCGGAACAACACCGGCAGCCCTGATCCGTATTTGGTAGGGGCCGGCGACCGGGACACTAAAGTCGCGAAAGCTGATCGACTTGTCCCAGTTTGAATGGTGCAGAATTCGAAAGCCGTCTCGTGCCGGGTTGTTTCCACCATTTACGATTGGTCTCTGATCGCCGATCGTAATGCGATTGCTGTCATTGTCTCCACTTTCTGGTTCTGCTCTCCATCGGATTGGCCGAGGTCGAGGACCCAAAATCAACGCCTTCTCAAGGATTGACTGAGCTGCATCATAGTAAAGCTCCAACTGCATCGGTGAGAGATTTAATGCGCTGCCGTTGTTATCGAATCCACCGGCAGATGGATCCTGAGGAAATGACGCTGTATCGAACTCGACTCCAGTCAAGTCCCGAATGGCGTTGCGATATTCTGTGCGGTTGAGTCGCCTCATGACGACGCGTGATTCGCGTTTTTCGAGTTCGGCCTGAGTCGCCTGTTCGATCGCCCAGTCAACAACTGCCGCAACTTCCTGAGGACTTGGCTGTGGAGCCTCTTCCGGAGGCATTTGATGACTGTTCAGAGCATTGACGGCTTCGCTCCAGTCGGAATATACGTCAGGTTTCACGAATTCGACATTGAGATCTCGGTCAACTCGAAGCCCCGCTTGTTCATCGTCAGGCCCGTGGCAGTCGAGGCAATACCGATTCAGAAACGGCTGCACGACCGCCTGATACTGTCCATCGTCGATCTGCATGATTGCAAACAACAATAGCCGAACAATCCCGCTCATATCATCTCAACCTCTCTCCGGTCACCCCCGTCCCACATTTCTGCAGGTCGGTCGACACGGATTTCCAACGGCCACAACACCATCGGGGATATCCCTTGTTACAACACTTCCAGCCCCAATCACGGTTCCGGAACCGATGGTAACACCTGGGCATATGATTGCACCACCACCGACCCAGACATCGGAACCAATTGTGACGGGTTTTCCAAACTCCTGAGTGCGGCGCAGAACGGGGTCGACTGGATGAGTTGCTGCGTAGATCTGAACGGCTGGACCAAAGAAACAGAAGTCTCCAATCTTCACTTCACAGACGTCCAGAACCACACAGTTGAAGTTAAAGTAGACTCGTTCACCGAGGTAGATATTGGTCCCGTAATCACAGTAAAACGGAGGTTGCATCCATACGGTGTCACCTCCACCCCCCAACAGTTCCTGCAGAATGCGACGGCGTTTGTCCTGTTCACGTTCTCGAGACATATTCAGATCATGGCAGAGGTCACGCGCCCGCATTCGAGCGGTCACAAGTTCCTCGTCCAGCGCATCGTAGAGCTCGCCGGCCAGCATTTTTTGCTTTTCAGTCTTCATCACTCTGCCTTCCGGAACGAAGTGAAGTTCACAGACCATCGAACAACGGCAGATCGATCGCATGCGTTGTTGACTGGATGATACCAGCAACTTAAAGTAGCTGACCATCACTGGACGAATCAGCGTCAGGATTCCTGACCAAATGAAGCCGACAGGGACAACAGAACATCATGAAGATACTCTTTCTTCACGGCTGGCATTCGGTTCCTGGTGGTGTCAAGCCAGCGTATCTGGCAAGCCATGGCCACGAGGTGATCAATCCTCAGCTGGATGACGACGACTTTCAGGCGGCGATGAATACAGCAAAGGCTGCATACGACGATCACAAGCCGGATGTCATTGTTGGCTCTTCACGAGGTGGAGCAGTTGCACTCAATATCAGGTCGGAAGAAACGCCCCTTGTGCTATTGTGTCCGGCATGGAAAAAATGGGGGAGAGCTTCGGAACTCAAACGGAACTCAATCATCCTTCACAGTCGAAGCGATGATGTCGTTCCATTTATGAACTCGCAGGAATTGATCGACACCAATAACCTGCCTGCGGAGTCATTGTTCGAAATCGGGAGTGATCATCGACTTGCCGATGATCATTCCCTGTCAGTCATGC
Source organism: Planctomyces sp. (assembly GCA_016795105.1). Lineage (GTDB taxonomy): Bacteria > Planctomycetota > Planctomycetia > Planctomycetales > Planctomycetaceae > F1-80-MAGs062. The sequence goes on from JAEUIH010000156.1 coordinate 7,980, forward strand.
TCTGGGCTTGTGAGCTGCTGACAACCGGAGAACCGTTGCCGTGGCTCGATGGTTTCTCAGACAGCGAGACCGACTTCCGGAACTTATGCAATTCGGATGTTCAACACGAAGCCGTTTACGTCTGCGACGCATGCGGCGAGGATATCGTGATTCCTCTGGACCTGAGCCAGGGTGCTTTTCAGACATATGTCGAAGACTGTCCGGTCTGCTGCCGAGCCAACACGATCTATGTTCATTTGGACGAAGACGGAACGTTTCAAATCCGGGCGGAACCAGAACAGGACTACGATTAGCGGCGACCCTCAAACTTCGCGGGTGGCGAACGATTGATCTTGATCCAGCGTATGAGATTTGTGATAGAGTTGCCGCTCGAATCGCCGCCGTGAGCGGATCCGATTACGAGCACCGCTGCGATTCTTTCGTACTGCATCCAGCGCGTAGCCAGCGTGATTGGTAACCACGAAAGACACGAACCACACGAAAAACACTATCGGGTACTTCTGCGATTTTTCCGTCTTTTCCGAGTCTTCCGTGGTCAAAACGCGAGTCATGACTGCGACTTGAATTCAAAGCCACAAACTCTGTCCTGGAGTCTTCTAAATTGGCAAGAGAATGAGGGCAAAAGAATGC
>JAEUIH010000157.1 GCA_016795105.1 Planctomyces sp.
GTCACCTTCACCTACACGGCCGCAGGACAGCGACGATCCATGGATGCCACGAATTCCGGACGATCCACGTACACGTATACGGCAGCCGGCCAGACGGAATCGGTGCGAAATCCGTTCAGCGAACGGACCAGCTTCAGTTACGACGACGCCGGACGACGGGCGGTGCAGCGGAATGCCAACGGCACTCGGGTATCCACGGTCTACGATGCGGCCGGACAGATCACACAGGTCGTCCACCGGACATCGGCCGGTGCCACGCTGCTGCAGCTGGATTACCGTTACGACAATGCCGGCAATCGGACGGTCATGATCGAAGGCGGTTCTTCCGCCCGCACGACATGGTCGTATGACCAGCAGAATCAGCTGACCGGAGAAAATCGCACGGGAACCAGTGCCGGCCGACAGACCTACACGTACGATCCCGCCGGGAACCGGACACTCAAGAACGTGGGAGGCACCCGTACCACGTACACGTACGATCCCGCCAACCAGCTGAACTACGGTCAGGTGACTGCCGGACGCACGACCTACACATACGATCTGACGGGAAATCAGAGGATTGAGCAGCCGCCTACCGGCAACCGGACCACCACCACCTGGAACTACGAGAATCAGCCGACCCAGTACCGACTTCCGACCGGCCTGCCGGTCACCATGGCCTACAACGGTGACAATCGACGCATCTCACTCGTGCAGGGAACCTCCACCACGAAGTTTGTGTGGGACCCCGTGATCGATGCCTACATCCAGGAACTGAACGGCTCGAATGTGCTGGTCGCCTCCTACACCAATGAACCTCAACAGTACGGCGGTGTGCTCAGTCAGCGACGCGGCAGCACCTCCCGCTTCCTCCACGCGGATGCACTGGGCACCACACGACTGCTCACCAGCACCGCCGGAGCCACCACGGATACGTATCTCCTCGATGCCTGGGGAAATCCCGTCTCCAGCACCGGGTCCACCGTCAACCCCTTTCGATGGGTCGGACGGTATGGGTACTATACAGATTCCACAACCGGGCTCATCTATGTCAGGGCAAGGATGTACCAGCCAACTATCGCGCGGTGGGTCAGTGTGGATCCGCTGTATTTCGTGACTCTGCTTGATGGGTTTGGCTATTGCGACAGCTCGCCCGTTCAACATGACGATCGAATGGGGCTGTTCTGTGGTGATTGCCGCCGTAATCTCACAGATGTCGTGTATCATGTACCTAGTGCGAATGATCAGAGTCGGTGGACATCGATACCAGAAGGCCCAATCATCCAATCGACGATGATAGGGATTTCAATTGCTCAATCGGCCACTACGCCGGGTTATTGTGCCGGATACTTATGGGAGATCAAGTGGGCGAAGCGATTGCCGTCTAACGAAGATCGCTACGTTCTGCAACACGTCAGACAGAACTTTAAGGTCTGGGATTGTCAAGGGCGTGATATCACTGATGAGAATACCAATTCTGAGCGTCGTCAGCTTGACTTCTATGAGGCGTGGCATTTTCCGCCCGGGTCTCTGGAAGTTGTGAATCGTTTTGGCGAGACAAATCCGTATGACGACAGCTATACAACAGTAGGTTTTGATGGTTGCACACAAGGATGGTACGAAACTCGAGGGCTTTATACGGAATGTGCCGGAACGATTCCCCCTTCCATGGAATTTGGAACAGTCAGGGAAGCTGGCCGAGATCTACAGAGCTCGTGGACCAAACCTCCCTGCATCAATCCAACGACACGCACCGAAAAGCCTGAAAGCGAATGGCGGCAGCACTCCTTGATTCTTCGGTGGAAATGCTGTGACCCGATTTAGAAACGCCCGCAGGATTGTGTACGCGAACGTGGTAAGGAATCGCACCCAAATAACGTGTCGGAATGACGTTGCGGCAACGGAGTGATTTTGAGATGATTCCATGATGTATGAGGCATCGCTGGTTCAAGCCACTGAAGGCAAACATCCCCAGCTATTGGACAACTGGGATGAGCCGGGTTGGCGTTGGCTTGGCGGCCGCCGCAAGCCGGACTCGGTTCGACACCACGATTTGTTGGGATTGCTGAAGCGACTGATGGAGCCGACGCACGTGGGACGCCGACCAGTTCATTACGCTGGACGATCAAAAGTAGATATCAACTGGCGCAGGTGTTGCAGGGACAGGGGTGCCAGATCAGTCCGACTTAGGCGCATCAAATGTTGGTCCAATTGAGCTACAGCTTGCAGTCGAACCGTAAGACTCGGGAAGGCCCAAAGCGGCGGGAGCAACTGCTCGCGCCGCGGATTTCCGAAAGTCCAGCTGCAGTAGTTTGCCGACGTGATGGGCCTCATCATCGACGTCTCCCGCATCACCGCAACTGGCATAATGTTCCCTTGGAAACTCGGGACGTCGTTGTGCAACCCATCGGCGGGACCACCAACGACACCGGCATAGAAATCCACGGCTGGCTTGACGAACGGACTTGCAGAAAGGGCCGAACAGTTTCCGACCGGGACCTTGCCGGTTGCTGCTTCACCCGTCATAAGTTTCACGGCGAAGGAATTATGAAATCCATCCACACCGACGCATAGAATTCGACAGGTGATTTTGGTGCGACTCCTAACGTGACCTTCAGGCATTACGGAATGTATAACAATATCAAAGTCTTTCAAAAGCCGTCAGGATCACTTCTACGGATTTCAGTATTGATTTGTGTTGTTGGATTATTGGCCCTGGGCGTTGGGCCGATCACGAGGATGTGGCGTCGCCCCAGTCTGGGCGACGCGTGCACTTGCGTAGACTGTACGCACGCGATCAATGCCGGGGGAGCTGCGGCCCTCGACTACATTGAATCTGATTCCGTTCCGTCGCATTGCCGATTGTCCGTTCTGCTTCACCAATGCAAGGCCCATTTCAAACCTGGAATGTCATGTGACGAGCTGGTTAAACAGGGGATTATCCCGACTCAGTGGATCCGCCCAGGAGACATCGTACATTGTGGCGGACAGCACAATTCGGGTTATCGTAATTCCTTTTGGGAACTTCGAATTTTCCCTGTGCCACGTTCGGACGATATCTATTGCGTAAGCCTTTGCTTCAGCCTCCCGGAAAGAGACTTACGTAACATTGACGTAGCAGACTATCTTTATTGTGCCAGTAAAATTCACTCCATTTGCATTGATAGCTGTCGGACACCCATTGTGCAATCCTGGCCCTTCTCTTCCTGTGCAAAATCTGTGGGGATTGATACTAACACTCAATGGCGATCGATTTTTTTCGGGGATCCGAGCGTGTTGTCGAAGAACTCAGTGTTCAGAAACGCGGAGATCCAACAGGTTTCAGGCACATGTTATGTGATGGCTGTAGATTCTAAAAAAAAGTAAGTAGTAGGTGCACTCAGATCTGCTGGTTCGTCTTGTTACCTGTTACGGGCCGACTTGATGTCGTAGTTTTGGCTGAATTGAGAGTGAAGGGATTTGAGGTCTGTCCTGGCCGGCTGGCCGAATTGTTGAGAATCCCGGTGGGCTGTTCACGTAAGATGCGATGGGAGTTACACAAGTGGACGCGCGTCAGCAAATTTGAACGCTCGAAGGATTGCTGATGGCCGAGTTGTGTTCTGCTCCGTGACGAATTGCTAACGTGTCGGTTTCTCGTGCAATGAACGGTGTGGGCGGGGAACTCGGGCAGACCAAAGTCATGACGGTACTGGTCCAGCACGTTGCGCTGGAGACTGACGGCTCCAAGGACGGCACGGTACTGCAAGACAGCGGCCGCGAGCTAAAGCGACATCGACAGTTCGAATTCATCGTGTACCAATTCACGACTGCTGCGATGACAATTCAGGCAGAATCAAACGAAATCTACGACCAGAACCAAGCCCGTAACAATTTGCAATGTTGACAACTGCAGCACGAAGATTCAGGAGCCCTGAGGATGCCGACGACAACCTTTGTCTGGGACCCGGTGAACGACTGTGTGATTTCTGAACTGGATGGCACAGGAGCGACTCAGGCGGTCTACACCAATGAACCGCAGCAGTTGGCGGTGTCCTCAGCCAGCGACGCGGCAGCACCTCCAGCTTCCTGCACGCCGATGCACTGGGCACAACGCGACTGCTCACCAGCACCGCCGGAGCCACCACGGACACCTACCTTTTCGATGCCTGGGGAAATGCCGTCTCCAGCACCGGATCCACCGTCAACCCCTTTCGATGGGTCGGACGGTCTGGGTACTATACGGACTCCACAACCGGACTCATCTATGTCAGGGCACGGATGTATGCGCCCACCATCGCGCGATGGGTCAGTGTGGATCCGCTATTTCGTTTTCCTCAAGGGTGGGGATTCATCTATGGACTGAATGGATCTCTGGAAAACTATGATCCGAGTGGCCTGATTTGCATAGAAGAAAAACACTACTGCGGGCCGGTTGCAGACGGGATTCTTGCCGCCGAGCTGAACTACGCAGATACATTCTGGAACAAGCACATAAAAGCCTGGGACTCCTCACTCGCGCACCATTATTGGTACCGCCAGTATATACGTTGGGAACACATGGCCAAGATTGGATTCAATCTTGATTGGACGGGGATCACAAGTGAAGTTTTTGAAGAGAATGGTGTGCTCAAGTTCTGCCCCACAAAAAAATGCATGGACTCCTACAATATTTGCGGCATCTGCGTTCACGATCATTTCATCGGGAACATTATGTTTGGATACTGGATGCGCCTTCACGGATTTTTTGACACTTCCGCCAACCTCTTAGCAGAATTAGCGCAATTGGTTGGCCCGACTAAGGCACAGGGATTTGACAAGCCGTGGGACGTGGCCGGATACGAACTTGGAAGGCTACTTCTTGATTCTCCACGGCGGATCAACCGAAACAGCTTGTGTGATATCTTGCTAAGTGGTTCCGGTTACTCACTGTTTATGCGAGCGAATGACTCTGGAATTTCTTATCGTCATTGCGAACGATGTCCAGCAGAAGTGGAGAATGGAGGATGTCGATGGCTGAAGGAATGCAAACACCCAAAAAAGTACGTTCCGTTCTAGGCATGAAGCGGTTCATGGTCCCACTGCCTTGGATTTTGATTGCAGGGTACGTGTTGCGGGTAGTCTACTACGTTTTCAATCCCCAGGACGTAAATCGCATCGTACTTATAAATCGCGACCCAACGGCCCCGCAGCCAGTCTATCCAATTACTGTTTCACTAGACAGCAAAGCTGGTCACATGGAGCGCACTTATGACGGTGGACGTCTGAGTGGAGACAACGGACTAGATACATTTATTTGGCCTTACGCGTACTTCCGCGGAGATTTTCAGGTAGTCGACAATACTGGTAGAGTCCTTGCACGTTTCGAACTTCTGCCTATTGCGAGGTTTTCCGGCAATCTGGTTGTAGTAATTGAGCATGGCGGTCAGGTGAGGCATGATTTCAATCAATTACCTCTCTCTGAATAGGGTGCAATCCCATTCTGCGGTGATGAAATTGAGCTGAATTGAGAAGTGAGTCGATCGTGGAGGTTCGGGATTCTTCCCGGCTGTTTTCCACTTGAGAAGTGGATTTCGCCAGCAGGATGTTCCGGAAGGAGTCGGTGCAATGGGAGTGACCGTTTTATCCGAGGGCGCGTAGTGGTGCTCGGTTGAATTTTTTGGGCGGCGGCTTTTTTCTGGTGCGATAGTGGCAGCGATTAAGGCTGGGTGCTGGTTGAGTTTGATGGGGCGGCGCGGTGGCGCTGGCGTTTTGATCCCATTGGCTTGTAAGTGAATAGGTGAATTCATGGGGCAGTGGACTTTTCTGCGGTGGATCAATCGACGTGCAATTCCCTTGGCATGTTTGCTGGCGGTTTTATTCTTCATCTTCAGCTTTATGAAAGTGCAATCGTGGCTCCAGGAGAATCCATTGCACTTCTTTCAAGGCGTGGCAGAAACTGTCACTGGAACGGGTGCCCGAAAAGCGTACTTGGAAGAACATCGATGGCTACCCACATCGAGCAACGCCAAGCTAATCCCTGAGGATCACGCTGACTGGGAGATCCTGGACGGCGGAGGTCCTGGTGGATACCTTTGGTATGCGTCCTTCAAGTGTTCATCACTGGAAGAGTGCTTTCGAGTGCTCCAAATATCGGCTTCATTTGGCGAAGTAACGCCACCGGACCAGATCGATGAACTGGCGCGTTGGGGAGATGACGTCAACCGTGTAGAATATATCCTCCGCGAATCCACGTGGCCGGGCTTTAGTTCGACGCCTAAGCAAGTTCGGCAGGGATATCTGTTTAGCAAGCTCACTGGAGGCGATTGCTATTTATTTCTTATAGACAGCGAGAGCTATCGCTGCTTTGAGCATCGGCAGACGGGCGGCATATTAGTTGACTGAACGATCTCAACAATAGCGATCTGTGAGCTGCGCGAAGTGAGAGCGATTATGTGATCTATGATGATGAAACAGTTAATTGGAATCTATAAACATGTTATTTCCAGAATACCATCAAACAGCCTGCCTATGCAGTCTATCTTCTAATGGAGTCAGATATGGGACAGCTTGATTCTTATGCGTCTTTGAGTTTATTGCGGAACTTGTCCTTATGGCGTTCAGTGGAACCCTAGCCAGTTATGCAGTGATAGATTCTAAATTGAAACTACCCAGTCGCGATGTACTCGTGTTCGCAGTCGGTCTGGCAATCGCTGCCCTCTTAGCGATTCTAATCTCAAATAAACCCAAAGATCCTGTCTATAGAGAACTATTTCAGCGCGAATTAGATTTGTGGAATCGAGGTTCCATTCTACAATGTGTAACGATCGACATCAGTGGAACACCCGTTAGAGTTGATGTTGTAAGTCAAGAGAGAGAAGTTGCTATTGGATTCACGAGAGATCCGATCCCCAGCCTTACTGCCAACGGCACACTTGAGTCCCTGCACCAGTGGAGTTGCTATCAGATTGAAAATGGAGTGGTCGCTGTAGGCATCCAAAAGCCGTATTTTCATTCGCTATCCCAACCGCCATAATAGCTATACTCGTATAGACAGGTGTATGGTGTTTTATGTTCTCTTCTGCGTTCAATTATCGCATTTTTAATGGACGTCGCATGCGATTTTTGGTCGCAGAAGCAATTTTTGTTTGGTGTGTATACATCCTGAGCATTGGGCCAGTTGGATGTCTTTCGTATGCATATTTCCATGTGGCCCCTGCTGATCTATGGATTTATCGACCGCTTGCAATGGTCTCCCACTATTCAGTGTTTGGTTTTCCATTGACTTGGTACTGTGGTTGGTGGAACACACCGCTTACTGCCTCGACTGATACCGACTTGATTGAGGGTATCAAACGAACTGAGAAATTTGAGTACGGCAGTCCCGATGAAGAGGAATCGCTTCATGGTCCGGTGTTTCCAATTTCTGCACACGATAGTTCCAACGTTGATGTCAGGAAGTAGATTGATACGGGGCGAGTTGATGTCGTAGTTTTTGCAGAATCGAGCCTGTCGGTTTTTTGAACTCTTTCTTGGCTGGTTGGCCGAATTGCTGAGAATCCCGGAGGGCTGTTTACGCTGAGGCGCGATGGGAGGTTTGTTTGTGGACGTGTGTCTCAAGCTCTGTATGTTCGAAGGGCTGCTGATAGGCCGGGCTGTGATTGGGTCCATGACGAACTGCTAACCGGTTGATTCCTCGTGCGATGAGCGGTGTGCAGCGGGAAACTCGGGTACACCAAGGTCATGACGGTCTTGTCTCGCCAGTGTCTCACGAGTCTAACGGCTCCCAAGACCGCGAGGTCCTGTAAGACAACGGCATCGAGATCTAGACAGGCCGAATTCATCGTGTAACACTACAAGACTGCTGTACTGTCAATTCGGGCCGAGCCAGACCACAGCTACGCCCGAATTGTGAGCCGAAACATGCAATGCAATCAGATGCCGAGGTGTTTATGGTTGTTCTTTATTTTCTCTGTTGCATTCTATGTCAGGCCAGTGATCAAGACTCTGCTCCTCCATATCCTGGCGCAGAACGTATTGTCACTCCATTTGCCACGGTCCCGCTTCGTCTCGTAGAGCCAGTCACTGAGGCGAAGCGCGTCTGGGCTTCTGTGGATGGCAAGAGTTTTGGATCCGAGAGAAGCTCTCCGGATGATGTGGAAAAGATGCTCTATCCGTTGGCGTTCTACCTTGCATGCGAAGACGATAATGGTGTTCTCTTCAGTCCAGTGTGGTGGACCACAAGGGTGATCCCACATCCGGAATTCCCGGGCGCACTTACGACGCATGCGTTTTCCGGCGTCGACAACTATCTCCACATCATCGGTCCTGAGACCTCCGTTGCAATTCCTCGAAACAATTCAATTCGGCACATATTCGTAGTGCTTTGGCTCCAGGAACGTTTCGACGACGTTCCACAGAATCTAAGGATTCTTGTGTTGAATAGGCAGGATCTCCCGAAGGTCTTTGAAGAAGGTTGGGGTGCTGCAGGTTCCAGGGACAGTATAATCTCTTATTCTGAGCTTTAGAAAGGGACCCAGCGATGGCTCAGAA
>JAEUIH010000158.1 GCA_016795105.1 Planctomyces sp.
AATCGCGACATGCGGGCGACCGCAGCGCATATTCCAAGTACTCGGGAGAGACTACATCGCGTTTTGGAACAAGGCGTAAAGTCTTGTCACTCAACATCAGCCGTGATCGGGTCGCGCCGACAAGCGCAATAGCCCCGACCAATTCAGTTGTGTTGGAGCGAGAAATCAGCAAATCCCCTGACCTAACTTCGAGGTCCGGTGGCACTTCGAAACCCGCTGGAAGGACCTTGTTTTCCCATGGACGAAATTCGCCCCAGGTTAATGCACTGACCTTCAGCACTCCCCATTCCTCTAACGATGCAGGGCGTTCTTCGCAGCTAAGGCATTTTCCAGCTTGGATATCGAGCAAAACATCACCAAGGGGAGTTCGCTTCATAGCTGTTTCCTCGGGTGGCTTTCCAATTCCTTTTGTTTTCATATTGCGAACAACGTCTCCTTCGTTCGTCGCATGAGTTCAGCCGGATTGCCTCCTAGTCGAAGAGCTGACAAGCCTTTCGCCTGTCGGATTTCATCGACACTCCATAGTTCACCGGTTTCCAGAGCTTCGGTCCCAGCTCGCTCAAACTGCCGCACAACAGCCTTCAGAACTCGGGTCGTCGGTTGTGGCAGCGTCAACATCCAGTCCGGCAGTAAGTCGCCAAACCGAGCTGCTCGCTCACTTCGAGTTAGTGGCTCAATGCCGTATGCGACTGCGGCAATCACGTCGAACAGATCGTAGTCATCCATGTGCGACGCTTCTCGCAGTTTCTCTGGGAGCAACCCCTGGGAAGTCAGTTGCTCCAACATCTCCTGTCGTTGAGTGGCTTCCAACCATCGTTCTCGAAAATCCACAATCGATGGAACCATGGTCGTTAGTTGTTCAACCAGCTTCATCTGATACTGTTGCGGCGTTACGCGAGTCAGTCGGCCATTGACATCGAGAAGATTGAACTGCCCCGCGTCTTCCACACGGATCATCGTGCCTTTGACTTTGATCGGCGGATTCGGAGTCGGTGGCGTTGGCGGCGGACCAGTCGGTGGATCTTCAGCAACCTCGTCCGGGTCGGACTTCTTATCCGACGATGCCTTCGTAACAAAATCGGAGCCAAACAACGCGGTGGCACCCGTGTAGTCATAGATCCTGAACATCAGCTTGTCGGGTTCATCAATTCGAGTCCCCCGACCGACCATCTGATGGAATAGGATTGGCGACTGAACGTAGCGAAAGAAGACAATATTCCGCACGCACGGTACGTTGACGCCGGTGGTCAGCAGATCTTTTGTGGTGGCAATAATGTGGGATCGCTGCCTGGTTCGCAGCTCCGGGATCAATGCCTGTCCATTGGACGATGACATGCACTTGAAGGCATAGGTCGCAATCCGCTTCTGCCCGTGAGCCTTGCACCACTTGCTGTAGAGGTTGTTCATTTCATTGGCGATCAGGTCCGCGTGATGGTCACCGGCACAGAAGATGATCGTTTTTTGAATCGGATCGTCATCTCCGTTGGCCAGAAGTCTCTCAAAGAGATGTTCGCTCATCGCCAGAACTCTCTCGGGCAGAATGAGCTTCGCCTCAAGAGCACTCGGTTTGCTCTGCATTGGGACATCATTGGCACTGACACGTTGGCCAGTCAGTGCATTTGATAGTCGCTTCCCCTGAACATCCGCACGCTGCACACCTCGCAGCCTTTCCGGCTGAATATGCCCATCATGGAACAAGTCGTAGGTTTCGAGAGATGCCGGTGCGAGATATCCGTCGGCAACTCCCTGCATGTATTCGTATTCGTAAGCCGCCTCGCCAAAATACTTGAGATTGTCAGCCAGCAGTCGCTTGTCTTTTTCGACCTGAGCTTGAACCTCCGCATCTTTGCACTCGGGGAGCTTGATTTCTCGCGGAGTTGCTGTCAGGCCCACCTGAATAGCGTTGGAATTCTGTTCCAGAATCATGAACCAGTCGCCCCATGCCGATCGGTGACATTCATCGATCACGATGATGTCGAAGTAGTCGGCAGGATAGTGCTTGCTGAAAAAGTTCGGGTCAGCATCGTCCTGAGGCTTGTCACCTTCACGGTCACGTCGAGGTGAATGGTCCAGTGTCTGGTAAGTGGCAATCAGGACCCGTGCATTCTTCTGTGGCTCCTTGGTGCTGACTTCTGCGGCGTCGTTACCAAACGCAGCCTGGAAATCACCGAGACCGTTGTCTCTCAGTTCCGTCCGATCACAAACGAAAAGTGCCCGTCCCATCAGACCTGCATCAAACATTCGTTTCAGAAACGCTGCGGCGATTCGCGTTTTCCCAGCTCCGGTGGCCAATGACAACAAGACACGCGGTAATTTTCCCGCAGCTCGTTGCTGAATGATTCTCTCGATGGCCGACCGAATCGCGGCGTCTTGATAATATCGGAGATGATCACGTCCCTGAGCATATGGCGTGAGAAGAGCAAGCAGAGAATTTCGATCCTGAGGCAGACCGCGACGTTCGAGTGTCTTGCGGATTAACTCATCTGGGGACGGAAACTCTGACATCGGCCTTGCTTCCGATGTGATGCCAGCGGCCTCGTCGTACTCAACGAACATGTGCCCGTTCGAAGAGAAAATGAACGGCACATGATGAAGGTGGCCTGTCCGGTATTCTCGCCCCTGTTGCAAACCATGTTCTGGCGGCAGCTTTTCACGCTTTGCCTCAATGATCGCCAACGGCATTGGCTCCGTGCCTGGCTCCAAAGGGCGACGCAAAACGTAGTCAGTCCGTCCCTTCGGCCTCCTCCGCCCCTTCCCGTAAACAATGTCTACCGCTGGAAGCGTTTCCTCAATTCGAATGTCCGAACGCTCCCAGCCGCACTCAAAGAGTGCCGGGTCGATCAGATCGAATCGTGTTTGAGCTTCGTTTCGGGACACAGGGCAGGAGAATTCTCGCGGCACTCTGCTGAATGGAAATTTTACGACAAACGCTTCTGCGGAAACGGTACCAGTCAGGATGACGGCATACAATCATGAAGGTGGTGGAACTCAGCATTGTAGTGGAGGTACATAGGAATACCGGCACCCTCTATCTGCCCAACAAGGAAATCCAATCAGATACCACTGTTGTGTCGCACGGATCGGCAACGTAAAGGCGATCCAGGACTTTGTCGCCTTGAATTTCACCGCTCCAATATTTATCAAGCATCGCCTTGACGGATTTGAACGACAAACGGATTTCGCTTGAACAATTTGACGAAACGACTGCTACATGGAGGTCCCAAAAACTGTTTGGCTGTTTGATTGCCAGGCTGGAATCAACGTTGAAGCGGCTGTCGTGGCATTGTCGCGAGAATCGGTGAAGTATCTTTGCCACGATTGGGTAGAACCAAACTGGTGGACCGAGACTCCGCTGCCCGACGAAGCGAAGCAGGAGCCAGACTACGACTGGGATTGGGTGGCCTTGCTCTCCCGAGACCAGCGTAAACCCGGGAGGTTTGCAGTTGGTTTGCAGACGCCTGACGGTCGACTTCAGGGGGCGTTGGTTTATCGAGTCGGCGTGAATTCCGCTCTGGAACCGGCAAAAAAGGCCATTTTTGTCGACAGGATTGCATCGGCACCGGCAAACAGAGAATATCTTGTGCAGGCGCCTCGGTTTCGAGGTGTTGGCAACGCACTGCTGAGGTATGCTGTTGCTGAGAGCTGGTTTTACACGTTCGGTGGACGCGTGAACCTGTTCCCGGTTGCGAATGTCGATTTCTACCTGAAACGAAACTTCAAACCAACAAATGTGTTAGACCCGAAAACGGGTGATGTACTTTACGAGCTTTCCGATGCGGATGCTGAAAGCCGGCTGAGAGAATGCGGAGTGTTGTGATGGCAAAATCCAATCGACTTTCAAACGACTCAATCTCGGTCGTCGGTGGGTCCGACTTGCCAGATGCAATGGACCCAACGTCGTCCGATGATTTCAATATGCCTCTCGGCGACTTGGATCGACGACTCTATCTCCTGATGAAGCTGCATCCAGATATCGATTTGAACTTTCGGCTTGATGATCTTTCCGCGATGGACGATTCGACGAAGCAGCTGTTGATTGGCGATATCCATTCGCTGCTGAATGTCGCTCCGCTGAAGTCAACAGTGCTGTGATATCCCGTGAACAGGCGTTGGCACTTTCTGCGAGTGCCTTCCCTCAGGGCCCCGAGGCCTTAGCGAAACGATTGAATGCTCGCGTTGAGTTCTCCATCCTGAGTGGTTGCGAAGGCTGGTGTGTTCGCAGAGGCGAGGTGTCCGTTGTTCGAATCAATGCCACTTCTGCTCCGACTCGGCAGCGATTCACACTTGCCCACGAGCTGGCCCACTTGATTCAGGGAACTCGTCCGGATGTTCTGCGAGAACCATTTCGATCCGTCACAGCCGACGAAAAAGCAGCCGATCAACTGGCCAGCGAACTTCTGATTCCGAACGAGCGAGCGCGAGCGTACCTTGGTCAGACCTTGCCCATTGACGCTAAGCGAATTGAACGTCTGGCAAATGCAGCTAATGTCTCACCCATTATGGCAGCATGCCGTATTGTCAGCATGACGACTGAACTTGGACTTCAAAATGCCGCAGTCGTGTTCTTTGATGGAAACGGCAGCTACAAATGGCGGTATTCAACGGGCTTGAAGTTTACCGATGACGAAGCCACTCGCCTATACCCGAAGGTGATCACATCGACATCTCCACTTCGGGTTCCGAATGGCGATGGCAACACGATCGTCTGTTCCGCAATCAACGCTCAACAGTATGTGGCATTGCTGCTGCAACTCCTGTCGCCAGACATCGCTGAACAGCTGACGATTGAGGAAAGAACTCAACAACTGCGTGCCTTGCTGTTTCGGGAGGACTACTCGTTCCAACAAAGTGTTGCCGCATCAATCGGCTGGATTCGTACAACGTTTGCTCACTTGACGGTGGAGAATGCGCTGGCAGAATTTGACAAAAAGTATCTTCAGTCGAAATGGACTGAGAATCAGCGGCAGAAATTGCTATCACCTGAGGGCCGCGAGTTTCTCAGGCTTGAGCTTGCGAAGTCGTGCCGAAACGACTGACGTCGCTGTTAATCGTTGAGTGAGTGGTGAGCCACGTCTGTGACAATCAGGTGATCCAGCAGTTTGATGCCAAGGATTTCACCGGCTTCTTTCAGTCGTCGTGTGACTTTGTGATCTTCGTCGCTGGGGGTGAGGACTCCGGAGGGATGGTTGTGGGCGATGATGATGGAGATGGCTCCCGCGAGAATGGCTCGCTGGAAGACTTCTCGTGGATGTACGACCGACATGTTGGCTGTGCCGATGGAGATGATCGAGTAGCTGACAACCTGATGGGCTCCGTCAAGATACAGGGCGACGCAGTGTTCTCGACTGTTGTCGGTCAGGACTGACCTGACAAAGTCGGCCACGTCGTTCGGTCCTTTGATCGTGAAGAGCATTGACGTTGTCTGCTGATAGTTGGCTCGGACCTCGCGGATGAATATGTCTTTGTACCGTGCTCCTTTCCTGGTCTTGCTGATTGTCATGATTCCGTTCCTCCATTTGCTTGTTTCTGTTTTGTGAACTGCAGCGGCTTGCTGCAGCCATTGATGCCAGCGTTGGCATCGAGTCCTGACTGCACGACAAGTCAAGGTGGAGCCTTTCGCAGAGCGAAAGCAGCAGCGGACGCCAACGGCGGGAGCGGACCTTGACGTCGTGATAAAATCAGGACTTCAAACGAACGCACTCCTGTTTGTGCTTTGTAGCTCGTGTCTCCGACGCGAGTCTTACCGACACGGAGTGACAGGTAACACTGAGATGTGAACAACGTTCGCGTTAGGGATGCGCAGGGTGCCAAGCAGTCCGGCTTGCCGGACCGAGCGAATGCGGAGCCCGCAGCAACCCGGGCCCGAAGGGTAACGCCCAAGTTTGTTTTCTACCGGAGATGCGAATGACGATTGCGAGACAGACTGATCTCAAACGAAGGAACTCAATGGCGAAATACCGAGAACTGTGGCACTTTCATCGCACGCATGGGAACTGACGAGGTCACTGCAATTTCCTGTGGCGGCGATACTCGAACCCAGCCATTGTCATAGCCCGTAACGACGCAGCCATGATTGAGCCATTCCCGTCGAGGTTCCTCGGCCGAATCCGAAGTTCGAACGGGCACCTGATTGGCGAAGAGAGTAATGCGACTTCTCATTGTTTCGTGCGGCTGAATTGGAATCCAGTGACGGAGCTCCGCAGGCAAATCCAGCATCGTGAAACCAACAGGATTGTCAGACTGGAGCGAATCATCAGCGTTGGCTGAAAACTGATTGCGACGCCGGAGCTGCTCCACCGCCGCCGCCCTGGCGGAAAACAGCGGAGCCAGATTCACGGTCTCACTGTGCCCGTTGAGGTGTCCTCCATCGAGCTGTTCCGTGAAGATCAGCAACGGGTCGAGGTCACATCCATCCCCGCAGTTTTCCTGCAGAGTTTCCCTGATGATTCGCTGAGTTCCATTTCGGCCAAAGAATCCGACTCCCATAGGCTGACCGGCTCGCATCCATTTGTGGCACCCGGTGACAACAAAGTCGGCCACGGCCAGACTGTCTTCGATTGGTACATGACAAAATGCCTGAGCTGCATCGACCAGAACAAACTGCAGGTGACTGGTGTTTCGGATTTGTTCGACGATGGCTCGAACAGGGATGCGAACTCCCAAATGGTCCACGGCCGGCAGGAATAGCCCGTCACATCCGCTCTCAGCGAATAACCTGGCCAGAAATGCCGCCACATCGCCGGCAGTCCATCTTTCTCGGAAGATCGCATCGCGAAGCGGGACCGTTGTGATTTGAGCACCTGCCGCCAATGCCTGCCTTGAAACAGTATCCTGATATGTGGGCCAGCTCAGGTCCGTTGTCAGAAGGTGACGACAGGTCTGAAACATGCTGCGAGCCACCAACTGCACCAACGATAGCGACCGACTGGCGAGCAACACATTCCCGTCTTCGGGGGCACCGGCCAATTGGTGGAGCGACTGCTTGAGTCCTCGAATGCCGCCCCAAGTTCTGAGGGCAGTGAACCGGCTCTGGTAGGAATTCGGCCAGCAGTTGTAGCCGTGTCTCAGGAATTCTTCGAAGTACAGCGTTGAGGGCTCTTCGGCCGTCAGTCGAACGAAGTCTATTTGTGCATCTCGTGCGGCCGGTAAGGTCTGGCCCAGCCGCGCCGTATCCAGATAAAGGAGCGGTCGCAAGCCTGTACTTTCTGCCGAGCCAAACCAATTGACTCGGGTACAGGATCACTTTAGTCGGTCATTTCGTACCGATCCAGATAACTTGCGAAAGATTCTGAGTACACGGCTAGACGATTCCAGCGTTCTTCGGCTGCCGCCACAGAGCTGAAATCAAAGTGCAACCGAAAGCGAACTGTTCTGGCGTGCTCATCCAGTTCCTGTGTGCCAACGGCCCGGGAACCATAGATACCGAAATCTGTGAGCAGCTCCTGCTCCGATGCTATCGCAGAGACTCTGACAAAACTGATTCGAATGCCACGCATGTGTTGTTCGTGGATCCACTGACGCAGCGTTTCAGACGGCCATACGTCCCCAACCGGCCACAGTTCATCAGCGACAATTACAATACGCTCGATTGAGACACTTCCGGATTTCTGAAGTTCGAAGTTGACGGCCATGCTTTTTCGGCCGGGCTCATCCTGCCAGTAGGCTGTCGATTGAACCCAGGCAACCGAACGATACTGATACAAGCCGGGACTTCGCAGTAACCGCTCATACACGAGACGCCAAGTCTCCGTACCTTCGAAGATCAGGAGTCCATCGGCCAGCGTGTTGACACGGCGATTGGCGTCGTCCAGTGATTCCAGAGCCAGCTCACGGTAAATCGGGTCAAGCGTTCGACTGATTCGTACCAATGACTCCGACATGGACTGATAGCGGGCGAATGTGTCCACGTCCCGTGCCAATGCAAACGGGAGTTCCAGCAGCGACAGGTTCGCAGGGGACGCCTGATTCGACCAGGCGGTTCGGCCGGTCACCACAACCACGAGCAGCAGACCGAGCAGCAGTTCAAAAACCTCGGCTTCAACCCAAAACCAGATCGTTACGGTGAAGATTACTGCGAAAGTGGGCAACACCAATTGTCGGTGCGTCGGCCAATTGTGACTGGGGTCTGGAATCCTGAATTTCGCCATATAGCCACCGTATTTCGTTCTGACGGCGGAGGCAAGTCTTCAACGGGTCTCATTGTTCCAGCGGATATCACGGTGAGTTATCTGAGCCGTAACCCATGCAAATCTCTGAAGGTTTCTGGTTCAACTTTTGCCCCATGGTCCGGAACGGAACACAGA
>JAEUIH010000159.1:0-1471 GCA_016795105.1 Planctomyces sp.
GCTTTGCAGAAAACTTCGGAGCAAATGCTGCGACAGGCACGGTCACTCGCAACACTGCAGACCTTTCTGCAGCTCTGACAGTCACCATCACAAGTGGAGACACCTCCGAAGCCACCGCTCCGGCAACGGTCGTCATCCCGGCGGGTCAGTCGTCCGCAACATTTGCGATCGATGCCGTCGATGATGCAATCGTCGACGGAACCAAAGCAGTCCTGTTCACAACCTCAGCCACTGGCTTCACCGCTGGAACTCGGTCCGTTGATGTCACCGACAATGATACCCTCCGACTGACAGTCAGCCTCGATAAGTCGTCCTTCGCGGAAAACGCAGGCTCAAGTGCCGCAACTGGAACGGTCACCCGCAATGCCGAAGACCTCGGTGCGGCTTTGACTGTCACGCTCACCAGCAGTGACACTTCCGAAGCAACAGTCCCGGCAACTGTGGTTATCCCGGCAGGACAGTCATCGGCAACGTTTACGATCGCTGCGATCGACGACCTTGTCGTCGATGGATCACAGTCCGTGACCTTCACTGGTGCTGCATCCAGTTACACAGCCGGAACGTCTTCGCTGAATGTCACCGATAACGACGTACTCACACTCACCGTGAGTCTCAACAAAGCCTCGTTTGCCGAAAACGCAGGTACAAATGCGGCGACCGGCACGGTCTCGCGTAACAGTGCGGATGTGAGTTCCGCGTTGGTCGTGACGTTGGCCAGCAGTGACACGTCTGAAGCCATTGTCCCCGCGACCGTCACGATTCTTGCTGGTCAGTCATCCGCAACATTTGCGATCGACGCCGTGGACGATGCTCTGGTCGATGGAACTCAAACCGCATCTTTCTCTGCGACTGCCACCAGTTACGTTGCAGGGGCAGCTTCGCTGGATGTGACTGACAACGACGCAGCTACACTCACACTGACACTCAATAAGACCAGCTTCGCAGAAAATGCAGGAGCCAATGCGGCCACCGGGACGGTTACTCGAAATACGGCTGACCTGACTTCCGCACTGACGGTCACGATCACCAGTGCTGACACGTCGGAAGCCACAGCTCCGGCGACTGTCACCATTCCGGCAGGTCAATCATCTGCCACATTCGCCATCGATGCCGTTGATGACGCTCTCGTAGACGGAACCAAAGCCGTTCTGTTCACCACATCCGCCACCAGTTTCACGGCCGGTACTCGCTCTATCGATGTCACCGACAACGATACTCTCCGACTGACTGTTACCCGCAACAAATCGTCGATCGCCGAAACCGCAGGAGCAAATGCAGCCACCGGGACCGTTACTCGCAACGCTGAAGACCTTGGTGCTGCTCTGACCGTCACACTCACCAGCAGTGATACATCGGAAGCCACTGTTCCCGCCACCGTTGTCATTCCTGCCGGACAGGCCTCGGCGACATTTGCCATTGCGGCCGTTGATGATCTGATTGTGGATGGATCGCGAACTGTGACCTTCACGGC
>JAEUIH010000159.1:1736-2593 GCA_016795105.1 Planctomyces sp.
GTTGATGATTCGATCGTTGATGGAACCCAAACAGTCAGCTTCACTGCGGCTGCGGCCAGCTATTCATCTGGTTCTTCTACGGTTTCTGTTCTGGACAACGATGTCCTTGCACTCACATTCTCCACAACCAAATCAACTATCTCTGA
Source organism: Planctomyces sp. (assembly GCA_016795105.1). Lineage (GTDB taxonomy): Bacteria > Planctomycetota > Planctomycetia > Planctomycetales > Planctomycetaceae > F1-80-MAGs062. The sequence goes on from JAEUIH010000159.1 coordinate 1,883, forward strand.
AGGTGATGGTGCGAATGCCGCAGTAGGAACTGTGACTCGAAACAATGCAGACCTGAGTTCCGATCTGGTCGTAACATTGAGCAGCACAGACACAACCGAAGTCAGTGTGTCTGAAAGCGTTACAATTCCGGCTGGACAGGCGTCCGCAACGTTTGCGATTCGAGCCATTGAAGATGCAATTGTGGACGGAACTCAATCGTCTCTCATTGAAGTTGCATCACCAGGTTATGTGTCTGGCACTGGCATCATTCAGGTCACAGACAATGATCTTCTGTCTCTGACGCTACTGATTAATAAGAACAGTATTGCAGAAAACGCAGGTGCAAATGCAGCTACCGCGACTGTGATGCGTAACGGCCTGGATTTCAGCTCTGCGTTGCTTGTGACCATTACCGGAGACGACTCCTCGGAAGCCACAGCTCCAGCCACTGTTGTGATCCCGGCTGGTAGTGCGGCTGTCACATTCTCTATTGATGCCGTTGATGACCTTCTGGTCGATGGTACAAAAACAGTAACATTTACTGTCGCGGCAACGGGATATGAATCCGCGTCAAATACAGTCAATGTCACGGACAATGATTCCCTGCGACTTGCGGTAACTTTGAACAAGTCGAGTGTCGCTGAGAATGCCGGAGTGAACGCAGCGATCGGAACAGTGACTCGAAATACAGAGGATCTCAGCACGTCTCTTCTGGTGACTTTAACCAGTAA
>JAEUIH010000159.1:4044-8150 GCA_016795105.1 Planctomyces sp.
TGGTCTTCACAGGCAACGATCTTGCGGAACTCTGGAGCGACGCCGATATGGTTCTCGAAGAAATGGACTTGCAAGGCTAAATGTAGCTTGGGCATTCCTGCCCGAGCACGCCCCTGGCATGCGAGGCGATTGGTAACCACGGAATACACGGACGACACGGAAAAGAACAATCGAGTACCGGTGCGATTCTTTCGTACTACGAACAGTCGAATTCTTTTCGAGCCGCAAAGATTTTAAACGGTGAGTTGCGTACGTTATTTGGTGCTAGTATTTTGCGCATCGAGGATGGCAGTGAGTTGATTCCGATCGCACCCAGCGTGTGGCCAGCATGATTGGTAACCACAAAATACTCGAACCACTCGAGAAAACACAATCGGGCACTTCTACGATTCTTTCGTATTTTCCGCGTCTTCCGTGGTCAAAGCGCGAGTCCTGCCTGCGATTGCTTCGTGGTGAAAATGCCTGCACTGCATGCGATTCTGCACCGCAGTGGAAACGCAGGCCAGCGCGTTTGAACGATTGAGGGCAATCGTTCTACTAGATGGCTTCGATCAGGGAATCTTCGACTTCGACCCAGGCGCTTTGCTGGATGAAGGAGAGATTCAGGATGAGGCGTGATTTGCCGGCTCGCTGAACGCACTTGCCCGTGAAACCGGACAGTGGTCCCGAGACGATTTTGACCAGCCGACCGGGATCGATTTCCTGAGCCTGGCCGATGGGGTATCCGGCGAGTATCGCGGACTGGATTCGGTTCAGGTCCTGGTGCAGGCTGAGTTGATCCGGGATGATGAGTGTCTTCAAGACGGAATCGGTACAGACCGCGTCGTAGCGATCGGTGTCATTTCCGAAGAGAAACACATAGCCCGGAAACAGGGGTTTGTAGGACAGAGTCTTTCTGCCGCCGGGGGTCTTGCCCGAATGTGGCATCAGAAACGCGCAGTACTTCTTGCCCTGCGTCAGCAGTTTTCTCATCAACACCTTGTCGTGGTTTGGCTTTACGAATAAAGCAAACCAACGGCGATTCACGCCTTCCGGATCCGGCTGAAATGACAGCAGATTCGTGGGCCAGAGATCGATGTCTTTTTTGAGAATGGGCATTGGTAGTCGACGACCAAAAATCCGACCGATAAAAACCCTCAGTCGCACACGCGACGGTCTCTACTACCCTTACACCCCTGCGATTAAGGATCTTCGTTGAAATCCGGCCTCTCAAAATGATTTTCTTTCTATCAGATCCTATACAGATGTGCGCAATACTTCATTTTCACGGGTTTTATTGCAGACAAACCACTCCCATTTTGAGAAAAACGTAGGACGGGGATTCCTGCCCGTCCCAACCCCGGTTCGGGCAGTGGTCCAAAGTACTCATCACGCTCCGCCGTGATGACGAGCACTGGTTCGAGCACTGGTAAGAGCACTGTTGTGGATTCGGGGAGGAGGTGGTGGCAGGACGCAGCAGGGGTGGGCTCGGGCAGGAATGCCCAAGCTACATTTATATCACCCAAATTCACCACGAACATTTTGGGGGGTTGGAGACGTTAAGAGCCTGTTAAAACAACTTTGAATTGGTCCATGGTTTCAACAGGCTTTATTAATGTTCTTTCGATATTCGGTACTTTTGGCTGGGTGTTTGTGTAGTGTTTTGGCGTGCTCGGTAACTGCAGAAGCAGGGTTTACAGTTTCGACCGGGTTCAACAACCGGACGGATTGGAACACGAATGCGGTAACGCAGCCGTATTTTCACTCACCCGGCTACATCAGCGGTCCTCAGAGCGGTCAGGCGAAGATTAACCCGATCATTGCCTCTGCTATGGGGGTTTCCGACCCCAACAACTTTTTGATCTATAAAGACAACCGCGGTGGCAGTGAAGAAGGAAATGCACTGATCAAAGCCGCGTACAGCACGACATACTCGAACAACGACAACAACGCCACAATCACAAGAATCGCGGGTGCAACAGCGCAGATTTATACTCACGTCCCGACGTACTTGTATCTCAAAGACGGCAAGGCCAAGCCGAACTGGTATCTGTTTGACATCACCGGGAAGTGGAATGGCATTGATGCTTTGGTTGTGGAAGACTTCTTCGTGGGATATTCAATTTCCCATGTATCAATTTACGGTGGCTCACTGGACGCACCTCCGCAAGGTCTGACAGCCGTCCCGGAACCAGCTTCCATTGCAGTCTGGGGATCGGTTCTTGCGGTGGGCGGATTGCTGCGACGAAGACGAACTCAGAGTCGCTGAAATCAACTTGTATTTGATGAGAGATCGAGAGAGAGACGAGAGCTTTTCGAAGCAAAGCGGCATCCGGGAAACCGGACGCCGCTTTTTTTTGTTGGCTGCGCCCTGCGGACGGAGTCTGCCAAAAGTAGCAGGCACTCTCCGAGTGCCGTCCGCAACACGTCGGTGCGTTTTCACCGCATCGCAAAAAAACTAGCGGCATTCTTGCGGACGGCATTCGGAGAATGCCTGCTACTAAAATGAGACAATTGCCTCTCAAAACGATACGAAACTCAACAGTTTTCCTGCAAACTGCAAGCGCTAGTGCGAGAAACCCACGCGTGCGGGATTCCCCCCACTCCTGGAATCATCAGCAAATTTCGCGAAACCCGAGGGATTCCCCGCCCCCATTGGAAAGAAACTTTCATCAGGGGACCACAACCAGCCAATTTAGGTACGGATGGTGCTCAAGGTTTGACTCTGTGGGATGTTCCGTCATGGTTTTTGAAAGACCATTGAGGGAAACAAGCCCTGTCGGGTCGTTCGAATCATCAAGAGTCAGCATTTGAATCAACCGGAAGGCATCGCGACACGAAGCAGTAGCATTGTGGGGCTACTGTTTCACAACCGTGGAGAAATTTTTGTTGAGGTTCAATGAGTTATGGAAAAATCCGGAAGTCGCAGGTCGCGGCAATCACCGCTCTGGCGGGTTTGTCGACTCCGAGGGAAACCGCGTTTGTTGTCTCCCATGGGGACAGCCACAGAACTGACTGGGGAGCAACTGATTCGTTCGTAAGTGTTTTTGTTGCTCTGCTGTCATAACGCTGGGTGCCCAAGTTGGGCGTGATTCAATTTCCTCAGGAGAGATAAAAGTGTCTTTGTCAAAAAACTTAATAACGTGTCTGTGTTTGGCTGTAGTGCTGATGAATTCGTCAGCGGAAGCTGGGTTTCAAACTTTTGTGACGAACCCAACTGGAAGTTTTGATGGAAAGCCGGTGAGTGCTCGTGCGGACTTAACAACATCGGCAAATCAGATCACATTGGTTCTCTACAACACCATTGTAGACCCCGAAGCTGTGATTCAAAATTTGAGTGCATTCTCATTCACCATCAGTACCGGACAAACTGTTGGTAGTCTATTCAGCAGCAGTGGCAAAGAGCGAACGGTGTATGAGAACAAGACCTTTAGTGATGGCGGTGTTGTCTCCACCGGCTGGGCACTGAGCTCTTCTGGTGGCGGACTTCTGCTAAATGGGTTGGATGGTGCTGCAGAAGTGCCTGCATACACAATCATCGGCAATCCAAACGGCGGAACGAATACTTACTTAAATGCAAATAAGTCGATCGCAGGGAACAAACCTCACAATCCGTTTCTTCACGGTCCCGTTACCTTTACCCTCAATGTCTTAGGTGTAACAGAAGATTCGCAGATCGATTCTGCGACGTTTTCATTCGGCACAGCAGCTGGGAATGATGTTGCCGGACTTCTCGTTGGCGGCGGACCTACAGCCGTCCCGGAACCAGCTTCAATGGCTGTCTGGGGTTCAGTGCTTGCTGTCGGTGCGTTTGCTCGACGTCGTCGTCGTTCAATCGCAGCCTAAACTGAATTGTCTAAAGTTTGCCAGAGCGGATTTTCCGCTTTGAAGAAACTGAAAGTCCTCCATCTTTGATGGAGGACTTTTTTTGTTGAAAGCCCTTGCTACAGAGTCTGTGCGATTTCACCGCATCGCAAAAAACACACTGCATTCTTGCGGACGGCAGAGTAGCAGGCACTCTCCGAGTGCCGTCCGCAACGCCCTGCCGACGTGGTCTGAGCGATTTGACGGCATCGCAAAAACACATGGCACTCGTGCGGACGGCAGAGTAGCAGCCACTCTCCGAG